>CAVWGL010000007.1:0-205463 GCA_963754565.1 Vulcanimicrobiota bacterium | reverse complement strand
TCCTACACGCTCCCGCCAAGCCTTGCGATTCGTGCGTTCTAAGCTCTACTCGACGAGGCCCAACGCGTCGATGCTTGCTCGCCGGAGTTTACGTGCCGCCTACCAAACCTTTACTGGCGGCCTTGGTCAAAAGCGCGGCTCTGGTTCTCACGTCATAGGCCTTGAAAATCTCTTTGATATGGTTGCTTATAGTGTATTCGCTACGTCCCAAGGACTGCGCGATTTCGGCCGTGGACTTGCCCAGGCACAGTTGTTCGAAGACCGTTTGTTGCATTGGTGAAAGCACGATCGTCGGCCGTTCGGTCGCGGCCCGAAGTTCGTCGGCCAACCAGCTCAGCGGATAGTGTCGCAGTTTCTCCTCGATCATCGGTAGGAGATCGCGACTCCCGGTGGCGCGGTACTCGCTCATCAGGCACTCCGCTACGCGGAAATCGTAACCAACCCGTTCGTATATCGCTCGCGCTTCCCGAACGTCTGCTAAGCCCCGCGCTCGGTTCCCGGTTGCGAGCTCCACAAGGCCGGTCGCGTATTTTACAGAGGCCTGCACGCGCACGTCGTGAGGATACACCGGCAGCCGGACACTCCCGAGATTGCGGTACTCTGCAAGGTACATCGAAGCCCTGGCCGGATCGACGCTACAAAAGAGCTCGGCGAGCATGAGCAGCCCCGCCCGTTCTTCGCCGAATGTTCCCTGCCAATCCACTTCCTTGGCCAGCCGTTCCGCCTCGTCGAGCTCGACACGGGACCACCCGCGCTCCCCGAAGTAACCCGCGATAAAGGAGCGGTCGCATGCTGCGATAACCTTCAAACCCCTCGTCTCGGCCACCTCAGACGCGCTCTTAAGATGACGGAAAGCGCTGAAATAGTCGCCGTGAAACGCTTTTCCCCAGGCGAGCAAACTGAGCGCAAAAAATCGATTATAAAAGGCGCCTCTTGGCCAAGGAGGGCCGCTGAGCTCGCGCTCGATTTCCGCGGTGGCTTCCGGAATATAGAGCTCGCGCGACAGCTCGGCGAGTGACAGGGTTACAGCCGTTCTCCACTCATGGTCGGTAATCAACTCCTCAACAGACGGTCGTCCATGCTCCACGTCTTCGTCTCGGTTGGGGCCGAGAAGACGTAGAGCCTCGAGCAAGCACTGCGCCTGTTCAAGAACGCGTCCTTCATACTGCAGGACGTAAGCTTCAATAATCAGCGCGCGGGTACGCCAGTGGCGGGAGCAGCCACTTCTAATCAGCTCGAGCGCCTGTCGCGCACGCTCGGTGTCTTGCTCGAGCAAATGACGGTTCACTATGTATCGACCGACATAAGCGACGAGGTCGCCGTCTTCGAGTAGCTGGGCGGTCTTGAGTGCAGAGCTCAGGAGCTGGTCTGCCGATGCAAGATCCTGCGTGCGGGCGTATAGTTCACCTAGGAAAGCGTCTCGCTTTACTCGGTCACGCGGTCTATTGGCCGGGATGCGCAACCCCATAAGCAACCCCAGCGCAGCAGCGGGCTGGCCGCCCTGTCGATGCGCGCGAGCCGCCTTCAGCACCAGATCGAGCGGCTCGGAACCTCCGGCCGAACGGTCGTAGATCTGGGCGGCGTCCTGATACAGACCCTCGTCGTAAGCGCGCTCAAAATCGGCGCGCCACGCAGCCTTTGCGCGTGGCTTCTTCGGGAGGCCCGTCACCGGGAACGGCTTCTGGGGCTAATGGCGGGTCGCCCCCTTACTGATTAATTTTAGCTACTAACCGTCGGCGAGAATGCTTGTCTACTAAATAAACCAAGTAAGCGATATATTTGGCTATGTTTAGCTAAACCTTGGGCTAGTAGTAGGCAGGGATGGTTGACAAGCTCTTCGTATAGCCGCTGCAGTACTTTCGTCCATTTGAGGAGCCTGACCGATGCGCCAGTTTCGCGCTCCCAGTTCCGAGGGCGTCTCCGTACCGTTCCTGGCGAGAACACGTACCGTGGAACGGCCTTTCCGTATATCCTCCACCACGGGGCGGCGAGCCGCGGTCGCGTTCTCAGACGGCTCTGCTCATAACCGGTCCACCACTTTCGCCATTTGAGGGGGCTAACCGATGCGCCAGCTTCACTTGACCAATTTGGAACAAAGCATCTTAAGGGCACTCGCAAACGGCATGCAGAGCAAGGAGATAGCAGCCCTCCTCAACCGAAGCATCGCCACCATTGAACTGCACGTCCGTATGTTGTTTGTGAAATTTGACGCGCGATCGCGAGCTCATCTGGTGGCGTGCGCGCTTTGCGAAGGGGCGATCGGGTCGAAAGATCTCGACGGCGTCAGCTCTGGCACACAGGGGCCTCAGGCGCTTGCGAACTCCTTGAGGCTAGCATCCGGGCGGTGAGCGTGTCACCAAGAACGCGTTCGTTGAGGCTTTAGAGGAGGCGACGCTGTAGCATCGCCTCCTCGCCGCACTTAGTTACCCGGGAAGATCGAGTTCTGGATGTCTTCCTGCATTGCGTAGTAGTTGATCGATCCAAGGCCGGTCGGTTCGTCCCATCCCGGTGCGGCGGAACTTGGGATTCCGTTCGAGCCATAGAGGATGTCGTTGAAACCGCCGATCGGAGCCGTCGTGTCCGGGGGTAGAGCCGAAGTGTCGTCGCCCGGCTCTGCCGCGGGTACGCACGCCGTCGATCCCATCGGACAAGGTTCGTAGTAGCCGTACACGCCATAGTAGACGGGAGCAGCGAAGCCGAGCTTGTTCTTGAAGTTGGTCTCTAGGCGCGCCCAGATGCCCATTGACATCGGCGAGGACAGGCTGGTTCCGCCGACGCCCTCAGGTGCTCCATCGACGAAGACGTACATGGGGCAGCCGTTGTTATCCGCACACATCGAGATATCGGCTGCGCCTCTAATCGAGTCTGCGGTGCATAGCGCGCAGATTCCGTTGGCCTGCCAGTATCCGGCGGACTCGTACAGGCTGTAGCCGCCCCCGGTTCCGACCCACACGTGCTCGCCGTAGTACGTTCCGGGTTCGTTTCCATTTGCGTTCGTGTCCAGCGTCGTACCGCCGACGGCTACGACGTACGGCGACGACGCGGGATAGCAGACTTGGGGCGTCCCGCCGATGGGCAGACCAGTGTTCACAAGGACGGGGCAACCCGAGCCGCTGTCGCCCGTCGACGCGAACATGGTCATGCCCTGGCTTGCGGCTTGATTGAACTCTTCATCATCGAGTGCCATCGCGCCATCGGCGTACGCGAGCGTTTCCGGTTCGCCGAACGACGAGTTGCCGGCCTGCGTATCGTCGTCGTTGACCCATTTGCTAAACTCCAACGCGGTGTCCGAGTCGCTCAGCGTGGTGGTATCGTACAGATACAGATGCTTAACCGTCTGAGCGATTCCGCTCGAGATCTGAGTATCGAGATCCCATTCGTCAACGCCCGACGTATCGGTGCCTTGGATGCCGACTTTTACTACTGAGAACGGCACGGCCGGAAGCCCCCAAAACGTTTCGGCGGTCTGAAGGTCCTTGACGACCTGCGATACGTCGCCTTCGCCCATGACGGCGATCGAGGTCTTACTCGCCGTGCTGCACGTCGTCTTGCAGTTGGTTGCGCCATACGCGACTTGATACTGCGGCGGACCGTATTCGCCGCCGATGCAGATGCCATTGACGACCTCCAAGCACGGCGGAGGCGTGCCGGCTCCGAGGGGCCGCACCTGACGATCGGACTTCTTGATGTGTAGGTGCATTTCATAAGCATTGTTCAAGCCGAGTACCGCCGCGACCAATCCGCGAAAGCGGTCCGGCATCAGCGCAGGTTTGACGTTCCCGTAGACGATGTGCCCGTTCACCGACGTGCCGTGAATGGTCGTGTTGAAAGCCCGCTCGACGCGTGAAACGGGAGCACTGCCGCTCACGATCAAGTGATTCGGCTCAATGCTGACCCGTGTGAAGCCCTGCTGTTTGAGATAGTCGGCGATGGAGTTCGCTTGGCCCAGCGAGGGGTTGAACGCGGCGGTGAACTCTTCCGGCGTCATCCACCTGTGAAAGGACGCGCTGCCGCGAGTATGTTGGCTGCGGAGCAGTTTCGAGGCGCCGTCCGCGTCACGCATGCGCAGGCCGACGACCACGTGCAACTGCGTTGCGTCCGATACGCTTCCACTGGGGAATTGCTTAAAGGGAACGGCTTGCGTGGCCGTAGCGCTCCATCCGGCCGGGACCCGCTGGGTTGAGGTGGGTGTCAATGCACCGGGTGCACCCGGCGCGGCCGCCGGTAAGAGCGACGTATTGTTTCCGGTACACGAGGCCAACAAGATAGCGGCCGCGAGGCCCGCATACTGCAAAGAAATCTTCATGCTTGACTCCTGTCGATCGAAGTAACGAATCGGTCCGCTGAGGGGCAGTTTTTGTGCCGGTCTCCTCCTACGAAAATCGTAAACAGATCGCGGTCCGTCCGGAACCTACAGCCCGGCAGGCTACTGCTACAGTTGCTGTTACAGTTTGCGGCAGCAGGCCGGGCGACAGGCGGGCTGCGCGGCAGGCGGGCTGCGTGGCAGGCGGGTACCGCGTTACCAGGTGGCAGCCTAACCCCCTTGAAGATTCTGCTATGTTTCGTCGTGCCCAGATCTGGCGAGCGCTCTCTCTGCCGGCGGTGCTCGCTTCCCTGTCGGGCTGCGCGACCGGCTCCTCCACGCCGGCGCTGCGCCTGGTCTCCTCGACCGTGCTCTCTGGAATGCGGCCCGACGCCCAGCACTTCGGCAACGACTGGATGTACTCGACGTCGCCAGGAAGCAATAAAGCGACGGCTTACCGCCGGAAAGGCACCACTCTCAAATACCACGAGACGTTGTCGCTGGACATTTCGGCCCCGGAAGGATCGGTTGCGACGCGCTCAGGCTGGTGGTATGTCGCCAACGCCGGCGGCTCAAACGTGCTTGTTTATCGCACCACGCTCAAGGGACCAAACGGGCCGATTGGAACCCCGCTCGACGACAGCGGCGAGGTGCCCGTGAACGTCAGCGTCACACCCAATCGCAACCTCGTCGCGGTTTCAAACGCGACGAGCGCCGGAAGCGGGACCGGAAGTGTGAGCGTTTACCTAAACCGTGAGACGCAGCCGTCCCGCGTTCTCACCTACGGCACCGATCTGCTTGTGGGGGAAGGCGTCGCGATCGATCCTCAACGCAACTGTTACTGGAGTTTCGACGACCCGAGTAAACTGACCACGGTGGGTGCGATTGTGGAGTTCGCCCAATGCAACGGAAGCGGAACGCTGGTTATTTCGGGTATCACGGCCGCCGGCGGCGTGGCCTTCGATCTCAATGGCAACCTCTACTACATCGACCAAGCCCGCGGTGTCTACAAATGCCAAGGAATTTCGCACTGCAAACTCTTTGCCACCGGCTTCGGGTTAGCCGTCAGCCTCAACTTCGACGCTAAGGATAAGCACCTTTGGGTTGCCGACGCGACGGGCTACCTCGACGCCGTGGATCCGCAGACCGGTGAGATCGAATCTCAGACGGCCTCGGTCAACGGCGATCCATATGGGATAGCGCCTTCGCCCGGGAGTTAGTGAACGCGGCGGCCGGCGCCGGTCTTCCCAGCCTGCTCCGACGATTTCGTACGCAGGCCGGTTTCTCGCAGCAGACCCTTGCGGAGCGCGCCCTCATCAGCGTTCAAGCCGTGTCGGCATTGGAGCGTGGCAGCCGGAAGGCCCCGTACCGCTACACCCTCGATCGCATCGCCAATGCGCTTTCGCTCACGCAAGAAGAGCGCGCCGAACTCGAGTCATCGGCGAGGCCTGCGCGCGGTCAGCATCTCGAAGAACCCGTCGCGGTGCCGGCTCACAATCTTCCGAGGCAGCTCACCCCGTTCTTTGGCCGTGCAGAGGTCCTCAAGGAGGTCGTCGCGCTCCTTGCACGGACACCTCTCGTCAGCATCGTTGGAACGGGCGGCGCGGGCAAAACGCGTCTAGCGATCGCGGTCGGAAGCGCACTGCTCAACAAATTTCCCGATGGGGTTTGGTTCGTCGACCTCTCGGCCCTTAGCGATCCCGGACTGGTAGTGCAAGCTCTTGCGGGTACGCTTCGCGTAGAAGAATCGCCGAGGCGTTCGCTCGTGGAAACCCTCGTTGCGTATCTTACACAAAGACGACTATTGATCGTTCTCGACAACTGCGAACACGTTATGTCGGGAGCGCGGACGATCGCAGCAGCGCTCCTGCTCGAGTGCCCGCAGATCACGTTGCTCGCGACGAGCCGTGAGGCTTTGGGCGTTTCCGGAGAACGCGCCTACCGCATCCCGCCCCTCGAGGTTCCCCGCGGAGTTCCCACGCCCGAAGAAGCGCTTCGTTACGGGGCCGTGGAGCTTTTCGTAGATCGTATGCGCGCGGCGGACACGCAAGCCACGATTACGCGCGAGAACGTCGAGCCGATCGTGGAGATCTGCAGGCGTCTGGACGGTCTGCCGCTTGCACTGGCGCTTGCCGCGGCGCGCACGCCGGTGCTTTCTCCCAGTCAGCTTTGCGAACGCCTCGACAGAATCTTCGACGTTCTAGCGAAGGAAGACGGCGCAGCCATTCCGCGGCACGAAACGATGCGCGCCGTAATCGACTGGAGTTGCGCACTGCTTCCGTCGCAGGCGCGCCTGCTTTTCGCACGTCTCGCGGTTTTTGTCGGGGGCTTCTCGCTCGAATCCGCGACCGCAGTTTGCAGCGACGAACGGCTTCCGCCCGCGGGTCTGCTGGAGTCGCTTTCATCGCTCGCGGCGCAATCGCTGATCGCCGTCGACTTTGAAGGCCGCGATGCGCGTTATCGTCTCCTCGAGGCGACGCGGCAGTACGCGCTGGAAAAGCTGGAGCAGCTCGGCGAACGAGCGGCCATCGCGCAGCAGCACGGGGTCGCGTTTCTGCGAATGGCCGAGCGATTCGATCGCGAATGGTACAACGCCGCCGAGAGATCGTGGTTCCATGAAGCGCAGACGGAGCTCGATAATTTCCGCGCTGCCCTCAGCTGGTCGCTCGCCGAGGGCCACGACGTGAGCTCTGGCCGGGTGCTCGCGGCGGCGCTGGCCCGCGTCTGGTATTCTATCGCGCCGCTAGAGGGCCGGCGATGGGTTCGTCTCGCGATCGAATGCAGCGACGACCGAACACCGATCGACGTGCGCGTCCGTCTCTACGTCGCCGATGCGGAGCTTTGCAGTTCGCTCGGAGAGTACAAGGCGGCCCTTTCGGCGGCGCAGCAAGCCTTGCAACTGGGCGACGGGCTCGGCGAATTGCAGCGTGCTCGCGCCCAACAGGCCGCAGGAAGCGCGTTGGGCGCGTTGGGCCGCGCCTCGGAAGGCCAGACCCTGCTCGAAGACGCCCTCGCGATTTCGCGCCGGCTCGATAACCGCCGAATGCAAGCACTCGTGCTCGGCGATCTCGGCACCGCTCGTTCGCGGTGTGGCGATGTCGAGGGAGCAAAACGATTCTATGCTAAGGCGCTCGAGTACTACGAAGCGCTCAACCTGGAACGGCCTGCGGCCTCGATCGCGGGAAATCTCGCGGAGGTAGAGTTTGCGGCCGGCGACGCGGCTGCCGCCCTCCAACTTGCAGAGCAGGCACGCGCCGGCCACGAGGCGACGCAGAACCGCCGCTCCGTCGCGAACGACCTCTGCAACATGGCCGCTTATCTGATCGCTCTCGACTGTTTCGACGATGCCCGCGCCTACGGAAGAGAGGCGCTGGCCGCCGTCCGTGAAGTCAAGCGGACCGTACTAACGGCGTACGTCCTGCAGCACCTCGCAGCTATCGGGGCGCTGCAGCCGCTTTCCGGACATGGTAACCGCGATGCAGTCCGCAGGCGCGCGGCGATGCTGCTCGGTTTCGTGGACGCTTGGCTTACGAAGCTTGAGGCGCCGCGTGAATATACCGAACGACGAGAGTACGAGCGGGTCATCGCCTCCCTACGCGCGACGATGGGCGATCGCTTCGAAAGCGCCATGGCGCATGGCGCTGAGTGGACCGAGGCCGCGGCCGTCGCAGCCGCGCTCGAATTGTAACCGTCATCGCAAGGCGCGAGCGCCTAACCGGTAATGTACTGGTTCTTGACGCGGATGTCCCGCGCAAACGGGCCGGTGCCAAAAGCGTCGGTTTCGACGATGATCTTGCTCGAGTTCCCAGTCTGGTCTTCGACGGACAAGGTGCGAGGAACGTACACCGGTAACTCTCCACGGCAACGCATCACGTTTGGAGTATGAGGTGAGTACGTCGCGCTTTCTTCGCTATAGCATCGTTGCCTTCGCTTTTGCGGTCGCGTTGTCGCCGGCGGCGCGTGCCCAAGAGGATGCCAAGAAACCGGAGGCCTCCGGTTCGCCGCAGCCCTACGAGGTCTTCACCAAGGACGCGCAAGTCTTGCCGGGACTCCTCGGCATCGTTCGCAAGAACGGCAAAGTCTATCTTTCGATTGCGAAGGCGCAACTCGGTGAGGATCTCATCGAGACGTCCGTGCCGGCAACCGGTTTGGGCGGTTTCGGCCCTGCACCTGGCGAGCCGTACGTCGCGCCGGCGCGCATCATCCATTTCGATCGCGTCGACAACACGGTGATTTTGCGTTGGCCGAACACGTACGCGATGGTCGACGCGAACTCGCCGCAGGCGGTCGGGGCCAAACTGTCTTTGCCGAGCTCCGTCATCGCGACGACGCCGATCGTTGCCGAGTCGCCAACCGCGGTCGTCATCGCAGCGGACGCGTTCTTGGGCGATGTCGCCGATCTGCGAGCGCAGTTCGACGCAGTAGTTTCAAAGCCGGAACACAGCTACAAGCTCGACAGCGGTCGCTCGTTCTTCATCGACGCGAAAGCCTTTCCAAAAAATACGATCTTGCGGGTTAGTCAAACCTGGGCGACAGACTCGCCCGACACGATCGACAACGCCCCCGACCCGCGCAGCATCGAAGTCAAGATGACGTACAACCTGATTGCGGCACCTAAAGACGGTTACATGCCGCGCATCGCCGATCCGCGGGTGGGCTATTTCGAGCAGCCGCTGCTCGATTTTCAAAACGATACGAAGCCGACTCGTAACGTCTACTACATCGGCCGCTGGAACTTCATGCCGGCGACGCCAGGTGCGCCGTCGCAAGCGAACAACCCGCTGATCTTTACCTTGAGCAACGACATTCCGGTCGAGTATCGCGACGTCGTTCGAAAGGCGCTGCTAACCTGGAACGACGCGTTCGCGCGGGTCGGCATTCTCAACGCCGTGCTGGTGCAGGACCAGCCGAACGATTCCAGCTTCGATAGCGACGACATCCGGCACAACATGGTGCGCTGGTTCGATGCGTCGTCACCGCAGTACGGCGCCGAAGCGCTGATCGTGACCGATCCGCGCACGGGTGAAGAGATCAATGCCGGCATCAACGTCGACTCGGTCATGGGACTAGCCGGTAACGGCTACCGGTACGTCGTCGCGCCGGCGCGCGGCTTGCCGGAGGGCGAGGCGCTCGAACGGGAATACGCCTTGCAGGCGGTTCGGGCAGTGATCCTTCACGAGTCCGGACACGACTTAGGCTTACAACATAATTTCATTGCGTACCTCGCCTACAGCGCGAAGGACTTGCAAAGCCGCTCGTTTACGCAGAAGTACGGCGTCGCCACCAGCGTCATGGCATACAATCCCGTCAATCTCTGGCCGAAGGGAACGCCACAAGGCGATTACCAGCAACTGGCGCTTGGACCATATGACTACCACGCGATCAAGTGGGGCTACGAATACGTTCCCAACGCCATCACGCCGCAAGCGGAAGTGCCGACGCTTAACGAGGTTGCTTCGCAATGGTCTAATCCGATGTACCGTTTCGCATCGGACGAAGACGTCGATTTCGCCACCGGTCATGCGATCGATCCGCGCGTTGAAACGTTCGTTCTAAGCGACCGCCCGTTGACGTGGGAGCGAACTCAGTTGGTTATGCTGCACCAAATCATGAATGCCGTTGACCAGCGTTTTCCCGGTGAAGGGATAGCATACGATGAAGCGCGGCGCGCCTTCCTCAGCCCGCTGCGTCTCTACGTGCGCGACGTCGAGATGCCTGCCCGCTACCTGGGCGGTGAGTACCTCTCACGCGCCGCTGCGGGCGATCCGAGCAGCCGGCCTCCGTTGCAAGCGGTTTCGCGCGCCGACGAGTACGCGGCCTGGAAGCTGCTGCAGACGTATTTATTCTCGGACGCGGCGTGGCGGTTCAACCCAAACGTTCTTAATCGCTTGACGTACAGCGAAGTGAGCTCGCTGGGGCCCGATGCGTCGTGGATATACAACCCGGATCCACGGCACGACGTGCCGATCGTCGAAGTTGCCGGCGCAACGCAGGACCGCGTGCTCGACGAGCTCTTTGCGCCGCTGACGCTACAACGTATCGACGATCTGTCGCTGAAGTACGCACGCGGAACGACGATGTCCATAGCGGACCTTTTCGATTGGACCCGCTCCGGCATCTTCGGCGACATCGAAAACGGCAGCATCACTCGAGCGGGCGTCGTGCGCCGCAACGCGCAAATGCGCTTTGCAAAGCGGTTATCGCAGATGTGGATCGCGCCGGAGAAGGGAACGCCCACCGATGCGCAAGCGCTGGCGCGCCTGCAACTGGTAGACTTGTCTCGCTACTGCATTTCGGCGTTACACGGGCAGCTCGACGAGCTCACACGAGCGCACGTCGAAGCGCTGGCGGCGATCTCCAAGCAAGCTCTCGAAGCGCGAGCGGCCGTCGCCGCGCCCGCGCAGCCGCCTACGCCGTGATGCCGGCTACTCGCCAGAGAGTGGGCCTGCACCGCTCACCTATGCGAGAGACCGTTACGGCGGCTTCTGGTCGTCCGTCAACATTTTTTTTGATCCGAAATCAGCGAGGTAGCCCTATGCACGCGTGCAAGGAGATAAGGGGCACCGAGCCGCTCGCAAACGGCGGGAAATGCAGCGGCAGGTCCGCGCCACTGCAACTCGCTGACGTCTGCAAAGAGCGTTGCGTCCGATCGAAGGGTTGCCAGTGTTTTGAAGAGCAAGGCGAGCTCGCGATGCTTGCCCAGCACCTCCGGCGGGAAAGACTCGATCGTGCCATAGCGCGTTAGCAGAGCCGCTGCGCCTTTTGCCCCGATACCCTTGATGCCGGGGTATCCGTCCGAAGCATCGCCCACCAGCGCGAGATAGTCGGGAATGAGCTCCGGATCTACTCCAAACTTCGCTCGAACGCCATTAGCATCACGCACCGCCTTGGTTCTTCGGTCGACCTGCACGATGCGATCCTCGCGCACGCATTGTGCGAGATCCTTATCCGGCGTCCAAATGCAGATCTTCTCGACCCGATCGTCCTTCGATGCGATTGCGGCCGCGGATGCCAGCGCATCGTCGGCCTCGAGCTCCGTCATCGCCCACACGGGAACCCCCATAGCTCGCAGCGAGTCCTCGAGCGGCTCGAACTGCGCCAGCAGCGCCGCGTCAACGCCTTCTCCCGTTTTGTAGCCGCTCCAAAGCGAGTTGCGAAAAGACTCTATGACGTGATCGGTCGCCACCCCTAAGTGCGTAGCCCCTTCACCGATCATCTGCAGCACGGTGTTGAGCACTCCAACGGCTGCGCCGAATCGGAGGCGTTCACCGCCGGGGGAACGACGGAGTCCATAGTAATGGCGGAAAAGCTCGTACGTTCCGTCGATCAAATGAACGATCATGTCAACATCATAGCGGGCATTCCGGCCTGATCTTACGAGGCGTTCGCCCTCCGCACATCGGCGCCATCCCGTTCGATTTTTGGGACGGACGCTGCCTCTAAGAACTGATGCACGAAGGCGATGGCCATGCTGCCTTCGCCGACCGCCGCGGCGACCCGTTTAATCGACCGGTAACGTACGTCGCCGCATGCAAATATTCCGGGTACGCTCGTTTCGAGTAGATACGGATCGCGTTGTAGCGTCCAATGCCCGTTCTTTGCAGCATCGCCGCCGGTGAGGACGTAGCCACGCTCGTCGCGATCTATTGCAAGAGGCAGCCACGACGTTTCGGCATCGGCTCCGATAAAGATGTAGAGAGCGTCCGCCGGCAGCCTCGTTGTCTCCGCCGTGGCGGTTACCGCGACGTCGAGGGCTGCCAAGTGCTCGCTGCCGTATACTGCCGTAACCTCGGACCCAAGGCGAACGTGCACGTTTTCTCTCGTTGCGAGCTGCTCGATGAGATAGTGCGACATGCTCTTCGTCAGCGACGAGCCTCTCACGATCAAAGTCACCGAGCGCGCGTAGTTCGAGAAATACATCGCCGCCTGCCCCGACGAGTTGCCGGCGCCGATGAGAAAGACGTCGAGTCCCGCAAGCGTGCTTGCTTCACTCTGAGAGGCTCCGTAATAGATGCCGCGACCCGTCAGCTCGGCAAATCCTTCGAGCGGAATGCGGCGCCACGACACTCCCGTCGCTAAGATAACGGTTCTCGCGCGCACGACTTCGCCGCCATCGAGTTCGATTTGGCGCGTCTGCGCATCGATGTCGAGGACGGAACGCGTCACCAAGATCTCGGCGGCAAAGCGTTTCGCTTGCGCCAACGCTCGAGCGGCGAGTTCCCCGCCGGTGACGCCGTTTGGAAATCCGAGATAGTTTTCAATCCTCGACGACGTGCCGGCTTGGCCACCGGGGGCTTCGCGCTCGATCATCAGCGTGCGAAGGCCTTCGGAAGCGCCGTATACGGCGGCGGCCAGTCCGGCCGGCCCTCCTCCAATGATGACCGTGTCGTACTCGGCGAATGACGGTGTCGTCGTTAGCCCGAGCCGTGGGGCGAGCTCGCGCAGTTCCGGCTGCACGAGAAACCCGCCGCCTTCGAAGAAAACGGCCGGATAGCGGCCTTTTATATGCGCATAACCGGCAAATCGCAATTCGACGAGTGGATCGTCGGGCCTCATCCACTCGAACGTGACGCCGTTGCGGTCGAGGAAGTCACGCAACGCTCGACACTGCGGGTCGTAACGCTCGCCGATGACAGTCGCCCGCGGCGCCGGTTGCTCTGCGGCGATGTCGTGCAGACCTTCGATCCGATCTTGGGCCAATGCGCCGACCCGAGCTGCCAACTCCGGTGCGGACGCGGACACCGCGTGGAAATCGCGGGGTTCGATCCGCATCACGCGCGCGGCCGTTACGGCTCGCAGATTTGCCAGGAACGGTGAGCCTAGAACGATCGGAACCTCGCCGAAAAGCTCGCCTGCCGTGCGACGTCCGACGACGCGCTCGATGCCGTCGATGGATTTCGTGACGTTGGCTTCGCCTTCCAACACCACGAGCAACGCACGTCCTTCGCCTTCGTGGGCGGCGTATTCACCGGGCTGCAAGCGGATATCGGCGGATCGCTTTGCCAGTCGTTCGAGCTCGGCTTCGCCAAGCTGGGCAAAAATCGGTACTTCGCGCACTTCATCATGCGTCAGCATGGCTCGGTAGTTTGGACTAATCGTAAAGCGAACCTTTGAGCGTGGAGCGACGAGATAGGGTGGCGTGCCACCAGACGGAATGACCATGCGCGATAAGGTTTTGCACGACGGCGTGTTTGTAAGACGGCACTGGATCCCGCCGCTGGGACTCGGCTTTGCGCAGCCCAGTCACGGTGTATCGTGGATGCTGGCGCTTTGGATCGCGATGCGCGCTTCGCGTGGTTCGCTTTCGCTGCTATGCAGGTCGCGGTTACGGCCATTATGCTCGGACTGGCAATTCGCGTCGCGCCGGCGGTTAGCTTTCGGCCCCGGGTAGGGCCTCCGCAACATGTGCGAGTCAGCCGTGCGAGTGTGCCTGTGGCCCGCCCCCGCCCGTTGGTAGCCTGAGTGCACGGCTAACTTTCGGCCGTCGCTCACAAAAAAAGGAAACCTACCATGCGTATCTCGGATCTCGGCGCCCGCACGCTCGGCGTACTCGGCGCCATAACCCTCCTCGCAGGGTGCGGCGGAGGCTCGATGGGAAGCGGCAGCAGCGGACTCAATGCTATACCTCCTCGCGGCTCCGCTCCAAACCCGATTGTGCCGCCCAACCCCTCGCGGCTCGGTCCCCAGGCGCTCGATCGCGCCGTCGCCGTTAGCGAGACTTTGTCGGCGAACGGCAACCAGGTTCGCGTCCTCACCTATCAACAAGGCCAGCGTGGCGGCGTAGTCGACGGCGGGTCCTTTGGCGCCGCGGGCAAAGCCTCGGGCGCCTATCGGGGCACGTTTATTGCATCGGGCACCTGGAGTTACACGTATGCGAACTACGAGACGTGGAGTTTCAACGAGAACTTTACGATCGCGTCGGCTCACCGCAAGATCGCCGGAACGGTACGCGGGGGCGGATATTGCATCACCCTGCGCTGCGCGTTCGATATGCCGCGCGTGCTGTCGTATTCCATCGACGGCGCAGACGGAAAGGCGACCGCAAAGATCGCCCAAGGCCGCTTCGA
Organism: Vulcanimicrobiota bacterium; assembly: GCA_963754565.1. GTDB lineage: Bacteria > Vulcanimicrobiota > Vulcanimicrobiia > Vulcanimicrobiales > Vulcanimicrobiaceae > Cybelea. The sequence continues at coordinate 191,093 of CAVWGL010000007.1, read as the reverse complement.
CGAAACGCTCTACGGAGTCTCGGTTCGCGGCGCACAGCCCGAATAGGAGGTCTTACCATGCGAATTGGTGATTTCACCCGGCTTGTTGCAGGCGTCCTCGGCGGCACCGTTTTGCTCGCGGGTTGCGGCGGATCGCAGGCGGCAAACGGCGCGTTGGGCGCCGTACCATCTGTCGCAACGGCCTCCAACGCGGCTGCAAACCTGGTCCCCGCGGACGAGTTCTTGTCCGCGGAGAGCAGGCACGTCGACATCAGCGAGCCCTTCGAAGGCGATTACCAGAGCGTCTCGTTTGCGGTTCGCGGTAAAGCGGGAGGAGCGGTCCCTGGTACCTTTACTGCAAAGGGCAGCTGGACTGTCGACGAGATCTTCCAGCCTAGGAACTGGAGCTTCAACGAATCCTTTACCGTCACGTCGGCTCGCGGAAAGTTTGCCGGTACGGTGCGGGGAGAGGGAACGTGCAACGGTGTCACGCCGCTGCCCTGTGGTTTCGGGGCCCCGGGGGCGCTGACGTACAACTTCCTCAACGTGGTTAACGGACAGGCCACGGCCAGTATCGGGCGCGACCCCAAGCACTTTCGCGAAATGCTCGCCGGCGTGACGGCAATTGGGAGGCCACCCAACTAGGAGTCCCGCTCGCGGCGGGTCGCGAGCGGGCCGGTCCTCTGCGCCGAATCGCGAAGAGAAGCGCGCAGTGGCCGCCGGACATTTATCACAGCGCGAGTTTGAGGAGGTCGTCAGCGAGGCGCTCGAGTCGCTTCCCCAGCGCTTTGCCTCGCTCATCGAAAACGTTATCGTTACGGTCGAGGAGGAGCCGACCGAGGAAGACCTCGAGAGCACCGAAGAGGATGACGGCGACGATTCGGAGCTGCTTGGGATCTACCGCGGCGTCGCGCTGACCGAACGCTCCCACGACATGCCGCTCTTGCCCGACGAGATCGCCGTCTTTCGCGGCCCGATCAACCGCGTCGCTGCAACGCGCAGAGAAGCCGTGCACGAGGTGCGCGAAACCGTGATCCACGAGCTCGGGCACTACTTCGGTCTGGACGACGAAGAGCTGCCCTAAGCCTCACTTGCTCGCGCCGCTGCACGCGCCGAAAATCGTGCTGCCGATCAGCGTTATTGCGGCAGCCGTCGAGCGGCGCATCTATCCTACCGGCGTGTTGTCGACGCAGACCTCGAGGCGATTGCCATCCGGATCTTCGAAGAAGACTCCGTAGAACGCGTCGCCGTAGATGCCGTCGTCCCGCTCAACGTGGCGAGCGCCGATCTTCGGCAGGATCTTGATGATTGCGTCCACGGCATCGCGCGATGGGGCGCGAAACGCGATGCGAATGCTGCCCGCGACGAGCCGGTCGTCTTGCACGATGCCGAAGTTGTCGGAACGCTCGGTCGTGCCATCCGCCGGGATATGCCACGTAGTATACTCCGGGCCTTCGCGCTTGCGCGCGCCGAGCAGGCTCAGCCATGCATCGTAGAAGACCTCCGCGGCGCGCCGGTCGCGCACCCGCAAGTCGATATGGTCGAAGAGTCGCCTCATGTGAAACCCGCCTTTCCGAGGGGATGAGAGGTCCGCCGAGGAAGAGCGCGCCCCTGCTTACTTTGCTTTTGGAGATAAGATAAAGGATGAAACTTCTGGGTCGTTTACTCGTTGCGGCGCTCGTCGGCCTTGGAGCCGCGGCGGCGACAATCGGGCAGGCGCAAGCCGCCACGCCGATTCTGATCAAGAGCTGCACCGTCGCGAAGCCGGCGCCGCTGAGTCATAGTCCGCGCGGAACGGATATAACTTACGTCATTCTCGGCAGCAAGACAGTTTCGAGCATCACGTTTGCGGTCGGTTACCGTAACGCGTCCTCGCACTATCTGCGCCGGGTAACCGATGTCGGCACGTTCAGCCCTGGAGCGACGATCTCGCACCTTCTGCCTCTCTACAAAGACGTGACCTATGCCGGCGCGCAAACCTCGATGTGCGTTCCGACCGAGGTTAAGTATGCAGGCGGCACGGTTTGGGTCGCCCCGTCACAACCACACAAATAGGATGAGCGGCGGGCGCGTCGAAGCGCCCAAGCGTGCGCGTCGGTTTTAGGACGCTTCTTTCGCTCATCTTATGCGCTGCGGCTGCCGGAGCGGCGCTGGCGCATTTTGCAATCGACGTCGTGGGCGACTACGCGCTCGCCCACGACAGTTACGATAACCTCGCGCACAGTTCGCGCGGTCTAATCAGCGGCGTCGCCTTCGCGATCGCGGTCTTTCTTGCGGCGCGCGGGCTGCGTCATTGCTGTGAGATCGCGGTCAGGAATCGCGCGCGCTTGCCTGTCGCAGTCGCTCGCGGGCGCGAGCTGCTCGGCTTTCTGCTTGCCGCCGTCGCGGCAAGCTTGGCGCTCGTACCGGCAATGGAATGGTTCGACGGCCGCCTGGATGGGGTGCCCGTGCAGAACCTCAGCGAGGCCTTTGGCGGCTCGCTGCTCTTGGGTATCGTCACGGCGGCGATCTGCGTGAGCCTTGTCGCGGCGCTCGTCTATGCGCTGGCCCACTGGTTGATTTCGTACCGCGACGCCTTCGTAACGGTCGTCGCGACGCTGCTGCGGCCGATTGCCAATGCGGTCCCTCATCTCGCGTATAAGCTCGAGCGCTCCCCTTTAACGCTGCGCCGCCGTGCGCCCGATGCGCTGCGAATCTCGCGGCGCGGACCTCCTGTAACGCTCCCCGCATAACCAATACTACAAGCCACTCGCTTTACAGGAGTTACCCCCGTGGGAAACACTCTAACGTGCGCGCGTACCGCGCGCTTCGCCGTTACGTTGCTTGCCGGCATCCTCTTTACGGCTACCGTCGGGATTGCGCAGGAAAACACGCTTCGAGTTCAGGGCACGGTGGAAGCAGCTGACGGAACGCCGATCGCCGGGGCGACGATCACCCTTTCCGCGCAGACCGTCTCGCTTAGCGCACGCAGCGATGCGCATGGCGTCGCTGTGTTCGAGGGCGTTCGCGGCGGGACGTACGCGCTGCGCGCTACCGCACCAGGCTATCAGACCATTTCACAACGAACGGTGACGATCGGCCTGGCGAACGAGACGCTTACGGTTATCATGTCGCCGGCGACGACGAACTCTCTAACGGTCATTGGCGAGGTCCGCGCCTCGGCCGGCGAGACGGTCTCGACCTCGTCGGCGCCAACGGTCTCGCTAAGCGCTCAGGCGGCGGCTGCCGCGGGCGTTACCTCGGTTGCGCCGATGCTGTGGAGCCAGCTTTCAACGACGCCCGTGATTCCGTTAGGCGGCGGCAGTAACGCGACGGTGAGCTTCGCGGTGCGCGGGCCCGATCCAACCGAGACCGTCGTGGACATCGACGGACACCAAATGAACAACGGCAACACGGGCGATTTCGACGTGTCGCTACTCGACCCAGCGGCATTGCAAGAGGTGCAGCTAGTCTACGGCATCTCGCCATCCTCGTTGATCGGGCCGAATACGATCGGTGGCGGCGTGAACATCCTTACGCTCGAGCCGACGACCACCGAGCATGCGCTGCTGCGTCTTTTCGGCGGCTCGTTCGGTACTTTTGGATCAACCGCTCAAAGCACGGGCTCCGACGGCCGGTTTGGCTACGCCTTCTCGATCCACACGGTGACATCGTCGGGAGCCGTCAACCAAACCGTGCTCGCGCCGCTAAACGGAGGCTCTCCTCCGAGCGACGACGAGATGTTGCAGAGCGTGGGTAGCGATTCGACCGGCAGTTCGATCTTGACGAAGCTGCGCTATCAGTTGGGGGGCGAGAACGGCTACGGCTACGTTCAGCTAAACTTCCGCAATCAGAACGTCCTCAAAGATGACTCGGCGCTCCTGACTAACTACACCCCGCCGGGTTTTAGCGGAGCGGTCGGTGACGACGCGTTCCATATTGGAAATGCCGTCGCGCCGCTCGACGATGATGACAATGCCGGCGGCTATCAGAGCTTTGCCGGGACTTGGCTGGCTGCGCATCAAGCGAACTACGGCATCGATGCTCAGCTGCCGCTGGGAAGCCAGCAGACAAACGGCGCACCGGCAACGATGATTTTGGCGAGCCATATGACATCGTTGAACTCGCAGTCGGTTACCAATCCGGGGGCCGACACCCAACAATACCTGTACAATCAGCGCGACTTGCTTGCCGACGATTGGCTCGAGGTAGATCACCACTTCACGGACGGCACGCTCTCGTTGAAGTACGACATCGAGACCGAAAGCCTCACGACGAATTACGTCCAAAGCCAGGTAATCGCCGAAGCTCAACCGATCGGCTCTCCGGTGAGCTACAACCCAGACTCTGTTTCGACGGACGCGCTTTCTCCGGATCGCCAGCCGCCGGTTCAGAGCTTTCCGCTCTCGCAGACGGAGCGCTACGCGGTGCTCCGTTACACGGGGGATCCGACCAGCCACATCCACTATGCCGTTGCCGCGTACGACAGCGACTTCAGCACGTTCGGGAGTAGCTTCGATCCGCGCGCCGGCTTCGTCTGGACGCCGACAGGAAATACGGCGGTGCGCGCCTCAGTTGGAACGACCTTCCAGGCGCCGCAGCTCTCGGAACTGCTCGTGCCGCCGCCGGCCGATCGTGTGCCCGTCGGCGGTATCGTCTACATCGGCAACCCGAACCTGCAGCCCGATCGCGCTACCGATTTCGATATCGGAGGCGAGCAAATTTTCGGCAGACGTCATCCCCTGCATCTAGGGTCCGACCTGTATCAAACGAACCTCCGCTCGCCGTCGAGCCAGACGAACCCCGTGCCCATCCCGGGGTGTGAGAGCAAACGCAAGCCGGTGCCCTGTCCGATTAGCATGCCGGTCAACGCAGGTAACGGCGTCTATCGCGGCATCGACATTCATGCCGACCAGGAACTCGGCACAAACTTTCACGTTCGCGCCGGCTGGGACGTCGATAGTTCGTTCTTGACCGTCATCCCCGTTTCAATTCAAGACGGAACGCTGGCGGCGGGAGAACAATCCCTCGGGCAGCCGCTGCACAAAGCCTATCTTGCAATCGGCGAAGAGCCGCTCAAAGGTTTGGCGTACGGGGCGCAGCTGAGCTACGAGGGCTGGTACAACGAGCTGAACCGCTCGCCCTACGCAACGCTCGACGCGCACGTCGTCTATCGTCGCGACGGATGGGAGTACGGACTCTACGGTACCAATCTGACGAATGTGTACAGCAATCCGTTCACGATCGTCGGAGGCGGATTCGTTTACGGCGGCACGCCGGACCAACCGGTCATTCCAACCGATGCCTACGTCTTGCAAGGAGCGCAGGTGACCTTCGTGCTTACGCGAGCGCTCTAGGAGCGTCGGAGGGCCAGTTTGCGCGCACGGCTAAGCGAGCCGAATGGAACACGCAATGATCGGGCTGGCTCACACGGCCATGTGGGTCTTCATCATTATCTTCGTCTTTGCCGCAATCGGCGTTTTTGCGGCGACTCGCTGGATCGTCGGGCTCTTCACGAAGACCGGACAAGCCGTGGAAGGCGGCATCTCGAATATTCAAAAAAGGCTCTAGTTCCTTAGTCATACCGGTATGCTCGGGTATGACAGGGAAACTCGAGCCTATTAGAATAGTCTCGCTTCAAAAAAGTATCGTTTGAAAGTCACCGACGTGCTCGAAGCCGACGCGGCGATACAGTGCGACGGCGTCGGCGTTGAAGTCGTTGACATAAAGCGAGAGCGTCGGGGAATCTTCCAGCAGCCGATTGCAGATCGCCGCGAGCGAGGCGGTCGCGAGTCCGCGCCCGCGCAGCTCAGGCGGCGTCCAGATGCCTTGAAGCTGCGCGGTCTGCTCTGAAAAAGGTCCGATGTGGCAGAAGAAGCAGAGCCGGCCGGCCGCCATCCCTACCCACCAGCGTTTCGTCTCGATTAGACGGCGAATGCCGGCATCGAAGCTGGGAGAGTCGCGCCGTGGGTCGTACTCCAGCTCCTGACGGATCATCGAGGCAGAACCTTCCGCGACCGCTTGCCAATCGTTCATCACCGCTTGCCGAACCGTGACGAGCGGTTGCGCGGGACGCAGCCGTTGCGGGTCAACCATCATGACGAGCTGACGGTCGCGCACGAGGCGCGGCCGGCCGAGCCGGTGAGCGACGAGGCTCCAAAAAGCGCGTACCGTATCGCGCGGGCCGACGATCATCCGGCTGTTACGATAAAAACTTAGATGCGTGGCCAGCGGCGCGATGGCGTCGGGCTCGCCGGCGAGCACGACGGGACGGCCGCAATATGCGAGCGCGACGATACCGGTTTCGTCAAGGACGGCGAAGACGCTCTGACGCGCCGCCGGCGCAAAGTCGTGCAGCAGAAGATGGCTCAGGAAGACGTTCATATACGGCGAGCGCGCGAGAAACTCGAGCGCCGGTCGCCGCATCGATGGTGAGATCGCCTCGACGCGCAACGCGCTACTGGGAATCGAACGCAACGCTGATCAACGGCTTGGTAGTGGGTTCTTTGCTCCCGCCCTCGGGCTCGACCGTGATGGCGATCTCGGATGTCTCGCGTGCATCGGCCGGCACGAGGACGAGCGCGACGCCGCGCGGATCCGGGAGGAAGGTCGGAGAGGGCATCAACTTCGTCGAGCCCTTCGGCCGTGTCCACACCTGATAGACCTGGCCGCGCGGCGGGTCGGGGAGTTCGTGAAGCGCGAGGTCGATGCGGCTGCCGCGCGTCACTACCTCGCCGTTGCCGACGGCGTAGTGATGCGCGTGCGAGTCGAGCATGTCGAAGAGGGCCGTGCGCTCGTTGCTGAGCGTGCGAGCCAGCGCCGTCGATCGTTCCGAGAGATTGGCGATCTCTCGCTCCTGCTGTTTTAAGTGCCCGAGCAGCGATATGTTCGCAATCGACGAGATCAGCGCGATCGCGAAGCAGACCGCGGCGACGAGATACGCGGGCCAAACCGTAGCGTGCTTCACTATGGCTATCTTCCCATGTGCGTATCGAGGCCCTTCGGGCGGACACGTCGTAGCTCTGGCGTTATGCACCCGGGGCTCTTGTTTGCAGCGGCGCTCGCCACGTCGTTGCATCTGCTGCCCCGCCCGCAGAACGTGCAGATGCTGCCGTGCTCGTCGGCGGCGTTCCCGGCCCCGCGAACGGTGCCGTCCGGCTTCGACGAGGCGGCTCGCACCGAACTGGACGAGCGCTGGGGGGCGCTTGGCATCGGGCGCTTGCGAACCGCTCCCTCTGGTAGCGCCGCGATTACGGTGCGCCGCGACGGCTCTCTACCCGCCCAAGCCTACCGGCTAACGGTGCTCGACGGCCGTGCATCGATCGAAAGCTCCGATGCGGCCGGCGCCTTCTACGGCGCCATGACGCTCGCGCAGTTGCCGGTTCGATCGGGAGGAGCGTGGCAGATACCGTGCGTTGCTATCGAGGATCGGCCGGCGCTACAGTGGCGCATCCTCTCCGATGACGTTTCCCGCGGGCCGCTCCCGACGATGCGATATTTCGAGGAGCGGATTCGCACGATCGCGGCCTTCAAGATGAACGGCTACTCACCATATATGGAGCACGTCTTCATTAGCCCGACGGACCCTCTGCCGGCGCCGCTCGACGGCATTACCCCGGCGCAGCTGCGCGAGCTGTCGCAGTATGCGCGCCGCTACCACGTCGCGCTGATTCCCGAACAGCAGAGTTTTGCGCACATGCACAACACGCTGCGTGTCGAGCGATACGCCGATGCTGCCGAGCTTCCGCACGGGTTCCTCCTCTCTCCTAACGTCCCGCTCTCAATGGAGTACCTGCAGCGAATCGTCGCGCAGGAGTTGGCCGCGGTTGGGGGCACGCCGTTCTTTCACATCGGCTCCGACGAGACCGCGACGCTCGGTCTCGGCCGGACGCAGAGCTACGTCGCGCAGCGCGGGCGCTCGCAAGCTTACGCCGATCACATCGTCGCGATGAATCGTTTGATCGCACCCTCGGGAGCGCGGCTGATGCTTTGGGACGACGGCATCGAGAACGATCCGGGCATCATGAAGCTAATTCCCAGCACCGCGGTCGTCGTCAACTGGCACTACGGTGACGAACCGACCTTCGAGCCGTACATTCAAACGATCGCGCGCGGCGGATTTCAGCAGATGGTCGCGCCGGGTGCCAGCAACTGGAATGAGATCTTTCCCGCGATCCATACCGCGCTCTCCAACGAGCGGACTTTCATCAACCAGGGAAAGGCTGCAAAGGTCCTGGGCGCCTTTCAAACGGTCTGGCACGACGATGGTGAGACTCTCTACGAAGCGACCTGGTACCCGGTAATCTATGCGGCGGCCGCAGCGTGGGAGCCGGGGGATGTCGCGCTCGACCGATTTGCCTCGGATTTTCCTGGTGCGTTTTTCGGATCGGACGATGCACGCTATAGCACGGACGTAAACGCGCTGGGCAGCGTGCTGCGTCTCTTGGAGCCGCCGCAGACGTCATTCGGCCAGACCGACGCGCTATTTTGGAGCGATCCGTTCGCGAGCGGCGCACCGGCCTACTCGGCCGATACGCTGCGATCGATCCGACACAACGCAGAGTCGGTCCAGCAGAATCGCTACTTCGTGCGTCCTCCGCTGCACGCCAACGCCGCCTTCGTGATGTTCCTGGCCGCCCGGCGTTACGATGCGCTCGCCCGCGAGTTTCAAATCGCCGCCGAGGTGCGCAGCATGTACGCCGATGCGCTCGCGCACGCAGCAACGGATCGCGATACGACGCTGCGCGATCTGTATTGGTGCCGCTACTGGATGTGGGAGCTGCGCGACTCGTACGAAGAGCTCGCGCCGCTCTACGCGCAAGCATGGCGCTATGAAAGCCGAGAGGGACATCTCGCAAGCAATCTCGAGCGCTACCATCTCGGGGCGCAACAGGCGATCGAACGTGCCGATGCGTTCTATCGCGCAACGCAATCGTACGTGACAACGAAGACGTTGCCTCCGTTGGAGGTCATCCTTCGACAAGCTCAGGATGACAAGAAGATTTCTCAGGATGACAAGTAGATTTCTCAGGATGACAAGAAGATTTAAATGACCGCCGCGGTCATTCTACTCGTCTTTGCGTTCTTCGCCGTGCTGATGTATCGGCGTTGGGTGCCGGCGCTCGTCGCGATTCCCTGCATGGCGTTGTTGATGTCGCTGGCCGCGGGCGTGCCGTTTGCCGCGCTAGGGGGCATCGTTACCGACGGCGCGGTTCAGTTGGCGCCAGTCTACGTTGCAGTCATCTTCGGAGCGCTGCTCGGTCGCGTAACCGTCGAAACGGGCATCGCGCGCCGAATCGTCAACCTGGCCGCCGAGTTCGGCGGCGAGCGGCCGATGCCGCTAGCACTCGGCTTTGCCGCCATCGTTGCGCTGCTCTTTACCTCGGTTTCGGGGCTGGGAGCGATCATTATGGTCGGCTCCATCGTCTTGCCGATCATGATGACGGCCGGCGTGCCGCGAACGATCGCGGCGACGCTCTTCTTGATGAGCTTTGCGCTCGGTTATATCTTCAACATCGCCAATTGGACCTTTTACACGACCTACTTCGGCGTAGCGCAGGAGCAGCTGATCCGCTTTGCGATCGTGCTCGCCGTCGTCGACGCCGCCGCATTGCTGCTCTACGCGGTCGTGTCGTTTCGCCGGGAGCGGGGTTATGCGGCGTGGGCCGTAAAAGCCGTCGACCCGGAGAGCATTGCACGCGTTCCCGCCATCGCGCTCTTCACGCCCATCCTTCCGCTGCTGCTCTACTATGCGCTGCACTTGCCGGCCGCGCCGGCCTTCTTGATCGCGGCGCTTTTCGGCGTGCTCGTCACGCGCCCGTTGGCGGCCGTGCAGCGTCTGGTTGCCGCCGCCATTCGGGGACTCGAAGACGTGGCACCCGCGGTGCTCCTCTTCATGGGGATCGGAATGCTCTTGGTCGCGACGCGGCAGCCGCAGTTCGCCGCCGCATTGCGGCCGCTCGTCGCGGGCGGTTGGCTGCGCAATCCGATCGCCTATGTTGCGCTCTTCGGTGTCGCCAGTCCGCTTGCGCTCTATCGCGGCCCGCTCAACCCCTTTGGGGTTGGCATCGCCATCTTCACGGTGCTGCTGACGGCGCACGTCTTGCCGCCCGTGGTACTCGTCGCCGCAATCATGGCGGTCGTGCAAGTGCAGAACGTCTGCGATCCGACGAACACCGCCAACGTCTGGGTGGCGAACTTCACGGGCGTCCCGATCGATACGATCACGCGGCGCACGCTACCCTATCAGATGGCCGTCGCAATCGTTGCGACGCTCGCGGTCGTAACCGCCGGCTCCGCCCTTTTCGGTCAAGGCGCCTTTGCCTCGCTCGTTCGCGTGGCGCGCGCCGACGAAGCGTTGAGCGGCTTTTACGCACCGGCGGCGGCGCGCGACCGGATCGCCGTTGATGACGATGGAACGCCGGCGGGGCGAGTCGCCGCCGATGTAGTTGCAGCTGCGCTGGGTGGCGGAGCTTGGACGACGATGCGGCTGCACGACGATCCGAACCTGCGCGATTGCGCGGATAAACGCTACGCGGCGTACCTGCGCGCCGAGACCTCTTCGTTCGCGCTGATCGAGGGCAACGATATCGACGTCGGCTTGCGACTGCAAGATTGCGGGGGCTGGAGCGTGAACGAATGGCACGACCACGAGATAATCTCACGCGAAAGCAGCGATGCGATCCGAGCCTTGGCGCGACAAGGGGCGGCGCGATTGCAAGCCTGGGCCCTCGCGGAGCCGGCGCGCAGCGCTAACCTCTTTACCCGCGGTGCCGCCGTCGTGCCCGCAGACAAACCCACGTACTTCTACTCGCTCTTCACCACGGTCGACGGCAACATGCGCCTCTACGTCCGCGCCGGCGGTCCCGCGTATGCGGCGGGTCTGCGCTCCGGCGAGATCGTCGAGAAAATTGACGGCCAAGAGTGGTGGTATTACGGCACCTATCCCGCCGAGCAGTTTGCCTACGATGGCAAACCGCACTCGTTCGAGGTTTTGCAGGGCGCCCGGCCGGTCGTTATCATGCTCGGCGCGCCATTCGTCTCGGTTCGAGTTCGCAATGGTGCCTGACGAGCGCGACCCAATGAACCCGCTGGAGCGCTTTGGGCAGCGAGCAGAAAGCTACGCGACGTTTCGTCCCTCGTATCCGGCCGATTCGATCGATACCGCAATTGGCGGCCTCGGCGATCCGTCGACGCTCGTCGTTGCCGACATCGGCGCCGGCACCGGAATATCGTCGCGGCTCTTTGCCGAGCGCGGAGCTCGTGTTATTGCGATCGAGCCGAATGCGAAAATGCGGTCGCAGGCCGAGCCGCATGCCAACGTGCGCTGGAGCGAGGGCACGGCGCTGCAGACGGGCTTACCCGATGCGAGCGTCGACCTGGCCGTCGCCTGTCAAGCCTTTCACTGGTTTGCCACGCCCGAGGTCATGCGAGAGTTTCGCCGCGTCGCGCGCCGCCGCGCCGCGCTCCTGCAGTACGAACGCGATGAGAAGGATGAGTTCACCAAGGCGTACGGCGACGTCGTACGCGTGTACGCTACCGACGATACCGAGGCTTTGCGCCGGCGCGCGCTGGAGGTCTTTGCCGCCTACCCCGATGCGACGGTGACGCGTTCCACCGCGCACTCCGAACACTTCTTGGATCGCGCAGCGCTGCTCGGTCGCGCCTCTTCGGCATCCTACCTTCCCTCCACCGGCCCCGAGGCGGCGGCGTTACGCTCCGATCTCAACGAACTGTTCGAGCGCTATGCGCGCGATGGCCAGATCGCGCTGCGTACGATCGTCTATACGCTGACGGCAGACTGGTGATGAGGAACCTTGGCTCCTTACTTCGCGTGGGCATCGACGTCGGGGGCACGTTTACGGACGTCGTCGCGATCGATGCCGCAACGCGCGAACTGGTCGCCCGCATCAAGGTTCCCACAACGCACGACGCGTCGGGCGGCATCGCGGAGGGCATCGTTGCCGGAATCGCGCAGCTGTTGGCCGATCCGCAGATCGATGCAGGCCGCATCGCGTTTATCGCGCATTCGACGACACAGGCAACCAACGCGCTGCTCGAGGGCGATCTTGCGCAGGTTGGTGTGGTGGGACTGCTCGACGGTTTGGGGTGGCTCTCGCGTGAACAGATGCGCTTTCGCGCATTTGCGCTCGACTCCGGGAGGCTCTTTGCGCCAGAGTTTGCTTTCGTTCGCGCCGGTGACGGCGGCGCGTTACGTGCCGCCATCGAGCGACTCATTGCCTCCGGCGCGCAGGCCCTAGCCGCCAGCGAAAGCTTCGGCGTAGATCGCCCCGAGCGCGAATCGGTCGCCGTCGAGTATGCGCGCGAACGAGGCATCGAGGCGACCAGCGGGCACGACGTAAGCTCCGCATACGGACTGCGCTCGCGCACGCGTACCGCGGCGATCAACGCCGCGATTCTTCCAAAGATGGTGCGCACGGCGCGCGTCACCACGGAGGCCGTGCAGCGCGCCTCTATTCCGGCGCCGTTGATGGTGATGCGCAGCGACGGCGGCGTGATGGACGTGCGCGAGGTCGGGCGCCGTCCGATACTCACGCTGCTCTCGGGACCTGCCGCCGGGATAGCGGGCGCGTTGCTGCACGAGCGTTTGATCGACGGAATCTTCGTCGAAGTCGGCGGCACCAGCTCCGACTGCTCGGCGATTCGGGCTGGGCGCCCGCAGATGCGGCCCGCGCGCATCGGCGGCCATCGTACGACGCTGCGCACGCTCGACGTGCGGACGCTCGGAATCGGCGGCGGCAGCATGCTGCGTGTCGCCGAGGGCGCGATCGTGGACGTCGGGCCGCGCAGCGCGCACATTGCCGGCTGCGCCTATGCGTCGTTCGTCGCGCCCGAGGTGCTCGAGGGTGCGCGGATCGAGCTGATCGCGCCGACGCCGCAAGATCGCGCCGATCACGTCGTACTCGTCACGCCCGACGGCACGCGAATCGCCCTGACGGTTACCTGCGCGGCCAACCTTCTGGGTGACGTTCCCGAAGATGCGTTCGCGCGGGGGAATGCCGAAGCGGCGCGCCGCGCATTCGAACTGCTAGCGCGGCATCTCGGCGGTGACGCGCGCGCGCTTGCGGCGCGCGTGCTCGAGCTGGCCGTGGCGAAGCTCCGTCCGGCGATCGATGCGCTGATTGCCGACTACGCGCTCGATCGCCGGCACGTGACGATCGTGGGCGGCGGCGGCGGGTGCGGGGCGCTTGTGCCGCAGCTCGCGGCGAGCATGAAGCTGCCACAGCGCATCGCGCACGATGCCGAGGTGATTGCGCCGATCGGCGTGGCGCTGGCGCTGGTACGCGACGTCGTCGAACGCACGATTGCGTCGCCTTCGCCGCAAGAGATCGCGAGCATTCGCCGCGAGGCGGCCGATCGCGTCATCGCCGCGGGCGCCGCACCCGAGCGCGTCGTCGTCGAGGTCGAGATCGATTCGCAACGCAACAAAGTTTGGGCCACCGCTTCGGGCGCGACCGCACTGGCCGAGTCGGTGGCCGGCGAGGCGTGCGGCGAAGACGAGCGTCGTGCAATCGCGGCGCAGTCGTTCGGGTGCGACGCCGGCGCTCTGGAGCCCGTCGCGCTAACGAACGCGCTGAGCGGCTACGAGCGTCGAACGGTTCTGGCCGGCGCTTTCGGGCGGCGGCGCGAAACGCGCAGCTTGCGCGTGATCGACGAACAGGGTATCGTGCGATTAGCCGTCGGCGAGTATCGCATCGCCGCAACGATGGTCGGCGCGCTCGACGCGAAACTGCGCCAAGTCGTGGAAGAGACTACCCAGTTTGGCGACGTGGGCCGCGCGCTGCCCGCGCTCTACCTGCTGCGCGGCGCGCGCATCGCCTCGTATGAAGGGCTCACGAGCGCCGACCAAGCCGCCGCGTTGGCCGCCGAAGAACTGGACGGGTGCGCGCCCGACCAGCCCGTCGTGCTGCTGGCGGCTCCGCGGACAGCCTAGGAAACCTCTAGTTTACCGGCGGCTGCGCGATCGCTAGACCTTCGATGCCCTCCAGCGCAACCGTGCTCTTGTGGCGCCCGTACGAGTAGTAGAAGATGAGACCGATTGTCAGCCAGATCAGGAAGACCAGCCACACTATTGGAAACCAGCCCCAGACGAGCGGATTTCCAAACGCCAGGAAGCCTATCAAGAGCAGCGCCGTGATCGCCGAGAGCACGGGAATGACGTAAGGCCCGAAGGGGACCGTAAACGCGCCCTTCATCTCGGGGTGACGCCTGCGCAGCACCGGCACCGCGATCGAGACCAAGATAAAGGCGGATAGCGTCCCCATGTTCGTCACCGATCCCAACAGGCTGATCGGGAAGAACGCACCGGCCGCAGCGATGAGAACCCCAAAAAGAATCTGTGAAAGCCAAGGTGTGCGCCATGCCGGGTGCAGCTTGACGAAGAGCGGTGGAATGAGACCGTCGCGGGACATTGCGTAAAAGATTCGCGTTTGACCGTACATCATGACGAGCAGCACGGTCGTCAAGCCGGCGATAGCGCCGAACGAGATGATGACGCCTGCCCAGGCTAGCCCAACATTGGCCACCGCGTCGGCGACGGGCCGATTGGTGCCGAGCGTGTAGAACGGGACCATGCCGTTGAGGATTGCCACGACGATGATGTAGAGAACCGTGCAGACTGCCAGGCTCGCGATGATACCGATTGGGAGGTCGCGAGAGGGATTGCGAGCCTCTTCGGCCGTCGTCGAGACCGCGTCGAATCCAATGTAGGCGAAGAAGATGAACGAAGCACCGCCGAGCATGCCGGCGACGCCGAACGGGAAGAATCCGCCAAGACCGGTTTTCGGACCGGCCGCCAGGTGGTAGTTCGCCGGGTTGATATGGCCGAGCCCGATCACGATAAAGAAGAGCACGACTGCAACTTTGATCGCGACGATGACCGCGTTGACCGTACCGGACTCCTTCGTTCCACGCACCAGCAACGCCGTTATTAGGAAGATGATTCCCGCGGCCGGAAGATTTGCGATGCCGGGAGTGGCATCCCAATGGCTATGCTGCCAGATTTGTGGAATATTCCAGTGGAAGAGCGTCTGCATGATGAAGGTAAAATAACCGGACCACCCGACGCTGACGGTCGATGCGCCTAGCGCATATTCGAGCACGAGGGCCCAGCCGACGATCCAAGCCAAGAACTCGCCGAGCGTCGCATACGTGTAGGTGTAGGCGCTACCTGAGATCGGGATCTTGCTGGAGACCTCTGCATAGCACAGCGCCGCCATTGCGCTTACAAAACCGGCAACCACGAAAGAGAGCGTCAGCGACGGGCCCGCACGCGTTGCCGAAGCGACGCCGGTCAGCACGAAGATTCCGGTGCCGATGATGGCGCCGATGCCCATGGCGGTCAGCGCCCAGGGGCCGAGCGAGCGTTTGAGCCCGTGTTGCTCGTCGCTTCCCTCCGCCAGAATTCGAGCGAGCGGCTTGACTCGTTGCATCAACATTCGGTCGTAACTCCTAGCGTAAGAAACGGATCGCTAAAGGATAAGTATAGGGCCGGCCTTCGTTTGCGGCCACCGTCCCAGCGACGATGAAGATGAGCGAAAGCAGCACGACGAGCAGCACGCCGATTATCACGACGAACCAACAGGCCACGAAGGCGGCTCCCATCGCATAGTCGTGCATGTGGTGAGCGGGGGGCGGATTAGTCGCGAACAGAGCGAGCATGATCCCGACGAACGTCAGGACGCCGACCATACCCACGAGGGAAACGGTGATCTGGTAGTTGAGCGACGCGCGCGCGTGCTCGGCCACAAACTCAGACTCATGCGCTTTGACGAGATAGACGATGAGCGGCCCGAGTACGTGACCGAACGGTACTCCGGCGACGGCGACGAGCGCGCTCAGATGCGCAGCCATGGCCCAGTTCCGGTCCTGGGAACTGATCTGAGTCTGCATCCCGCTCTATTGCCGGGCACGACAAAATGGCCTGCTCTGCGAATGACGAATTGCGCGCAGATGCGCTCTTCGAGCGGCTCCGACTCCTCCGGCTTCGACGTGCTCGTAGTCGGCGGCGGCAATGCCGGCTGCGCCGCGGCGATCGCGGCGGCGCGACACGGCGCCCGAACGCTATTGCTGGAGCGCTATGGTTTTCTCGGCGGTACCGCAACGGCTGCAATGGTT
Source organism: Vulcanimicrobiota bacterium (assembly GCA_963754565.1). Lineage (GTDB taxonomy): Bacteria > Vulcanimicrobiota > Vulcanimicrobiia > Vulcanimicrobiales > Vulcanimicrobiaceae > Cybelea. Next base: position 174,998 of record CAVWGL010000007.1, on the reverse strand, counting down.
GGACCGTGGATGACCTTTCACTCCGGTGAGGATCGCATCGTGGGCGGCATCGCACAGGAGATGGTCGACCGGCTGGTGCGTAAAGGCGCATCGCCGGGCCATCTCAGCGATTCGTCGGACTACGTCGCGACGATTACCCCGTTCGACCCGGAGGTGCACAAGGCGCTTCTCTTCGAGATGATGCGCGAAGCGGGCGTCACGCTGCTCTTGCACGCATACTTTCTCTCGGCCCAGACCGCGGGCACGACCGTGGAGGGCGCAACCGTCGCAACGTCCGGCGGCACGCGCCGCTATCGCGCAACGGCCGTCATCGACGCGACCGCCGATGCGCTCGTCGCGGCCTCCGCCGGCGTTCCCACGCAGCAGGGCGACGAACGAGGGCGCGTGCAGCCCGCCACGTTGATGTTCCGGCTGAGCCACGTCGATCTCGCCGCCCTTGCGGCGTATCTGCGCGCGCATCCGCAGGAGATGCGCAGTACGCTACCCACCAACGCGCGCGTGCCATCCGCGCTGACGGCAGTCGCTGGGCTCTACGAGCTGTGGGAACGCGCGCGTGCCGACGGACGGGTCGACGTTCCCCGCGAGCTGGTTTCCTTTTTCATCTCGCCATATCCCGACGAGGTGACCGTCAACATGACGCGCGTCGTCGACATCGATCCGCTCGACCCCGACGACTTGACGCGTGCCGAGGTCGAATCACGCTTGCAGGCGATGCAGCTGCTCGAGTTCTTTCGAGGTTACGTTCCAGGTTTCGCAAACGCGCGCATCGCGGCAACCGGGACGCAGGTCGGCATCCGGGAGTCGCGCCGCATCGTCGGCCGCTACACGCTGACGCGCGACGACGTCTTGCAGGCACGGCGGTTCGACGATGCCGTTGCGCGCAGTGCCTATCCGATCGACGTGCACAATCCCAGCGGCAGCGGGACTACGACGATGCGCCTGGTCCCCGGGACGAGCTACGAGATTCCTTATCGTTGTCTGGTGCCGGTCGATCGCGAGCAGCTGCTGGTCGCCGGGCGCTGCATCTCGACGACGCACGAAGCGTTGGCCTCGACGCGGCTTACGCCGACGGTGATGACGCTCGGACAGGCAGCCGGAACCGCGGCGGCGCTAGCCTGCTCGCGCGGCGAGCGCGTTGGCGATATCGATACCGCCGAGCTGCGGGCGCAGCTCATCGTCGACGGCGTGGATCTGCGCCGGAGCGACGCGTGACGCGCGCGCTCGAGTTGCTTGCGGCGTATGGCGTCGGCGTGCGCTTTGCCGACTTAGGCGACTGGGGTGACGCCGAGTTGCGCGCAGAGTACGATCCGGCGATTCCCGAGATTCGTCTCAACGTTCGCGTGGCGGCAAGACTGAATGCCGGCGGACTCGATGTCTTTATCGCGTCGGCTGCCGGTCACGAGCTGTACCATCATCTCGAGGCGATCGGCGAGATAGACGTATTGGCGGAGCGGAGTGCGCGTGAAGCCGCCGCCGACGAATATTCCGCCGAGCTGCGCAACGGTTCGAAGTGACCCGGCTTGTTGCGGGAATCGACGGCGGGCAAAGCTCTACCGCCGCGCTCGTTGCCGACGAGCGCGGACGCGTGTTGGCGCGCGGTACGGCCGGACCTGCCGACGAGGCCGGACTGCATGCGGGCGCAACGAGCCTTCGAGATGCGTTGCAGGGGGCGCTTGCCGATGCACTTCGCAGCGCCGCGCTTCCGGGCGAAACGGAGTTTGACGCGATCGTCGCGGGAGTGAGCGGTTACGAGGGGCGCGTCTACGGCGAAAAGCCGCAGATGCGGACGGCGCGCTTCATTTTAATGCACGATGCACCGGTGGCGCACGCGGGCGCACTCAGCGGCGGCGCGGGCGTCGTCGTCATCGCCGGCACCGGGTCGGTCGTCTTCGCGCGCGACGAGCGCGGCGCGACAGCGACGCTGGGCGGCTGGGGCTATCTCTTCGGCGACGAGGGGAGCGCGTTCAAGATCGCGTGCGATTCGCTCGCGCTCTTGATGCGCGCACGCGACGACGGAGATGCCGCGCTCGACGAGGAACGGCGTTTGGCGTGTGAGTTTTTTTCGATCGATTCCCTCCACGAAATTGCGCGCGCCTTTTATAGCGGCGCCATCACGCGCGAGCGGCTCGCCGCATTTGCACCGGTCGCGATTGGGTCGCCGCGATTTCGAGCGCTTGCCGAGCGCGGCGTCGATCGGCTCGCGGAACTGGCGGTGCAGGCGCTCGCTTCGATGAACCTGCGTACCGTAGCGCTTACCGGAGGGGTCTTGCGCGATGCGGGTCTGTACGGTCGCGTACGAGGCGGCGTCGTCGCCCAGGCACCGAATGCGGAGGTTATTGCCGGCAGATACGAACCCGCCGCGGGCGCGCTTTTACTCGCTTATCGCGAGCTTGGGCTGCCAATTAAGGAACTCGGGATGTGAGCTTGCTTGAAGCGTTGCGCGGTGGACTCATCGTTTCGGTACAGGCATGGCCGGACTCGGCGCTCGACGATCCGCAGGTTATCGCAGCGATGGCGCGCGCTGCACAAGACGGCGGCGCCGCAGCGGTCCGGATTGCGGGCGCCGAGCACCTGCAGGCGGTGCGAGCGCGGGTTGCGTTGCCGATCGTGGGGCTGATCAAACGCGAGTATGCGGGCTTCGAGCCCTACATAACGCCGACCGCGGCCGAGGTGGAGTCGGTCATCGCTAGCGGCGCCGAGATCGTGGCGCTCGACGCGACGAAGCGCGCGCGGCCTGACGGCAGCCGCCTTACCGACGCCATCCTAACCATCCACGCTGCCGGGCGCCTGGCGATGGCCGACTGCTCGAACGCCGACGATGCGAGCGCCGCAGGCGCTGCCGGCGCGGATATTCTGGCGACGACCCTCTGCGGCTACACCGAGGCGACCCACGGGCATCGCCTTCCGGCACTCGATCTGGTCGCCGAGCTCGCGCGGCTGCGGAAGTTCGCAATCTGCGAGGGCGGAGTTCGCTCGCCGGCCGAGGTGCGCGCCGCGCTGGATGCCGGAGCCGACGCCGTCGTGGTGGGAAGCGCGATCACCAACGTGGACTGGCTGGTGCGCGAGTTTGCAGGGGCGGCAGATAGAGGCTCTTAACAGCCCGTTTAGTCGGTGCGAGTTGCATGCGAAGCGTCTATAGTCTTGTGAGGGAGAGCATGCGTTGGTAGAGCAGGGACCGCAGCCCGCGCGACTCGGTCGCGGCTTTTGGACGGCGACCGCGGTGCTGGCGGCGCTGGCAATCGCGGCGATCGTCTTTTGGTACACCTTTCCGCTCGAGAGCTATCTGCCGGCCGCGATCGTCACGGCGCGGCAGGTCGATACCCTCTTCCGCTTCATGGTGGCCACCGGCAGCGCGCTGTGGATCTTTGTCGCCGGCTATCTGATCTATTTCGCCATCGCCTACCGGGCAAAAGCGAGCGACCCGCCCGATGCGATCGGCCTGCAGGTACACGATAACTTCAGGCTCGAGCTCTGGTGGACGATAATCCCCGCACTTTTCGTCGTCTTGCTCTCGGTCGTCAGCGTCCGAATTTGGTACGAGATCATGTTGGAGCCGGAGAACGGCTTGGTGGTCGAAGCGATCGGCCATCAGTTCTACTTCTCGTTCCGTTATCCGCAGATCAACGGCGAGGTGACCGACGAGATGCACCTACCGTTGAACGTTCCGGTGACCCTCAATCTAACCTCGGCCGACGTTATCCACGGCTTTTGGGTTCCGGCGATGCGGTTGAAGAACGACACGGTTCCCGGCTTGGTGACGACGATTAAGTTCACACCCCGATTGCCGGGCCGCTATCCCATCATCTGCACGCAGTTCTGCGGGATCGATCATAGCGAGATGGATAAGCAGGTCTTAGTGATCGAGGACAAGCCCTCGTTCGACAAGTGGTTCAAGGGCTGGCAGCAGCGTAACGCGCACGTGAGTAACGCCTTGCCGCCGTCGGGCGGCCAGGCGATCTCGCTCCAAGGCGGTAACGTCGCGGCCGGCAAGGCGCTCTTCGGGCAGAAGTGCACCGCCTGTCATAAGCTCGCTCCGTTCAATCAAACGCTGGTCGGCCCAGGGCTGTTGGGCGTCTTGCACGATCCCTCGCATCCGAATCTGGTGAACAACCAGCCGGCGACCCCCGCGGACGTTGCCGGAATCCTGGAGAACGGGTATACGGGCAGCATGGGTGCGATGCCCAATGCCGGCGCCAACGGTCTCTCCGCGCAAGACATCGCAAATCTCGTCGCTTTCCTCAATTCACTGAAGTGAGATATCTTAAAACGGTATGGCAGTAGCAGCGCTTCCCTCCGGCGGCATCGCCGATCACATTCATCCCGAACCTCAAGGCTTCGTTCGGCGATACGTCTTTTCGCTCGATCACAAGATCATCGGCATCCAGTACATCATCACCGGCTTCGTCTTCTTTATGCTTTCCGGCTTGCTCGCCGAAGCGATCCGCACGCAGCTGCTCAACCCCAGCGGCGGTTTCGTCGCGCCGGGCACCTACAACGAGATCTATAGCGTCCACGGCAGCGCGATGGTCTGGCTGGTTGTCATTCCGCTCTTGACGGGCGGTTTCGGCAACCTCGTCTTCCCGGTGCAGATCGGCGCACGCGACGTCGCATTTCCCTGGCTGAACATGCTGAGCTTCTGGATCTTCCCGGTCAGCGGATTGATGCTGTTCTCGTCGTTCTTGATGGGCGCGCCGACGGCAGGCTGGATGGAGTATCCGCCGGTCTCGCTGCAAGGCGCCGCCGGAACCTCGATGTGGTGCGCCGCGATCTTCCTGGTCGGCGTCAGCTCGACCATGACGGGCATAAACTTCGTCGTCACGATCTTGAAGATGCGCGCGCCGGGCATGACCTTTACCCGCATGCCGCTCTTCGTGTGGGGGCAGTTCGCAACGGCTCCATTGCTGATGATCGCCACGACGGCGCTGGCTGCGGCGCTAGCCGCGCTCTTCATCGAGCGTCAGTTTGGCGTGCCGTTCTTCGATCCGACCAAGGGCGGAAGCCCGGTCATGTGGCAGCACATGTTCTGGTTCTACTCGCACCCCGCCGTTTACATCATGATTCTCCCCGCCTTCGGCATCATCTCCGAAGTGCTGCCAACCTTCGCGCGTAAGCCAATCTTCGGCTACAAGCTCATCGCGTTCTCGTCGATGGCGATCGCGCTGGCCGGCTTCATGGTGTGGGCGCACCACATGTTCACCTCGGGCCTGGCGCCGTTCTTGCAGCTGCCCTTCATGATCATTACGTACGTTATCGGCATACCGACCGGCATCAAGATCTTCTCGTGGGTCGCGACGCTCTTCGGCGGAAAGATCCACTACACGACGGCGATGCTCTTCGCAATCGGCTTCGTCGGGCTCTTCACGATCGGCGGGATTACGGGAATCTTCCTAGCGGCGATTCCGTTCGATCTGCACGTGCACGGGACGTACTTTATCGTGGCGCACCTGCACTACGTGCTCGTCGGCGGCAGCTTGATGGGCATCTTCGCCGGCATGTACTACTGGTTCCCGAAGATGTCGGGGCGGCTGCTCAACGAAACGCTCGGGAAGATCCACTTCTGGCTCTTCTTCATCGGGTTCAACGCCACGTTTCTTCCGATGCATTGGCTGGGCGTGATGGGCATGCCGCGCGAGGTTGCCACGTACGATCCGCAGTTCGCCTTCTGGAACCGCTTCGAGTCGTTCGCGTCGTATCTCATGACGCTGGCGATTCTGATATTCTTCGTCAACGTGATCTGGAGCATTCGCTACGGCAAGCGTTCGGGCCCAAATCCGTGGGGGGCGCGCACGCTCGAGTGGCAGGTTCCTTCCCCGCCGCACTACTACAACTTCAAGCACATTCCGACGGTCTACGGTCTGCCGTACGATTTCGGTCAGCCGCTGCCGTACAAAGGCCTCGATGAGGAGTTGACCGATTCGCCGCCGCCGGTTGCGGCCGGAGCCCATTGATGTCGGTCGCGGCGATCGGCGCGGACGCGCACGGGCACGTCGATCAGCTCTACGTCGAGACGCGGGAGCTGCGTCTGCAGGGCTTTTTGCTCTTCCTAGTCAGCGACTGCGTGCTCTTCTCATCGTTCATCTTTGCCTATCTCTACCTCCGCAATAGCGGCCAGGGCTGGCCGCCCCCGGGGATTCACCGGCTCGACGTGGCCTTTGCCGCCTGGAACTCCGTCGTGCTTTTCGGCTCCGGCGCGACCATGCATTACGCGCTCGAGAACTTCAAGCACGGCAAGTGGATGAACTACATGTGGTTCCTGCTGGCCACGATCGTCTTGGGGGCCGGCTTTCTCGGCGGTCAAGCGTACGAGTACACCCACCTGATCTACGGCGAACACGTGACCTGGTGGGGCAGCGGCATCTTCGGCGCCTCGTTCTTCACGCTCACCGGAATGCACGGGATGCACGTCTTCCTCGGCGTCTGCTACCTGACGGTCCTCGTGCTGCAGTCGTCCGCCGGGGTCTACACTCGCGGCAAGTACTTCGGAATCACCGCCGGCACGCTCTACTGGCACTTTGTCGACGTGATTTGGGTCGTGCTGTTCTCGATCTTCTACTTGATTTAGGAGCGACGCCATGAATGCGCAGATCGTCGAACGACTCGGGGCCGTAATCGCCGGCATCGTCGTTGCCGTGGTCGCTTTCTACGCGCTCTATAAGGATTGGAAGTCGACCGGCGTCGAGAACCAGGTCTTCAAAGTGATGCTGTTGCTGCTCGGAATCGGGGCGATTCTCGCGTTGCTGGCCGGGCTTAATCTCGTCGGCTTCACGCCGCCGGCGAAGGGAGCGTAACGATGATCGTTCGCGACGACGAATATCTCGATTTTTCCCGCGTTCCGGAGAGCCGCGGCATCCCATCGGCACTCGCGCGCGTTGCGGTCGTCGGGCTGCTCATCATCTTCGCCATCGGCGCATCGGTCTGCCTAATGTCCGGCTACGGGCACCACTGGCCGGCCAACACGACCCTGCGCGCGCCTCTGAACAACCCCTAGACTTCGGGCTAACCTCCCGACGCAGGAAACTCCAGCGTGTAGGTCGCGGGGAATGGCGTTGCGCAGTAACTCGCAAAGATCGAACCACTGATCGCCGAGACGCACACCTGACCGGAGAGCGGCAGATTAAAAAAGGTGACTTGACCGAGCGCGTTGGTCATTTGCTTCGCGATCACACCGGTCGGCGCGTGGTTGGCGATTCCGGTAGAGAGCGTCACGGTTTCGTTAGCGAGCGGCAGCCCGGCCCCAGAGTCAACCGTGATCGTGGTGGTGGTGGGGTTGGGCGGTTGCGGAATAACCGGCGAGGTCGACGAGTTGCATGCGGCAGCGGCGCACACCAATCCGATCGTCCCTAAGCAGCGAAGAATCCAAGACACTTTTTAGATCCCCCTTTCTGGGCTTCGTTTTCCAGGCCGAGCAAGGCAAACCCTTAGTCGCTCTACTCCGTATCGGGTGGACGCGAGTCGAGTGGCTGCCCGAGAAAGTACTCCTTGCCGTGCGAGGTGGGTATCGGCGTGAAAGACCTTGGCGGCTGCCTGAAGTCGAAGCAATCCGGCGCAATGGGGTTGGCACGCGTATCGCTCGCCGAGAGCCTGGCTAGCCCCCATTGATCTTCGACGAACTTCAGGATGCTGCCGTGTTCGTAGTGCACGTGCGAGACGTATCCTCGCTTGGCGTAGGCCGAAACGATCAAGAGCGGAACGCGAATTCCCAGCCCATCGTAATCCACCTTCCCTGGCGGGATGTGATCGTACCATCCCCCATAGTCATCCCAAAAGACGAAGATGACGGTCGAATCCCAATACTGCGACTCGCCGATCGCGTTGACCAGCGAGGCAACCCAATCGGGGCCGGTGTTCGAACCGCAGCCGGCGTGATCGGAGTTTACGCAGGTCGGCGTTATCCAACTCACCGCCGGCAACGCGCCGTTTGAGACGTCCTTGAAGAATCGCGTCTGCGGTGTAACGATGTCCTTACTCCAATCGCGACCCTCGTAGATATGCTTGATCGCCTGATATGCGCTCCACGCGCCGCCGCCCTGGTTAACGCGCGATGTGTAGAACCGCCACGACACTCCCGCAGCGTCGAGCTCGTCGCCCAGGGTCGTGTTATTGAGGCAAGGATCGATGTCCCGGCCGATCGTCCTTTGACGAGTCACCGTCGGGATCGTTGATTTGGCTTCGCAGCCCCAAGGGCCAATCGGATAGTTCACCGTCGAGCTGGCTTGGGCAGCAATGATGTATTGGTGAGAGACAAAGCTGCTCGAGTCAAAGTTCGAGGGAAACATTTTATCTGCAAACACATAGTTTTTTCCGATGAAAAAGTACGGCCGCGTCTCGAAGCCCGGCACATAGCTATACGGCGGGCTCGCGTTAGGGCATCGCGGATATCCGGCCTTTCCGCACTCCCAGTATTCTCTGTCGAAGCCGTCCATTTTGCACTCTGTTCCGGGATACTCACCCTGACCGTCGCAAGCGTCGAAGAAACTCGTGGAGTCGTGATGGAAATCCCACGCGGCCTCAAGGCGAACCGGACGCAGCGTAATCTTGTCTCCGCTGCGGTTGAAGCCATACGACCGTGTCTCCGCACCTGGGAATCCTTGAAATAGGTTGTCGACCGAGCGGTTCTCTTGAACGATGATCACCACGTGATGGATCTGGCGATCGCGCGTCGCCAGCGCCCCCGGTGGCAGACTACCGGGCGCCCCAAGCGAGCCGCCCGCACTTCCTGTGCAACCGGATAGCGTTACGGCGATCGCTGCAAGCATTACCGCAGGGGCACGTGCTGATCCGCAGCGGTTAACGTCCGTGGTCTTCACCTGTCTTGCTCCACGCTCCATACATTGATTAGCCGTTTGCACAAGTTCTCCGAGGCCGTTGAGAACCCATGGTTAGACGTCCTAGTCCAGCGGCGGCGCGTTATACTTAAGGAAATGACCCTCGCGCGTCCAGCCCGCGCGCTCGTAGACGGCTCGCGCGCCGACGTTGTCCGTTGCGGTTTCGAGAAACATGTTCACGGCGCCGACGTCGCGAGCAAGCTCGGACGCGCGTTGGAGCAGTCTCCTTGCAACGCCCATTTTGCGCGCGGTCGGTACGACGAACAGGTCTTCCAGAATCAGCGAGGGCCCGAGCCGAACAGTGCTGTAAGCTTGGAAGATTTGGACGAATCCAACCGCCGCGCCGCGCTCGTCGCGCGCGAGATAGATCGTGGATGTCCCGTCTTCCAGCCGGCGTCTGAGAAATTCGCGTTCGCGACGCAGATCCGGTACCTGCTTGTAAAACGTTCGGTAGGCGCCCACTAGCGGTAAGAGGGTATCCAGGTCGCCACGAGCTGCGCGTTCGACTGTCACCATCAGGGACGTCTAGAGATCGGCTTTGCGGCCATGACGCGTCGCGATGCCGATCGCAAGCAGCGGGAGTTGATCGTCCGGGAGCAGTCCCGTGGACTTGCCATCAATTTTGTGAATGCCCGCATACACGGAAAACTCGACGTGTGCCGGAATCGTCGCGTTGGGTAAGCGGCGTTTGCCGAGCCACTCCCATTCGCACGCCACCGTGCGGTCCGCGAAGAGCGCGGCCGCGTAGCCGGAGGCGTCGACGCGCGAGCGTTCGTCGGGTTCACGATAGCGAACGTAGCCGTCTAGAACGTAGATCGGCGCAAAGGTCTGTAAGTACGCGGCAAACGGCGCGACGAGCACCGCGGCGAAGTACCCGGCGAAGGCGACGGCGCCGAGCGCAAAGATCCACGCGACTTTGACGAGGGTCGCATCGGAGGGAACGTGGGCGGCGCGATAGACGATGCCCCACGTCAGCAGCACCATGAAAAGCATGCCAACGAGCGGCTCGATCGCGAGTGCGAGGCGCCCGGTGAGGCCGCGCCACACGATGCGGCGTTCGGCGGCGGTCCAGCGGCGCCGAGCGAGACCGTTGTAGCGTCGATCGAAGAGGCTGCGTTTCACTACGCCGCCGCCTCGGCAGGCGCATTGCGTTCTTCGTGGCGCGACTTGAGCGAAGCGGCCAAAACGAGCGCGACGAACGCGACCGCGGCGAACGCGAGGTACGCGTGCCGGTAGCCGGCGACGTCGCTCGGCGCGGCGCTCATGAGGCCACCCGCCAGCGCGCTGCCCAGGATCTGTCCGACGATGAGCGCCTGGCTGAGCAGCCCGATCGCCGTTGCGCGCGCGTAGCTCGGCGCTTCATTGGTAACGATGTAGCGCGTCGGCGCGCCCAGCAGTGCGCCAAAGCCGCCGCCGGCGATGACGATCGCCAGCAGCGCTAGCGGGAGCCAGTTGAAGAACAGGGCGAAGAGCGCGAGGCCTACCTCGCTGAAGATCGCTCCGGCTAAGAGAACGTCGCGGCTGCCGATCCGGTCGAGCGCGCGACCCGAGGCTGGAATGACGATCACGAAGACGAGCGCGCCGAGCGCGGCAGCGAAACCCGCGGCCGCCGCGGAGAGCCCGTCGGCGCCGACGAGCACCGCCGGGATGAAGAAGAGCGAGCCCTCCAGCATGCCCACGACGAGCTCCAGCGTGTAGGTTCGTACCAGCTGCGGCGTGCGCAGCAGTTCGAGCGGAACGATGGGGTTGCGCGTATAGCGTTCCCAGAACGCAAAGCCGATGAGGATTGCAACGCCGCCAAGCGCGATCAACGACCGGGAGATAATCAGCCCGTCCATCAGCAACAGCAGCCCGTTGCAGAGCAAGACCAGCCCCACCACGTCGAGCGATTCGCGCGCTCGCGGCGCACGTGAGGGCAACTCTCTGGCTGCCAGCAACAGGACGACGCCCGCGAGCGGAAGGTTTGCGACGAAGATGTATCGCCAGGAGAGGTAATGGGTGATCACGCCTCCGACGCTCGGGCCGATGATGGCCGCAACTCCCCACGTTGCCGCGACGATGCCCAGTGCCGCACCGCGCCGCTCGGCCGGCACGACGTCGCCGATCGTTGCGGTCGCGACCGGAAAGATTCCGCCGGCGCCAAGCGCCGCAATCGCGCGCGCTGCGAGGAAGATGGCGTAGTTCGGCGCGACGATCGCAACGATGCTTCCCGCCGCGAAGAGTCCTATGCAGGTGAGGTAGACACAACGGCGCCCATATCGATCGGCCAACGCGCTCGCGAGCGCAATCGACAGAACGGTAACCAGGAGGTAGAGCGTAAAGACCCAGGCCAGGTCGCCGGTTTGAACGCTAAACTCGCGACCGAGCGCCGGCAGTGCGGGTGAGAGCACGCTCAGGTCCAGCGCTCCGGCGAAGACGCCGAGGGTAAGCGTCCAGAGCAGGCGGCTCACGAGACGATTCGGTCGATCACCATCACCGCGCACATCAGCGCAAGGTATATCAGCGAGTAGCGAAAAAGCTGCCGCGCCGCGCTCGTCTCGTTGTGGCCGCGCCACGTGCGCAAGGCGTCGAGCAGAAAGATCCCCCCCAGCACCGCCGCCGCGCCGAAATAGAGCGCGCCCATGACGTGCAGCGGATAGAGCAAAAGTGACGCGGCAATCAAGATGACCGTGTAGTAGACGATCTCGCGTTTGGTGCGCTCGCGGCCGTAGACGTTGGGGAACATCGGAATGTTCGCTTTGGCATAGTCGGTCTCGGTCATCAGCGCAAGCGACCAAAAGTGCGGTGGCGTCCAGAGGAAGATCAAAGCGAAGAGTCCCAGCGCCGGCGCGCCGACGGCGTGCGTAACGGCGGCCCAGCCAACCAACGGCGGCACGGCGCCGGCGGCGCCCCCGATGACGATGTTCAGCGGCGTAATCCGCTTGAGCCAAATCGTATAGATCACGACGTAGTAGAAGTTCCCGGCCAGCGACAGCCAGGCGGCCAGCGGGTTAACGAATATGTAGAAGAGTGAAAACGATAGGCCGCCTGCCAATACCGCGTAGATCAGCGCGTTACGCTTGGAGATGCGGCCCTGCGGGATCGGGCGCCAGGCAGTACGCTTCATGATGCGATCGATATCGGCATCCCAGATGCAGTTGAACGCGCCGGCCGAGGCCGCCGCGAGCGCGCCCGCCGCCAGCGTCCAAAAGAACAGTGCGAGCGGCGGAACGCCGCGCGCCGCCATTACCATGGACGCCGCAGTCGTGATGAGCAGCAGCACGATGATGCGCGGCTTCGAAAGCTCGTAGTAGTCGCCGATGCGCGCGATTACCGTCACTGGCCGGTCCCGCTCGCCCCCATGGGTTGCGCCGCCCGCGCCGCTTCATCCAGCATCGCAAAGATCGTTGCGACGAAGAACGTCAAGAAGACCAGTGCGGCGTTGACCGCGTGCGCTTCACGCAGATCCACCGGAAGGCGCAGCGCGACGTTGAGCAGGCCGAGGACGACTTGCAGGCAGATCAAGCCCATGCCGGACGCAACCGCGGCGCGCAGGCGCTCCGAGGCCGGGCCTGCCCACACAAGCGCGAGCGAAGCGGCCGCGAGGATCAGCGTTGCGGCCGCGACGGCGCGATGCAGCATCTGCGCGTACTCGCCGGGCGTACGAACGATAACGTTCCCCGCACATTCCGGAATGGAAAGGCAGGCAAGTCCCGCGCCGCTCGAGCTCACGTACGCGCCGATGCACATGGTGACGAAGGCCAGGGTGGCCGTCGAACAGAGTGCGAGAAGTAGACGCGCCGGCCGGGGCGAGACGGCTTGCAGCGGCGTTGCCGACGCCGGCAAAGCGGCGGCAAAGACGGCCATCGCGGAGAGCGCGGCGATGAACGCCATCGCAACGCCCCAGTGCAGCACCACCGAGAAGGGCGCATTCTGCAAACGAACGGTTGCGGCGCCGAGCACGACTTGAACCAAGAACAGTGTGGCGATGACGGCAAGCGTTGGTCCGATGAAGGGCGAGCGGCGGCGCTGCGGCCATGCGGCCGCAACCAGCGCGATCGTCAACGGCGCGACGAGAAACGCAAGCAGGCGATGCGTCCATTCCCAGAGCGTTCCCCCCGTCATCGTCGGGATGAGTTGCCCGCGGCAGAGCGGCCAATCGGGGCAGGTTAGCCCCGCGCCGTTGATCCGGGTCCAGCTGCCGAGCGTGACGGTCATCAGGGCGACGAAGTCCGCCGCGACTGCGAGATGGAGCACTCGTTTCATCCGACCCTCAGCGTAGCTCCGTCGCGTCCCGACGGCAACGACAAATGGGAGATAAAATTTTGAAGATGCGGGGAGGCCGCCGGTGGGTGCAGGCGAAGCGGTCGTGCCGTGATGCGCTGGTCGACCCTGGCAGGTCTAGCCTTGGGGCTCATCGTGCTGGTCGGATGTCGCGAAGTGCGCGTAAAGACGCTTGCTGCTGGAACGACCGCGGTTCTCGGGGGCAACCAGATCCTGGTCGTGCGAGATCCGACCGACCTAACCAGGGTGGGCATCCATGCACCGATCCACTTTAAAGTTGAGTTCGGCGTTGTCTTGCTTATGGGGCCGCACGACCGCACCGGCTACAAGCAGATCGTCGAATCCATCGGCGCCAATCCCCAGCGCGTTCGCGTTGTCGCCTTCGAGCAGGCACCTGCCGATGCCGGGGAGCCCTCGTCGCAGTATCGGACCTATACACTCTGGATCGTGCCCAATAGCGTCTATCGGCGCGGCGTTCGCGTGGAGGTCGTAACGCCCAGCGACGAGCCGATTGCGACGACCTACTTGCCGTGACGGCACCGGTTGCGCTCGATCGGCTGCAGGCGAGCGTCGAACGCTTGGGCACCGTGCTCCAACCCGATGGAAGCCCGGGCGAGGCCGGGGGAGTCTTGAATCCGGCGGCCGCGCGCACGCCGCGGGGGGAGCTCCTGCTGTATCCGCGCTCTGTCGCCGCCGGCAACATCTCGAGCATTGGAGAGGTTGCGGTTCGCCAACAGCCAGACGGATTTGCTTGCGATCGGCTCGGTTTTGCGCTCGAACCGCAGGCGCCATACGAAGTGCGGCCACATCCCGGGTACGGCTGCGAAGATCCACGCGTTGCGTACGTACCCGTCCTCGAATCGTACGTTATGTCGTATACGGCCTTCGGCCCCGACGGACCGCGTATCGCGATCGCCCTCTCCACAGACGCCTATCACTGGGAACGGGTGGGGCTGGTTCGTTTCGCAGGCTCCGCGAACGTCGTGGGCGACGATAAAGACGCCGCCTTCTTTCCCGAGCCGGTGCTTTCGCCGAAGGGCCGCAAGTGCTTGGCCTTCTACCACCGCCCGATGCTGCATCTCTCTAGCGTCGACGGGCGTGCGGCGATTCCGATGATCGAGCGGATGCCGTTCGAAGACCGTGAGTCGATTCGAATCGCGTACGTGCCGCTAGCTCCCGTTCTCAAAGATCGCGGCAATCTCTGCAACGTTGCCGAGAGTCGCCTGGTGCTCTCGCCCGACGAGCAGTGGGGATCGATCAAGATCGGCGCGGGCACGCCGCCGGTGCGCGCGCGCTTCAACGGAACCGACGTCTGGCTGGCGTTCTTTCACGGTGTCGATGCCGTCGGCGGACGAAAGCCGTCGCTGCGTTACAGCGCCGGTATCCTCATCAGCGATTTGGAGCGCCCGGACCGAATTCTCTACCGTTCGCCTAAGCCGGTTCTTACGCCCGAATCGAAGGAAGAGCGCAAAGGCATCGTCGACAACGTCGTCTTCCCGACCGGGCTCGATCCGCGCCCCGACCTCGGCGATCACGTCTACGACGTCTACTACGGCATGAGCGATTACGCGGTCGGCGCCGCGCGGATAACGATTGAAACTCCGACGGCGTAAGCGCGGTCTGTGCTAAAGTATCTGGCAATGTCGACGGTAATCGTCTTCGGTATCGCCCTGATGGTGGCGGCCTGGGCGAATCGCGACCTAATTCGCATCAGGCTCGCCTCGGTCTACGCGCGCGTAGCTGCAAAGCCGGGCACCGCGGAGCGTCTTACGGCGACGGCGGCGCCGCTACGCGGCGATGCGCCGTGGGCGCTTTCGGCGCTTCCCGAATGTTTGACGCAGGTTTCGAAGTCCACCGGCTCGGCGCATTACGTGCGAGCGCATTTGCCGGCGCACGCGGTGCAGATCGTGCCGCCGCAGCGATTGGAGTTCGGCGACTGCGCGATCGCGATCGAGAATGACGAAGCCGTCGTTCGCCGCGGCGCCGACCGTCTGCGCATTCCGCCCCACGTGCAATTCTATCGCGCGGCCGGCGGCCTCTTCGCGATGATCTGGGAGTCGGCGCAGGGCGCCGAGCTGCGCGTCTATCAGCCGGCTGCGCCATGAGTGAGAACGCGACGATCGCGCAGGAGGTTTGCAAGCGGCGAACCTTCGCGATCATCTCGCATCCCGACGCCGGCAAGACGACGCTGACCGAGAAGCTGCTGCTGTACGGCGGCGCGATTCACGTCGCCGGCCAAGTCTCGGCACGTAAGCGGCAGCGTCAGGCGACCAGCGACTGGATGGCGCTCGAGCGTGAACGCGGCATCTCGATAACCTCCACCGTCCTGCAGTTCGAGTACGGCGGCCATACGCTCAACTTGCTCGATACGCCCGGTCACCAAGACTTCGGAGAGGATACCTATCGTACGCTGCTCGCCGCCGACAGCGCGGTAATGCTGATCGACGCGGCTAAGGGCGTCGAGCCGCAGACGAAAAAACTCTTCGCCATCTGCGCGGAACGCGGCATTCCGCTCTTTACCTTGATGAACAAGCTTGACCGCCCAAGCCGCGATCCGCTCGAGCTGCTCGACGAGGTAGAAAGCGTCTTAGGCATCGGCGCGTTTCCGATGAACTGGCCGCTGGGCAGCGGCGAAGAGTTTCGCGGCGTCTACGACCGCGGCACCAAGACGGTGCACCTTTTCGAGCGGGCCGCGCACGGCGCGACGCGCGCGGCGTTTTCGGTTGCCGATCCGAGCGATCCGCAGCTTCGGGCGCTCGTGAGCGAGCACGTCTACGAGCAGTTCCGCGAGGGAATCGAACTGCTCGACGGCGCCGGCGAACGGTTCGATCGCGCGGCGATGCTGCGCGGCGCGAGCACGCCGGTCTTCTTCGGAAGCGCCGTTACGAACTTCGGCGTGCAGCTCTTCCTCGACACGTTTATCGAGATGGCACCGCAACCGTCATCGCGCGCCGGCGTCGACCCGGCAGACGATGCGTTTACCGGCTTCGTCTTCAAGATTCAGGCGAACATGGATCCGCGCCATCGCGATCGCGTTGCCTTCGTGCGCGTCTGTTCGGGCGAGTTCGCGCGCGACATGACGGTGCGCAACGCGCGCACGAGCAACGCGGTACGTCTCTCCCGCGCGATGCGGCTTTTCGCGGACGAGCGGGAGTCGTTGGACGTCGCCTACGCCGGTGACGTGGTCGGCCTCGTCAATCCCGGCGCCTTCGCAATCGGCGACACGCTGTACGAAGGAACGCCGGTCGAGTTTCCGCCGATTCTCGCCTTCGCTCCGGAACATTTCGCAGCGATCCGCAGTATCGACGTGTCGGGTTACAAATCGTTCGGTAAAGGCATATCGCAGTTGCGGGAAGAGGGAGCAGTCCAGGTGTTCTATCCGTGGGGGACGCCGCGAACCGAGCCAATCCTGGGAGCGGTCGGCGAGCTGCAGGTCGAGGTTGCGAAATACCGCTTGGAATCGGAGTACAATGTCAAGACGCTCGTTTCGACGCTGCCCTACACGCTGGCGCTCTACGTTGCCGGCGAGCGCGAGCACCTGGCCGGCGCGCACCTGCCCTCGAACGCCAAGCTGGTAGAGGATTGGAACGGGCGCGCCGCTGCGCTCTTCGAGAGCGAGTGGAGCGTTCGGCTCGCACGTGAATGGAATCCACAACTAACGTTTACGAAATTCTCCTCAGAGGGCGACGCGGAGGCTTTGGCATCGTGAGACTTTTTCGAAGCATGCCCGTCCTGGTGGCGGTGGCCGCCCTGGGCGCCTGTTCGTTTCAGAGTCAAAACGAACGCGAGGCCGATCGCATCACCCACGCGGTGATGAACAACGACCTCAAGCCGGTCGAGAATGACATCGCCCAAGGCATCACGATCACGCGCGTCAAGGTGGCACAATGGTCCGACGAGCTCAACGCGCAGGGTAAGCTAATCTCCGTAAAAGAGACGACCTCGGGCTGCCAGCCGGGGTGGCACTGCTTCGACGTACGGTTCGAAAAACACGCGTACGTCGAGCGGATGCGCTTCGACGAAAACCATAAAGTCGTAAACTGGGACTTCCACATGGCGCCGCAGTGACGCTGACTCGTGCAATAACGCCGGCCGACATCGACGCCGCGGCGGCACGCCTTGCCGGGGTTGCGCACCGAACGCCCGTCCTTCGCTCGCGGACGCTGGATGCGAGCAGCGGCGCGCAGGTGTTCGTCAAGTGCGAGAACTTGCAGCGGATGGGCGCTTTCAAATTTCGCGGCGCCTACAACTTTTTGGCGACGCTGCGGCCCGAGCTGCGGGCGCGCGGCGTGGTCGCGTACTCGAGCGGGAATCACGCGCAAGGCGTCGCGCTGGCGGCGCGGCTCTTCGACGTGCCGGCGACGATTGTGATGCCGGACGACGCGCCGGCGGTGAAGCTGGCGGCGACGCGCGATTACGGCGCCGAAATTATACTGTACGATCGCGGCCGGTCGCACCGTGAAGAGATTGCCGAGGCGCTCGCCGCCGAGCGTAACGCGACGCTGGTCCCGCCCTTCGACGACGAGCGCATCGTTGCCGGCGCCGGAACGGTTGCGTTGGAGCTGCTCGACGATGCCGGAACGCTTGACGCGATCGTCGTTCCGGTCGGGGGCGGCGGACTGATCTCAGGCACCTCGATCGCCGCGCACGGCCGCGACCCGAAGATCGCGATCTATGGGGTCGAGCCGCAAGCGGGCGACGATTTCGCGCAGTCGCTGCGCGAAGGACGGCGCGTCTCGATTCCCGTCCCCAACACGATCGCCGACGGTTTGATGACCACCTCGCCCAGCGATCTCACCTTTGGGATCGCGCGCGAACACGTGCGCGCGATCGGCACCGTCAGCGACGCCGAGCTTTGCGGCGCGATGCGCTTTGTCTTCGAACGAATGAAGCTCGTCATCGAGCCGAGCGGGGCGGCGGCGCTCGCCGCCCTCCTCTGCAAACGATTTCCGGAGCTGGCCGACAAGCGAGTCGGCGCCGTCATTAGCGGCGGCAACATCGATGCCGACCGCTACGGACGGCTGATTACATCGCCGTCGACGGCATGATATTGCCGCAGGAGACGTAGACGCCGAGATCGTTCGCGCTCTTGTGGACGTTGATCGCGTCCTTGGCCGCCAGCAACTGATCGATGGTCACGCCTTTGATCGTCGTTGTGGAACTGCCGTTCGCGACGCTGCTCAGCGGATAAGCCACGCCTCCGAGCGCCGAGCACGTTCCGCTGTGAACGTGCGCCGGCTGCGGTCCGGCCGGCCCGTTAGGGATCGAGATCGCGACCTTCACGTCGCCGCCGACTTGTGTCAGGGTCGCCGTGCCGTTCTCGCCGGAGCCATTTTCTGCGTTGAGCGTCACGGTTAGGCTCGAGGTGGCGGCGGCGACGGGGATTGCATAGCCTGCGAGCATCACGCAGGTAAGAATTACGCTTAGTCTTTTCATGACGGAGCCGTTCTGCGTTCACCCAATGGCCCCTCGCAAAAAGTGGTCAGGTTCCCTAGCGCGGCCGCTCCATCGCATTAAGGCGTTGCTCGAGGCTGCTTACTGCCGCCGAGGCTTGCGCCGTCGGCGGCGCATCGGCGCCGTCAACAATCTCCAGCAAGGCGCTCGCCGCGTCGTTGAGCGAGTCATAGCCCTGGGCATCGGCAGTATGGCCCGCCGACGATGCGGCCGCCGCTTTGGCAAAGCTCCCGTTCATTACTGCGACAACGCGTTCGGCGAGAGCATACTGCTCGGCGAGCGCTTGCGGCGAGATCGAAACCCGTGGGTCCATTACAACCTCGAGCGTGCTCTCCAGCAAACGACCGTCAATCTCGAGACGGACGAGATAGCGGCCGGGAGGAACGAGCGGCCCTTGCGGAACACGCGGCGTGTCGTGCGGCACCGCCGAGATCGGTAGATCCTGCGTGACCGCGCGCGGATCGGCTTCGCGAAGATCCCAGACGAAGCGGTTGAGTCCGGCAGCGGTCGACGGCCGCAAGAACGGCCGCTCCCAATAGGCCGGCTTGTCGAGGTTGGAAATCGGCGCCGGCGCATTGTCGTCGCTCGAATAACGCCGGATTAGGCGCCCGCCGTCGGCGAAAAACGAGAGTACGACGCGATGCGCGCCGTTGGGCAGCCAGTAGTCAACAATTGCGCCGTCGGGCGGATTCTCGCCGGTTGGAATCTCCGGCGGCAACGGCGTGTCGGTATTCGTGCTGCGCCGAACACGGTAGGCGCGCTCCGGCGCAAAGATATACGGCGCGCCGAGCGACGGTCCGCGCGCCAGTTCGCGTAGCGGTTCGATGTCATCGAGAATCCAAAAGCCGCGGCCGTGCGTCGCGACGTTCAGGTTGTCGGCGTGGACGATCAGATCGCGCACGGAGGTATGCGGAAGATCGTTCTGCAGCGACTGCCAGGCGGCGCCCTCGTTGAACGAGACGTACACCCCGTTCTCGGTTGCGGCATAGAGCAGATTCGGCACCTCGGGATCTTGGCGCACGGCATTGACCGGTTCCTCGGGGAGGCCTGAAGTTCGTAACTCCCAATGCGCGCCCCCGTCGTGTGTGACGTAAACGTACGGACGCAGGTCGTTCAAGCGAAAGCGATTGACCGCGACGAACGCGGTATCGTCGTCGACGCGCGAGGCGTCGATCTGCGAGACCTTGCTCCACGGCGTCAACCCAGGAGGAGTGATGTTCTTCCATCGAGCGCCGCCGTCATGCGTGGTCCACACCTGGCCGTCGTCGGTGCCGGCCCAAATCGTGCCCGCGTGCACGTATGACGGCGCGAGCGCGTACACGACGCCGCGGTGGTTGCCGTTTTGCGGATCGTCGGCTTCGAACTCACCGAGTACCGGCGGAACGCCCGGATGCGCGCGGGTAAGATCGGGGCTGATGACGCGCCAGTTCTGACCGCCGTTCTCGGTCGCGAATACGACGTTCGAGCCGAAGTATAGACGGTGGCGGTCGAAGTGATCGAAGGCCAGCGGCAGCGTACGGACCGTGCGATACTTTGAGGGCCGGATTACCGGCGAAACCTCTTGCGTCTGGTCGGTCCGCTCTTCATGCTTCTCGATCTTGCCGCCAAACGTCGTCCCGGGATGCAGCGGGTCGGGAACGACGTAGCCGTATTCCTCCGCACCTACGGTATGCCAGTCGCGTTCGGTTACGGCGCCCCAGTTGCCGCGGCTGCTCACGCAGGCCGAGCCGCTCTCCTGCTGGCCGCCGCAGAGCCAGTACGGAAAGCGGTTGTCGGCATTGACGTGGTACATCTGCGCGGTCGGCTGATTGTACCAAGAGCTCCAGGTTGTGCCGCCGTCAACGGAGACCGTCGCGCCCTGGTCGCTGGCTAACGCAATGATTCGAGGATTCCGCGGATTGATCCAGACCGTGTGATAGTCGTCGCCGCCGGGTGCGCCCTTGATCGCGACGAGCCGCTTGCCGCCATCGGTCGAGCGATAGGTTGAGGTATTCGTAAGATAGACGACATTCGGATTGCTTGGGTCGACGGCGAGCGAGATGAGGTCGTCGCCGCGCTGCGCGATCTCGGCGGCATCGTTGACCTTCGCGAAATGCGCGCCGGCGTCGTCGCTGCGATACAGGGCGCCGGTATCGTCACCTTTGGCTTCGCTATCGGCATAGGCATAAACGATTTTCGAATCGCTCGCTGCGACCGCGATCTCCGCCCGCCCTATGCGCGTAGGTATGCCGGCCGTTAACTGCGTCCAGGTCGTTCCGCCGTCGCTCGACTTGTAGATGCCGCTTCCGGGCATCTCGAACGAGGCCCCGATCTCCCAGGGTGCTTGTCGCGCGGCCCAGAGCGTCGCGTAGACGACGTCGGCGTCGTTAGGATCGAGCACGACATCGAACGCCCCGACGTTCTCGTTCTTGTAGAGCACTTGCGCGAAGGTCGCGCCGCCGTCGAGCGAGCGATAGATGCCGCGCTGCGTATTTGGGCCGTACGGATGGCCGAGAACCGCGACGAAGAGCCGATTGGCATTCTTCGGATCGACCGCCATCGAGCCGATCTGCTGACCGTCGCGCAGGCCGAGGTGCGTCCACGTCGCCCCGCCGTCGGTCGACTTATAGATGCCGTTCCCAACGGCGAGATCCGGGCGCTGCAAGCCTTCGCCGCTTCCCGCGTAGATGATGCGCGGGTCGCTCGGCGCGACCGCGAGGGCGCCGATGGAGCCGGTCGATTCGCTATCGAAGATCGGCCGCCAGGTGTTGCCCGCGTCTTCGCTCTTCCAAATCCCGCCGTTGACCGCGGCGATGTAAAAGAGGTTCGGCTGGTCGGCAATGCCGGCGATGGCTACCGTTCGTCCGCCGCGCAGCGGGCCTACGAAGCGCCAATGCAGCGCTTGCAAGCTGCTCGAATTGACGGCGAGCGCCGCGCCGAGGGCGACCGCAGCGATCAAAGACGCTTGCCGTTTCGGCTGCGGGTGCGGCGCTTCGGCTGAAATGCCGCTCCGATCTTCCACGAGGTCTTGCGCGGCAGCGACGCGTCGACGTCCTCACATCCGATGGGCGTGAACTCGCGACAGTCGTGCGGGCGCGCTTCGTAGATGCCGCAGTAGTGCCTGCCGCTGCGCGAACCCATGAGAAAGATGCACTGGTCGGCGACGTCGTCGGAGATCTTGCGCAGCCATCCCACGTGAAACCCGTCGGCCGAGGGCCGGCTGACGACGTACCGGCGCATCGTCTCTTCGTAGCTCATGCCGAGGTGGCCGGCGATTCGCTGCACGTCGCCCTTGCTGACGAAGGGCTCGTAGCCGCTGCAGCATTCGGCACAGCCGGGCGGGCAGGCGACGTTCTCCGGCATATCTTTGAGGTGCTCGCGCGCAAGGTCGATGACGCGACCGACGGCGGCGACGAACTCGGGGTCGTCGTTATACTTATAGACCCACTCGCGGTGGGTAATCTCGTTGGCGTTGTAATAGCGCTCGGTCTTTTCGTCGAACTCGATGGTGATATGCTCTTCGTCGATCTCGATCTTGTTGACGTGCTCGAGCGGGCGAGCGTCGAGCAGTTCGGGGTGCGTCGGCTGCCCCGTTCGGCGCGTGTAGTTTCGTAACGTGGTGAGGTCGATCGTCTCCATAAGACCTCATCGTTTCCCGCGTCCTGCGGGTACGGCCTTCGCCGATATCAAAAAGAGGGTGACATGCAAACGGCCATCGGCGTCGACCTTGGTGGTTCGCACGTAACGGCTGCAGTCGTTACGGACGACGGAGCGATCCATATCCAGCATGAAGAGGACCTCGAAGACGTGCGCTTCGAGGCCGTCGTCACCGCGCTCGAAGCGGTGGTCGGACTCGCGCTGCGCGACGCTGGAAATGCGACCGCGATCGGCGTCGGCTCGCCGGGCAACATCGACGCCGCCTCCGGTGCCGTACTCTACAGCCCGAACCTAGGGTGGCGCGACGTCCCGCTGGGCGAGACGCTGCGCCAAAAGTTCGCGTTGCCGGTCTTCGTCGGCAACGACGCGCGCTGCGCCACGCTGGGCGAGTACACCTACGGCAGCGGCGCCGGCACGAAGGATTTCGTCCTCTTAACGCTCGGCACGGGGATTGGCGGCGGCATCGTCGGAAGGGGTGAGCTGCTGCTCGGAAACCGTTGGGGCGCGGGCGAAGTCGGGCACCACCAGATTCGACCGACCGACGGATTCGTATGCACCTGCGGAAAGATCGGCTGCTTCGAGGCGCAGGCCTCGGGCACTGGGCTGATTCGTCACGCCTTTGCGGTGGCGCCGTCCTTTCCGCGCAGCTCGCTGCTCGACGTCGCGCGCGACAAGCTCAGCTCGAAGAAGATTCGCAAGGCGGCGCAGGCCGGCGACCTCCACGCGCTCGCCGCGTGGGGACGCTTCATCGACGATCTCGCGATAGGCCTCGCGAATATCATCGCGTTTGTAAACCCCGAGACGATCGCACTCGGCGGAGGCGTCTCGTCGGCCGAGGAATTCATGCTCGCTCCGGTGCGACCGAAGGTCGACGCCTTAACGACGATGGTCCCAAAAGGCACGACACAGATCGTGGTCGCAGCGCTTGGCAATAACGCGGGGCAGGTCGGTGCGGCGACCATGGCGTTACGCGGAGGATTGACGGCGGCGAGTGCGCCCGTTGCGGTATAGCCGGCTCTTAGTCGCCATCTTTGCGTTGCTTGCCACCGCTCCGGTGCGCTCGCAAGGGGGCGATCCGATTCATAAGATTCGTCACGTCGTGATCATCATGCAGGAGAATCGCTCGTTCGATTCCTACTTCGGAACTTTTCCCGGCGCGGACGGCATCCCGCTCTCCGGCGGCGTGCCGACGGTCTGCGCCTACGATCCACGCCAGCAGAGCTGCGTGCGGCCCTATCATGACGGCTCCGACCTCAATCGCGGTGGCCCGCATAACGCCCGCTCGGCAGTCAACGACATCGACGGCGGCAGGATGGATGGCTTCATCGAATCGGCGGAGCGCGCACGCAAACAGTGCCGCGATCCCGATGCGCCCAACTGCTCGGGCTCGTCGGACGTGATGGGCTATCACGACGGAGCGGAGCTGGCTAATTACTGGCGCTACGCGCGCGATTACGTGCTGCAGGACCGGCTCTTCGAGCCCAACTCATCGTGGAGCTTGCCTCAGCACCTCTTCTTGGTCTCGGAGTGGTCGGCGTGGTGCCGCCAGGTCGGCGACCCCATGAGCTGTGTGAATGAGTTGCAGTCGCCGGACCGACCGAAGGACTTCGATCCAACCAACTCAAGCATTCATGGACCGGGCCGTCCGGATTACGCGTGGACCGATCTTACCTACCTCTTGCACCGGCGGCACGTGAGCTGGGCCTACTACGTGATGGCCGGCACGGAGCCCGACTGCGCGAACGACGAAGACGCGTGCGCGCCCGTTATGCAGCGTTACAAGACGCCGGGCATTTGGAATCCGCTGCCGCATTTCGATACCGTAAAACAGGATGGCGAACTCGGCAACATCCGCGACCTGCGGGACTTTTACGTTGCGGCCCGTAACGGCACGCTGCCGAGCGTCGTGTGGATCGCGCCCGCCGCGCCCTATAGCGAGCATCCGCCGGCGCTGGTGAGCCGCGGCCAAGCCTACGTTACCGGCCTCATCAACGCGATAATGCACGGTCCCGACTGGAGCAGCACCGCGATCTTCGTGAGTTGGGACGACTGGGGCGGCTTCTACGACCACGTCGTTCCACCGCGCGTCGACGAAAACGGCTACGGCCTGCGCGTGCCCGGTATCGTAATCAGTCCCTACGCGCGCCGCGGGTTCATCGACCACCAGACACTAAGTCACGACGCGTACGTCAAGTTCATCGAGGACGATTTCCTGGGTGGAGCGCGCATCGATCCCCAGACCGACGGCCGCCCCGACAGGCGTCCCACCGTGCGCGAAGACGTTTCTATTCTCGGCGATCTGCGCAAGGATTTCGATTTCAATCAGGCTCCGCGCGCCCCGGAGGTTTTACCGGGCGGCACCGTCTGGAACGGCGTCGACGCGCGTTAGCTACGCCGGCAGCGGCAGCCTCACGCTGATGTGGTTGCCGGCATTGGCAAGATGTTCGACCTGGAACTCCGATGCGAGTTGAGCGATGATGAAGAGTCCGCGACCGCGTTCGCTGAGCGTGTCGTCGGGCAGGCGCCACTCGCTAAGGGAGATCGGCGGACCGGAATCGATCACGTGCAGCACCACCGAGTCGTCGTAGCGATCGACCGAAACTTCGACGGGCCCAGGCGCATGACACACGACGTTACCGAGCAACTCACCGAAGACGAGCTCGGCCGCGTCCGCAAAGTCCTCGTCACCGGTTAGGCTGCGCACGAACTCGACGAAATGCGAGCGTGCATCCCACGCCGCTCGCGCGTCGTCGAGCGAGAGACTCCACGCGCGCTTGGGGACCACGTGCACGGCGAGGATGGCAACGTCATCGTGCAACGTTTCCGGCAGGCAGCATTGCGCCGCCAGTTTCGCGGGCGACGCCGTGGCGGCGAAAAAGTTGCTCTGGACCACGCGGCGCAGACGGCTCTCGCCGAGCTCCCAATCACGTTGTCCCTCGATTAGCCCGTCCGTGAACAAGAGCAGGATGTCGCCCTCGCGCAGTTCGATCTCACCGCTCGGGTCGGGCAGCGCCATCTGACGTAAACCCAGTGGCAAGCCGGTAGCACGCAGCTCGATGAGTTCCCCATCGCGCCGCAAGAGCGGGAACGGGTGTCCGGCATTGGCGAAGCGCATCGTGCGCCGATCCGGCGAAATGATTGCTACAAACGCCGTGACGATTGCATGCGGATATCTCTTGCCTAAGAACCAGCCCGCAGAGTCTAGAATTTTCGTCGGATCGCTTTCGTGCAGCGGAGCCATACCCATGGCGTGGCGCACCTTACTCATGATTGCCGCAGCTTGAATTCCGCGACCCGTTACGTCACCAACGCTCACCACCACCGACCCGTCGTCGAGTTCGATTGCATCGTACCAATCGCCGCCGACTTCGGCCTCTTCGCCTGCGGGCGCGTAGACGGCGTCGAACCGCAGGTCGGGCGGCTCGGCGATCAGCGTCGGAAGCGAGGCCTGTTGGAGCGTCGTCGCAATTTTGCGCTCGCGTTCGAATGTTTCGGCCCGCTCTACCGCCACCGAGGCTCGCTGGGCGATCTCTTCTAGAAGCGTGACGTGTTGAGGGTCGACGGAGGGAGCCGAGTAATACGCGACGATGGCGCCGTAGGTTGCGGTGCCGGCGTGCCACGGCACGATGACGGTCGCCTTTGCGCCGAGGGCTTCGATCTCGACTCCGAGATACGGCCATGAATTGTGCTTTAGCTGCGCACCTTCGCCCGAGAGCACGATCGTCTGGTGCCGTCTCAGCCGTTTAGCGAGCTCGCTCTCCGGCTCCAGGCGCAGGATGCGGTGTCCGCGCAGACCTGCGATCGCGGCGTTTCTCGCCGGATCGCGATGGACGATCATCTCCGTGCGAATCGTGTCGCCATCTAACCGGAGAATGGCGCAAGCATCGGCGACCTCGGTTGCGATCATCCCGGCAATGCGCGTCATCGAATCCCACGGATCTGATCCCTCGAACAGGAGCGCATTGGCGCGCCCCGTTAACCGAAGCACCTCGGCAGCGCGCCGTTCCTCGCGATAGACGAGCGCGCTCTGGATCGCCAGCGCCGCGCGCCCCGCGATGTTCGCAGCGACGTTTAAGTCGCTTTGCGTAAAGAGGCGCCGCGACTCGCTCGAGACCAAACTAATCGCGCCGTACACAACGCCCTCAGGGGTGGAGAGCGGTACGATGATGACCGAGTGCATTTGCAGTAGCTCGAGCAGCCGAAGGTGTTCGGCGTCGATGGCGCCCGCTTCGAGCTGCTCTTGACGAACGCGCTCGACCAAAAGCGGCTCGTTCTTGTCGATCACTTGCGCGAGCGTGCCGGACGCCTTCGGTGGATAGCGGTCGCGGTACCGCTCGACGTAACGTTTGCGCTCCCGATTCTTATGCTCTATCGCAACGGTCCTGATTTGCCCGTCCTGCGCGAGGGTAACGAAACACCAGTCGGCAAACTGCCTCACGGCGGCTTGCGCCAAACTGGCGGAAATCTCGTCAACGTCAATTGAGGTTGAGAGCGCGTTGCCGGCCTCAACCATGAAGCGCAGGTGGTCGCGCGCTCGTTGACGGTCGTCGATATCGGTTGCCGTGCCGACCCAGCGCGAGATAGTTCCATCCTTGCCGCGAATCGGGACGGCCCGGCCGAGAAACCAGCGGTAGCTGCCGTCGCGGTGGGAGCGAATTCGATACTCCTGCTCGTAGGGCTCGCCGGTACGTAGGGCGGCCCGCCAGAGCCGCCAGGTCTCATCGACCTCGTCGGGATGAATGACCCCAACATCGCCTCCCCGCCGCTGCAGCTCGTCTAAGTTGACGCCGGTGTACTCGATCCAGCGATGGTTCAGAAAGTCGATCGCACCGTCGGGCCGCGCGGTCCACACGAGATGGGGCATCGCCTCGGCGATGATCCGAAACTCTTCGCCCAGATGCTGCGAGATGTGAGCCTCTCTTCGAGATGTACGTTGTGTCGATCGCATATGAAACGCCGGCTCGCTGCCGGGCACGAGACTCTTACCCAACCCGGGCGGGGCTCGAACGTTTGGTTCCGCCTCAGGCTTTGCTGGGTAACAGGCGAGCGCTAAACGGCTGCGAGAGCTTGGTGCGCGCCGGATGCGGTGATCTGCGAAATCAATGCGGCGATGCGGCGCGAGCTACGCCGTGGTGCGACGACCTCTTGATTGTGGCGAATCATTTCGAGGCGATCGCGTTGGTCGATTAGGGAGCGTACGGCCGAAACGACGGCACGCGACCCGGTTAGCGCGATTAACCCCAGCCCGTTGTGCCGGACGAAGTCGACGTTTCCGCGCTCCTGGCCCGGAACGTAGTCGTAGACGACGACGGGGAGCTGAGCGGCGTTCGCCTCTGCGAGCGTTCCGGGACCCGCCTTCGTAACCAGAAGATCGACCGCGCGGAAGTACTCCGGAATCTTATCGGTAAAGCCGAGCACGTGCACGGGCGTCGGAAGCGACGGCGCCAGCTCGGCAAGCCTCTGCTCGAGGGATTCGTTACGGCCGCACACGACGACGAGCTCGATAGGGAGCTTGGCGCGCGCGAGCGCCAACGCGGTGGAGAGCAGCTTGCCGCCGCCCTCGCCACCCGCCATCAACATCACGGCGGGAAGGTCGGCGGAGAGCCCGAGTGCTTTGCGCAGGATCGCTTTGCTGCCGGTAACGTCGTCGAACTTTGGATGGATCGGATGGCCGAGCAGATGCAGGCGCGCCGACGGAACGCCGCGCGAGAGCGCACGCTGATAGACCTCGCGCGCGGGAACCACGACCGCGTCGGCGTTGGCGACTAGCCACGACTCGTGCACCTTTCCGAGGTCGGTGATGACCGTCACCACGGGGACGTGCGCCATGGCGGCGTCGTCGCGGGCACGCAGCGCCGCATGGTTGAGCAACGGATGAACGGAGATGATGACGTCCGGCTTATAAGAGATGAAGAGGTCGCGAAGACGCTCGCGGTAGAGCGGCTCGCAGAACCGAACCAGCGCGCGATAGCGGCGGCGTCCGTTCGTAGCGTAGTAGAGCGCTCCGTAGACGGGGGGTGCGTAGCGCAGGGCCATGCTGTAGCCGAGACCGAGCTGCGTGAGAGGGAATGCGCAGTGGGCCGCAACGTCCTCGATCCGGGTCTCGAAAGAGCCGTCCTCTTCCAACGCCGCGACGATCGCGTTGGCTGCGCTGCGATGACCGCCGCCCGTATCCGAAATGAGTAGTAGCGCCCGTTTGGCCATACGACCTCCGATTAGGCCCTGGCCGGAACCCTCCTCGTAGCGCGCCGGCCGGCGTTGCGCGCTCGCCGGCTCGTCGGAGCGAGCCTAGCCAGCAGCGCGCGAGCTGGTGCATCGTAGAAGCGGAAGATGTCGCCAAACTCGATGTCCGGGTTTCGGTGATGCCCGTCGTGGTCCTCGGGAAGCACGATCCCGAGCGGACGCGCCAGCGCCCGGAGCCGCTCCGGGGTCTTCCACCCCAGCTCGGTCGTATGACGCCACCAGACGTGGAGCTGACCCAGGGCGAGGCCCGTCAAGGCGCCCGGCCACGAGATGCGCCATAGGAAGAAGGCGATGACCATGTAGGGGACGGCGCCTAAAAAGCCGTCGAGCAAGACTGCCGGATCGGTTGAGAGTACGGCATGATCGAAGTATGGACGTCGCCGATCGTGATGCGTGCGCAAGTGCAGCGTGAACCACAGATGCTGCGGAATGTGATAAAAGAACGTCGAACCAAAGTCGCCGGCGACTAGCGTAACGACGAGAGCCGTAATGAAGAGCATGCGTTTCGTCCCCCTTTGCAGACGGTATTCTTACAGCGTCTCGTTGGCGCTAGTGACTATGATGTTGGCCGGATGCGCTCCGTCTACCGTATATCATACCCAGAGTCGACCGCGTGAGTTACCGCGCGTAAAACGCCTTCTTAATATCGCGTTAAGCTGGCCAATGCCCGCCAGGATCGATGCTTTAAAGGGTGCCGTCCCAATCCGCGACGGCGGCTTGGTCGCTGCGCCGGAACTAGCGATCGCCCGTGCAATCCTGCGAACCAATCCGCGGCTCATGCCTGCCTATGCGCTGCTCTTCGCGGAAGCGACCGCGCGTGCTGCACGGGCTCGCTCGCTCCCGCCGGAGTTTCTCGGCGCGCTGCTTTTGCAAGAGTCCGCCTTCGATCCGCAGGCGGTCTCCTCGGCGGGCGCGATCGGGATCGCGCAGTTCATGCCCGAGACGGCGGCCGGCGTCGGCCTCGATCCTTACGACCCGTTCGCATCGATCGATGCCGCGGCGGCGCTCATTGCCGGCTACGTCGATGCGTACCGCGATAACTACGACGATCCATACGCTACCGCGCTGGCGGCGTACAACGCCGGTCCGTCGGCCGTGGAACGGTATGACGGCGTGCCGCCATACTCCGAGACGCGCGACTACATCGCGCTGATCTACGAGCGGTGGGCCCGCATCGTCTCGTACGAGCGTCCCGGCGGAGATTGAGCAGGAGCGTGGAAGCGAAGCCGGCTCTCATGCTACGCCGCGCTACGCTCCGGCAGCTCGTCGCCCGTCAGCCACTTGGGTGGACGTTGCCGGCATCCGGCGGCCCGACGTTGCGGCGCGTCTTGGGCTGGCCTGCCCTGACCGGTATTGGGCTCGGGACGATGCTCGGCGGTATCTTTCCAACGATAGGCGCGGGTGCGCATGCCGCCGGTCCGGCCGTGATTCTCGCCTACGTGCTTTCGGGGCTCGTCAGCCTCTGCGTGGCGCTCTGTTACGCTGAGTTCGCCTCGATGGTCCCGGTCGCGGGCAGCGCGTACACCTACGCGTATGCGACGCTCGGCGAGCTGGTCGCGTGGATCATCGGCTGGGATCTCATCTTGGAGTACGGGCTCTCCCTTGCGCCGACGGCATCGTCGCTCTCCGACTATTTTCAGCACATGCTGGCCAACGTCGGCATCGTCTTTCCCGCGTGGGCGCAGACGGCTAACGTTCACGCTGGGCATCCGCAGATCGACCTTTTCGCCGGAATCGTTACGCTGGCAATCGCGGTGCTGGTTACTATCGGCATTCGCGAGTCGGCCGGCGTCAACGGCGCGCTGGTCGTCTTGCAGATCGTCGCAATGCTCGTCTTTATCGCGGCCGTCGCTCACGCAGTGCATCCGGGAAATCTGCAGCCTTTTGCGCCGATGGGCTACCACGGCGTACTCGCGAGCACGGCACTGGTCTTCTTCGCATACATCGGCTTCGATACCGTGACCGTCGCGTCGGAAGAGGCGAAACAGCCGGAGCGCAACGTGCCGATCGGCATCATTCTCGCCCTGACGCTGGGCGGCATCCTCTACGTTGCCTTGACGCTCTGCACGGTCGGCGTAATGCGCTTCAACCGGCTCTCCGACGGTGCCGCGATGCTCGACGCGCTCGGATCGGTCAGCAAGAGTCACACGCTCTACTGGATCGTCGCGATCGGCGGCTTGGCGGGAAACACGACCGTAATGCTAACTTCGCTGCTCGGACAGGTGCGCATCTTTTACGTGATGGCGCGCGACCGCATGCTGCCGCCGGGTGTCGCGCGCATCCATCACCTCTTCCGGACGCCCGCGCGCATGACGCTGATCACGGGCGCAATCGTTGCGATCTTCGCCGCGGTACTGCCGCTGACCGAACTGCTCACCCTCGTAAACATCGGCACGTTGGCCGCGTTCGCGATCGTCTGCGCCGGCGTCTTGGTTCTGCGGATCGTGAATCCCGCAGCGCAACGACCGTTTCGGGCGCCGCTGCTTCCGCTCTTTTCGATCGCCGGGGCTGCGTCGTGCCTCTACCTGGTGACCGGATTGGAGTTTGCGACCTGGGTGCGCTACGGCGTCTGGTTTGTGGTAGGGATCTTCGTTTACGCCCTCTACGGGTTCTGGAACTCGCGGCTGCGGCTGCGGCCCATCGAGCCCTAACTCCGGCGGCACATGCAACCTCGCGGCTGTCGAGCGGTTATAAAGGCGCGTACCCGGGGAAGGGGGCACTCGTGACAATCCAGACCGCGGTCTCCGACCGCTTCGAGCTCGTTACCGTACCTCGTGCGAAGGGCGTACCATCCTTTGCCGCCGATGTCGCCGCCGGCCTGAGCGCGACGCCCAAGCGCCTTCCCTCGAAATACCTTTACGACGAAATCGGCTCCGCACTATTCGATGCGATTACGCGCCTGCCGGAATACTACCTGACGCAAGCAGAGACCGAGATCCTCTCGGAATGGGGATGGCAAATCGTTCGATTGCTCGATGCGCCGCTCGATTTCTTGGAGCTCGGCAGCGGCAGTGCGATCAAGACGCGCCTGCTGATCGGCGAAGCGCTGCGGGTGCAAGACGATCTGCTGTATAGCCCGATCGACATCTCGACGGAAGCCGTCTCTGCCTCGTCGCTCGCGCTCGTCGAAACATTCTCCAAGCTGCGCGTGCGCGCGTACGCCGGAGATTACTTCGACGTACTCGAATCGCACCCGCTCCGCTCGGACCGCAAGATGCTCGCAATGTTCATGGGATCGAACGTCGGAAACTACCAGCCCGAAGAGACGCGGCTCTTGTTGGGACTGCTCGGCTCGACGCTGCGTCGCGGTGACGGGTTGCTCATGGGCGTCGATCTCAAGAAGGATGCTGCGACGCTCGAGCTTGCATACGACGATCCCGCCGGCGTGACGGCGGCGTTCGATCGCAATCTTCTCGTTCGGATCAATCGCGAGCTGGGCGCGGATTTCGATCCCCGCAAGTTCGCTCACATCGCGCAATACGACGAGGCGCGGGGCTCGGTCGATTCCTTCCTTGAAGCGCGCGAGCGTATGGTTGTCCGAGTCCCGGCCGCGGCGCTGCAATGCACCTTCGAGGCGGGCGAACGGATTCGCACGGAATCCTCCTACAAGTTCGACGACGACGACGCGATCGCGCTCGTTGCCAGTGCGGGTTTTCGCTCCCAGTCGGTCTGGCACGATGAAGCGAAGCGCTTCAGCGTCCATCTTCTCGTTCGAACTTAGCCCGTCGAGGGGAAGTACCGGGCGGTTTTTGGAAGTAGCCCGCGAGGTATCCCTAATGATCCGTCGCCTTCTCATTTTTGCCATCGCGTTCGCGTGCGTCGCCGGCTGTCGCGGCGCGAGCGGCCCGAGCGCAATTCCCGCGGGACCTGCCGGCCTCGCGCAACCGCCGGGCCCGGGGAGTCCGGACTATAACGTCAACGAGCTTCCCGAACCACCGGTCGTGAAGGCGGTCAACGGCGTGGCCAAATTCCAGTTGATCGCCAACATCAATCCGGCGACCGGCCTACCGGCCTTTCAGTACCAAGGGATACACGGCGTCGCGCCTACGATCCAAGTGAAGCCCGGTCAGAACGTTCGAGATCGACCTCGTCAACGATCTGCCGGCAAGCGGCGGCCTTGCCTCGGATATGAATCTGCATTTTCATGGGCTCGGTTCGTCGCCTAAGAAGCCGGGCGACGACGTGCTTGACGATGCTCTCGAAGCCGGGCCAACAGCTTCACTACGTCGTTCACATTCCGCTCAACCAAGAGCCGGGTCTGTATTGGTACCATCCGCACGTTCACGGAGAGACCAGCTTTCAAGTCGGCGAGGGTGGGATGTCCGGCGCGATCGTCGTCGAGGGGATCGAGAAGCATCTGCCCGCGCTGCAGAAGATGAAGCAGCGTTTGATCATCGTGCGCGCGACGGGCATCGGAATTAACGCGCCGCCGAGATGATGACGTTGACGCGAGCTCCATCGCAAGCTTCAAACGACGGCATGGACGGCATGGGCGCGATGCCGGCGGCAACCGCGCGCCCCCTGAACAGCAACACGCAGCCCTGCGTCTTTAACGACCACCTTACGGTTACCCTCAATGGCGCCTACCAGCCCGACATAACGATCGCTCCAGGCGAGAAGCAGTTTTTCCGCGTCATCAATGCGACGGGGCATAAGACGCTGCGACTCAACGTTGAGGGAGAGAAGGTGCAACTCGTCGCGATCGACGGCTTCGCGCTAGATACCTATCCCGGGACGCCGCCTACGGAGACCATGACGGACCTGATCATTCCACCGGCCGCCCGCGCGGAGTTCATCGTTACCGGTCCAAAGAGCGGCCACGGCCGCTTCCGGACCCTCTGCTACAATACTGGTCCCAACGGCGATCCCGACGTAGCGGTCTTCCTGGCACATCTCGTGGCGCCCAAGAAACGAAGCGCCGGCGGCTACTTCTCAAACGCGCCGATCGCCGTCGGCTCGCCCTTACCGCAGAACGTCTATACGACGCAGTTGCCCCCACCGGCCGCGCACCGCACTGCGATCTTCAGCGAGAATGGGAAGCCGCAGTTCTTTATCAACGGGCAAATGTTCTCGATAAAGTCGCCGCCGATGTTCGTCGTGCACGTTGGAACCACCGAAGAGTGGCATATCGTAAACGTCACACAAGAGATTCACGACTTTCACATTCATCAGCTCCACTTCTTGGTTCAGAAAATCAATGGGGTCAAGGTGGCACATCCGTTCTGGGCCGACAGCGTCGTGATTCCGCATCGCTACAAAGTCGGCAACCGCTACATACCGGGGGCGCTCGATCTGTTGATGGATTTCCGCTCACCGCTGATCAGGGGAGAGTTTCTCTTCCACTGTCACATTCTCGACCACGAAGATGAAGGCATGATGGCCAAGATCGAGGCAATTTAGCCCACCCGCCGCAGCCGATTACGCGCTTCTCGCGGTTCGTTCCGCTAGACGCAGCGCCGCGTCGACGGCGACTGCGAGTACGCAAGTGGCGAGACTTCCCGCGACGATCATCTGCGGCTGATGCAGCGTCAGCCCATTGAAGATCAGCACGCCGAGCCCCACGCCGCCGACGTAGCCGCCCAGCGTCGCGATCGAAATCATCGCGATAGCCGCGATGCGGACGCCGCCGATTAAGACGGGCAAGGCTTGCGGAAGCTCGACGCGCGCGAGCACTTGGAGCGGTGACATCCCTAGGCCCCGCGCGGCGTCGACCTGCGCGCGATCTACGCCGGTGATGCCCGCCGCAACGTTGCGAGCCAGCATGAACTGCGCGTAGACGACGAGCGCCACGAAGATTGGAGTGAATCCCAGGCCGAACCACTCAACTAGCACGGCGAGCAAAGCGAGGCTCGGAATCGTGTAGATCGCGCCGAGCGCTCCGAGCAGCCACGGCGCAACCCTGCGCCGTCGCGCGGCCCACACGCCCAGCGGCGCAGCGATCGCGAAAGCAACCACGAGGGCGAGGGCAACGAGGCCGAGATGGCTCGCAGCCAGCGCGACGACGCGCGCCGAGTGAGTTGCGAGGTAACTCATCGGGGGTCTTCACGCAAGAGGTCACGCGTATGCAGAAAGTAGCTTCGGTAGACGTCGTCGCCGCCGTGCACGAGATCGCGAACGTATGCGGTTGCGGGCCGATCGAAGAGCTCCAGCGGCGGCCCGAGCTGCTCGACGCGCCCCTCGCGCATGACGACGATCCGGTCGGCGAGCCGAAAGGCTTCGTCGACATCGTGGGTTACGAAGAGCGTCGTGGTCGCTAGTTCGCGCACGATACGAATCAGCTCGCGCTGCAGCGCCGTGCGCGCAACGACGTCAACGGCGCCGAATGGCTCGTCCATCAAGAGTGCGCGCGGCTGCGCCGCGATGGCGCGCGCAACGCCGACGCGCTGCGCCTCGCCGCCGGAAAGCCGGCTCGGACGGCGGTGACGATAGGCCGCCGGCTCCAAGCCGACGAGCCGAAGCAGCTCATCCACGCGGTGCGCGATCTCGGCGCGATTCCAACCCTCCAAAGAGGGAACGACGGCGATGTTTTGCGCGACGTCCATATGCGCGAAGAGGCCGATGGCTTGAATCACGTAGCCGATGCCGCGGCGCAATGCTACCGGGTCGAGTTCGGCGACGTTGCGCCCATCAACGATGACGCGGCCGCCATCGAGAGGAACGAGACGGTTGACCGTGCGCAGCAGCGTCGACTTCCCGCAGCCCGACGGCCCGAGCAGCACGACCAGCTCGCCGCCGGCGATCTCGAACGATACGCCATCGACCGCATTGCGCTCCGCGCCCGGATACCGGACCCTTACCGCATCGAAGGCGATCGACGCCGGTTTCATACGTGCGCGCGCGCGTTGACGGATTTGAGGAAGGCCGCGGCGACGTCCGCCGGGTCCTGCCCGGCGCCCTCGATTGCCGCGTTCATCGTGCGCGCAACGCGATCGGTGAGCGCCAACGAAACCGCGTTGAGGATACGAGCGATCGCGGGACGCGCCTGGAGCGTCGCTTTGCGAACCAGCGGCGCGACGTTATAAGGCGGCCAAAAATGCTTGTCGTCGCGCATGATCACCAGATCGTCGGTCGCGATGGCGCCGTCGGTCGTGAAGGCCGTGGCAATATCCGCCTTATTTTCGAGCAGCGCGCGGTACTTGAGCGCGATATCGTACGTTCGGACCTCTCGAAACTGGAAGCCGCCGTAATAGCGTTGCAGTCCCGGTAGGCCGTCGGGCCTGGCAAGGAACTCTTGAATGGTCGCGAGGCGCAGACGCGGCGCGGCGACGGCGACGTCGGAGAGCGTCGCAACGTGCTGCGCTGCAGCGATCTGCCGTGTCGTTGCCAGCCCTTGCGAATCGTTCATCGGCGACGGCTTCAGCCAGATGATGCCGTAACGCTCCTCGAAGGCGCCCGCAACGACCTCGTATGCATCGCGTGCATCGGCGACCGGAACATGGTGGAGCACGTCGATGAGGGCGGTGCCGGTATACTCCGGATAGCAGTCGATGTTGCCGCGTTCCATCGCGGCCATCGCAATCTGGGTCGAGCCGAGGTTGAAGAGCCGCCCGACGCGCAAGCCCGCGTTTTCCAAAGCTTGTGCGTATATCTCGGCGATGAGAAAGGACTCGGTGAAGTTCTTGGAGCCTACGCGGACCTGCGCTCGATCGAAAGCGCAGCGCGCGAGCATCGGCGCTGCGGCGAGTACGGCCAGCGCGCGAGCGCGCGAGAGCCTCATGACCGCTCCGCTAAGAGCCGTCCGGTCGCGCTCAGAAGGAGATCGGCGCTCAATGCGAGCGCGGCCACCAGCACGGCGGAGGCGAAGAGTAGTGGCGCGTCACCGGTTTGCAGTCCGCGCACGATCTCGTCGCCGAGTCCGCCCGCGCCGATGAAGGTTGCTAAGGTCGCGCTCGCGATCGTCTCGGTCGTCGCCGTGCGCAGGCCGACGAACGAGATCGGGAGTGCCAGCGGCACGATGACGCGCACAAAGCGCTGCAGCGGCATCATCCCCATCCCCGTAGCGGCATCGAGCGCACCGGGAGAGACGCCTCGAATCCCGAGGTCGACGCTGATGACCAGCGGCGGAATCGCCAGCAGCGCGAGCGCGACGATCGCGGGCGTGGTGCCGACGCCCAGAGCAGGCAGCAGGAGCATCAAGACCGCCAAGCTCGGCAGCGTCCGGCCGATGCCCGCCAGCGCGAGCACGGCGCCGCGCAGCCAAGCATACTCCGCGGCGACGACGCCGAGCGGCAGACCGACCATTGCCGCCAAGGCGAGGGCCCAAAACGCAAGGGCGAGGTGTTGGACGGCGTGCGCGTACAGATCGGCCACGCGCCCGTTTTTAGCCGATTGGGAGGCGAAACCCGGCCCCGACCGCCAAGCACTAGGGTCTCAGTGATAACGCAGCCCCGCGCCGTACAGGCGATTCCGGCCACAACCCTCGACGATCCCTCGCTGTACATCAGCCGCGAGCTGTCGTGGCTGGAGTTCAACGAGCGCGTCTTGGAAGAGGCGCTCGATCCGCACAATCCGCTCTTCGAGCGCCTGAAGTTCGTCGCGATCTACGGGACGAATCTCGACGAGTTCTTCATGATCCGCGTCGCCGCGATCAAGCAACAGATCGAAGCGCAGGTCGTCCGCCGTTCGGACGATGGACGCACACCCACCGAGCACCTTGCCGCCATCTCGCAACGCCTGCGCCGCTCGCTTCCGCTGCAGATGCGCTTGCTCAACGACGAGCTCTTGCCGGCGCTCGAACGCGAGGGGATCGTGCTGTTACGCGTCTCCGAACTCGGCGAGGAGACGCAGGCCGCCCTCGAGCGCACCTTCGACGAAACCGTCTTCCCGGTGCTGACGCCGCTGGCCGTCGATAGCGGGCACCCGTTCCCCTACATTTCGAATCTCTCGCTCTCATTGGCGGTCGAGCTTGAAGAGGCAACGGCCGATGGCGTCGAGCTGCACTTCGCGCGCGTGAAGATTCCGCCGACGCTGTCACGGTTCGTTCCCGTCGAGGGAGGAACCGCGCGGCGTTTCGTGCTGCTCGAGGATCTGATCGCGCACCATCTCGACGGACTCTTCCCGGGGATGCACGTGCGCGATTCGTATCTCTTCCGCGTGACGCGCGACGCCGACCTCGATCTGCAAGAAGACGAGGCCGACGATCTCTTACGCGCGATCGAGTCCGAGTTACGCCGGCGGCGATTCGGCGAGCCGGTGCGCCTCGAGGTCGAGCGCGGCATGCCCGATTATATGCGCGATCTTCTCTGCAGCTCGCTGGAGCTCGAACCTGTGGACTGTTACGAGATCGACGGCTTGATGGCGCTGAGCGACCTTTGGCAGATCGCCAATCTTCCAGGCTACGAGCATTTGCGCGTCAAGCCGTTCATGCCGGCAATTCCCAAGCGTTTGATCGGGGTCACCGACATCTTCGCCCAGATTCGAGACGGCGACATTCTGCTGCACCACCCCTACGAGTCGTTCGATCCGGTGATTCAGTTCTTGCAGCAGGCCGCTGAAGATCCGAAGGTCCTCGCCATTAAAGCCACACTCTATCGCACTTCCGGTAAGAACTCGCCGATCGTTCGCGCGCTCTTGACCGCCGCGGAGAACGAGAAACAGGTGGCCGTCGTGATCGAGCTCAAGGCGCGATTCGATGAGGAGAACAACATCGAATGGGCCAAGCGGCTGGAGCGTGCCGGGGCCCACGTCGTCTACGGCTTCGCCAATCAAAAAGTGCACGCCAAGACGCTCCTGGTCGTGCGTGAAGACGAAGACGGCCTGCGGCGCTACATGCACTTCGGAACCGGAAACTACAACGAAAAGACGGCGCGGCTCTATACCGACTTAAGCCTTTTTACATGCCGGCCCGAGCTCGGCACGGACGACGCGCAGCTCTTCAACGCGCTGACCGGCTTCTCGAAGGTTACCGATTACGAGGATCTGTGGGTCGCCCCGGTGACGTTCCACCGCGAGCTGATCGCCCGCATCGACCGTGAGACGGAGCACGCGCGTGCCGGCCGTCCCGCCGGCATCCGCGCGAAGATCAACGCGATTACCGAAGGCGACGTCGTTCGCGCCCTCTATCGCGCCTCGCAGGCGGGCGTTCCGATCGAGCTGCTCGTGCGCGGCATGTGCGTGCTGCGCCCCGGCGTTCCGGGGGTCAGCGAGAACATCCAGGTTCGCAGCATCGTCGGGCGCTTTCTCGAGCATTCGCGCATCTTCGTCTTCGAAAACGGCGGCGAGCTGGAGACGCACATCGCGAGCGCCGATTGGATGGGGCGCAACCTCGACCGGCGGGTCGAGCTGGCGGTTCCCGTTCTCGACCCGGTGATGGCCGAGACGCTGGCCTCCCAAACGCTGATGGTCTTGCTGGCCGACAACGTCAAGAGCCGCGAGTTGCGCAGGGACGGCGCGTACGTTCGGCGCGCGCCCGGGCCAGGTGAGATGCCGATCGACGCACAGCGCATCTTTCTCGCCCAGGCGCAAGGACTCGGTTAAACCGGCTTTTCCGAAAGCTCCAGCACGATCTTCCACTCGTGCGGCATCACCGGTTGAACCGAGAGCCGTTGCCCGCGCCGCAATAGCGGCATCCCCACGAGCCTCGGTTCGGCGCGCATACGCGCGAGCGTTACGGGGTACTCGAACCCCTCTTTGAATGCGACGTCAACCATGAACCAGAGCGGCTTATCCGGTTTGGTACGGCCATCGAAGTAGTCGCTGTTGCGATCGAACTGCGTGAAGTCGGGATAGGCCGTCTTGACGACCTCGCAGACGCCGACTGCCGCCGGCTGCGCGACGCTCGAATGGTAGAAAAGCCCCAGATCGCCCAGACGCATCTCCATCATGTTGTTACGCGCTTGAAAGTTGCGGACGCCGGTCCACGGCGTACTCCCGTCGCGGCGGAGCTGTTCGAAGGAATACGCGCTGGGCTCGGTTTTTAGCAGCCAGTAGCGGCGCATTACCGAGCGATGCTGACCGTCACCGCCGGCATCGGCTTGGCATGTGTTAGAGCCATGAAGGGATTCCCACCGGCCGGATACTTGAAGAAGCGGGTGTCGCTTTGCGGCGTCGCAACGAGCGTGCCCTTCTGAATCCACGACTGACCGGCGCCTTTCAAACGCCACTTGGCGAACTGGCTGAACGAGACTATCTCTCCGGAGGAGCCGGAGATCTTCACACGATAGACGCGCACGAGCGTGTGCTCGAGTTGATGCTTCGTCGACTGGAACGACTGCAACGCAAAATACTTTCCGTCCCACTGCGCGTGGGCGACGCCGCCGAGCGTCTGATTTAGCTTGATCTCTTGGAGGGTCTGCTTGCCTTTCGGCAGTACGACGCCGAGGTTGCCGCCGCTCGTTACGAAGAGATTTCCGTCGCCGTCGTACGCCGGCTGTGGATTCGCGCCGAGCGCGTTGCTCTGCAGGCGTTGCGGCTTGCCGCCGGCGTTCGCGTAGATCTCGACGAATGGCGCGAAGTCCTCAACGTTGTAACTGGTGACGGCCAAGTTGCCCGTCGTCGGATCGCTCGAACAGTTGACCGGAATCTCATGCCTCGGCAGGTCGAGCGTCGCAACGAGCGAGGTTCCGCCGTGCGCGTACTCGTAGACGTTTCCTGTCGAGCCGCCCCTGTGCCGCGACATGGCGGCGAGGAAGACATCGCCCTGCGCATCCGAGCACATCGACTGGATGGAGGCCGGCGCCGTAATGGTGTTGTTGTAGACGCCGTCCGGATACGTATAAACTTCGATCGTTTTTTTTCCGCCGATGTATAGGAGGTCGTTTGACGCAGCATTGCGCGCGGTTGCCGCTGGTCGCTGCGCGGGTGCGAGCGAACCTGCTTGCGGAATTGCCGCGCAGCCGGAAAGCGCGCAGGCGAGTACGCAAAGAGACGCGGCGTAGCGCAGCGCAAGGGAGATCCTAGGCATTTACGGCGTTTTTCGAGGGAGACGCGGTATGCCCTGGCTGACCGAGTTCCGATATGCTATCGTAGGGAACCATGCAGCAACGAGTCGTTCGCGCCGCACCGCATGGTTGGAAGGGCGTCGAGGCCACCGGCTATACCGCCGAAGCGACCGGAACCGGCGTGGCGCGCCATACCATCGTGGGCAGCCGAAAGAACGACCCAAGCGAGCCCGGGCCCAAAATGGAGCTGCGCTACTTCGAGGTGCAACCCGGCGCAGCGTCGCGTTTGGAAAAACACGTGCACGAACACTACGTCGTGGTGCGGACGGGCTTGGGCTACGCCGTGATCGGCGATGAGGTAACCGAGCTGGAACCAAACGACGTCGTCTACGTCGGGCCGCTCGAACTGCATCAGTTCGTGAATCGCGGCGACATGCCGTTCGGCTTCTTCTGCTTCGTAGAAAGCTGCCGCGATTTTCCGCAGATGCCGACGCCCGAGGATCTCGCGCGCCTGAAGGCCTCGCCCGCCGGCAGCGTCGCGAAGCCCTTCGCCGTTCCGCCGCCGGTTAAGCGCCCCTAGTCCGCCGCGCCCCGAGCGACCGGGCGCGAAGGATCGGCGACCCACTCGCTCCACGAGCCGTTGTAGATGCGCGAGCCGTCGAGCCCGGCGTGCACCATCGCGAGATAGTTAACGGCCGACGAGACGCCTGAACCGCATTGATGGATCGTGCGCTTCGGGTCGAAACCGGCTCGGGCGAACTCTTCCCGCAAACGCTCTGGTGATTTCAGCCGGCCGTCGTCTTCGAAGTTCTCTTTGAACCAGCGGTTTTTCGCGCCCGGAATGTGCCCGCCAACGGAATCGATCGGCTCGACCTCGCCCTTGTACCGCTCCGCGGCGCGCGCGTCAAGCAACTGCGTCGCGTCACTCTCCAGGTTGCGCAGTACGAAATCTGCGTCGACCACCAACTCGGGACGTAGCGCAAGCGTGAGTTGTCCCTGACGTGCCGCCTTTGACGGCGCGGCCGTTACGGGATATCCGTGTGTGATCCACGCGACAAAGCCGCCGTCGAGCACGGCGGTTGCGTCGTGGCCGATCCAGCGGCAGAGAAACCACAGCCGCGCTGCAAACATATCGGCGCCTGCATCGTAGGCGACGATCTGCGTCGCATCGTCAACGCCGAACGAGCGCAGCAGACGCGCAAAGGCTTGCGGATCGGGTAACGGATGGCGACCGTTCGTGCCGGTCTTGGGACCCGCTAGATCCTCTTCGACCCCCGCGAAGAAGGCGCCGGGCACGTGCGACTCCTCATAGAGCCGCCGGCCGAGCGCAAAATCGGCCAACGAGTGACGGCAATCGAGGACGACGAGATTCGGCGCGCCGAGCCGCGCGTTGAGGGCCTGCGGCGAGATGACGGTCGCGAACACCGGTGGACTGCCCGAGCTAATGGAGATTGATGGTCGCTTTTGGGGGCGGCGGTGCGCCGCCGAAGGCCTCCTCGAGCGCGGTCTTGAGTTCGCCGCTGGCCGCCATGGGTTCGAGGATATCGGTATCGCCGCAAAACTTTCCGTTGATGAAGACCTTCGGAAGTGTCGGCCAGTCGGTCATCTCGGAGAGCGCTTCGCGCTTTGGCATATTCTCTAAGACGTCGATCACTTCGAACGGATAGCCGAAGCGATTGAAAAACTCGATGGTCTCCAGCGTGAAGCCGCAGCGGGGCGCGCTCTTGGTGCCTTTTCCGTAGACGAGGACCGGCGTGCTTGCAATCTCGCGCGCGATCTCTTCCTTCAAATTCTCGGACATCGTTGCTCCTTAGTTGTCGGCGGCGAGGGTCGTGAGCTCGACGGCGTGAATCCGTCCGTCCGCAAGCGCGGCCTTAAGCGCCGCGTAGACGAGTTGATGCTGCTGGATCAACGTCTTGTCTTTGAACGCTTGCGAGCGCACCGTGACGTTGAAGTGATCCATCGTTCCCGTTCGATCGGCAACGCTGATCTGCGCATCCGGCAGCTTGTCGCGGATGAGCAAAGCCAAGCCGTCGTCGTCGATCACGACTTCAGACGCGGCGTGTTGCCGCTGACCGCCTCGGCGAGTTTGCGCGCCTCGCCGAGCGTTTCTGGAAGACGAGGCGCTCCCTTGGCGAGTGCGGCTGTGATGCCGCTGGCAAGCACGATGCCGCCGACGCCGAGTAGGACGGCGGGAATGCCGCGGGCACGCAGCGGGCCGATCTCGATGGTGAAGGTGCGCTGCACTCGCGCGAGGCCGCGGAAGATTGCGCGCAGCGTCCGCGCTCGTTTGTTCATCAGCCCGATGTACGGCGCATCGCGGGAGAAGGCCTGGCTGCGTGCGAAGCGAGCGGGGCTATGCTGCCGATGCCGATTGCCGCGTGCTGCCGCTAAGCGGCGCGGTCCACGCGCCGAGCGGCACGCCGCTCGGCAGCTATGCTATGATCGTCGCGCTGCACAAATGACCGGCGTGATGCCGGCCGCGCGTCTTCACGCGCTCGGCGGTCCATCGGATCTTCGCATTGACGAGGCTCCCATTCCGCAGCCTGGCGAGGGCGAAGTCTTGGTGCGGATTCATGCAGCCGCGCTCAACCGGCGCGATCTCTTCATCACACAAGGACTCTATCCGAAGATTCGATTGCCCGTGACGCTCGGTTCCGACGGCGCCGGCGAGGTCGATGGCGAGGCGGTCGTCATTAACCCAATGCTGCATTGGGGCGACGACGCACGCGTGTGGGACGCAGCGGCTTCAACGATTCTGGGAATGCCGCGCGACGGGACGTTTGCGGGCTACGTCGTGGTTCCGGCGGAGAATATCTACCGCAAGCCGGATGGGCTTTCGATGGAGGAGGCGGCGGCGATTCCGCTCGCAGGCCTTACCGCGTACCGTGCGATCTTTACCCGCGGCGCGCTGCGTGCCGGCGAGACGGTCCTCATCACGGGCATCGGCGGCGGCGTCCAAACGTTCGTGCTGCTCTTCGCGAAGCACGCCGGCGCGCGCGCGATCGTGACTTCGAGCAGCGACGAAAAGCTCGAACGGGCCCGCGCACTTGGCGCCGACGTTACGATCAACTATAAGAGCACGCCGGATTGGAGCAAGCTCGCGCGTGCGGCTGGTCCGATCGACTGCATCATCGATTCGTCGGGGGGCTCGACGCTTGCGCAAGCGCTCGACGCGATTCGCCCCGGCGGCCGCATCGTCGTCTATGGTGGAACGGCCGGCGACGCAACGATCAAGCCGTTTGCGCTCTTTTGGAAGCACGTCACGATCTTGGGAACCTCGATGGGCAGTCCGCAAGACTTCGCCGCAATGCTCGAGCTTTTCAGCGGCAGCCTTCGCCCCGTAATCGACCGCGTCTTTCCGCTTCGCGACGCCGCGCAAGCGCTGGAGCATCTTTCGGCCAGCGATCAGTTCGGAAAAATCGTGCTGCGAATAGATTAGGCGCAACCTAGCCGCCCAGGCGCCGCCGGGCGTCTTGCGATCGCGTGCAGGTGCAAGTAATTCAAACGGTGCTACGGTACGGCTGCTGTGGGGGCATGGGGGCTAAAGGCTTTCAAAACGAGGCCCCCCTCTCCGAGCGCCGGGGAACCCCGAACGGCATGGGCTAAATAGCTTGGGCTCATGGCTACAAGTCTCGACTGGAACGCCGTTTCTGCCCTGGGTACGGTACTGACCGCGGTTGTGGTCGCCGTTACCGCGCTCTTCGGCTTCCATCAACTTAAGCTGACGCGCGTCCAGCTCGAAC
Organism: Vulcanimicrobiota bacterium; assembly: GCA_963754565.1. Lineage (GTDB taxonomy): Bacteria > Vulcanimicrobiota > Vulcanimicrobiia > Vulcanimicrobiales > Vulcanimicrobiaceae > Cybelea. The sequence continues at coordinate 130,952 of CAVWGL010000007.1, read as the reverse complement.
AACTCCGGCGTGCGACGCAACTCGACGGCGCCCTGAAGATTTTCGGCGACCTGAGCAGCCCCGCATACGTCGAGGCGCGTCACTTCGTCGCAACGCAGCTGCCCGAATTCCTCGAAGACCCCGTCTTTCGAAAGGAGGTAGAACTCGGCATCATCTGGACGCGAAATCCCAGCACGGTTCATCACGAGCAGTTTGTGTTAAGGACCTTCGAGACGGTCGGCTGCCACGTGCAAGAAGGTCTACTCGATCGTGAAGTGATCGTCAATATGGCCGCCGTGCCGATCTTGGTGGCCTGGGAGCACCTCGCCCCAGTTGTGGAGATCCAGCGGCGCACGATCCATCCTCGGATGTGGGAGAATTTCGAAAAGCTCTACCATCAAGCCGAGACGTGGTTCGTCGATCGCGGCGGCCGCGATCGGTACGATGCCTGGCGCGAGCGGGTCGCTCGGTATCGCGTCGAGTAACGCGCTAGAGGTTGATCGCCGGTCTTTGCTGCTCTGGCTCCCATCCCGTACGGCTGCTGCTGGCGCATCGAGGAAGGCCGAAAACCGCCAACATAACTTCACATATCGTGCGAATCAAGTACTTAACACGACTATACGTGCAAGGTAACGATGAACTTCACCGACGCGGGCTGGACGAAGAGCCCATTGGTTGGAAGGTCAGCAAGGTATTGGCTTCCGCCAGCACCAGGGTAGAGCCCGCGATATGGCACGCCCGCATCGTAGAGCGTGAATGGGCCGGAAACGGCGTTGAAGATATTCGTCGCGGCAATCGTCAAATCAACGTGTCCGAAAGTCTTGCCCACCGCCGCATCGATCAGCGTGTAGGGCGGCTGGTTAAGCGTGTTGTTCCTACCCGCAAAGGTAAACGCCGTTGACGCATGCCAACCCCTTTGCGCCCAGGTGAAGACCGCGGACCCCTGTTGTTGTGGAACGCCAAGAAACTGTTGGTAGTCAACCAGCGTGCCGCCCGAGGTTGGGTTCGAAACGTTCGGGCCGAGTGCGTACGGGTAAGCGACGTTGAGGCCGTACGAGAAGGTAGCTGTGACGTTCGCTCGCGGGAAGAACTGCTTGTAGCGCGCCTCCGCCCCCTCATAGACGGCGTTGCCGATGTTGATCGGTATTTCGTACGCGTATCCCAACGGCGTGTCACAAAAACTCTTCGCGCCACCGCCCGGATAGTAGTTCTCGATGGTGTCGCGGAGATTAGAGCGGTAAACGCTAACGTCGAGGTTCGAGGTGCCCGAAAAAAGGTGGGAGAAGCCGAACTCGTACTCTGTTGCATGCTCCGGCCGCTCGTTCGGATTGCCGTTGAAGATGACGCAGTTTTGATCCGGCGGGGTCTGACCGCCCGGTTGGAAGTAGCGCTCGTAAAGCAACGGTGCCCGGAATCCTGTTCCTACGGAAAAGCGAACGTCGCTCGACGAGCCAATGTCTTGGCTCAGGCCTAGCCGCCAGTTTAAGTCGTTGCCGAAGGACGAATACTGTGCGTCGTAGAGGCCGCCCGAAAGCCTTAGACGCCCGAACTGTTGAGATCCGCGAAAGAAATACGAGTCGATGCTCTGAGAGAGCGTGATCGGCTGGCCCGCAAAGTTGATGATGCTGGGCCCGGCAAGCGACTCCTGACGCGCGTAGCCACCGAACGAGAAGTCGCTCTCGTCGAACGTTCGGCCCCACTGCAAGCCCTCGCTGTATCGCGTGTCGACGTGTTGAACGTCGTACGGCGAGACGGAGCCGCCTTGGAAATCGATGTTATCGTCGTCGGCGAAGAAGCTTGCGGAGAGCGTTCCGGCTCCCAGCGGTGTACGCGAATATGCGTCGTATGCCCGAATGCTCTGCGAAAACGTCGCACTGCCGGCGCCGACGTTGTCGCCGTACACCGGATTGGCAACTTCGTTAGGCTCGCCTTTCGTCTGGGAAAAGTCGCAAGCCGCACCGGGGCCACTGAACACGCAGGTCGGGTTTCCGGCGATTCCGTTGACGGCACTCGATTCATCCCGGTTGTTGCCGAGCGTAAAAATACGGAAGCCTACGTCTGAGCGCTGCGAGAAACTATAATCGAGGTTTACGAGCCCCAACATTGCCGCGATCGACGACCCGAGATGCACGCGGGTTGGACAGTTTGGAACGGGGCCACTACTGGAAGACGGCCCGCAGTAGATCGGCGTATTGTTAAACGGCACAACCAAAGTGCTCTCGTTGACTTGACCGCCTTGCTGGAAATCATCGCCGGCCAGTGCGTATCCGAGCTTACCGATCGTGCCGGTCGCGTTGGCCCACGTCTGCGTCGTGTCGAACGAACCGACGGAACTCGAAAGGGCGAAGTGCTCTTGCTGCGTCGGCCGCAGCGAAACGAAATTGACTGCGCCGCCGAACGTGTTGCTGCCTTCCAAATCGGTCGGACCCAAACCCTCGGTCACGTTGATGCTGTTGAAGGCCGGGACGGCAAACTCGGAGATATCAACGTCACCGGTGTTGCCGTCGTTCAGCTGCTGACCGTCGAGGGTGACCATCGCTTCCGATGGATCCGGACCGCGCAGCGAAACGACCATCGGTGCAGTTGGGGCACCCGAATCGGGATGCTGAAGCACCACCGACGGAACCTGTTCGAGCGCCTCGTACGCTTGCGAGTATCCAAGCGCATCCATTTGCGCGCGCGAGACATCCACCTCGGGTATGACGCTGCGATCGAGCGTAAAGCCGCCGTTGACCGTCACCTGGCCGATTGTACGCAGCTTGGGCGTGTCGCTGGGCTCCAGAATCACCGAAATACTTGCCCCGTCGGTCAGCTCGCCGGTATTGACGTGGACATCGGCATAGCCTTTAGCAACGACCGTCAGATCATATCTGCCGGCCGGTACGACGACCGAGAAGGCGCCTTTCGCATCGGTCAGTGCCGTTGTCGATTTCGGACCGCGAAAGGTCAGTTGCGCCTGCGCGATAGGAGCGCCGGCGGGGGTATGGACGTTGCCGCCGACAAGGCAGCACGCCGCGATGAGTACAGGAAGCATAGATGCCCTCGCAATGTGAAGCGTAGCGTTTTGGGATAGCGAAGGGCATCACGGGGAGGGGCGCGCTTGCCACGCCGCAGCGCGGAGAGCCTGCGCGGGCAGATCGGAGCGTCGGCGAACATGCGCGACCGCTGCGGGCCACTACCCGCGTGTGAACGGAAACGGACGATGCCGACAATCGCGGCAATGATACGATCGCGATGCGAAAGAATCCAGCGCGCGAAGGAGAACACCGCGATCGCGATGGCGGCGGCGCATGCGAACGTCGTGCCCAACCCGAGGAGCACCGACCCGCCAAACGCATCGTCGAGGCCGGCAAGCGTCGTTCCGGCCAGTCGCGAGTCGAACAGTTCCATCGCCGGAACGGCTATCGACGCTAGCACCATCGTGGCGCCCACGAAGAGCGGCGCGCTGCGCCAACCCGGTGCCGGTGACGACGCAAGCGTGCGATGAGCCGCCGCGTCGCAGCAAAGCCGCAGACCGCGCAGCGCGACCACACCAGCGAACAGCGCGGCGAGCGCGACGACAAGCCCGCGCGAGTCGTGACTGGACACGTCGTCATAGCTCGCGTGCGCGACCAGATAGTCGGCAATGATGTCGATCGTTCCGTGGGCCACCACAGCCGCGGCGGCGGCAGCGGCGATCACCAACGCGACGAGCGAGCGAGAGACGACGGGCATCGGTGCCTGCGTTCGGGCCCTTTGCTCCCTCCGCCTCGCGACGGGCGCCTCAAGCGTCGAGCGCGGACCACCACCGATGCGAGCGGCCCGCTTAATCCCGGCCGTCCGTGTTCCTAGATGCGTATGTTACCGTTTGAGCCCGCAGCGTACACGGTAATGCGGCCTGCAAAAGCAGCTAAAGGCTTTTTCCATCACAGCTCCCGTCGGGCGGTGGCGAGTTGCGATAGATCGGGCCCGAATGGGCGACCGGCTCGCCGTCTTTTGGATAGAGAATTACGTCTACTTTGCCGTTCGGCGTCAGCTCGCGTTCGCACTTGAACACGTAATGGGGCTTGGACTTCCCGTTCCCGCCGACCCAGAGATCGAACCAGAGTCCTTTGCAGCCGTTGCTGCCGCTGCCTTTATGCGGGCCTGAGGCCGCACAGAGATCTTCGCGGATGAAGTACTGCTTGATAAACGGCACGTAGATCTTGATGCCGTACGGAATATTCTTGTTGTTCGCACGCTCGGTGGCGAAGGTCGTGGGATTGCAGTAGGTGCCGTCGCCGCCTGCATGTTTGTGAATGACGCCGTGGGCGATGCCGTTGCCCGGGGGCGAGTTGTCGGGCCATCCGTAAAAGGTGATCGTCGCGCTCACCGTCGTGGGGTCTTGCTTCGTAACGTAACACGACGCATTCGCCGCGCTGTCGTTACCGAGCGGAGGAAGCGTGGGCGCTCCGAGACGTCCGCAAGAGGCTAACGCGAGCGCGAACGCCAGTGCTAAGAGCCGGCGCGCGTCTGTGTTCATGTGGTCTGGTATTCGTCGAGCGACTCGATGCGTACTTCCGTGCCCAGCTCAGCCTCGAGCGCCGCTGCCTCATCGGGTCCGACGAGCGCTCGGAGATCCGGGTTGAGCATGGTGTACTCGTCTTGGGTCAATGGCCGGTCGAGCCGGCGCGTGACGATGCGGCCCTCGCTTTGCAGCGCTAACAGATGCGCGAGGATCTGCCTTGCCATAGCGCCCCAGAGCGCGCTCTGCGCGGGGGAGTAGATGCGGCGTACCAACTGCGGAATCGTCCGGTCGCCGCGGCGCAGGCCGTCGAGAATCTGTTCTTCGCGCATTTGGCGGTGCGCGATGTATTCGGCGATCTTCGCCTGCGCGTCGTGCACGATCGGTCCATGCCCGCCGTAGATCGTGCGCGCCTCCGAAAACTCGTCGGCCAAGCGTTGCAGCGTGCGTTGATACGGCCGCATGGCGCCCCCCGGCGGCGCAATCAGCGTCGTTCCCTCGCCGAGAATCGTGTCGCCGGTGAAGAGCGCCCGCTCTGCCGGCAGATAAAAGATCGCGTGGTCGAAGGTGTGACCCGGCGCGTCAATCGTCCGTAAGCGAATCGAGCCGGCCTCGAGGGTACCTTCCAGCGGAAGATCGATGTCGTGCGCCACCGTGCTCTTGGGATGCGCGTAGACGCGGGCGCGGGTTGCGGCCCGCAGCGCCTCGGCGCCCGAGGCGTGGTCGCCGTGGCCGTGCGTGAGCACGATGCGCGTAATCGAGCGCTCCTGCGAGGCGGCCGTGTCGACGAGCGCGGCGATATGACGCTCGATGGGCGGCCCGGGATCGATGACCAGCGCCGTACCGTCTCCGCAATCGATCACGTACGAGTTCGTGCCCGTCAGCGTCATGGGCGACGGATTAGGGGCTCGGACGAGCGTTACCATACGTTTTCCAGCGCGGGCGGAATCGCAAAGGTATCGCCGCGATCGGCCGGCATGATCGTGAGCACCGGTTTGCTGCGCGCGTAACGCAGCGCCTCGTTGACCGAATCGAAGGCGCGAAGACGCTCGAGATGTTTGATCGTCGGATAGACGAGATGCAGCTCACCCGCGCGCTGAAGTTCCAACGCGCGCGCCGGAGCGATCCAGATGCCGTCGTGCGTTTCATCTGCGTCGGCCGCAGCCGCTTGGTTCGGCGGCGCGACCGCAAAGAAGAAATGCGTATTGTAGCGGCGTGGCTCGCTCGCGGGCGTGATCCAATGCGAAAAGAGCGTCAGGGCGCGCGCGTCCGCGAACCAGCCGCGGCTCTGCAAAAAATCTGCGAAAGTTAGCTTGCCTTGGCGCAGGGCAATCCGCTGCGCCGCGACGTCTTCCCAATCTACATTCGAGAGCGGGCTCTCGGCAGGGCCGCGAGCGAGCAGCACGCCGGCCTCCTCGAAAAGCTCGCGGATCGCGGCGACCAACAGCGCGCGTGCCGCAGCTTCGCCGATCGCGGCCTCGCTGCTCGCCAGCGCGACGGGAACGGTCGCGCGAAACTCGGCGGCCAGCCGCTCCGTCTCGAGCCCGATCGTTCGCGCGAACATCTGGGGCGACGCGTCCTGCGGCTCGAGCGTGCCACCGGGGAAGACGAAGGCATCCGGTGCAAAGGCGCTTCGCGCGCTGCGACGCGTGAGATAGACCTCGAGCGGCGAGCGCGCCAAGATGACCGTCGCCGCCAAGCGCATATTGTTCACGGGAGGATAGCCTCCGGCCAGGCCGCGGCGAAAACCTCTCTATGCGAATAGCACTGGGCAGCGACATGACAGGCGAGCTTCCGGAGGCGGTCGAGCGGTGGCTTCGCGACCACGCTCACGAGGTGCGCCGGTTGGGCGCCTTGGCGCCCGGCGCACAGGACGCATGGCCCTCGGTTGGGCGAACCGTCGGCGAGGCGGTCGCCGAGGGGGAAGCCGACTTCGGCGTGCTGTGCTGCTGGACCGGCACCGGGGTGAGCATTGCGGCCAACAAGGTGCCCGGCATTCGCGCCGCGCTCTGCGGTGACGCCGAGACGGCACGCGGGGCACGCGAGTGGAACGACGCCAACGTGCTCTGCCTCAGTATTCGCGCGACCTCGCCTGCCGTCGCCGCCGAGATGCTGGCTGCATGGTTTACCACACACCCAACCAGCGACCCAACCTACCGCTCTATGATCGAGGACATTTCTAAGCTATAAAGCAGAAGGGTGGCGCGCTCGCGCCACCCTCTAAATCTGCCGTTGCCGGAAAGCAGAACTACCGCCACATTATCCGGCACTCGCTCTCGGGCGGTTTCGGCGGCAGTTCGCGCCGTCCTGACCAGAGGCACGATTTTACCAAATCAGATTCCGCTACTCAATATCTCCGGCACGAATAACCAGCCGCAAAGGAGCAATAAGCCCCAGTTCACGGCGTGCGAAGTCCAGCAGTACGGACACGGCCGCCGGGTGACGAAGAGCAACGAGTAGGCCAGCACGACCGAGATTGCCCCGGCAAAGAAGACCGCGAGGAGCACTACGATCGCCGTTGCCGGAGCGCGAACGAACCAGACGCTAACCGCCACCGCCGGGTAGTAAAGCACGCCTAGCAACGAGTTAGGGACGCCGAAAAGGCGTGCGCGAGGCGATTTGACGACGCTGGGACCCGCGAGCTCGCCGCGCGCCGCGCGGCCGCTCTTCGCAAGCATGAAAAGCGAGGTGTAGAGCCCAACACCGCATAGTACCGTGATTATTCCCCGTACGATCATCGCTTGATTCGCTTCCTCCGGTGCGCCGGCGCCGTCGCGCTGCTGGCTGGTTCCTTTATTGTGGCGTTCTTGGTCATCCGCTACCAGCCGCACGTCGAGCACGAGATTCGGATCATCGGGCCCCTCGCCTATCCGATGGGGATTGCGATCTTCGCGTTGGTTGCCTCGGCGCCGTTCTCGGTGACCGATGCGCTTGCCATTATGAACGGCGCCATATTCGGACCGATTCGCGGAACGGCCGTCGACGCGGCGGGTTTAGTCTTTGCGGCGCTGCTCGGCTATTGGATCAACCGGCACGCCTCGAACCTCTTCAACCTGCAGGACTCGCTGGAGCGGTTGCCCGCTTGGGTGAAACGCTTTCCGGTCGGTTCTCCTGCCTTCTTGCTCGCCGTGCGAATCATTCCGGGCTTCGGTGGAACCGTTGCGACTGCGACGGCCGCGGCCTTTCGCGTCCCCGTCTGGGTGCATGTCTGGACCATGTGCGCCATCGCAATTCCGGTCTGCGCCCTGCTGACCATCTTCGGCGATCGCGTGACCGTTGCAGTGCACGGATATGAGTCGCGGGCGCGCGGCTACGCGCACCGCTACTGCATGACGCACCGTTGTCCGCACTTTCATTTTCGCACGCACTGGAACGAGTCGCCGCCGCCGTGACCCCGTCGATCGTCGCCGATCCATCCGCACTCGAGCGCCTCTGCGCGCGCGTGCGCGAGGCCGGGCGCGTCGCGCTGGATACCGAGTTTCACGCCGAGCGCACCTACTCGCCGCGGCTCATGGTCGTGCAGCTGGCCTTCGATGACGATGCCGCCATCGTCGATGCGTTGGCCTTGCCAAACCTGCAAGATCTCGTGCTGGCGCTGACGCAGACCACGGTCGTGGGGCACGCGCTCTCGGCGGATTTGAAAATCTTCGCCGATCGCTACGACCTCGTGCCGCCGCGCGTCTTCGATACGCAGATCGGGGCCTCGTTTCTTGGATACGGGATGCAAATCTCGCTGGCCGATCTGGTGCGCAGTCTTTCCGGCATCCGATTGGCAAAATCGCAAACGGTGAGCGACTGGTCGGCGCGTCCGTTCTCCGAGCGGCAGATCGAGTACCTCGTGGACGACGTCGTGCATCTGCTGCCCGCGTACGACGTGCTGCGTCCGCGCTTGGAGCAGAAGGGGCGCTACGAATGGGTCTACGAGGAGTGCGCGGAGCTGGGCGATATCGAGCGGTATCGCAGAGACGAACGTCGCGCGTATCTGCGGATTCCCGGAGCGATGCGCATGAGCCGGCGCGAACTCGGAATTCTAAGCGAGCTCGTGAAACTGCGCGATGCTGTCGCGCGCGAGCGCGATCTGCCGGTGCGGTACGTGCTTCCCGATGACGTCGTTGCCGGATTGGCGACGATAAAACCGGTGAAGTCCGACGATTTCGCGCAGCTGCGGCGATTCGATGCGGGCATGAAGCGACAGCTCGGGCCTTCGATTTTGGAGGCCGTGGCGCGCGGTCAGGCGCTTTCGGAGGACGAGCTTCCGCAACGTCCGACGCGTTCCGGCGCGCCGTCACGGGACGCCCTCGTCTCGTTGCTCGGTGCGGCTATCGCGGAGATTGCGCGCGCTGCAGAGCTTCCCGCCAGCCTGCTGGTGCCGCGCGCCGCGCTCGAACGTTTGGCGCGCGAAATCCCGGGCGATCGGGCGAGCTTCGAACGCGCGTTGGCACTTGCGCCGTGGCGCCTGGCGCTGGTTGCCGACCCGCTCTGGCGGCTGCTTACGGGCGACGCAAAGCTGACGATCGAAGGCTACACCCGCGGCGATCCCAAAGTACGATTGATCGATGAATCACCCCAATAGCTTCAAGGCGCTCGACACGCTGCGCGCGGGCGATCGTTCGTATTCCTACTTCCGCCTCGACGCCCTCGAGCGTGCCGGCATCGGGAAGCTCGCGCGCCTGCCTTTCTCATTGAAGATATTGTTGGAAAACTTGCTCCGCTGCGAAGACGGACGCACCGTGACGCGCGAGCATATCGAGGCGCTGGCGCGGTACGACGGCCACTCCCGTCGCGAGCGGGAGATCGCGTTCACGCCGGCGCGCGTGCTGCTGCAGGATTTTACGGGTGTGCCGTGCGTCGTGGACCTCGCAGCGATGCGCGACGCCATGGCCCAGATGGGCGGCGAGGCGCGCGCGATCAATCCCTTGCAGCCAGTCGAGCTGGTGATCGATCATTCGGTGCAGGTCGACTATTTCGGGTCGGCCGGCTCGTTGGCGAAGAACACCGATCTAGAGTTCGAGCGCAACCAAGAACGATACGCCTTTTTGAAATGGGGGCAGTCCGCGCTGCGCGGCTTTCGCGTCGTGCCGCCCGGAACCGGGATCGTCCACCAAGTAAACATCGAGTATCTCGCGCGCGTCGTATTCGGCGCCGATGACGAGTCGCAGGCGAGCGTGCTCGCCTATCCGGACACCGCCGTCGGTACGGATTCGCATACCACGATGGTCAACGGTCTCGGCGTGCTGGCGTGGGGCGTCGGCGGCATCGAGGCCGAGGCTGCGATGCTCGATCAGCCGGTAACGATGCTGATTCCCGAGGTCATCGGGTTCCGATTGGATGGCGCGCTGCGCGAAGGCGTCACAGCCACCGACCTCGTGCTGACCGTTGCTCAACTGCTGCGGCGCAAGGGCGTCGTTGGAAAGTTCGTGGAGTTTTACGGCGCGGGACTCTCGGCGCTGCCCGTGGTCGATCGAACGACGATCAGCAACATGTCGCCGGAGTTCGGGTCGACCGTCGCGATCTTTCCGATTGACGAACGAACGCTGGAGTATCTGCGCTTCACCGGCCGCTCGCAACGGCAGGTAGAATTGGTCGAGACCTACGCAAAGGCGCAGTCGCTCTTCCGCACGGACCAAACCCCCGATCCCGAGTTTGCCGATACGCTGATGCTCGATCTCACTTCGGTCGAGCCGAGCCTTGCCGGTCCGCGCCGTCCGCAGGATCGCGTCGCGCTGCACGAGGCCAAGCACTCCTTCAGCCAGGCGATGAAAGAGTGGACCGCCGCGCGCGAGCGCAATGGCGGAGCGGTCGCGCGCTTTGAAGACGAAGGCGGCGGCGGGACGGCGACGATCGCGACGACTGCGGCCGAAGTTGCCGACGGCGCCGTCGTAATCGCCGCGATCACGAGTTGCACGAATACCTCGAATCCGTCGGTGCTTATCGGAGCGGGCTTGCTTGCGCGCAACGCGGTCGAACGCGGATTGCGAACGCAGCCGTGGGTCAAGACTTCGCTTGCGCCCGGCTCCAAGGTCGTCACCGATTATTTGGAGCGAGCGGGATTGCGTGAGTACCTGGACCGTCTCGGCTTCAATCTCGTCGGTTACGGCTGCACGACGTGCATCGGCAACTCCGGACCGTTGTCCAGCGACGTCGGCGAGGCCATTGCGGATCGCGATTTGATCGTCGCAGCCGTGCTTTCCGGAAACCGGAACTTCGAGGGACGCATTCATCCGCAAGTGCGCGCAAACTATCTCGCTTCGCCGCCGCTCGTCGTCGCGTATGCGCTCGCGGGACGGATGGACGTCGATCTGACGACCGAACCGCTGGGAAGCGGCAGCGATGGCCGGCCCGTGTATCTGAAAGACATTTGGCCGAGCAACGACGAGATCAACGCAACGATGGCACGCGCCATTGGCGAGGAGATGTTCGCGCACGAGTATTCGCGCGTCTTCGATGGGGATGAGAACTGGCGCAATCTCCCCTCGGCAAGCGGCGAGCGCTACAGCTGGGATCCCCGCTCGGAGTACGTGAAGCGGCCGCCGTACTTCGACGGCATGCCGGAGGAGCCGGCGCCGCTGCAAGACGTGCGCGCTGCACGCGCGATTGCGGTGCTAGGCGACTCGGTGACCACCGATCACATTTCGCCGGCCGGAAGCATCTCGAAGAGTAGCCCTGCGGCGAAGTACTTGATGGAGCATAGCATCGAGCCGGGCGAGTTCAACTCGTACGGCGCGCGTCGCGGCAATCACGAAGTGATGGTTCGCGGAACCTTCGCGAACGTTCGCCTGCGCAATGCGTTGGCCGATGGCGTCGAGGGCGGCGTTACGCCCTATCTGCCAACCGGCGAGCGCCTATCGATCTTCGATGCGGCGATGCGCTACAAGGCCGAGGGCACGCCGCTGGTCGTGCTGGCCGGTAAAGAGTACGGTTCCGGTTCGTCACGCGACTGGGCGGCCAAAGGCCCGTACCTTCTCGGCATCAAGGCGGTGATCGCGGAGTCGTTCGAACGCATTCACCGCAGCAACCTGCTCGGCATGGGTGTGCTGCCGTTGGAGTACGTGGACGGCATGGACGCGTCGAGCTACGGGCTCACTGGCGAAGAGATCTTCGATATCACCGGAGTTGCCGCCGGCGTCGAGCCCAAGATGCGCGTCCACGCGAAGGCGACCGATCCGCACAGCGGCCGTTCGATCGAGTTTCCGCTGCGCGTTCGTATCGATACGCCCAACGAGGCCGAATATTACCGCAACGGCGGGATCCTGCAGTATGTGCTTCGTCAGCTTCGCAAGAAAAGAGGCTAGACCACAGCTTCTCACCCCCAGCGGATTTGTCACCCTGAGCCCTTCGACTCGCTGCGCTCGCTCAGGGCGGGCTAGTCGAAGGGTGACACAGCAGCATAGTTGACACGCTGTGTCATATTTACGTAGTTTGATGGAGTCGTGAAGGCCGACCGGCTCATCGCACTGCTACTGCTCCTTCAATCGCGTCGCCAATGCAGCGCGCGCGTGCTGGCCCTGCGGCTCGAGGTCTCCGAGCGGACGATCTATCGCGACGTCGACGCGCTGTGCGCGGCGGGCGTTCCAATCTACGCCGAGCGCGGTCCGGCGGGCGGCATCGTGCTTGCCGACGGCTACCGCCGCGCGCTGACCAACTTCAACGAGGAAGAGGTCCGGGCGCTCTTCGCCTCGGGCGCAAGCCCGCTCGCCGATCTCGGCTTCGAGGGCGGCCTAACCCGGGCGCTCGAGAAACTGCGCGGCGCGCTCGCCGACGTTCATCAGCGTGCCGCGGATAAGTCGAGCGAGCGCATCCATCTCGATCAACGCCGGTGGAATCAGCCCGAACCGCCGCGAGCGCTGCTAACGACCTTGCGGCGCGCGGTTTGGGACGACCGGAGGCTTCGTATCGAGTACGAAGATCGCAACCGAAAATCGTCGACGCGCGAGCTCGACCCTTTGGGTCTGGTATCGAAGGCGGGCATCTGGTATCTGGTCGCGCGCTGCGATGGGGAACTGCGCAGCTTCCGCGCCGAGCGGGTTCGCAGCGCGCTCGAGCTGCCCGAGCGTTTCGAGCGGCCCGAAGATTTCGATCTCGAACGGTACTGGGCCGAATCGTCGGCCCGCTTTGCCGAAGTCTCGCGAAGCTCCGATTGCGTCGTAACGTTGCGCGTGAAGAACGACGCACTCGAGCGCGTCGCATACTACTGGCCTGCGGAAGTGCTTACGCAAGGCACGCGCGAGTCGCGCGTGCGCGTCACGTTCCCGGGACGAGAAGTCGCGCTATTCCAAGTGCTGGCATGGTCGGATGCGGCCACCCTCGTCGAGCCGGCGGCGCTGCGCGACGAGCTCGTTGCCCGAGCTCGCCGCGCGCTTCGCCGCTACGCCTTGCGCTGATGGATGATGAAGCCGTTCCCTTCGGGATCTTTGCCGAAGGCCATCAAACAGACCGGCGACTCCATAACGTCGCTTAACTCCAAACCACGCGCCCGGTAATGCGTAACCGCCGCCTTCGCATCGTCGACTGCGAACATGATCGCGCCGCCGCTTCCGCCCTCTTCCGGTCTCCAAACGCCGAACGTCGAGCCGTCGGGCAGCGTAAACTCGGCGCCACGCCCGCCATCGTCGACCGCGGTCGGCTTCATGCCGAGCACGTCCCGGTAAAAAGCGATCGCCCCCTGCGGATCGCGAACCAAATATGCGGAAAGATCGATCCCCTTGATCATCGTCGACTCCTTTTTCGATTAATCGTTGCGTTCTAATGGAAGCCTAGCACGTAAATATGACAAAAACCGTCATATATACGAAGGGCGCCGCGCGGGTTAAGCGGTTTCTGCTTCTTTCCTAAGGTTTCCAGTCGCGATAGGCGATGAACGCCGGGACAGCGGGTGTCGTCGATTCCCGTCCTTCAAATCGTTCGAACAACCACTGAAACCACTCGTAATAAGTTGGCCGTCCGCTGTATTCTTGCATCTCTGCGAGGTAGCGCTTGAAGCGCCTACCCGCAACGACGATCGCGCCGCCGCAAAAATCCTCGACGAGCGAAATGTCGATCTCGCGTCGGTAGATCAAGATACCGAGGCTTTCGAAGGTTCCGAACATCACCAACACGTTTGTTAGCTTGTCCCCTAAGCGATTCTCGATCTCTTTCTTCGACAGGCCCTCCGGCAGATCGAAGACGATGTTGAGCGCGCTGACGAACTCCGGGGTCTGAAACGAGTGCAGTAGTTGTAGCGCAGAGTCTCTCGCCCTCTGCCTGTTGAGCTGGCGTACCTGCATGCCGGCAAAAACGCCGGCTGCGACGATTGCTAGCGTCGAAACCAAGCTTAAGAGATTGGCAAAGGTCATGCGCGAGATGACTCCGCGTCAGCTTAGAGCATGACGCGGCGGAAGTCGGCCAGCAGCTCGGCGACGTAGACGAGGAATCGGGCGGCGCCCGCGCCGTCGATCACGCGGTGATCGTAGCTGACCGAGATCGGCAGCATCAATCGCGGAACGAACTTCTTGTCGTCCCAAACGGGTTTGGTTACAGCGCGCGTTGCGCCTAAGATTGCGACCTCGGGGGCATTCACGATCTGCGTAAAGGCCGTGCCTCCGATGCCGCCGAGCGACGAGATCGTGAAGCTGCCGCCCTGCATCTGCGCGAGCGTAAGCTTTCCATCGCGTGCCTTGCCTGCGAGCTCTTGAGCCTCGCGTGCGATCTCGATCAAACCTTTCGCGTCGGCATTCCTGATGACCGGAACGATGAGACCGCCGGGCGTGTCGGCCGCGAATCCGATGTTGTAGTAATGCTTTACGATCAGCTCATCGCCGTCGAGCGAGGCGTTGAACTCCGGAAACTTTTGCAACCCCGCGACTGAGGCGCGAACGAGAAACGCGAGCATCGTTAACTTGGGGCCGCCGGACTTCGCCTGTTCGGCGTTGACTTCGTTGCGCAGAGCCTCGATCGAGGTAACGTCGGCCTCGTCGTAGTTGGTGATGTGCGGGATCTGCACCCAGTTGCGATGCAGGTTCGGACCCGAAAGCTTCTTTATCCGCGATAGCGGCTTGCGCTCGACGGCGCCATATTGCGCGAAGTCGAGCTTCGGCCAGGGCGGTAGTCCGGCAAAGCCGGCAGACGTGCCGGTGCCGCTCTGCAGCGCGCCCTTCACGAAGGCTTGAACGTCCTCGCGCGTCACGCGTCCGTTCGGTCCGGTGCCCCGCAGCTTTTGCAAGTCCACGCCGAGCTCGCGTGCAAAACGGCGGATTGCCGGCCCCGCATGCACGATGCCGTCGGCTGACGGCGGCGCTGGTTGTTGCGGCAGCGGTGCTGCGGCTTGTGGCTGGGGCGAAGTCTGCACCGGTGCCGGCGCCGATGGTTGCGGCGAGGGCGCGGGCGCAGCACGTGGGGTCGCCGCCTGCACGGCAGATGCCGGCGCAGCCTGCGTCTCGGAGCTGAGCATCAGGATCGTGGCGCCCTTCGAGACTTTGTCGCCGACCTTTACCTTCACGTCTTGCACCACGCCGTCGGCCTCGGCCGGCACCTCCATGGAGGCCTTTTCGCTCTCCAGCGTGATCAGCGAATCGTTCTTCTTTACGCGATCGCCCGGTTTGACCAAGACTTCGATCACCGGCACTTCTTTGAAATCGCCGATGTCGGGTACGCGCACCTCGATAGTTTCCCTCATTGACGATCCATTCTACACGGTGATGGGGTTGGGCTTGTTCGGATCGATCGCATACTTCTTGAGCGCCTTCTCGACGATGGAGGGTTGGATCGAACCCTCATCGGCGAGCGCTCGCAGCGCCGCAACCGTGACGAAATGACGGTCGACCTCGAAGAACTCGCGCAACTTGCGCCGGAAGTCGCTGCGGCCGTAGCCGTCTGTGCCCAGCGCAACGTACCGCCGCCCCACGAACGGGTGAATCTGCTCGGCGAAGGTGCGGATGTAGTCGGTGGCCGCAATGCCCGGTCCGGTGCGATCCTGCAAGCATTGTTCGACATAGGAAAGACGCGGACTCTCCTGCGGATGCAACATGTTCCAGCGATGCGCGGCGACGCCATCGCGCTGCAGCTCGTTGAAGCTCGGGCAGCTCCAGACGTCGCTGGCGACGCCCCACTCGTCGGCGAGCAGATCGGAGGCGACGAGCACTTCGCGCAGAATCGCACCCGAACCGAAGAGCTGTACGCAGGGCATCTTTCGCTTCAACGGTCCCGCGCTCGTCGCCGGCCTGATGCAATACATGCCGCGCAGGATGCCGTCGCGCACCTCCGCGGGCATGGCAGGATGGTGATAGTTCTCGTTCATCAGCGTAATGTAGTAGTAGACGTCTTCCTGCTCGGTCAACATGCGCCGCAAACCGTCTTGCATGATGACCGCCAACTCGTACGAGAAGGTCGGATCGTAGCTGCGGCAGTTCGGGATGAACGAGGCCGCTACTTGACTGCTGCCGTCTTCGTGCTGGAGACCTTCGCCGTTGAGCGTCGTGCGCCCCGAGGTCGCGCCGAGCAAAAAGCCGCGCGTGCGGCTGTCGCCGGCCGCCCACGCGAGATCACCGACGCGCTGAAAGCCGAACATCGAGTAAAAGATGTAGAACGGAATCATCGGCAGGTTGTGGTTCGAGTACGCCGTGCCTGCCGCGATCCACGACGAGATCGCGCCGGCTTCGTTGATGCCCTCCTGCAGAATTTGGCCGAGCTTGTCTTCGCGATACCACATGAGCTGCTCGGCGTCTTGCGGGTGATAGAGCTGCCCGACCGACGAATAGATGCCGAGCTGGCGAAACATGCCCTCCATGCCGAAGGTGCGCGATTCGTCCGCGACGATGGGAACGACGCGCGGACCGATCTCGCGGTCGCGCGCGATCGTGTTGAGGATGCGCACGAAGGCCATCGTGGTGGAGATGCTGCGGTCGCCAGTTCCTTGCAGCTGCGCGTCGAAGGCGGAAAGCTCCGGAACGGCGAGCGACGTCGACTTTCGGCGACGTTGGGGAACGTTGCCCAGTTCCGCGACGCGCTCGCGCAGGTAGCGCATCTCCGCCGAATCGTCGGCCGGCTTGTAAAACGGAATGTTTTCGCCGCCGATCTCGGCGTCGGTGATCGGCAGATTGAAGCGGTCGCGGAAGGTCCGCATCGCCTCGATCTCCATCTTTTTGGCCTGATGCGCGATGTTCTGCGCCTCGCCGGCCTCGCCCATACCGTACCCTTTGATCGTCTTGGCGAGAACGACGGTCGGGCCGCCGCGATGCTCGACGGCCGCCTTGTAGGCGGCGTACACTTTCAGCGAATCGTGTCCGCCGCGCTGCAACGCCCAGATCTCGTCGTCGGTAAAGTCTTTGACGAGCGCCGCCGTCTCGGGATAGCGACCGAAGAACTCATCGCGTACGTACTTGCCGTTGCGCGATTTGAACGTTTGATAGTCGCCATCAACGCATTCGTTCATCAGCTGCACGAGGCGGCCGCTTCCGTCGGCGGCGAGCAGCCGATCCCAGCGGCTTCCCCAAATCACCTTGATGACGTTCCAGCCCGCGCCCTTGAAGACGCCCTCGAGCTCCTGAATGATCTTTCCGTTGCCGCGGACGGGGCCGTCCAAGCGCTGCAGGTTGGCGTTGACCACCCAAATCAGATTCTCGAGCTTCTCGCGGCCGGCAAGTGAGATAGCGCCCAGCGATTCGGGCTCGTCCATCTCGCCGTCGCCGACGAACGCCCAGACTTTTCGTCCGCTCGCATCGAGCAGCCCGCGATCGTGCAGATAGCGCATGAAGCGCGCCTGATAGATGGACATGATCGGACCGAGGCCCATCGAGACCGTCGGAAACTGCCAAAACTCCGGCATCAGCCACGGGTGCGGATACGACGAGAGGCCCTTACCGTCGACTTCCTGACGGAAGTGCTCGAGCTGCGATTCGGTGATGCGGCCTTCGAGAAATGCGCGCGCGTAGACGCCCGGCGATGAATGTCCCTGGAAGAAGACGAGATCTCCGCCGAACGTTTCGCTCGGCGCGCGGAAGAAGTGATTAAACCCGACGTCGTAGAGCGTGGCGGCCGAGGCGTAGCTCGCAACGTGCCCTCCCAGTTCGGAGCTGACCTTATTGGCGCGCACGACGGTGGCTAGCGCATTCCAGCGGTCGATGTGCCGGAGACGGGCCTCCACCTCTCGGTCGCCCGGCATCACGGGCTGCCGTTCGACTGGAATCGTGTTGACGTACGGTGTCGTCAACCCCAGCGAAACCGCGGCGCCGCCGCGACTTGCTTCGTCGACCAGTGCCGCGATGAGCGCACGGGCGCGCTCGGGCCCTTCGACGGCAACGACGGCTCGCATCGCTTCGAGCCATTCAGCGGTCTCTTGCGGGTCGGGATCGGTAACGAAGGTGCTCATCGCCGGGGAAGCATTCCGTCTGCCGGGCGCATCTCTTCCCGAACCGGTCGCCTGCCTGGGGAATAGCGCTCTATGTCGCGTATAGGTGGATCGAGCGGGAGCTATACCGGCTGAGAGGGCGAGCCAATCGCCGACCGCGCATGACCTGATCCGGATAATGCCGGCGTAGGGAGGACGAGATGAAGGTTTACATCGGGGGATCCGACCCCTCGATTCGCGTTCCGCGACGCGCGATTACACTCACGGACGGAACCGTGCATACGGTGTACGATACCAGCGGGCCGTACACCGACTCCGATGCGACGCTGGAGATTCGCCGCGGCCTTTCCCCATTGCGCGAGCCGTGGATTCTTGCACGCAACGACACGGTCGAGCTCGAGCGGCCGACCTCGCTCTACCGTCGTGGTCGCGACGCGATGCCCGAGCTTGAAGAGGTGCGCTTTCCCGCGCCGCGCCGCGCCCGGCGAGCCAAACCCGGCGGCAACCTCTCCCAGATGCACTACGCCCGTCGCGGCGAGATCACGCCGGAGATGGAGTTCGTCGCGGTGCGAGAGAACGTCGAAACGGAGTTCGTGCGCGGGGAGCTGGCACGCGGACGCGCGATTCTGCCGGCAAACGTCAACCATCCCGAGAGCGAGCCGATGATCATCGGCCGTAACTTCCTGGTGAAGATCAACGCCAACATCGGCAACTCGGCGGTCAGCTCGTCCATCGACGAAGAGGTCGAGAAGATGACCTGGGCGACGCGCTGGGGTGCCGATACCGTGATGGATCTTTCGACGGGAAAGAACATCCACGAAACGCGCGAGTGGATTCTACGCAACTCGCCCGTACCGATCGGGACCGTGCCGATCTACCAAGCGCTGGAAAAGGTCGGCGGCAAGGCGGAAGAGCTGACTTGGGAACTTTTCCGCGATACGCTGATCGAACAGGCCGAACAAGGCGTCGACTATTTCACGATTCACGCGGGCGTCTTGCTGCGCTATGTGCCGCTGACGGCCGACCGCATCACCGGCATCGTCTCGCGCGGCGGCTCGATTCTAGCGAAGTGGTGCTTGGCACATCACCGCGAGAACTTCCTGTACGAGCACTTCGAGGAGATCTGCGAGATCATGAAGGCCTACGACGTGGCCTTCTCGCTCGGCGACGGTCTTCGCCCCGGCTGTACGGCCGACGCGAACGACGCGGCGCAGTTCGCGGAGCTGGAAACGCTCGGCGAGCTAACCGGCGTCGCCTGGAAGCACGACGTCCAGGTGATGATCGAGGGTCCGGGGCACGTGCCTATGCAGATGATCGAGGAGAACGTTCGCAAGCAGCTCGAGGTCTGCAAAGAGGCGCCTTTCTACACGCTCGGTCCGCTCGTCACCGATATCGCCCCGGGTTACGACCATATCACCAGTGCCATCGGCGCTGCGATGATCGGCTGGTACGGCACCGCCATGCTCTGCTACGTCACGCCCAAAGAGCACTTGGGGCTACCTAATAAGAAGGACGTGAAAGACGGCGTCATCGCGTATAAGATCGCGGCGCATGCCGCGGATCTCGCAAAGGGGCACAAAGGCGCGGCGCATTGGGACGACGTGCTCTCCAAAGCGCGCTTCGAGTTTCGCTGGCAGGATCAGTTCGATCTCTCGCTCGATCCGGAGACGGCGCGCGAGTTCCACGACGAAACGCTGCCGGCGGCCGGAGCGAAGATCGCGCATTTTTGCTCGATGTGCGGGCCGCATTTCTGCTCGATGAAGATCACGCAAGAGGTTCGTGAGTACGCGAAAGCGGGCATGGAGGAGAAGTCGCGCGAGTTCATCGAGCGCGGCGCCGAAGTCTACGTCCCCGTCTCTCCGTAGGCGAGCGGGGATGCCGCCGGAGCGATTAACCTGAGAATTAGCGACGGCGGCATCCCCCGAGCCGTCTGCGCGGTGTTATTCGATCGCGACGAGACGCTCGTGGTCGACGTGCCGTTCAACGGCGATCCCAATCGTGTCGAGCCGGCACCCGGTGCGCGAGTGTTGCTCGACCGCCTGCGCGCCGCCGGTCTGCCGGTCGCGGTCGTCAGCAATCAGAGCGGCATCGGCCGGGGATTGCTGACGCGCGAAGCCGTGGACGCGGTCAACCGGCGGGTGGAGGAGCTGCTCGGGCCATTTGCTGGATTCTTCATCTGTCCGCACTCGCCCGAGGATGGCTGCGAGTGCCGCAAGCCGGCGCCTAAACTAATTCTAGAGGCGGCGCAGGCGCTGGGCGTCGATCCTGCCTGCTGCGTCGTGGTTGGAGACCGTGAGAGCGATGTCGAAGCGGCGCGCAACGCCGGCGCGATTCCGCTGCGCGTCGAAGGCCCTAGCGGGCTCGCGCAGGCAGTGGAGCGCGTTCTTTACTGGATCGAGTCGGCGTCCAGCCAGTAGTCGATGTCGACTCCGTGCGCCGGCACGGGCGCATACGCGCCGGCGGGGACGCGGACCGTCTTAGAAAGCTCTTGCCACGCGGCGAGCACGCGAACGACGTAGGTCTGCGTCTCGTCGTACGGCGGGATGCCTCCATACTCGCTCACGGCCTTCGGCCCTGCGTTATACGCGGCAAAGACGAGGGCATAATGCTTGCTTCCAAAGCGGCTCATCAGGCCGCGGAGGTAGCGAGCCGCTCCGGAGAGGTTCTGCACGGGATCGCGCGGATTGACGCCGAGATCGGCGGCCGTCCGGGGCATCAGCTGTCCGAGGCCGATTGCTCCCGCGCGCGAGACGGCGTGAGTATGCCAGCGAGATTCCACGGTGACGATCGCGACCAGCATATTGGCGTCGAGACGCCAGCGCTCGGCGTTGAGCAGCACGCGCCGCGCCAGGTCGCGGCTCTGCCAGTTCGGCATCTGCGGGTTGATGTGGCTGAGCACCCGGGCGTAGACGGCGACCGCGACGGGCGTGGCCGGCACGGCGTGGTTGGCAGCGTCGGCCGGGAGGCAAACGAAAAGCGCGGTCGCCGTCAAAAACGAGACCATCGCCAGGAGGCATAGGATGCTCCTACGCATATGGGGCCGGTGGGTTCGCGCCGCGCCTCCGTCGTCCTCCTAGTCCTGTTCGTCGCGATGTGCGCGGCGATCGCATGGTCCCAGTGGTACGCGGTTCACGTAAACGTTCCGAAGTATCGCGCGCTGCACGAACCCCCACGTACACCGTAGCTCGACGAGGAGATTTTGGAGTTGATGCTTCGCAGGGTAGTCGCACTTTCGTTCTGCGCCATTCTCAGCTTTTTTGCCGACGCACGCGCATCGGCGGCGACGGCCAATCCGGCGCCCCCCTCCCCGTCACCATCGCCATCGCCCACGCCGACGCCCGGGCCGCCGTTCGGGAATATGAACTGGCGCGAGATCGGACCGGCGGCGGCCGGTGGACGAGTTACTTCGGTGGCGGGCTCGGCGACGGACCCGAAGCTGTACTACGTCGGGGCGGCCGGTGGCGGGGTCTGGAAGTCCGCCAACGGCGGTCAAACCTGGGATCCCGTCTTCGACAAGGAGAGCGTTGCGGCTATCGGAGCCGTTGCGATCGACCCGAGCGATAACGACACCGTGTGGGTAGGAACGGGCGAATCGAATCCGCGCAACGACGTCAGCTACGGCGACGGCGTCTACAAGAGCACCGACGGCGGCGATAGCTGGACGAAGGTTGGCTTAAAAGGCACCAAGCAGATCGCGCGCATCGTCATCGATCCGCGCAATCGCAATCACGTGGTAGTTGCCGCCCTGGGTGACGTCTTCAGCGATAGTACGGAGCGCGGCATCTACGTAACCGACGACGGCGGACGGACGTGGAAACAGGCGCTCTACGTCGGGCCGGAGAGCGGCGCGTCGGACCTCGCGGTCGATCCGGCGAACCCGAGCGTCCTTTACGCTGGTATCTGGAAATTTCAGCGCCGGCCTTGGAACTTCGTCAGCGGCGGCGACGAGGACGGGCTCTACCGGTCGACCGACGGCGGCGAAAGCTGGAGCAAGCTCCAGGGGCACGGCCTCCCCGACGGACCGATGGGACGAATCGGGGTTGCCGTTGCGCCCAGCGACGGCAACCGCGTCTATGCCGTTATCGAATCGAAGCAGGGCGTGCTCTGGCGCTCCGACGACGGCGGCGCCAACTGGCAGATGGTCAGCAACGATTCACTGGTAAACGCCCGGCCGTTCTACTTTTCGCGCATCGCGGTCGATCCGAAGAACGCCAACCGCGTCTACGCGGCGTCGTTCGAGATGATGATGAGCTCGGATGGTGGCAAGACGTTCAAAGCAATTGCGAATCAGGTGCACGGCGACTTCCACGCGATTTGGATCGCACCCAACGACCCCACGCGCGTCATCGTCGGCGAAGACGGCGGCTACGCGCTCACGCTCGATGGCGGCGAAAACTGGTTCTTCTCGGCAAATCTGCCGATCGGCCAAATCTACCGCGTCGGCTTGGGAACGGATAACCCGTACACCGTCTGCGTTGGCCTGCAAGATAATAACGGCTGGTGCGGACCCTCCAACTCGCTCGATCCTTCCGGCATTGCGAATAAATACTGGATCGTCACCGTCGGCGGCGACGGTCAGTGGGGAATTCCCGAACCCGACGATCCGAACTGGATCTGGTCGGACTCTCAGAACGGCTCGATCGTCGTCGCCAACCGGGTGACGAAAGATGGCTGGTCCGCGCAGCCTTACCAGCAGACCTCGAAGGAGTCGTGGTCGATCGCCACCAGCAAATATCGCTTTAACTGGGAATCGCCGATCGCATTCGCACCGTGGCGCTCGCCCGACGGGAAACTGATCGGGTGGTCCGGCGGCAACGTCGTCTTTCAAACGACCGACCGTGGCAAATCGTGGACGCCGATCAGCCCAGACCTGACGCGCAACATCAAGGCGCATCAGCAGCCCTCGGGAGGACCGATCACCAACGACGTCTCCGGCGCCGAGTACGACGATGCGATCCTCGACGTCGAAGGCTCGACGCTGCGCCGCGGCGAGATCTGGGTCGGAACCGATGATGGCCTCGTGCAGCTTACGCGCGACGGCGGCAAGCATTGGAAAAACGTAACCCCGCCGGGCGCACCCGAGTTCGCGCGTTTTGCGACGGTCGCTCCGTCGACGCTCGTCGCCGGCACGGCATACACGATCGCCGACGGGCACTACACCGGCGATAACGCGCCGTACGCTTTTGTCACCCACGACTGGGGCGCCCATTGGACGAAGATCGTCAACGGGCTGCCCGCCGATCAATGGGCACGAGCGATTCGCCCGGACATTCGCGAGCGCAATCTGCTCTATCTCGGCAGCGAGGAAGGGATCTGGATATCGTTCGACGGCGGCGCGAACTGGCAGTCGTTCAAGAACGGGCTTCCGGCCGCTTCCGTGCGCGATATCCGGATGCAGCCGACCTCGGACGATCTGGTGATCGCCACGCACGGACGTTCGGCCTACATCATGGACGACATGGCGCCCGTGCAGCAGTTGCAGCGAGCCGTAGCGCAAGGCACGTGGCTCTTTACGCCTCGGCTCTCGTACGAGTGGACGCTGACGGAGAACGATGAGGGAACCTACACGAACTATGCGGCCGACAATCCGCCGCAGGGTGTGATGGTTACGTTCTATCAGCGCGAAGCGCAGAAGAAGGCTCCAACCCTCGAGATTCTCGACGTGCGCGGCCGCGTGATTCGCAGTGTCTCGGGAACGCACAAAGTCGGCGGTAAGGACGTGCCGTACGTTCCGAACAAGGCTGGATTGAATCGCTACGTGTGGGACTTCAACGTAAACGGGCCAGTGAAGTGGAACGGCGCGGCCGAATTCTTCAAAGGACCCGACACCGGGCCCGGCGTCGTTCCCGGCTCCTATTCGGTACGCATGACGCTCTCGGGACGCACCTACGTGCAACACTTCCGCGTGGAGCCCGATCCGCGTTCGCGCTTCACCCAGGCCGACTATCAGCTCACCTACGACACGGCGATGCGGCAGATGGCCTACCTCTCGCAGGTGGACTCGATGCTCAATACCCTCGACGACCTCAAGAAGGCGCTCGACTCTGCGGCCGACGCCGCAAAGAAGGCCAACAATACCGCACTAACGACGCAGCTCACCCAGGCCGAGGCCGCGCGCCAGACGCTCTTCGATACGCTTGGCGTGAAGATTCGCGGCGAAGGCACGATGGATGAAGGCCGGCTGCACGAAGACCTGCTCGGTGCGTACGGTACCGCACAAAATCTCATCACTCCGCCGGTGGTAAGCCTTCTCGCGCGCGTCGATTCCGAGTACCGAGCCGGAGTCGTGCGTTACAACGAATTTGTTTCCAGCGTCCTTCCCGGAGTCAATGCCGCATTGAAATCGGCGGGAATGAAAGCATTACCGGCAGCCGCTGAAGAAAAGCCGCTGTGATGTTTGTTCCGGTCGTCTTGGTCGCTGCTGCGGCCTACGCGAATCTCTCGTTTCGTTCGGTCGGTCCTACGGTAGCCGGCGGCCGCGTCGCGGCCGTCGCCGGGACACCGCAAGACGATCAGCTCTACTATCTCGGAACCGCCGGCGGCGGCGTTTGGCAATCGATTAACGGTGGCGCCACCTGGAAGCCGGTCTTCGAGAAGCAGAGCGTCTCGGCGATCGGCGCGGTGGCCGTCGATCCGACCAACGAGAACGTCGTTTGGGCCGGAACGGGCGAGGCAAACCCCCGCAACGACGTTAGTTACGGCGATGGACTCTATAAATCGACCGACGGCGCAAAGACATGGCGCCGCGTGGGTTTGGCGGGTGTATGGAGCGTTTCGCGCATCGCGATCGATCCGCAGAATCCGCGACACGTCGTTGTCGGCGCCTTTGGCGATCCGTTCAAGGATTCGACCGCTCGCGGCGTCTACGTTACCTTTGACGGCGGGACGAGTTGGAGCAAGTCGCTCTACTTGAGTCCCGCGAGCGGCGCGAGCGACGTCGCCATGGATCCGAAGAACCCGAACGTCGTCTACGCCGGAATGTGGCACTTCCGGCGAGTGCCGTGGACCTTTACCAGCGGCGGCCCCGACGACGGCCTCTATAAGTCGAGTGACGGCGGGAGAACGTGGAAGCGATTGACCGGCAACGGTCTGCCCAGTGGTTACTCCGGACGCATTGGGCTTGCGATCGCGCCGAGCCGCCCGAACCGCGTCTTCGCGCTCATCGAAGCCAAGGGCGGAATTCTGTGGCGCTCGGACGATGCCGGCGGGCATTGGACGATGACGACCGACGATACGCTGGCCGATCAACGCCCATTCTACTTTACGCACATCGCGGTGGACCCGCAGAATGCCAATCACGTCTATGCAGTCTCGGAGATGCTCTCGGAGAGCAAAGATGGTGGCCGGAAGTTCAAAGAGATCGCCAAGGGCGTTCACGTGGACTACCACGCTATCTGGATCGCGCCCAACAATCCCAAGCGGATCATCGTCGGCGAAGACGGCGGCTACGCGCTGACCGCCGATCTCGAACATTGGTCCTTCTCGCGCAACCTGACGATCGGGCAGATCTATCACGTCGGTATCTCCAACGAGAACCCGTATCAAGTCTGCGTCGCCTTCCAGGATAATGGCGGCTTCTGCGGTCCGTCCAACTCGCTCGACGACGAAGGGATTCTCGACCGGCACTGGACCGACGTAGTCGGCGGCGACGGAATGTGGACGATTCCCGATCCGATCGATCCGAACTATGTCTGGGCGGATCTGGAAGACGGTGCGCTGACCATCTTCAATCGCGCGACCGGAGTCTCGCGCTTCATTCGACCGTACGATCCATTCCCGGGAAGCTTCCTCGGGCCGTTCGACTTGAGCAAAGTTCCCTATCGTTTCAACTGGGACTCGCCGATCGCGTTTGCATCCTGGGACGGCCACATCGCGTGGTTCGGCGGCAACGTCGTCTTCGAAACGACCGATCGAGGTGAGACGTGGCGCGCGATCAGTCCGGATCTTACACGTAACGTCAAGGAGCACCAGCTTCCCTCCGGCGGCCCGCTCGCGAAAGACGTCTCGGGCGCCGAGTACTCCGACACGATTCTGTACATCGAGAGCTCCGCCGTGAATCGGGGCGAGATCTGGGTGGGAACCGATGACGGCTACGTACAGATGACGCGCGACAGCGGCCTGCATTGGAGTAACGTGACGCCGCCCGGAACGCCGGAGTTCGCGCGCATCGAAACGGTCGCGCCGTCGCCGCTGGTTGCGGGCACGGCCTACGCCGTTGCCGACAACCATCGGATGGGCGACTACGCGCCCTACCTTTTCGTGACGCACGACTATGGAGCGACGTGGTCGAAGATCGTCAACGGTTTGCCGGGCGACCAGTACGTACGCACGGTTCGCCCGGACACGAAGAATCCGTACCTGCTCTACGGCGGGACCGAGAACGGGATGTGGATCTCGTTCGACGGCGGCGCGCACTGGCAAGACTTTCGAATCAATCTTCCCACCGTCTCGGTGCGCGATATTCGCATCGCGCCGGAGTTCGGCGACCTGGTCGTTGCGACGCACGGACGCGATACGTGGATACTCGACGACCTCGGCTCGATCCGGCAGCTCGGCGATGCTCAGCGCGCGGGCCTGATGCTCTTTTCGCCGCGGACCGCCTACGAGTATCACTACCACTCGAACGACCTGGGCATCTACACGCGCTTTGCCGGCGAGAATCCACCCAATGGCGCTATCCTCGACTTCTACCAGACGGCGCCGCAGAAGGGTGCGCCATCGCTGCAGGTGCTCGACTCGGCGGGCCACGTGATTCGCACGGTGAGCGGCACGCATAAAGTGAAGGGCAAAGACGAGCCGTACGTTTCGAACAAGGCCGGAATCAACCGGTACGTTTGGGATTTCACCGAGGACGCTCCGCTCAAATGGTTTGGCGCGGCGCGCGAGGAGTATCAGGGACCGAAAACCGGGCCGACCGTCGTGCCAGGCGTCTACACGATTCGGCTAATGCTGCAGGGTCAGACGCTGGCGCAGTCCTTCACGGTGAAGCCGGATCCGCGCGACAGCTGGACGCAGGCACAGTACGTCGCCGGCTACGCCTACGCGCGTAAGTACGCGACCATCTACGGAAAGATCGACGAGGCGCTCAACAACCTCGACGCGATCAAGAAGTCGCTGGCCGCCGCCGCAACGGCCGCGAAGAGCAATGCGACGCTGACGAACCAGATAGCTGCAGCGCAGCAGGCCTGGACGCCGGTGTTCGGGGCTTTCACAGCCGATTACAAGAACGATGAAGACTCGATCCAGCGCGCCGGTTCGCTGCGCGAGTCGGTTCCGCGAACCGGCTTCGGCAGTCCGCAGCTCCCTCCGACGGCGGCACAGCTCGACTACGCCTCGCGTTTCGATACCGCGTACTCTGCGGCGGTCGCACAGTACAACGGCTACGTCGCCTCGCTGGGGACCCTCCAAACGGCGTTGAAAGCCGCCGGCATGAAAGCACTCGACGGAGTGAAAACCGTAACGCCGTAGCCGGCGCGCCTGGGGAATTATTTGCCTAAGAGGCGTTTCAAGAACGTTTCGTGACGGTAGGATGCGCTGCGGCCGAAGCGGACGACGATGAGCTCGAGCGACGGAACGACATAGAGCGCCTGTCCCGCGGAGCCGCTCGCGTAGACCAAATCTGCGGGGGCGTTCTTGGTGCCTAGCCACCATCCCAAACCGTAGCGCGGGTTTGCCGCCGAGCCGCGCAACGCGGCCGCGAAGCGCTCACGCTCGCGAAGAATGAAGCGCCCATAGGCGAGCCAACTCTCGGCGGTGAGCGAGGCGCCGGTGGGCAACGGGTGCGTGCCGTCGGCTAACGTACGCCAACTCGCGATGACGACGCCGGCGGGCTCGTTGATGCGTTCCCGCAGATACGCATGCGGCGTCGAGTTAGCGCTCGCGAGTTTTTGCGCGAGGACCGCACCGAAGACCTGGAAGGGAATGCCGCCGTAGGTAAAGCGCGTGCCGGGCTCGTTTCTTAGCGGCATCGCCAAAGCGCGCTCGTAAACGGGCACCGCGGCGCCCAAACCGCCGAAACCAAAGCCTGCCGTCAGCGAGAGCAGCATGCGCAGCGTAACGCGGCGCTTCCACGGGTCCTCGCGCCACGCCGCGAAGGTCTCGGCGACCGGCTCGTCTAGCTCGAGCAAGCCGTCTGCTTGCGCGCAGAGTGCGACGGGGCCCCAGAAGCTCTTCGTTCCGCTGTATAACGGATGCGGCGTCGCGGCGGTAATGCCGGCGGCATATTCGGATGCGATGGTTTCGTCTCCGCGCGCGATGAGGATCGCGCGCGGTGCGTGCGCGCCGGCGTAGGCGAGCGCCGCGGAGACATTCAACTGGGACGGCATTTAGAGGAGCGTTCGCATACCGCTTGCAAAAGCGCCTGCATGAGACCGTACGTGCTGCTGGTTGCGTCGATCGCCGCGTTAGGTGGACTGCTCTTCGGCTACGATACCGGCGTCATCTCCGGCGCGATACTCTTCATCTCCAAACAGTTTGTACTGGACAACAGGCTCCAGGCCTTTACGATTAGCGTCGTCTTGATCGGTTGTATCGGTGGCTCGGCCGTCTCAGGGTTGATGGCGGACCGCATCGGCCGGCGGCCGACGCTTTTCGGAGCCGGCGTTATCTTCTTGCTCGGCGCGCTGCTTTCGGCGTTAGCGGGAAACGAGGCGATACTGCTTTGTGGGCGTTTCGTCGTCGGTCTCGGGATCGGCTTGAGCTCCGTCGTCGCGCCCCTCTACATCTCCGAGGTTGCGCCCGCGCCGGTGCGTGGCGCCTTGGTTTCGCTCTACCAATTCGCGATCACGATCGGCATTCTCGCGGCATACATCGTCGATTACCTGCTCGCGGGCGGCGGGCAGTGGCGCTGGATGTTAGGCCTGGCCGTCATTCCGTCGTTGATCTTGATGGGTGGAATGATTCGCATGCCAGAGAGCCCGCGTTATTTGTTCAAGGTCGGACGTGACCCGCTCGCTCGGGAAGAACTGCAACGCATCTACGACGACGAGAGCGCCAGCAAACGCGAAGAAGCTTCCATTATGGAGAGCCTGAAAGTCAAACGCGGCGGTCTTCGTGCACTGCTGAGCCCGGCGATCCGGCCCGCGCTCTTCCTCGGTGTCTCGCTGGCGATTTTGCAGCAGATCACCGGTATCAACTCAGTCATCTATTATGGACCGCGCATCTTCGAGATGGCAGGCGTCGCATCTGCCGCCGCCTCGATTCTGGCGCAATCGCTGGTGGGTGCCGTAAACTGCGGGATGACGCTCGTCGCGATCTTCTTCGTCGATCGCATCGGACGTAAGCCGTTGCTCTATGCCGGGCTCAGCGGCATGTTCGTGGCTCTGACCGTTATGGCGTACTCGTTCTCGCAGCCGCGCCTCTCCGGTTCGCTGGGCACGATCGCACTCGTCAGCATGATGGTCTACGTGGGATGCTTCGCGTTTAGCTTCGGCCCCATTCTCTGGCTGCTGCTCTCCGAGATCTTTCCGCTACCGGTGCGCGGTACCGGGATGTCGGTTTCGACGCTGGCCAACTGGGTGGGAAACTTTGCGGTTTCGCAGTCCTTTTTGTCGATGGTCGAGCGTCTAGGAAGCCCAGCGACGTTTGGGGTCTATGCGGCGCTCTGCATCGTTACGATCATCTTCGTGCGCACGATGGTCCCCGAAACGAAGCAGGAACTGCTTGAACAAGTTCGCGTTGGCGCAGCTTAGCATCGTTATTCCAGTCTACGACAACTGGTGGCTCACCGCGCGCTGCTTGAGCGAACTGGACCGGCTGCACCGATCCGGTTCCGTGCTTTTCGAAACCATTGTGGTCGACAACGCTTCGACCGACGAAACGCCGGAGGCGATTGCTGCATTCCCGTGGGTGCGCTACCTGCGCCACGAAACCAATCGCAACTTCGCCGGTGCCTGCAACGCGGGCGCCCGCATGGCCGAGGCGCCGCTGCTGCTCTTTCTAAACAACGATGCCTATCCGCTCGGCGACGCATTGACTCCGCTGGTTGCGGCCTTCGACCGGCCCGAAGTCGCCGTCGCGGGCGGAGCGCTTTTCTTCGAGGACGGCGTGACGCAGGCGGCGGGGTTCGTTCTGCTGCCCAACGCACACTGGCACTATTCGTGTCGCAATCTGCCTTCATCGCTCGACGGCGTCGCAACTTCGCGTAATGCGCTGGGCGTCTCCGGCGCCGCGATGGCCGTGCGCTCGGATTGGTTTCTGGACGACGGCGGATTCGACGAGTCGTTCGTCAACGGCTTTGAGGATGTCGACCTTTGCCTGCGAGCGCGCGAACGAGGTGATGCAATCGCTTACGTTGCCGAGGCTCGTTTTGCCCACTATGAAGGCGCTTCGGCGGGTCGATTCGATCGCGAACGCGAGAATGAGGAGCGCTTCTATCGACGGTGGGGCTCGCGCCTTGCGCCTCTGCCGCGAACGCAGCGCGGCGAGGTCGGAGCAATAGTGATGCCGGAAAAGGCACATGAAGAACCATTGCTGGCGGCGGCGCGCGCGGACCTCGCGGCCGCGTTGCGCGCCTTCGGCCACCCCGTCGTGCGTAGTTCGTTGTGGCGCCGCCGTTGGTTCGACCGGCGTTTTCGGCAGGCCGCTTCGATCGGGTGGTTTTCGCGAGAAGTTTCGCAGCCGGGGATCGCTATCGATCGGAGGGCAAACGCTTTGCCCGCGATTCGCACGCTCGGCGAGACCGACATCGAGGTTCCGTGGCTTCCGTGCGCTTCGGCCGATAGCGTCGCCGCTTGCGGCGTAAGCTGCTCGGACGATCCGTCCTGCACCATCGTCGGACTTGCCGGCGATGCCCAGGTCTTACACGACCTCGATCTCGGATGTCCGGCCGTGCGCATTACACCGGAGATGTTGCTCGGCGGAGAGCGTGTCGCGGTTGCCTGCGTCGTTCATTGTGGGCTAACCGACGACGCCGCATTCGGCAACGTGCTTCTCGCCCAGGCTGGAGTGCCGAGCATTGCGCTGCCGAGCGACGCGATGCGCGCGATCTTTGCATCCGACACCGTGCTTATCGTGGAGCGAGCGGAGTTGCGCGAAAGCGTCGCGCGTTTCGCTGGCGACGTCAGCCTGCGCGAACGCTACGGGAGTCTGATCGCCGCCGATTCGCGACGCCGTTTCTCACCCCGCCGCAGCGCGATCCGCGTCGTGGATCTGCTCTGTGCGGCTCGCTTCGGTTTGGAGCGGCCGGCTAACCGAAGTTAGTAGTCGTCGTCAAGCGGCAAGCCCGACGGCGGCTGCTTCAAAAAGTACGCCTTTGAGTACTTGCCGGCGATCGGCGTGAAGGTGCGCGGCGACTGCGTGAAATCGAAACAGTCGAGAAGACTATTGGCGCGCTTATCCGTCCTGCCGAGCGTTCCAAGATTCCAGTTGCTCTCGATGAGCTTGAGAATGCTGCCGAACTCGTATTGCGTATGCGAGACGTACCCCGGATGGCTCGCCGAGGTTTCCTTCGCGTACGCGGAGACGAGCAGCATCGGAACGCGAATGCCCAACCCCTGCCCATCAAGCTGCGGAGGGGGCACGTTGTCGTATTCACCGCCCCAGTCGTCCCAAACGACGATCACTACGGTGTTCTGCCAGTAGGAACTCTCCCCGATCGCGTTCACGATGCTGGCTACCCAGGACGGCCCGGTATCTTTGTGATTCCCCGGATGATCGGAGTTTATAGCATCGGGTATCACCCAGGATACTGCGGGCAGCGTGCCATAGGAAACGTAGTCAAAGAATTTCGTTTGTGGCTCTATGATGTTCGTCGACCACTCTGGGCCATTGCGTACGGCGTCGATTGCCTCGAACGCATTCCATACTTCCGACGGGCTCGTAAAATAGAGCCACGACACACTCTTGGCGTCGAGCAGATCGCGTATCGTCGAGTATTTGAAGCACGGAAAGGGCCCTTGACCTCTGAGATACTTGCCCGTTGGCGTGATCAGCGAGGTTACCGTTCCCGGCGGCGACGCCTCGCATCCCCACGAGCCGGGCGTCGGGAAATCGATAACGTTATCGCCGGGTTTGCCGGCCGGCGTCCCGGCGGCGATGAGGTCTTGATGCGCCGTGAAGCTGTCGCTGCTTTGCGTAGTGAACATATGATCGCCAAGAACGTATTGGTTGGCGATTGACCAATACTCCGGAATGTCTTTTGGATCCACGTACCGGTAAGCGTACGTCCCCGCGTTCTCTTTATCGCCTTTCTTGAGTGCCAGCGCTACGTCGTCGAAGCCGTCCATCTTGCCTTTGTCGTACTCATGCTCGAACGACAAATGCTGGTGTCCCAGGCTCAAAGAGGCGAGAGGAGCGGACTTGAGTTGTACGTACACGTCCTTGCCGCTAGAGGTTTTCATCAGCCCCTGCGTTGCTCCGACGGCGCCCGGAAAGGTGGCGAAGAAGTCATCGAAGCTGCGGTTCTCTTGAACCACGATGACGACGTGCTGGATGTACTTAGAGCTACTAGAGTCCGGCGAGACGCTGCCAAGCGGTGCGAGGCTCGTGCCGGAGCCCGTCGAGCTTTGAGCGCACCCGGCCATCACTAAGGCGGCCGTCAGTCCGACGGCCGAGAGCCCGTACGCGATACGCATTCGGTTTTCCATGTGAAGCATTCTCTCACGGGCGATACGCCTTGCCAAGTAAGAGCGCCGGGTACCGAGGCTGCGATTTTTGTCAACTTGGGTCATCTTACACCTATCAGTGTTTGCTCGCTTGGCCTAAGGGTTGCGGTTCGGCTGCGCCATAGCCTCCGCCGCCGGGTGTTTGGATCGTCAGAATGTCTCCAGGCTGGAGCGGGAGGCTCGTCTTTGCCGGGATCGTCGTCTCGACTCCGTGCCGCTTCAAAGTGTGCCGTCCGCAAACGCCAGCCTCTCCGCCCAGCGTTCCCGGCGGACGGAGTGCGTGACGATCGGCGAGCAGCGTCGCTTGCGCGCTGCCCTCGGTGAGCTCGATCGAACGAATCAGACCGTTGCCGCCGCGATGCCGGCCTGCGCCGCCTGTTCCCTCCGCGATCTCGTAGCGCACGATGCGCAGCGGAAACTCGCGTTCGACGGCCTCGATGGGCGTGTTGAGCGTATTGGTCATGTGACAGTGGATGGCATCGATGCCGTCGCTATTGGGACGCGCACCCATGCCGCAGCCGTTCGTTTCGTAAAACGCCCAGAGACGCCCATCGGGGCGCGTTCCGCCGAGCATCACGTTGCTCATCGTGCCGCCGCTGGCGGCCGGGACGCGCTGCGGTGCGGCCTTTGCCAACGCTTGGAGCACGACCTCGGCGTTGCGCGTGCTGGTCTCGACGTTTCCGCCCGAGACCGGCGCGGGCCGGCGAGGATTCAGCAGCGTGCCTTCCGGCACGTGAACCTCGACCGGCCGAAAACACCCCTCGTTCATCGGGATCGTCGGATCGGTGACCGTGCGCAATGCATAGTGGATGCCCGAGAGCGTTACTCCGAAGACCGCGTTGAGCGGCTCGGTGCGCTGCGATGCCGTGCCCGCGTAGTCGAGCCGGACGCCGCCGTCTCGCAACTCCAGGCGGAGCGCGATTGCAATGCTCGGCTCGCCGGCGCGGTCTTCTAGATAATCGATCGCGCTGAAGATGCCGTCGGGCAGGGCGCGTAATGCCGCGCGCATGCGGCGTTCGCTGTCGTCAAGCGAGCGCGCGACGGCGGCTTCGAACGTTTCGCGGCCATACCGGGCGCAGAGTTCGAGCAGGCGGCGTTCTCCCGTATAATTGCCGGCGACCTGCGCGCGCAGATCGCCGGCGCTCGCGCCGGGGGTTCTCGAGTTGGCGCGGAAGAGCGCGACCACCTCGTCAACGATGCGATCGTCGCGGACGAGCCGAAGCGGCGGCACGACCACGCCTTCGGCAAAGATGTCGCGCGCTTCGGCCGGCATCGAACCGGGAACCGAGCCGCCGACGTCGGCATGATGCGCCTTGTTGGCCGCAAATCCAGCCAGCGTTCCCCCAGCGAAGATTGGGCGCAGCACCGTTACGTCGTTGAGATGCGTGCCGGTGACGTAGGGATCGTTTGCGACCCACATTTCGCCCTCGCAAACGCCGCCACGCTCGCGCTCGATGATCTCCAGCATCCGCCGCAGTCCCCACGGAAGCGAGCCGAGATGCACGGGAATGTGTTCGGCCTGCGCGATCAAACGGCCGCGGCGGTCGAAGAGCGCGCACGAGTGGTCGAGCCGCTCCTTGATATTCGGCGAATAGGCGCTATCGCGTACCGCGATGCCCATCTCCTCGCCCGCATAGACTAGCGCGCCTTTGACGATCTCCGCGGTGATCGGATCGATCACGCCGCACGCTCCAAGACGAGCGCCGCGGGTGCCGCGACGAGCGACCATCGCGGCGCGACGTACGTCGTGCAGTCGTACTCCTCGATGATCGCGGGTCCCTCGATCTGCTCGCCGGGCTCGAGCGCGCCGCGCGCAAAGACCGGCACGCCCGCGCGCGACTCTGCGCCGCTGCGTCCGGTTCGCTCCTCGCCGGCCGCCGCTACATCGAAGGACGGCAACGCACCGGTCGCCGTCGAGCGGGCGTTCACGACCTCTACCGCCTCGTTGCGAACGTCATAACCGTAGCGTGCCCGGTGGGCGTCGTGAAAGCGCTGCGCGATCGACTCCGGCGAAGGGTCGTGTTCGATGGTTAGCTCGAAGCTCTGCCCGCGATACCGCGCATCGCACCGGCGCGCAAACGCGATCGTCTCAGCCCGCGCACCCTGATCGATCAGCGAAGCCGCAGCGCGCTTCTCGCTCTCTTCGAACCAGCGGGCTAACGCGGCGTGATCCATCTCGGCGGTCGATCGCATGACGGCAAGGACGGCGTCGGCGTGAAGATTCGCATCGAGCAATCCACGCGCCGAGAAGAGGCCCGGGTGCTCCGGCACGATCACGCGCGCGATCCCCAGCTCCTCGGAGACCGCGCAGGCATGCAGCGGGCCGCCGCCGCCAAAGGCGACCAACGCGAACTCGCGCGGATCGAGCCCACGCTCGATGGTGACGATCCGCAGCGCCTTGGCCATCGCGTGATCGATGAGCCGCACGATTCCCAACGCCGTCGCGTCGACGCTGAGTCCGAGACGTACCGCCAAATGCTCGACCGCGAGGCGCGCGCATGCTGCGTCGATTGGAAATGCGCCGCCGAGCAGCGCGTGCTGGTTCAGGCGGCCGAGAACGACGTTAGCGTCGGTGACGGTCGCGCGATCCGATTTGCCGTAGCACGCCGGTCCCGGGTCGGCGCCTGCCGAGACCGGACCGACGCGCAGTGAGCCGGCTTCATCGATCCACGCGATCGTGCCGCCGCCGGCGCTCACTTCGGCCAGATCGACGAATGGAAAGCGAACCGGGTAGCCGCTGCCCTTTACCGCGCGGCCGCTGTGCGTCGCGCCGGCGGCTTCGAACTCGTACGCCACCTGCACGGCCCCGTCGACGACCGCACCGGCTTTTGCGGTGGTCCCGCCCATATCGAAGGAGAGCAGTCGCGCGATGCGCAGCCGCCGGCCCAATGCCGCAGCGGCCATGACGCCGCTCGCGGGCCCGCTCTCGATGAGCGCGGCGGGCCGCTCGAGCGCGCGCCCCGATGCCATGCCGCCGTCGCTGCGCATCACGTAGAGCGATGCGTCGATACCCTCGCCGTGCAGCTCGTCGCGCAGGCGTTCCAAATAACTTTCGACGATCGGCGCGAGCACGGCGTTGACTACCGTCGTCGAGCAGCGCTCGTACTCGCGATATTGTGGATCCACGCGCGAGGACGTCACCACGCGCACGCCGGGAAGCGCAGTCGAGAGAGCTTCGGCGATCCGGCGCTCGTGAGCGTCGTTTACGTACGAGTGCAGCAGGCAGATAGCGACCGCCGCAACGTCGCGCTGGCGCAGCTGCGCGCAGAGGCGCTCGATCTCCGATTCTTCCAATGCGCGCAGAACGTCGCCGCGAAAATCGACCCGCTCGCGCACGGTCAGGCGATCCTCGCGTGCGACCAAGGAGTGCGGTCGCATCACGAACGGGTTATACAGGTCGCTGCGATTCTGACGTCCGATCTCGATGACGTCGCGAAAGCCATGCGTGGTAACCAGCGCGACGCGCGGCAGCTCCAGATTCATCTGACCGAGCAGCGCGTTGGTGGCGATCGTCGTGGAGTGTGCCATCAGGTCGATCTCCGGCCGCTCGTCATACTCGGCCAAGATCGCCCGCAGGGCCGCGACCACCGCGCGATGCGGCTCGCGCGGTGTGCTGGCCACTTTTCGGGTTACGAGACGGCCGCTCCACGATTCGGCGGCCGTCAGATCGGTGAAGGTTCCGCCGACGTCGATGCCGACGCGTAGCGCGCGCCTCGTCAACGTGACGCTGGTCTAGAACGTAAGGGAGAAGGTATCGTTGTTCGCGTCGCAGTCTGCGCTTCCCGGCGGCGACGGATCGCGGAAGCGAATGCTAAAGCGCATAGTGGTCGAGTTCTGGCCCGCATCGACGGCGCGCGGCCAAACGAACGAAAAGGTGTACGATTTTCCCGGACCAAGCGGGGGTATGCCGCGATCGTCCAACCGCTGGCCGTCGCGATAGATGTCGACGAACTGCAAGACGTTGGACGCCTGTGCCGCAGCGCCGAGGTTCGTGACCGTACCGACCATGTGGTAGTAGTTAAGCGAACCGCTGCTCGTGACGTTCTGCATTTTGACCGTCGTTATGGCGGGGTCGGCTCCAGCACAGGTTGCGGCCGGCGCCGCAAGCGGAGCCAGCGCGGTGGCGAAAATGGCGAGCGTGATGCTACGAATCATCGAAGAGCTACCTCCCCTGCGAGTATTCCCTGCGAGCGGTCGCGACAATCCTTGGCTGGCCGTACAGAGTGCAACCCAGGCACCCCCGCGGCGGCTCTAGTGGCCTGTAATGACGAAGGAGCGGCAATGAGGATTGGGATCATCGGCGCCGGGCGGATCGGGGGAACGTTGACGCGGCGGTTTCGCGCGCTCGGTCACGAGGTCTTCGTCGCGAACTCCCGCGGCCCGCAATCGCTGGCGGACTTGGCCGCCGAAACCGGGGCAACGCCCGCGACGGTCGAGGAGGCCGCGCACGCGGGCGAGATCGTCGTGGTGACGATCCCGGAGGGTCAGATTCGTAACCTCCCGCCGAATCTTTTCTTGTCGGTGCCGCCAAGCGTGATCGTGATCGACACCGGTAACTACTATCCGCGCCAGCGCGATGGACGGATCGACGATATCGAAAACGGCATGCCGGAGAGCCTCTGGGTGCAAAAGCAGCTCGGGCACGCCGTCGTCAAGGCCTTCAACAATATGTATTGGCGGCATCTGCTCGAACGCGGACTGCCGCCGGGAACTGCGGGCCGGCTAGCGATTCCGGTTGCCGGCGACGATGAGGCGGCAAAGGCCTTCGTCATGCGACTCGTGGACGAGCTGGGATTCGATCCGATCGATGCGGGAAGCCTCGCAGACTCGTGGCGCCAGCAGCCCGGAACGCCCGCCTATGCCAAGGATCTCGACGCGCCGGCGATGCGCAAAGCGCTTTCGGAGGCTCGGAGAGAACGCACTGCGGAATGGAGCGCAGCATAGCCTCCGGTTACGAACGATTTCGCGCGCTTCACGAACGCAAGCGCGCATTCATCATGCCCAATGCGTGGGATGCGGCCTCGGCGGCATTGCTGGCGCACGTTGGATTCGAAGCGCTGGGCAGTACGTCGCTCGGCCTTGCCTTCTCACTTGGCCGTCAAGACGGATGTCACGCGGTGACGCGCGATGAGGCCGTCGCGCATGCGGCTTTCTTGGCGGGCGCCAGCGGATTGCCCGTCAACGGCGACCTCGAGGACGGATTCGGCCCGTCACCGGAAGATTGCGTCGCAACGGTAGAGGCGGCGATCGCTGCGGGCTTGGCGGGTCTCGGTATCGAGGATACAACCGCCGATCCCGAGCATCCGATCTGGGATTTCGACTCTGCGGTCGCGCGAGTCCGCGCAGCCGCTACGGCGGCACGCGGACGAATCGTGCTGACCGGCCGCACCGATAACTATCTCCACGGACGAGCGGATTTACACGATACGATTGCGCGACTCACCGCTTTCGCCGTGGCGGGAGCCGACGTGCTTTACGCGCCGGGACTCCCGGACATGGATGCGATTCGCGCGGTCGTCCAAGCGGTCGCGCCAAAACCGGTCAACGTGCTCATCGGGCCGGTGCAACCGGTGCCGCTCGCCGAGCTCGATGCCGCCGGCGTTCGACGCATTAGCGTCGGGGGCGCGCTCTATCGCACCACGCTGACCTCGCTGGTGAAAACCGCCGAGGCCTTGCGCGCCGGCGACCTCTCCGCGGTCACCGGTGCGATACCGGGCCGGGAGATCGCTGCGCTCTTCCCGGCCTAAAGTCGGGCGCGGAGGAAAGGCGCTTCGCACCGTCAGACAGGGTTGCCGTGCAGACGTTGCTTACCGGACCTGGTTCGTTGCGGGAGCCCTCGGAGCGGCTCGCCTTTTGGCTAACCGGGCTCTGCGCGTTTCCCGCGGCCTTGCTGATCGGATACGTGCTTCACGAGTCCATCGGCGCGTCGCAAGTGGCACTCTTCATCGTAGTGGCGATGGTCTACGTGACGCTGGCGCGGGGACGGCTCTTGGGATCGAGCGTGCGCATCCACCGGACCCAGTACCCGCGAGTCTTCTCGATCGTGCAGCAGGCCTGCGCCGCCCTCGAGATCCCGATGCCGATGATCTTCGTTCGCGAGGACAACTACGTTCCGGCGGTCGCGCTGGGATTCGGCGCGCCGTATGCGCTAGTGCTCTCGAGTCATTGGGTCGAACTCTTTACCGACGACGAGCTTACCTTCATCATCGGCCGCGAGCTCGGTCACATCGCCTCCGGCCACACGCGATATCATTCGCTGCTCTCGGTCAACGGTAGCGAGAATCCATTTGTCTCGCTGATCTTCGGTGCGTGGCTGCGGCGTTGCGCGCTGACCTGCGACCGGATCGGTCTGCTCTGTTGCGGTTCGCTCGACGCCGCAGTGCGGGCGCTCGGCGTGGCGACCTTTCACGAGTTCGGCCGCCGCGTCGATTACGAAATCTTTGCCGAGCAGAATGCCGAGATCGCCGCCGACTCGGTGCTCCGCTGGGGCGAATGGTTGAGCAGCGAGCCGTACGGAACCAAGCGAATCGCGTCGATGCGGCGCTTCATCACCTCGCAGGCCTATGCCGACGCGCAGGCCTGGTTCGTTCAGGAACGCAGCGAGTTGCCCCCGGCACTCGTGCTTCCCGGCGAAGCCAAGGTCACGCCGCGCGATTGCGCCGGCTGGTGGCGGCGCGTCGCGGCCTTCAGCATCGATGCAATAGTCGTGGTGGCCATCATCACGTCGTTCGGCGGGAACGTCGCGCCGACCGCGCACCGCTCCGATACCGGCGTTTCCGTCACACCCGGTGACGTCAACATCTCCGAGCCGGGCATCGGAGCCGTTACGATCCAGGGAAAGAAGCACTCCTCCGCAACGAGCGAGCCTAGGCAGTTGCCCTCGCCCGCGCCAACGCAAGAGTTTACCATCGTGCACGGGCGCCGCGTCTGGAAGACTGATAAGTTCTATCTCGGCCCATTCGTTTTTTCCGATCGGGGCATCGCGATGAAGGTCGCGGACACAGAGGTCCCGCTTTCTTTCACCGCGCTTGGTTCGACCATTACGGACATCATGCAAGGGATGGGCTTTCCATTCTGGTTCCCGATCTATCTCGCGCTGCTCGTGATTCTCGCCGGCCAGACTTTCGGAATGATGATCGCCGGTCTGCGCGTGGTAACGATCGACTTTCGCAAGCCGAGCGTTGGCCGGACGATTTTCCGCTACGTTATCGTGTTCTTGCTTTGGTGGCTGATCGTTCCACTGAGCTTGATCTGGCGACGGATCCTGTTACACGATCGCTGGACCGCAACGCGCGTCGTGAAGGTCGAGCGCGTCGTTGCGCGCGCTACGGTCCCGGTTCAAGTTATGGGTTCGGCTGGGACGTGACCGTCAAACGAACCGCGGCCTTGCCGGAGATAACGTGTCCGACGGACGCGTTCGAACTGACGCTGTCGATCTGAAGGCGCCCGACGTTTTCGTCGACGTGGAGCGTCTGGTGCGTCGTAGGATCGACGAGCGATTTCGTCTTCACGATGTCGAACGTTTGACCGACCGCAACCCCGGCACTTGCGCCGAGGTCGATGATTACATTGCTTCCGTCGATTGCGGCGATGTGACCGGTCAAAACCGGCGCTGCCGGCGCCGCGCTGAAGCGGCTTGGATCGATCGATTTGGCGATCTTACCCGCTTCGTCGTCGATCAAATGTCCCATATCGCTGTTGACGAACTGCTGGTTGCTGTACGAACCGGCGACGTAGCCGGAGAAGCCGCCCGCATTCCAGGAGGTGCCCGACCGCGTCTCCTCGTCGGAGAAGCTTTGAACTATCTGCCCCGTCTTGGCATCGATGACGCGCACCGCAACCTTGATCGTCACGCGATTGGTGGAAACGCCGCCGGCGGCGGCTGCGAGAGGGCCGGGCAACAGGCTTCCGGCGTTTGCACCGCTCGCGCCGGTTTGATCGAGTTGCAGAACGTTCCCGGTAACCAGATAGCGCGCGCCCACGAGATGTCCGGCTTGGACGGCGCCTTGAGGATCCATCTCGCCGCTCTGCGGGAGCTGGTGCTGGCTCAGTGTCGAGCTTAGCTGCGTGCGATCGATGACGTTGAAGCGCCCCCCGTTGACCAGCTGGTCGGTGACCAGATCGCTGAGCGCGACGCCCGGTTGGAGGGAGCCGTACCAGTCCGAGGTCAGCCCTTGCGTCGAGAAGTTCAAGACGGCGATTGAGGGTCGCGACCCCGTCTGCGCGAGGACCTCAACCGGTGCGCTCGCCAATGCGGCGACGGCCAAGATAGAAAACAGATGTCTTAACACCGCTCTATTATGGCACATCCAGGGTGTTTTTAGGAAACGGAGACTCGAAGAATCCTATGT
The DNA here is from genome assembly GCA_963754565.1 of Vulcanimicrobiota bacterium. Taxonomy (GTDB): domain Bacteria; phylum Vulcanimicrobiota; class Vulcanimicrobiia; order Vulcanimicrobiales; family Vulcanimicrobiaceae; genus Cybelea. The sequence goes on along the minus strand of CAVWGL010000007.1, from coordinate 90,215 downwards.
GCGGTAGATTTACGCTCGCGAAACCCCAGGCGCTGCCGGCTGCATTTCCGCAGTTTCGCTTTGCGGAGTTTAGCGAGACGCGGCTCCCGCGTTACAACATCGCGCCGGCGCAAGAGGTGCTCGGCGTTCGCAACGATGGCCGCGACCGGATCGAACCGCTGCGTTGGGGAGTGCACGGACGGATCAACATTCGCGCCGAATCCATTGCGGCGCGGCGCGGGCTGGTGCACCGCCGCTGCATCGAGTTCGCCGATGGATTTTACGAGTGGCGCGAGGGACGACCGTACTACTATACGCTGCGTTCGGGCGAACCGTTCGCTTTTGCCGGTCTCTGGGAGCCCGGCAACGGGATCCCGTGTTGCGACGTCGTTACTTGCCGTCCGAACGCACTGGTCGCCGCGGTGCACGACCGGATGCCGGTCATCCTTTCGCGGGAGAGTCTGCCGGTCTGGCTCGATCCCGAGCCGTTACCGGCCGAACTCGCCGGCTCGCTCTTGCAGCCGCTCGCGGCCGCGTCGTTGCAAGTGCGTGAGGTGTCCCGCCGAGTCAATAACGCGAACTACGATGCGGCTGACGTGCTTGGCGACGCGGACCCTTCTCTGTTCTGAATCAGCATGATGCCGGTTGCGACGAGCCATACTGCGGCCGGTAAGGCTCCGAAAAGCTGCGGTGCCGGGCCGCCGGGCACCATCGGACCGTACGGGATGAAGATGGAGAGGGTTGCTAGGACCGCGCCCACGGCGGCGAGGTAACCGAGCGTCGCAAGCCACTGCGGGGCGGAATGATGGCGGCGCATGCTGTGCGCTGCAGCGAAGAGAAAGATCGCAACGGGTGCGAAACCGAGACCGTCTTTCGTGAAGACCGACGCATCGAATACGCCGCCGAGACCGTTGTCGGAGAATGCTTCGGGTTGCGCGTATATCGCCGCGGTTTCCAACATCGCTCCCCAGAGGGACGTGGCCACCATCAAGATCCCGGAGATCATTGCAAATGTAGGCAGGCCCTCTTGCCGTCCGGGAGCGGCGGCGAGATAGCTTCGCAACCCGACTAAAAACCATAGAAAGAAAGCGACGGCCGGGAAGGTGAGCCATGCCGCCCAGAGCAGCGAGATCCGCCGAGCGTCCAGGACGATCGCAATGTCTGAAGCCTTCATATGGGCCTGAGGCAACGACTGCGTCAGAAAGGCCGCAATCAACAATAAAGCTACGTAGCAGAGTACGGACCACCCTGCGGAACGTTGCGCATGGACGTTTTCCATTGGCGCCTTGTCACCCCAGAGCGAACTAAATTCCTTCCTAAAGTCCGTAGTATTTCAGTGCGGGCCAGATTACGCGCAGCGGAGCGCGTGGGTGCGTGCAAAGATAGATCGGCAAGGGGCCTTCCAGAATCCAGCGGTAGTCGTTACGATATACGGCGATCTGACGCACGCTGCCGAACCAGCGAAGCAGAAGTGGATAGTCGGTCGCGCCGACCGCCAGCATCGAGTCGCCGCTATAGCCGCGCGTGCCCCAAAGATAATATGAATTGTTCGGGCTGATGGCCGTCGGTAGATCGTAGCGCGGTCCGTAACGGTTCAAAGCTCCAACGTACGCGTAGCGATCGGCAAAGATCGCGGTGCGCGCGCCTTGTGCGCGCGGCAGCGAACGGTAGGCCCGCGCAACGGTCGCGACCATGCGCTTCCATCCGAGCTGGTCGGCGTATAGCGGATTGACGAGGTGGTACGTTGCGTCCGGCGGCGTGGGACGGCTCAAACCGATGGCGCGTTCGTAGGCCATGTAGGTAGGCAGGGTCAGGACGGGGAGTACGAATGGAACGAAGGGAACTCCAGCGACGACGGCCGCCGCGATCGTTGCGCGTGCCATCCATCGCGGTTTCGACGCCAGCGCCGCTTCGATTGCCACGGCCCCCGACGCGAAGAGCGCCGGATAGATGCCCTCGATATAGTAGCCGCGCCCCACGGTAATCACCAGAAGCGCTAGTAGCAAGAGGTACGCAACGCTCAAAAAGCGGTAGAGGCCGTGCCACAACCATACTAAGCCCCATATCCAAATGATCGATAAGAGCGCGTTCTGATAGACGATCTGCGTCGCGAGCATATAGAGCGCATTGATCCAACGGTTCGGCGATTCGTCGGCTATGCCGTTAGCGAGGGCGTGCCGGTTCAGCTGGTCGTTATGCAGGACCTCGAGAATCGGTAGACCGTGGCCGATCTGCCAAAGCGCGTTGGGAAGCAGGAGGAGCGCGGTCAACGCGACTCCGAGCAGGAGCTTGCGCGAATGCAGCAGCTCGCCGCGACCGGTCAGCAGCAATCCCATCGCGAGCGCGATGGCGCACGCGGCGACGGAGTACTTCGCGTACATGCCTATGGTTACGACGAGCGCGATCGGAATGTAGAGGCGGCGATCGCCGTTCTTAACGAGACGAATCGTCAGATAGACGAGCGCGCTCCAGACGGCTGGCGAGAGGAACTCCGTCGATAGGCCGTATGCCAGTCCGATCAGACCGGGCGAGAGCACGACGGCGACGCAAGCGAGGCTTTGTGCGAACGTGCGGCCGCCCAGCTCGCGCGCTATCGCGGCCGCGAAAAGCACCGTCACGCCCGCGAGCACGCCCGGAAAGAAACGCAGGCCCCAGACCGGGTAACCCAGCGGCCCGGTCAGCCAAGCTACGAATGGAGCAAGCGGCGGCTGATCGACGTAGCCCCACGCCAAATGCTTGGCGCAGTCGATGAAGTAGAACTCGTCGCGATAGTATCCGAAGCGGTGAGCGAAGGCGAGGTGCGCGGCGACCGTGGCGAGTGCGAACGCGTAGACGATCGGCGAAAGCCGAAGCATCATCCGCGGTTAGAGGTTCCCCGATCCACTCGAAACCGTCTGCGAACCCGCAAGCAAGAGCTGACTGATGCAGAGGCCGACGAGGCCCGCCTCGGCGATCGAGCCGAAAACGAAGCTCGCGTCCCACCAGGTGCCGCCGAACATCGGAACGGCGAAGATAAAGTACGCGGCGAAGTAGGCTGAGGGAACGACGAACCCCAGAAGACGAAACGCGTTAGGGCGGCGGACCGTCGAGCGAAACTTCGCAACGATGAGATCTCCAATCGCACCGGCCACGATGGACGCGAGCACGACGAGTAGCAACTCCTTGAAATCCGTGGCCAGTTCGCCGCCGATCCAAAGCTTTTCGACGACGCAAAGCACGATCAGCGCGCCGAAGTGCAGCCGTCTGGTGGCGCAGAGGTAGAGCACGGCGGCGCAGAGCAGGAGGCTCTGCCAGATCACGATCGACATCTCCAGGGCCTGACGATAGAAGAGGAAGACCGAGAGGACGAACTGCTCGTTGTGAAAGACGATCTGTGAGAGCGGATGGTCCCGCATCAGCGCCTCGGGATAGAATCCGAACTGCGTGACGAACTGAATGATCTCGAAGGCGAGGCCTAGCGAGATGAGCATCGGCAGTTCCTGGATGAGGCCGGTGGTTTGCGGGCGCGCCAGCGCGCTGCGTACCGGACCCGTTATTAACAAGAAGAGCCCGCTGAGCAAGAAGAGATGGGGCGGGCTCAAGAGCAGATCTAGCTGATGCTCGAAGCCGAAGATTGCGTGCCATGTAAAGTCGAGCGCGCCACCCGCTAGCAAAGCAGCAACGCCGAAGACGCTCTGCACGTAACCCGTAGGTATGGCTTTCCAAAAGGAGCCGGCGCGGCGGTAGTTCCGTGAAATAGTCACGCCTAAGACCGCGGCTGCAAAGACGGCGCCGCTGTACATCGTCATGTGCCAGGGGTTCAGAAACGACTCGACCGCGAGAAAGAGGTGCTGATGCGCGTCGATGAAGAGACCTGTCATGATCCAGAGGCCGGAAAGGGTTAGCAACCAATCGAGCCGGCTGGGCGCCGCCGAAAGCCCGACGACGACGTCGAGACGCGGTAGGGAAGGCCTGGCTTCCGCGCGAGAGGAAAGCAAATCCATCAGCTTCATGTATCGGCAGTCATCCTTCGACTCGCCTCGAAACCCTTTTCGTAGCGCGCTTCATAATTTTGTCGCGGGTGCGTTGTGTTGCGTTGCAGCATGTTCGCCAAAGCCGGTTGGCGTTCCGCCGAATCTCATCGTTTCGAGCAAACCCCCGCCGATGCCGAGCGCGACGATTGCAACACCTAACGCACCACCGCGCATCGTGCGCATCTGGTTCTCGACGCTGACGATTCGCCCCGGCACGTGGTTCGACGGGACCATCGTTGGAAGCAGCAACGTCGCGTCCGTCGAGGTCCGGACCGCCGCCTTTTCCATCAATAGCGAGCAGGTCGGGCCGGGCGTCTATCACTTTCACATGCGCGTGCTCGAGCTCCCGCCCCTTTCACGCCGCCATTGGTACGAGCTCTACATCATCGCGCGAAACACGCCCGGCGATCAGTTCGTCGAAGAGGCCCCCTTACGGGTCGAGTAACCCGGTTTCGCTGATGCGGCGCCCTCATTTTCTTCGTGCAGGCGCCGGTTTGCTCGCCGTCGCCTCGCTGCCGCCGCTAACGCGACGCGCGTCGGCAAGCGATGTCGTTAACGTCACGTTAACGTCGCAACCCGCAGCGGGAGGCGGTCTGGCCTACAACGGGTCGATTCCGGGTCCATTCCTGCGCGTTGCGCGCGGCCAGCGCGTTCGCGTAAGCTACCGCAGTCGCGTCGCGGTTCCGACGAGCGTGCACTGGCACGGGATGCTTCTTCCCAACGCGATGGACGGGGTCGCAGGGGTGACGCAGCCGCCGGTGCCATTTGGCGGCGGATATACCTACGATTTCGTCCCCGGACCCGTCGGGACGCGCTGGTATCACGACCATGCGTTCGAGCTCGCCTCGATGCGGGGGCTCTTCGGCATGTTCGTGGTCGAGGATCCCACCGACGAACCGGCCGATTGCGAGTTCGCGCTGGTCTTCCACGGCGTACCGAAATGGAGTTCGGTCGAGGATGCCCGGCACGGCGTCAGCCCCGCGCCGATAACCGATCCGCAGAAAAACGGGATGGCGGCGATGTCCGGCCCCATGGGCGACGAGGTGGAGTACACCGCCTACTGCATCAACGGCGCAAGGTATCCGCATGGTAAGAAGCTTGCGGTGCGAGTCGGCGATCGCGTCCGTCTACGTCTGCTCAATGCGAATCCGACGCAAACCTGCTACGTGCGGCTCGCCGCGCATACCCTACTGGTAACGCACGCCGACGGCAATCGCTTGGCGCAACCGGTAGCCGTCGATGTGCTGCGCCTTGCGTCCGGCGAGCGGTACGATGCGTACGTTGAAATGCGCAAGCCGGGCGCGTTTGTGCTGCAAAGCATCTCCGGCGACCCACTGGCGGCGCAGCAGGCGGTCGTCGTGTACACGCCCGGCATGGAGAATGCGGCGGCTTTGCGAGAACCTATGACGCTCGAGGGTCTACGTGTCTTTGGTTACGAGTCTGCAGGCGAGGCCGGTACGCCGGCGACCACGCAGGCGCCGCGCGCCGCGTTCGATCTGATCCTTGGCGGCGGCGGCTGGGGAGATTCGCGGTGGACGATCAACGGCGCGACCTGGCCGAACACTCCCAAGCTGGTGGTTGGACGGGGCGACCTCGTCGAGGTGCGTTTTCGCAACACGAGCGAGATGGATCATCCGATGCACCTGCACGGCCATATCTTCTCGCTTACCGAAGTCGACGGCGTGGCCTTGCGGCGTCCGCTCGCTAAGGACGTTGCGCTCGTCAGAGGCAACGGCGGCACATTGACGTGGCGCTTTATCGCCGACTCACCGCCGGGTCGATGGGTACTGCACTGTCACAACGAGATTCACATGGTCGGCGGGATGATGACGGAGGTGGTTTACGATTGAGGTGCAGCGCAGCGGCGCGCGTAGACGTGCGTAAACTCGGCGCCGAGTAGGACGATTTGCGCGGAATAGTTCGCCCAGAGCAGAAATACGACTAGCGAACCGAAGGCGCCGTATGCCGAGCTGAAACCGGCGCGTCCTAGGTACCATCCCAACAAGAACTGACCGGCGACGAAGAACAGCGCGGTTAGCCCCGCGCCGATCCAAACGTTCCGCCAGGCGATGCGCGTATCGGGCAGGTACTCGAAAAGCACCGCCAAGAGCAGCCAAATTACCGCGAAGGAGATGACGAGATCGCCGGCCTGGAACGACGCCGCAGGCCGGGCGAAGAGGTGCGGCAGGTACGCCGACGCGGCCGAGAGCGCGGCGTTGGCGAGAACCGAGAGCAGCAGCAATGCGGCGACCACCAACATCATCGCGAAGCTAAACGCGCGCCGCCGGACCGTTTGCCAAATCCCCAACTTTTCGGGCGGAACCTCCCACACGGTGTTGAGCGCGAACTGAAGGGCGCTAAAGAGGCCTAGCGCCGCTACCACGAAGAGCGTCCATCCGGCGATCTGCGCGATGAGACCGTTCCGTTGCCGGTCCAGCGTGGCCGTCACGATCGCACGTACCGCGTCGGTTCCGGGGCCGAGGTCACGCTGCAGGTAGGCAAAGATCGTGTCGAGGGCGTGCTGGTTGTTATGCAGGAAGAAGCCCGCGATCTCGACGAGCACGATGATCAACGGTGCCGTCGCAAAGGCAGCAAAGTAGGCGAGTGCGGCTGCCAGCCATTGTCCGTTATGCCGTTGATAACTCGCCCAAGTCTCGCGCAGCAGATCGAGCAACGTTTGACCCATCCTCGCGCCCATAGGCCAGAGTCTCCACGAAAGTGAAGCAGAACGCAAGGAGGTTCTCGGATGCCGAAATACATGGTTCACGCGTCCTATACCGCCGAAGGCGCGAAGGGTCTGCTAAAGAGCGGTGGCACCGCGCGTCGCAAAGCCACCGAAGAGTTGCTCGCCTCGCTGGGAGGGAGGTTGGAAGCCTTCTATTTCACGTTTGGCGACGAAGATGCGGTTCTGATCGTCGATCTGCCCGATCAAGTTGCCGCTTCGGCCATCGGAATGGCAGTGAGTGCCTCGGGCGCGATTCGCACGCGGTCCACCGTGCTCATTACGCCGGAAGAGGTTGACGAAGCGACCCGCAGGCAGGTCAAGTTCCGGCCGCCGGGCGAGTAGGAGGGCGAAGTAAGGTGGGTGCCCCGACGCTTGACGGTATCCCCCAGACACTGCTACCTCGCCGCGCCGGAGCACCACAGCCTTACTCGACCAATCCTAGACGCAAGGGATGAAGGAAGCCTGAAGCACGGCATCCTGCGACGCAACTCGGCGGCGACATGTAGCGCGGTGCCGGCATTGTGACCGGCGCGTCTACACGTCCGGCAGATTCCATCACGGAGTATGCGCATCTGCGGTTGCGCGGCCGATTCCGATGATTAGGATTACTAGTTGCATCGCTCCAGGATGGGGCGCGGCGCTTCATGAAGTGGCTCGCGTGATCGCTCGTGCGCTTTCCCCGATGCTTCTCGTGCTCGCCGGAACGGCGTGCTCCGCTGCAGGCGTCGACGCCGTGCTGCCGGTTTAGAGACTCGGTGGAGAACGAGCGCGCGCTGCGCATGCTGGCCGACGCCGTTCCGCAGATCATCTGCACCGCCGGTGCGGACGGCAAGGTAGACTATTTCAATCGCCGCTGGTTCGAGTTTACGGGTCTTAGCGACGAGCAGACCTTTGAGGACGATGGGTGGCTTACGGCCTTTCATCCGGAAGACCGAAGCCTCGTGGTGGCAGGGTGGCGCGCGGCCGCAAAAGACGGCAGCGATTTCTCGGTCGAAGCGCGAGTCCGCTCGCGCACCGGCGAGTATCGCTGGTTTTTGGAGCGCGCGGTGGCGTTGCGAACGGAGGACGGTTCCGTCATTCGCTTATTCGCGACGGCCACGGACATCGACGAGCCAAAGCGCGTCGAAGAACGCGAGAAGTTCTTATCTCACGTGAGCGAGGTGCTCGGATCTACTTTGGATCCCGCATCGCTACTGCAACAGATTACCGAGCTCTGCGTGCCGACCTTCGCCGACTGGTGCCAAGTGCAGTCGCTCACCGCCGACAACGAACTGATCGTCGAAGCGGTACGTCATAGCGATCCGAAGCTCAATGCACGGCTCGAGAGTCTCGTTGGGCGTCCTATCGTCTTCATTCACGAGACATCGCTGGGCTCGCCGCACGTGCTGCGAGACGCCCACAGCGCCGTACTCGATCACGCGGCTACGGTGCGCGCGGTCCGCGAAAACGTCCTCGATCCCGCCGACCGGGCGCTCTACGAGGACGCCGGTTTGGGGACGGCGCTGATCGTGCCGTTGATCGTGCGCGGTCAGATCCGTGGCACGCTGCATCTCGTGAACGTCGATCCGGCATCGCGCCGCCCGGAGATCACGCTCGATATCGCCGAAGAGTTGGCACATCGCGCGGCGCTTGCGATCGATAACTCGCGGCAATACGAGCGGGAACACCGCGTCGCGACCGCGCTGCAGCACGCGCTCCTGCCGGCGCGCCTGCCTTCGCACCCAAGAATCGACTTGAGCTACGCCTATCGTCCGGCCGAACGTGAGTCGCGCATCGGCGGGGATTGGTACGATGCCTTCGCGATCTCGGAGGGGCGCATTGCGATCTCGATCGGAGACGTCGCCGGCCACGGCCTCGAGGCTTCCGTTGCGATGAACGAGGCGCGGCAGGCGCTGCGGCTCTCCGCGCTCGAACGTCTCTCGCCCGCACAGACGTTGCGTCGCGCGAACGCGGCGTTAATGCTCGATCCCGAACATCCGCTCATCACCGCGATCTATGGGGTAATCGACGTCGAGCGTTCGACCTTCCGGTACTCTTGCGCCGGTCACCCGCCGCCGGCAGTAATGCCGCTTGCCGGACGGGCGCGGTACCTGGAGGGGGGCGGGATTCCACTGGGAGTAGAGGAGAACGCGTCGTTTCCCGCGCGCGAGGTTACGCTCAAACCCTACACGACGATACTTCTCTATACCGACGGTCTTATCGAGTTCGACCGCAACTTGGAGCGCGAGAGTTTACGGCTACTTGCCGCGTTGAACGAGCGCGTGCACGACACCAGCTCGGACGCGGCCGCCGCGCTCTTGCGCCAGGTTCTGAACAACCGTCAGCTCGACGATATCGCGGTGCTCGCCGCAACGATTCTCCCGCGTCGCCCCGAGCCGGTGGAACTGAGACTCCCGGCGATCCCCGCCTCCGCCACGATTGCTCGGCGTCTGGTCACGCGCTATGCGCGGGTTGCCGCACTCGATGCCGATCGTTCCTTCGATCTGGCGCTGGCCGTCGGCGAAGCGGTTGCCAACGCGATCGAACACGCCTACCAGGAGTCACCGGGCGAGTTCGTGCTGCGCCTCTCCTCGCGCGACGAGAGTATCTTCGGCGAGGTGCAGGATCTCGGTAGCTGGCGCGAGCCCATCCCGAACTCGGATCGCGGCCGGGGATTGGAGATCCTAGCCGCGATCACGCGGCGCTTCGAGGTCGGCCGTACGGCCCGCGGAACGACCGTCGCCTTTGTGCTATAGACCGCTCTTCGCGCGTTCCGCGAAGGCGCAGAGCAGGTTCGCCAGCGCCATCTCTTCAGGCAAGCGGCAGGGAACGTTGAGCAGGCGTGGGCTGCAGATCAGCACGCTGGCAGCTTTCGCGCGCGAGATCGCGACGTTGAAGCGATTGCGCTCGAAGAGAAACTCCATATTGCGCGGCATGTCGTCACCGCTCGACGTCGCCATCGAATAGATGACGACGGCCGCCTCCTGCCCCTGAAACTTGTCCACCGTGCCGACGCGAAGCTCAAATCCCGCGTCCGCGAGCTTGCGCGAGATCAATCGGCGCTGTGCGTTGTACGGCGTAACGACGATGATGTCGCGCTCGTACGGGTAGAGCCGGGCAACCTGCGCCACGACTTCGTTCGCTTCCTCCGGCGAGCTGGAGCTGTTGCCGGAATGTTCGACCTGCACTAGGTAGAGGCCCGCGAAGACCTCCGTCCCGATCGCTACGCGATGCGCGCGCGCGGTGTCCGAGGAGCGCAGCCGGCCATCGTACATAGCATCGGAGATAAACGCGCACACCTGGGGCTGCATGCGATAGGTAAGGTCCAAGAAGATGCCGCGATCTGGTGCGACCGTGTGTGCGTCGCCGAGCAGGTGCTGCAGCACCGAATCGTCGCCGTGCAGGCCGTGGCTTCCCTGACTGACCTGCGCCAGTTGCGACGGATCTCCGAGCAGCACGACGTTGCGTGCGCAGAGCGAGAGGGCCAACGCATCGGCCAGCGCGACTTGGCCGGCTTCGTCGATAAAGAGATAATCGAACGTGCCGGCTAGCTCCTTGCGCGCAAAGAGGTAAACCGTTCCGCCCGCGAGATCGTACTCGTCCTTCTCGAAGGCCCTGGAATCTCTTGTGGAAGCGATCATCGGCGATGAAGCTTTGGAGCGGAACTCCGAGTTCGCGTTTTGCTCCGAGTGCTTATAGAGGCCCGCAAATCTATATCCTCGGTCGACGGCGCAAACCTCAACCTTATGCAGTAAGTTATGGATCGCCGCATGGCTGGTGCTCGTTACGGCGATGCGCTTTCCCATCTGCAGCAGATCGCAGATCACTTGCGAGCCATAGGTGCTCTTCCCGCTACCCGGCGGCCCCTGGATAAAGAGGTAGCTGGAATCGAGGGCGGCGACACGCTCGGAGACGCTCTTCGCGTCGACCTTCGGCGGCTGGATCGGATCGGACGAGGTGATCCGCGGGGGCCGGCCGGAGAGCAAATCGTAAGACGCGGGGTGAGCGGCTTCGAGATTGCCCGCAAGGAAAGCGCGCGCGATGCGCGCGAGCGCGCCGCGTTGTTCTTTCGATGGGATCGGCCGGCCCGGAGTGAGCTCTCGCAGCGCGCGCGCCGCGTCGGGCAAGGCGGTCGTCTTGAGTTCCAGTAACCCGGACTCGTCGTCGAGCGACACAATGGCCCCAGCGACTTTCCGGGTACGCGGGTTCTCGACTACGTCGCCCGCTCCGAGCTTGTGGTGCTGCTCGGGAAACTCGTAGGTGAAAACCCTGCTCTTCTTGATCTCTCGCGTTGGGAGATCTTCACACAGGCGCATCCCGGCAATCGACTCGCGGTCGAACTCGAGCAGATCGTCGACGTTGTCGCACCGGTCGAAGTAGGCCCACCACTGCGGTTTCTCTTCGCGCTTGTGATAACCGAGAAGGCTCGCAAGCAGATAGCGAGTGCGGCGGTCCTCGCTCATCAATCGGTACTCTTCCTCGGACTTAGGGATGAGTACGTTAGCGAGCAGCGCCCCCTCGAGCTCGGCGCGTTCGCCTTCCTCGATCTCCGCTTCGTCGCGCGGCTTCGTCTCCGGGATGGGCCGGTAGGGAAAATGCGTGCCAAGCGTTGATTCGGCCTCGGCGCGGCGCGCGAGCAGCCACGTGCGAAGCAGATGCGTCGAGCGGCAGTCGTCGCGGTTATAGGCTTCAATATCCTCGAGGATGCTCGGATCGCCCGTCAGCATCCAGCGCTCGAACATGACGATGGACTCGTCGCCTTTCTTGACCTCGGTCTCGCGCGCCAGTTGGTAAAAGCGTTCCAGCTTCTTGAGCCCGTAGCCGTCCTCTGAAATTGCGAGCGCCCGGCGAACCACGGCAAAAAGATCGACGAGCACTTCTTCGCGCAAGAGGGTGTCGATCTCGGCCTCGCGCGTGCGGCACTCTTGCGCCAAACGCCGAAGCGCCGACTTCTCGTAGTTTGCGTAATGATAGACGTGCAGCGCCGGGTAGCGCCTGCGCCGCTCCATCACGAAGTCTACAAACGACTCGAAGGCGGCCTTCTCTTCGTCGCGCGTCGTGCCCCAAAACGCGCGATACTTTTCGTCGTCGTCGGGCATCCATGCGCCGAAGAGATACTCGAGGCCGCGTCCCGGTTCGTAAAGCGGATCGCCCTCCATATCGAAGAAGACGTCGCCGGCCGACGGCTCCGGGAGAAGGGCGAATCCCATCGGCGGCTCGTGCTCCAGCAGCTCGTAGATGGGTGACGGACTCGTGCGACCGCGTACCTGCAGTGAGGCCTGCCGGCGAAGCTTAACGAAGGTTTCCGGGCTCATTCCGAGGGGGCGTCGTTCGTCTGAGGCCTCCGCGAGCTGCGTGACGCGCGTGATTCCGGACTCCTCCAGCTTGGCAATTTGGTCGCGGCGCATCCAGGCTACCAGGCTCAAGTGATCGTCGGCTTCGCGTTTGCTCTTGCAGTCGTCGTTCCAGGCACAAACTCCGCAGTGGCTGCACTTGTGGGGATACTCGCGAGCCGTCTCGAGGAGCTCCAATGCCGGATCGCGGACGAACTCCAAGAAATTGCGCTTCAGTCGGCGGTAGTAAGCGAGGTAATCGTTCATGCGAAAGCGCTGCTCTTCTCCGTTACCGAAGACGACGTGACCGAACTCCGGCGTGCGCCCCTGCAGGCGCGCCAGATGCTCGCTGTAGTTGCAGAGCTGCACGAGATAATAGGCTTTCGGGGAGAGCGCGAGCTTGGTATCGACGACTTCGTAGCTGTACTCACCCAAGTCCGAAGGCCGCTCGACGCGCCGTAAAAAGTCGGCATGCCCGATGAACTCACCGTCGAAGAAGGTCGCCTGGTAGAGAATGCGCACGCCGCGCCCCATCGCTTCGCGCGTCCGCAGATCGGCCTGACGGTAGTGCTCGAGGTCCGGCTCCGCTCGGTCGAAGCTGACGACGTCGTTTGGAAAGCGCTCGAGGAGGTTTTGCAGGTGACGGCGCTCGTGCTCGTCACCCTTCCGGCGGATGAGCTCGGCACGCTCGTCCTGTGCCTGCGGCCGCCGCAGCTTGTGCCGTGCAACGAGCGCCTCGAGCTGGCTAAGCCGCTTACACTCGAGGTAGTCGTTGAGATCGCTCGCAGAGTAAACGAACTGCCCGTCTAAACGTTGCATTTTGGTTCCCCAGCTTAGTCGCGACGGCATTTCGAATCTCGTCGCGGTAAGGCCTTCGGCGTAATCGAGCGAATCGGGGGCGCTCATGGAATTCGGACTTGCGCCCAAGCGCGCCCTGCGTTTTGTCCTCCTCATGGGAGTTGTCAATCTCTTCGCGGATATGACGTACGAGGGCGCGCGCGGCGTCGCGGGTGCTTTTCTAAGCCATCTGGGTGCTAGCGGCGCGGCGGTCGGAATCATTGCGGGCGGGGGCGAGTTGGCCGGCTATCTCGTTCGATCCGTCAGCGGCGCGATCGCCGATCGTACGGGCCGGTACTGGATCAACGCATGGGTCGGCTATGCCATCAACATGCTTTGCGTTCCAGCGCTCGTGCTCGCGGGAAGTTGGCCGGCTGCGGCGGGGCTGCTCGTCGGCGAGCGCGTCGGGCGAGGCATTCGCAAGCCAGTGATCGCGGCGACGCTCGCCGAGGCGGGGCATCATCTGGGAAGCGGCCGCGCCTTCGGCATCAACGAGACGCTCGATCAAGTGGGTGCGACGGCGGGTCCGCTCATCGTCGCCGTGGCGATCGCACGCGGCGGATACCCGGTCGGGTTCGGCGTCTTGATCGTTCCTGCGCTGGTAACGTTGGCGGTTCTCGCCGTTGCGGCATCGGCGGGGCGGGCCGTTGCGCCGCGCGATGATTCCGCCGAGAAACTCACCATCGGCGATTGGCCGGCCCTGAGGCGATATGCGGCGGGCGGCGCGCTCTTCGCGGCCGGCTACGTAGATTTCGCTCTCATTGCGTTTCGCTTTGCGCGCGACCACGTCATGAGCGTATCCGCGATCTCGGTCTCGTTTGCCGTGGCGATGGCGGCCGGCGCCATCGCCGCGCCGCTGCTCGGACGGGCCTTCGATCGAATCGGCAGACCGGTTATCGCGATCTCGTTGATCGTCACCGCGCTGGCAACGCCGTTTGCCTTTCTAGGAACGGGCGCGATGGCGCAGACCGGTGCGGCGCTATGGGGCGTTGGGGTCGCGGTGCAGGACGCGCTTCTGCTCGCGCTCGTTGCGAGCGTGGTACGGCAGCGTCGCGCAACCGCGTTCGGTCTGTACGACCTAGCCTTCGGTCTTGCGTGGTTCGCGGGCAGCGTTATCGCCGGCATCCTACTCGATCGCTCGCTCGTCGCGCTCGTCCTCTTTTCGACGCTGCTGCAGCTCGGCGCGATTCCGTTCTTCGCATTCGGAAAGCAAAGGCCGGTGCCGGGATGACTCTTCGGCCGCCGACGAGGGGTAAGAGAGGCTCGAGCACAGGGCCACACGATAGCTCTCGTGAAAGCCAAACTGTAATGGGGTGACGACGATCGGCGTCCGCACGTGGCTAGCGGCCGCGGCAATATTTGCTGGTGCGTGCGCGCTCTGGCTCATTGTCGCCAACACGCTTTCGGCATTCGTGCTGCTCTTTACGGGCATTCTAGTCGCCGAGGCGCTACGGCCGTTCGTCGAGCGTCTTCGGGCGCGAATGCCGTTCGGCGTAGCGGTCGCGATTGCGTTCGGCATAACCCTGCTCGTCGCCGGACTGATCGCCTACATCTTGATCGCTCCACTGGGCGCCGAGGTTCAGCGGCTGGTGCAGGCGCTTCCCGGCTACATCGGCTCGTTACGAGATCAGATCATCGCCGCGGAGCGCTTCGTAAAGAGTTACGATCTCTACAAACAGTTGGCGGGAGCGCTCGCTAACAGTGCCGGGGGCGCATTCAGCGCGGTTGGCGCGCATTTGCTGGCCGGTCCGGCCCTACTCGCGACGATCGTCGGAAACGCCGTCATCATTCTGCTGCTGGCCGTCGGCTGGATGCTCTCCTCCAGCGACCTCGAGCGCTTCGTTCTCAGCCTGTTGCCCGAGACGACGCGCGACGACTGGAAACAGACCTTCGCGACTATCGGCACGCGCCTCAGCGACTACGTCAAAGGAATTGTGATCAATGGCACCATCGTCGGCATCGTGATCGGCGCATCGGCCGCGATTCTCGGCGTGCCGTACGGACTGCTCCTTGGTTTTATCGTTGCCATTTTTCAAGCCATTCCGATGGTCGGCGCGATAATCTCGGGACCGCTGGTCCTGCTGGTAGTCCTCGCGACGAGCGGCTGGGTCAAGATGTTGATCATGCTCGCGATCTTTACCGTCGTGCAGATGATCGATCAAAACGTGCTCTCACCGATTATTTTCGGGCAACGCGTGCAGCTGAGCTTCCTGCTGATCATCTTTTCGACCGTTCTCGGCGGCATGCTTTTGGGCATCGCCGGAGCGTTTTTGGCCGTTCCGGCGGCAGCCGTGCTGCAAGTGATCGTCGTGCAAATCGTCGCACCAGCGGTGCGGCACGCGAACCAAGTAGCGAGTTCCCCAGTTACACCCGTTCACGATAGGAGTCTATTATGAGAGAAGTTGCCGCAGATCTTTCGCAATCCGTTGCGGACACCCGCAAGCTTTGGGGCTGGTATTTCGCCCTCGGTATAGTTTTGATTCTGGTCGGACTCTATTGCATCTGGGCCGAGGGTGTTGCGACGCTGGCATCCGTCGTCGTACTCGGCGCCGTCATCTTCGTTGCCGGGATCGCACAGATAATCGGAGCGTTCGTGGCGCGCGGCGCTGGACACGTGATCCTGCTGCTCATGGTGGGGGTTCTCGACGTCATCATCGGGCTGATGCTGCTGGAGCATCCCGCCCTGGGCGCGCTGACGATAACGCTTTTCCTCGCGGCGCTCTTCGTCTTCGGTGGGGTCTTTCGGTTCATCTCTGCGCTCTGGCTGCAGTTCCCCAACTACGGATGGATCGCGTTCGGCGGAATCGTGAGCATCGTCCTCGGCATATTGCTGTGGACGCAGTGGCCGTACTCGGCGATCTGGTTCATCGGTTTTGTCGTTGGCTTGAACTTCGTCTTTACTGGCGCCGGCTGGGCGGTGATGGGCTGGAAGCTTAAACCCGCGTAGTAGCGGCGTCGCGTTCCCGCCGTGCGGGCAGTTCTGCCAGGATCTGATGAATCATGGTGATGGCGGTCGCGCCCTCGCCGACACTCGATGCAACGCGTTTGACCGAGCTTTGGCGCACATCGCCGACCGCAAAGACGCCGGGCTGGCTGCTCTCGAAGAGATAGGGTTCTCGCGAGAGCGGCCAGTGCCCCGACTCGGGAAGTGTTCGACCGGTTAGTATGTAGCCGCGCTCGTCGGTAGCGACGAAGCCGCGGAGCCACCCAGTCTCCGCGGTGGCACCGATGAAAACGAAGAGAGCGTCGGTAGGCTCGCGACGTTTGGTACCGTCGATGACGCTTCGCAGAACGATCGTCTCGAGGGCTCTCGCTCGTCCATCTACTGCGACGACCTCGGAGTCAGGAATCACGGCGACGTTAGGCTTGCTCTTCAGCTCGTCGATGAGATATTGCGACATCGAGGCGCCGAGGTCGCTCGCGCGAATGATTACGTTCACGCTATCGGCGTGTTCGGAGAAAAACATCGCCGCCTGACCGGCAGAGTTGCCGCCACCCAGAAGGTGAATTCGTTTGCCCGCGACCTGCCGGGCCTCCGCCTGTGCCGCACCGTAGTAGATGCCGCATTCGAAGAAGTCGTCGCAGCGGTCGGCGACGAGCCGCCGGTACGCCACGCCGGTAGCGAGCACGATGGCGCGGCAGTGGATCGTTTCGCCACCGCCTTCTTTGTCGAGGACGATGCGACGGTCGTAGTCGTCGCCCTCGATTCGCGTCGCTTCGCGTGTGATCAGAACGTCGGCACCGAAGTGTTTGACCTGGCGGTAGGCGCGATCGGCGAGATCCTCGCCGGATATGCCGCTGGGAAAGCCGAGATAGTTTTCGATGCGCGACGACATGCCGGCCTGACCGCCGGGAGCATTTTTATCGACGAGAATCGTCCGCAGGCCCTCCGATGCGCCATACACGGCGGCCCCCAAGCCTGCCGGCCCGGCTCCCACTATCGCCACGTCGTAGCAGTGCGTGCGCGGTTTCGTCGGCAGGCCGAGTGCCTCCGCAAGTTTGCGCAGGGTGGGCGAGTTCAGTCTGCGTCCATCGGCAAACTTCACCTCGCATTGCGTACCGCTGCCTTCTTCCCAATCGAACGGAACGTGCAGACGCGTTAGAAAATCCCGCAGGGCGTGGCACTTGGGAGAATGCGGGTTGCCTACGATCGTGCACTGTACATCCGGGGCGCCCATCGAGGTTGAAAATAGCGTCTTGATGCGGGCGGAAAGATTGGCGGCTACAGCCTCCGCGAAACTCTTCTGCGAGTGAATCAAGCGCCAGAACTCGGGCACGTCCAGCGCCGCGAGACGCGACGTCTGCGTCGCCCGGGCTGTGGATATCGCGGGCGAGGCGAGCATCAATGGAACCTCGCCGAACGAGTCCCCCGTACGAAAGGTCGTGAGGCTCTCCTCGGTTCCGCGGACGACCTTTCTCGCTTCGAGCGCGCCGCTAATCACGGCGAAGAAGCGCGGCGGGTCGCCCTCATTGATGAGTATCTCGTCTTTGCCGAGATGAATCTCCGCGCTACGCGATGCCGCCAGCGCCGCCGCGCCGTCATCGACTCCCGCGAAGACCGCGATCGTTTTCAGATCTTGACTGGTGATCATGGCACGGCGCCACTTCGCGGGACAGAAGGGGCCAACCCTCAACTCGCCCGGCGCAGTCTGGCGAAGCAAAGCAGACCGAACAGAAAGAGGCAGTCGAGGAGCAGCCCAACGGCGCCTACCGGCGAGCCGGTACGGTTTGTTACGGCGGCGCAGAGTGATAAAGCTTGATTTTTCCCGAACGAAGGGGGAGCGTCGGCCGCGCAAGTAGTTGCAGGCGATGCAGAAGGTTGCCGGCATCGCGATCCCCGATACGCGGGCGGCGAAGGAAGCAACCAAGGTTGCGCGAGCTTCGGAGCCCGCCGAGATCTTCAATCATTCGCTGCGAAGCTTTCTCTTCGCAGAACTGATTGCGCGCACTAAGAGCATCGCACACGACGCGGAGGCTCTGTACGTCGCGGCAATTCTGCACGACACGGGCCTGGCACCGGCGCACATGAGCCAAGATCAACGCTTTGAGGTGGACGGCGCCAACCTCGCCCGCCGGATTCTGAGCCGGCACGGTGTCACCGGCACTCGCGCGGAGCTGGTTTGGGATGCGATTAGCCTGCACGACTGCGGAGGGATCGCGCGCTGGAAGCAACCGGAGGTAATGTTGCTCAACGCAGGCGTTGCGGCCGATTTCGGCAGCCATCGCGACCTGATGCAGCGTAGCGACGTGATCGCGATTCTCGAGGAGGCGCCGCGAACCGGGTTCATCCCCGTCTTTCTCGAGGCTGTTGCCCAGATGGCGAAACTAAAGCCGCATGCGACCGGTAACTGTTTCGTGATCGATGTCGCTTACCGCATGATCCCGGGATTTCACCTCGAGAACTTCTGCGATGAGGTGCGAGAGGATCCGTTTGCGAGCTACCGGGCACCATAGGCTTGCCGCTTATGATATTACGTGATACGATATATTACGTGCCGCGTAATGAAGTCGTCCCTGCGCCGGCGAGTCTTGGGCGCCTCAACGAGCCCGCGTTGCTCATCCTCGCCTCGCTCTGCGCGGGGACGAAGCACGGCTATGCGATCATTCAAGACGTTGAAGAACATACGGGAAAGCGGCTGGGTCCCGGCACGCTGTATGGCGCGATTTCGCGGCTCGAGCGACTCGGGTTGATCGAGGGACGCGTCCTCGAGGAGCGCGGACGGCGTCCTTACCGCATCACGCCCACGGGGCGCCGCGCTTTTGCGACGCGGATGAGCGAGCTGCGCGACTACCAGTCGATGTTGCGAGGCCTCGCGACGTAATGCAAGCGCAGCTGGCGCACAGGCTCGCAGCGATGCACGCACCGAAATGGAGAGCTCGCTACGGTAATGAGTTCGAGGCGCTGCTGATCGATCTGCCGGCCTCGCCGGCAAACCTCGCCGACGTCGCCCGCAGCATCCTCGCATCGCGCCGCGGTTCGCTCGTCGCCGGGCTGGCGCTCGTAGCAGCCGTGCTGGTGACGCTCTTGGGATTCGCACGGCCGGGGACGCCGGCGCATTTCGCTTTTTTGAAGCATATGGGACGCTCCGTCGCCTGCGTCCATGGCGCGCACGTGCGTCGGGTAAGGCACCACAATGTGGGGTAGCTCGGGTGCCGCTCCGAGCCTCTTAAAGATTTAGTTGACAAGCTTTCGAGAGCGGTTTATCATACAACTAAAGATTTAGGAGAATCGAGAGCGGTGAGCGTCGTCCCATTTCTTCGAGGATTGTCATCCAGCCCCGCGACGGCGGCGCCGCAGTTCTATCGCTTTGGCGAGTTTCGCTTCGAGCCGGCGAGACGGCTGCTCTTTAAAGGGGTAGAGGTCACGCCGATGCCGGAACGGCTGGCGCTTCTGCTCACGGAGCTCGTCGCCGCAAAAGGGAGGCTCGTGAGCAAAGAGGCCCTCGCGGTGAGCGTGTGGCCGCACGAAGCCGTTACCGACGGTAATCTAGCGCAACACGTCTATTTACTGCGTCGTCTTTTGGGAGAGCGCGCGCGCGATCATTCGTATATCCTCTCGGTCTCCGGCAGCGGTTACCGATTCGCGCTGCCCGTAACCGAAGGTTCGAGCGAACAGACCGACCCGGCGGCCGAGGCTCAAGGCTCGAGCGACGTGCTGCTGCGCAGCGGCGTCGACCCCTTCATGAACTACTGCCAAGGCAGCTTTCTCGTCGAGCAGCGCACCGCGCCATCGATAAAGCGCGCCATCGAGTTCTTTGAAGCCGCCCTGCGCTCGAATCCGGAGTACGTTCCGGCGTTGATCGGTCTCGCGCGATCGCATGCGCTGCTGGCCGAGTATTGGTACGTGCCGCCCAGCGTGGCGTTTCCGCTTGCGGAGAAGGCCATCGAGCAGGCGTTGGCGCTCGACGCGAGCTCCGCCATCGCTCATGCCGTTCGTTCGGGGCTGCTCTGTTTCTGCGATTGGGATTGGAAGCGTGCGCAAGACGAGATTGCGCTGGCACTGCGCATCAACCCCGGCTCGACCTTCGTTCGAAATAATGCAGCCTGGTTATACGTCTGCACGGGACGTTTTGCCGATGCGCTCGCCCAAGCGGAGTTCGCCCTAACGATGGAGCCGTCATCGCTTCCGCTGCAGCTGCTGCTCTCGCGCGTGCTCGTGCACTCCCGGGAGTACCGCGACGCCATCGCCATCATGTCCAATCTGTTGGAGACCGATCCAAACTTCTACATCGCGCGGCGTTATCGCGCGCAGGCCTACCTGCTCTCCGGCGATCCGGAAAAAGCGCTGCGCGACTTGCAATTGCTTCCAGAAGGGCGTTCCGAGGCACCGAGTTTTCGGCTGCCGATGCTCGGCCGAGCCTACGCCGACCTGGGAGATAAGGAGCGCGCCAACGAGGTCTTGACGAAGCTGCGAGCGCTCGCTCAAACCGACTACGTCGTTGGGTGGAACCTTGCGATCGTCGCCGTCGGCGTCGGTCGTCTGGACGAAGCGATACTTTGGCTCGAAGGCGCTTACGAACGGCGCGAAGCGGCGCTGCCATTCCTCAAGAGTCTAGCGTGGTTCGAACCGATTGCGGGCGACGCGCGCTTTCGCGAACTACTCGCAAAGATCGGTCCGGAGACAAGAATATCGCTTCCCTTCCCGATCGTTAAACGCGGGCCAGGAGGCGAGGCGTCTTCGCCAAAAGCTACGGACGCGTCGTTTCGGAGTGCGGCTATCCACTAGACGAGATCGCTGATTCAACAAAGTCATCGAAGATCACAAGCGTGATTGCGCCCGGCAGCAGCCAGAACCTCGGCTCGATTTACATCAGCCGACCAAGAATCATTGGTCCATCGCCGTTAGGGCGGAGTTACCGTCGTGTTGGACTTCTGTTGGGTCGTCGAGCCGCTATTGGCGCCGGCTCCGGCTCCGGCGGGCTGAGTGACCGTTGTGGTGGTCGAGGTGACGCTCCAGGGATGCCAGGCAAAAAATAAGCCGCCAACTATAAGGGCCGCCGCAATAAGAATCACGACCCCGGCGGAGAAACCGCCGCCACGCTGGACTATTACCGGATCGTTCTCTGCCATGTCCGGCAGTCTACCCGCGAATGGTTGCGGTGAAACCAAGGCAAATCGGGGTCTTTGCAGCACTCGTTTGAGCGGTTAAGGGGAGTACTCGAATACCGTCCCGACGCCGGCTTTTCCGCGGCCGCCCCATATCGTCGTGCCATAGAGCGCGCCGTTCATCGCGGTAAGGTTCGCATAGGGAACGCGGCCGCCGGGCCCACCCGTGAAGTTATGCAGCACCTGCTCCGTTCCCGACGGGGTTATCGTGTATATCACGCCAAACGTGGTCGGCTTCTTTGTGGCCGGAGCCGCTGCAGTTTTTGCCGAACCACCGTAAGCCGTTGTGCCGTAGAGCTGTTCGTTCAAGACCGTTAGACCTGCAAAAGGTTCGCTGCCGTCCGTTCCGTTGCCGAAGCTGTGGAGCACGCTCTCCGCTCCCGACGTCGTAATGGAGAAAACCGTTCCCTTTTTGTACTTGCCCCCTTGCTGCGTGGTTCCGTAGAGCGTGCCGTTCAAGTCTGTCAGCCCCGCATACGGATAAGCGCCGTCGGTCGCCCCGCCGTGGAAGCTGTAGAGAACCGAGTAATTCGTACCATCTGGATTGATCTCGAAGACGGTTCCGCGTTTGCTGGAGCCGCCCGAAGTGGTCGTGCCGTAGAGCACGTTGTTAACGTCGATCAGGGTGGAGAGCGGTAGCGCACCGTCCTTTCCCGCTGTAAAACTGTGGAGCACTTGTTCGGCGCCCGCAATGGTGACCGTGAAGACCGTCCCGGTTCCCGTCGAGCCGCCGTAATACGTCGTGCCGTAGAGCGCGCCGTTAACGCTGGTCAAACTCGCGCGCGGAAAATTCCCGTCTTTGCCCTTGAACGACCAGATTACGTGCTCCGGGGCGCCCGGCGTAAGGGCAAAAACCGTTCCTTGGTTGTGCTTGCCGCCTGTCTCTGTGGTTCCATAAAGCGTGCCGCCCAGGTCGATCATTCCGGCATACGGCCGCGTACCGGTCGTCTTGCCGGCGAAGCGGTAAAGGACGCTCTCCTCGCTGGGCGGGCCAATCTCATAAACGGTTCCGCATCCCGTTGCCGGATAGCAATCTTTGCTGTGCTGACCACCGAAGTTCGTCGTGCCGTAAAGCGTGCCGCCTAGAGCGAGCAAAGCGCCCACCGGAACTATTCCGCCGCTTGACTTTTCGAAGATATAGAGCGTCTGAAAGTTCGGGCTGCTACGTGTTGCTTGCGCGGTCGCAGGAAGTGACGAAGCCGCTGGGATGCGCGAGCAGCCAATCAGAATGATGACACACACAACCGAGCCAACTGTACGCATAAACGCTCTCTCCACGGTCGTCCTGACGTCGTGCCGCGCCCTTCTGCGGTAGGATGCTTAACCCTCCTGAAAAAACCGCGAGGCACGGTGCGCGGAGCACCTTCGCGGAAGGCGCCGGTGCCGTGCCGGAGAAGGCCAAGGCACAACGTCAGAACGATCCGAAACAACGGGGGTTGCGCCATGGAGCTTCGGTCTTATCGATCAGTGGTATCGACAGGTGTGATACTTTTGGCAACCGCGGCTTGCGCGGCACATACGGTTCCGTCAGCCGGTAACGCCGCTGGCGCAGCGCTGCTGCCCTCGAGCGCCGACGCAAGCGCAAGCCGTGGCCGGCCGGCCGACACGACGTCGATTCTGAAGCAGCTCACACAAGACGTGGTCATCGGATCGACCGTCGACTCGCGTAACGGAGATAGGGGCCCGCGCGCGCTTACGATCGTTGGCAAGAAGTTCCATGGAAAGTTGCAATTGGGGCAGCTCGTCGTATGCAACTTCGAAGACTCGTCGAGGAACGCCGGCGCCGGGACTACGATCGAATCGCTCAATCCGCAGCCAAGCTCCACGCCGGCGCGCTTTATCCAGAGCGACTCGATTAAGGGCTGCGACGGAAGCGCGATCAATCCCCAAGACGGCACCGTGTATGGCGCAGGACTTACCAGCGGCAAGCTCCTTGTGATCTCCAAGAAAGGAAAGGCGGGGAAGATTTACAGCGGCAAAAGCGTCACCGCGCCGTTCTCGGACATCGCCACCCGCCCAAAGCAGAACTTTTCTCCGATATACGTCTTCGCCGGTACGACGGCGTCCGGAGGGATCCTAAGAATCAGCACGGGCTTCTACGGTAACGGGTTGGCGACGCAGGTGGCCACGGGCTTTGGGGTGAGCGGAGGTTCGCAAGGTGAGCTGGCGCCCTCGGGATTGTCCTACAATCAGGCCCTCGATACGCTCTACATCGTTGACGGCGTCACCAATACCGTCGTGGCCTTTTCCAACGCAAGCAAGCTTTTGGACAAGGACGAAATCATCGTCGAGCCCGGCGGAAAGACGTTCAAGTGCAAGTATCCTAAGACCACGTGCGGGAAGCTCGTTTACAGCGGGTCGCCCCTCGATGCACCGATGGCCGCCACGTTGCTTCCCAACGGCAATCTCATCGTCGCCAATACACAGGGGACTGCCAATACCCTGGTCGAGCTGACCCCCAAGGGTCAAGTGCTCGACACGAAGGTGGTCGACGAGAGTTCGACGCAAGGCGTCTTCGGACTCGCCGCCAGCGGGACGAACGACAACAACACCGTTCTCTTTTTCACCGATACGAACTCGGACACGGTGCAAGAGCTCGAGCGCTGAACCGTAACCGGTTTCGCAATGGAAAGCCGTAGAACTGGCGCCGTTGCATTCGTACTAGCGATCACAGCGGTGGCGCGTTCCTCGGCTGCCATCACGCTTCCCAACGATTGGAGGCTTGCGGAACCGCAAGGTCGCAGCACTTGGACCGACACGATGCCGCAAGGTGCCGCAGCCTCACCCGACGGCAAGACGCTCGCGGTCGTCGAGTCTGGTTTTAACCCTCCGACGTTGCGCCTTTACACGACGAACGATCTCGATCAAACTGCGGCCGTCGCGCTGACAGGTGCGTTCGGAAGACCGCTCTGGA
This sequence comes from Vulcanimicrobiota bacterium, assembly GCA_963754565.1. GTDB lineage: Bacteria > Vulcanimicrobiota > Vulcanimicrobiia > Vulcanimicrobiales > Vulcanimicrobiaceae > Cybelea. Next base: position 66,329 of record CAVWGL010000007.1, on the reverse strand, counting down.
TCGACTCGAATCACGTGCTGGTCGCTGGTGCCAACGCAGACGCTCTCTTCGTCATAGACGTTGCGAAGCAAAGCATTCGTGCGGTTGCGATGCCCAAAGGTTCGTACCCCACTGCAGTCGCCGTGCATGACGACAGATATGCGGTGGCGACGGACGGCGATCTCTCAGTGCGCATCGGGGCGCTGGATGCCCTTGCGAGCGCCAAGCCCGTCGGCATCGGCGGACACATCGGTGACATTGCATTCTCGACCGACGGTGCAACGCTGTTTGCATCGAACTGGGCCGGCAGCGATGCCGTGGCAGTAGACGTAGCGACGCTGGAGGCGCGCCGGCTCCAAACGCGTCTGCACCCCTCTGCGCTGCTGGTGACCGGCAAGACTCTCTACGTCGCCGAGAGCGACGCCGATTCGGTCGGCGTGTACGACGCGTCGACCGGAAAGCGCCGCGCCACGATCTTTGTGGGGAATCGCACGTTGCCGGCGTCTCTCGGCGGCCTCTCTCCAAATGCGCTTGCGCGTCAGGGCCACACGATCTTCGTTAGTCTCGGTGCGGCAAACTCGGTCGGCGTCATTCGAGACGATCGCGTTGTCGGTCGTATAGCCGCCGGCTGGTATCCAACCGACGTCGTGCCGTTAGGCAGGCGCCTCTTCATCATCGACGGCAAAGGCGAAGGAACGCGTCCGAACCCGCATTTCATCGCGCAACGCCCAGGCTACCTCGACTACATCGCGTCGATTCAGTACGGCTCCATTCGGACGTACGATCTCTCGCGCGGCACTGCCGGCACGGGTAATCCACAAGGCGCGCGTGGATGGCAGACGACGCTCGCATCTACGGTCGTTCGACGCGACGGTCCCATCAAGCACGTCTTCTTCATTCTGAAAGAGAACCGGTCGTACGACCAAGTCCTCGGCGACGTGGCGGCGGGCAATGGGGATCCCAAACTCGTCTGGTTTGGCGGGCGCATCACGCCCAACGAGCATGCCTTGGCGGCGAGGTTCGGCTTATTCGATAACACCTACGCAAGCGGTGAGGTCAGCGAGAGCGGCCACAACTGGGCCAATGCCGCGTTCGTCAACGACTACGTGGAGCGCACCTGGCCGGTCATTTACGGTAATCGCGGCAGCACGGACGACACGATGTCCGGCATGGGGGCGGCGGTTCCTCGCAACGGTTACATCTGGCAGGCGGCCCGGGCCGCGCACGTCTCGTTTCGCGACTATGGCGAGCTCGTCGACACACCAAACTTAAGTGGTCCCGGCGGAACCACCGCGCCAAGCCTGCGCGGTCTCTTCGACCCCCGCTACGTCGGCTGGAACCTTGACTATAGCGATCTGGACCGCGTCAAGGAGTGGCGGCGCGAGTTCGACGCTTTCGTAAGAAACGGCGATCTGCCGCAGTTCGAGTATATGTGGCTGCCGAACGACCATACGGCCGGAAGCCGCGTTGGGAAGTTAACGCCGATATCCTACGTCGCTACCAACGACTATGCAGTCGGACTGATCGTCGATACGATCTCGCACTCGCCCGTGTGGAGATCCTCGGCAATCTTCATTATCGAAGACGATGCTCAAGACGGCCCCGACCACGTGAGCGACCAGCGAACGACCTTCTTCTTAGTCTCTCCCTACGCGCGAGGCGGCGTGCGCCACGAACACTATTCGACGCTGAGCACCCTGCGAACGATGGAGCTTATCTTGGGGTTGAAGCCACTCTCCGCGTACGACGCGATGGCCGTCCCGCTCTATGCGGCCTTCTCGTCTCGAGCGCAGACGAAACCATACGACGTTATCGTTCCTAAGGTTAGCCTTGGTGTGAGAAACTCAAAGATCGCGTACGGCGCGGCACTAAGCGCGCGGTTGAACTTCACTCGTCCCGACGCGACACCACCGGGACTACTCGAAGAGATCATCGCCCACAACCGGCGTTAGCACTGTTAGAGCTTTAGAGTATCGAGCGGCGAGTCGCCGACGAACGCTTGCCGCGCGAAGAGCCAGCCGCTTCGGCCGAGATGTTTGCCGCTCGTAACGCGGACGAGCAGATCGCGCTTATCGGCGTTGGCGGGGTCGAAACGCACCGTAACCGCCGAGACCCGCGCGCCCAGGTCTAAGCCCGAACCGAGTTCCGCCTTCTGGGTCGACGAGATCGTGAGCGTCTCGTTTGCGGCGGGTGCGAGCGAGACCGCGACACCGGGCGGAATCCGTGGCAGCAGCTCCGTAACGGCGGTGTAGCCGGCGAATGCGCCGCTTTCGGCATGCAGTTTAGCGACCGCGCCGAAGCCGGCGGTTGCGGGAACCACGCCATCGATGATTACCTCGAGCCCCTCGGGACGCTCGACGCAGCCTTTGGCGCCGTTTTCGTTCACGTACGCGTGATACGCGGCCACGGTCGTACAAACGGGCGTCGTCGGCGAATCCTCTTCGCCTGCGCTCGTAAAGGCGAGGGCGCCGGGCTTAGCGACGAGCCATGCCGGAACCGCGCCGCCGGCCGCGACGCACGCGACAAGTGCAGTCGCGAGAGCAAAAAGCTGCTTCGGGCGCATTTGCGAAACGTTCGATTACTTGACAGCGCTTCCCACGAGGGGCTATTATATACCGCGAAACGGTATAATGCCGAACGGTATAGAGAATCTCGTCGAGCCAACCTTACTAATTTTGGTGGCGCTGGCCGGCGCACCCAAACACGGCTACTCGATCATGCAAGACGTGGAAGCGATGACGGGTTGGCAGATGCGCGCCGGAACGCTGTATGGGGCACTGGCTCGAATGGGGCGACGCGGCTGGATTGAAGAGATCCCGACCGACGACTACCGCCGTCGGCCGTATGCGTTGACCGCAGCAGGTCGTCTCGAACTCTCTCGTCACCTCTCGCTTCTGGATATCATCGCAAGAACCGGCCACAACAGAATCAGAGACCGCGGCACTACGCGGAGGAGAGCCTGAGATGCAGAACGTCACGTCAGCCGAGACGCGGTTCAATGAGAGCATGGTAACGATAATCGTTGCCGACATGGAGCGCTCGATCGACTTTTACACCAAGCAGCTTGGCCTGCCCCTGAAAACACGGTATGGCAACGAATTTGCGATAGTCGAGGCGCCGGGCGTCGTCATTGCTTTGCATCCGGCACCAAACAACACGCCGGCGAGGGAGGGCAGCCTCTCCATTGGTCTGGGCGTCGACTCGGTAGCGTCGAGCATGAAACAGTTGGCGCAACGCGGCATCGCCTTTGCCGGCGACATCGTGTCGGATCCTCCCATGCGCTTCGCCTTCTTCAAGGATCCCGACGGCGTCGAGCTCTATCTTGCCGAACGCAGCGAGTGGCAATAGCGCTCGCCCGGCAGCAGGGACTATTCGGAGATAACCTGCGATCGCTCGAGCAACCGTCCAAGTTGCAAGCGCGACCGCAGATTCAATTTCTTCAGCGCCGATGAGACGTGCTTTTCCGCGGTGCGCGAGCTGATGTGCAGCAGCTGCGCGATCTCTTCGTTCGAATGGCCGGCTGCCACGAGCTGCGCCACCTCCCGCTCGCGCGAGGAGAGAACGGCTAGCGTGGCGTCCGGCCTCGCCACTTCGAGGCGGCGCAAATCGCGAACGGCGCCAAGCCGGCGATACGTCTCTAAAGCGCGCTTCGAATCACCGGCCAGCTCGTACGCGCGCGCGGCGAGCCACGACCAGCCGATCGCCTCGAACAGGCCGGCTGCGGTGAGCGCGTCGCTCTGAGGATCGGCCTCGATGAGACCGCGTTGGGCGGCGAAGGCATCGAAGAGCGCGAGGACGGCCTTGTTCACACGGTTTTGAGGGCGTGCCGCCGCCGTTAGGAGCCGGCCTCGCATCGATCGAACGGCGTCGCTTCGGCCAAACTGCGCCGCGGCCAGGTAAGCAAAGAGAAAACGGTGCGCACCCGGCAGAACGTCGGCGATGCGCGCAATCCAGGCGGCGGCCTCGTCGGTCTCGCCGCGAATACCGAGCGCCCACGCGTACGGACCTCCTAGGAGGCCGATCGCGAGCCGCATACCGTGTTCCACGCCGTAGCGAAGAAATGATTCGGAATCGTCGCGGCGCAGGCGCGCGTCGTCGCCCGAACAAATGCCCAGCGCGAAATTCGCGCTCTTAACATGCACGAGAATGGCGTAGCTTTGCTGGGACGCGCCCTCGCTATCGCGCAGCAAACTCGCGGCCGTCATAAAGTCGCCTCGCAGCGTATGCTCGAAAGCGGAGGCCGCCGAGACCAGTGCGCTGGAAGAATGCAACTCCGGGTGCGGCGGCATCGCGGCCGCAAAGTGCTCGCGCGCCATCTCAACCTCGCCTAAACCAACCGCGTCGAGAGCGACTTGGCAGTGAGCGTGGCGTAGTCGCGAGTAGCCAACGTCTTCCAATGGACGCGCGGCTTCGATTGCGCGTTGCGCGTAAAGGCGCCATCGGTCGATGTTGCCGTGCATCGCCGAGATTTTCAAGCGAGCGAGGTACGTCTGCGTCGCCGTCATCGGGTCGGCGATCGGTTCTCGAATCTCGCTCAAGAACGAGAGTGCGGCTTCGTCGTCCAAGGCGGCGACGCAGTTATATGCAATCCTCGCACGAAACAAGTCGAGACTCTCCGGCGGCAGCTTTGGCCGAACTGCCTCAATCGCTTGGTGATAGACGGCCGTCGCCGCTCCGGCGTCGCCTGAGTTGTATAGTTGCGCGCCAAGTGCCGACGCGTTCTTCGCAAACCCTTCGAAATCGCCCGTCCGCCAGTACAGTTCGCCGGCATAGCGCAGCCGCTCGATGCCGGCGTTCAATTGATTCAGCGACCCGAGCGAAACGCCGATCTTATGAACCAGCTCAGCCTGACCGCTCTTTCGATCGTCAAGCGCGCGTTCGTAGTAGAAGACCGCATCGGCAAACGCACCTATTGCGTAAGCATGATCCGCAGCCATCTCGTCGTACATGGCGCCCCGCTGCAGGTCGCCCGCGCGGCGCCAATGGTGCGCGAGTTCCACGCTGGATGCTGCCCGGTCGGGTTCCCGTTCGAGTTCTTCTGCAATTGTTCGGTGAAGCGGACGAACGCGCTCCCCGAGCAACTCGCCATACAATACTTCCTGTGTCAAGGCATGGCGAAACGCTAGGTCTTTTGAACCGCCCATCTCTTCTTCGACCAACTGGAGCACTCGCGCATGCTCCAAGGCGCGCAAGACCGGTTCGCGTTGTCCATTACAAAGCGCTACGAGGCGGTCGACGGAAAAGCGCTCGCCCAGCACGGCAGCGAAGGACAGTACGGTGCGCTCGTCTTGAGAAAGCAGACCCGCTCGCGCGAGAATTGCGCCGCGGATGGAGAGCGGCAGTTCGCGAGCTCGTGCTCTGGGATCGCGCGTAAGCTCGCTCTTGAGTAGCTCTTCAGCAAAGAAGGGATTTCCTTGGCTGCGCCGCACGATGCCGGCGATCGTCGCGTTGCTCAGTGCTTCTCCGTGCGGAAGCGCCTGATCGATCAGCGCACGAACGGATGGCTCGTCTAGCGGCGCGAGCTCGAGATCCGTTACGGACTTCTTCGCCAGGAGACTTGCAAACTGTACGAGGCGCGGCGAATCGGGCCGAAGTTCGTCGGAACGATACGTCGCAACGAGCAGCAGACGCCGGCGCTCGATGCGATCCGCCAAGTAGGTCAAGAATCCGAGAGTCGAACGATCTGCCCAATGAATGTCTTCGATGAGAAGAATAACCGTACCCCTGCGCGCATAGCGTTCGAAGGCACCATCAATTGCTTCGAAGAGCGCACCGCCGGGTGGCGAACTTTCGGTTGCGTCTGCGTTACGCTCGAACGTAAGCCGCTCGACCAGCGCGTGAGCGGCAGAGTCACGCGGTGTGGAGTTACGGCGGTCGAGTTGCTGGAGCAGGTCGCGGAGCGCACCAAAAGGCGTTTGAACGAATTCGACGCAACGTGCTGTCGCGAACGTGGGTCGCCCGCTCCTGATAGTCGACTCGAAATAGCGAAGCAGACAGGATTTCCCTACGCCGGCGCCGCCGCCCAACAATACGATCTGACCACGACCGTCGCCGGCTTCACGCCGGCGCGCAATCAGGAGATCGCTCTCATGGCGGCGGCCAATCAGCGCAGTTCGAACCTCGGTTCCGACCGGCTTGAGTTTCAACGGCAGCAACAATCTTGTTCAAACGAAAAGGTTGGAGAGGACTCTTCGCCGATCCCTTAGCGGCCGCCTATGACTCCCCGCCCGCGCGCTCGCTACGTTCGGTCGGTAGAACGATTCGCATCTGCGTGCCTGCTCCCGGTTTAGACTCGATTTTCAGGTCTCGCGCCAAGGATGCGATTAGGAAGAGGCCGCGTCCGCCCTCGCTCAATACGTCGTTGGGTAATGCTCGTGCGACACGCGCGATCCCAGGGCCGGCGTCGGAAATTGTGACGACCGGATGCGTGTCGGTCCAATCGAAGTTGACGCTGACCCAGCCCGGCGCGTGCTCGACGGTATTTGCGAGTGCTTCGCCGATGATGAGTTCGGCGCTGAACAGCTGATCCTCGGTCGAGGCAAAGGTGCGTATAAACTGTCCGATTTCCTGGCGCAGCGCGTGCGCGTCCTGCGAGTTTCTCGAATCGTAGGTCCACGTCTTCTGGAGCGCCGCGCTGCGCTGCACGACGAGGAGCAGGGTATCGTCGGCGGGTCGGTCGGAGCCCATGACGCTGCGCTGGATGAACGCTGCCGGATGGTCGATGCTCGGCTCTTCCACGAGGCGCGCGAGAGCCTGTGAGGCCGCGAGCTCGGCACGCTCGATATCGCGTTTGAACTCGGTGAGCCCGTCGGTGTAGAACAGAACGGCCGCACCGGGCTCCAAGCTGACGGTGAACGTTTCCGACGCGAGCGGCAAGCCGATGCCGAATGGCAGGCCTCCGTAGGGCAGCGAGTGCGCTGGAATACTGGGACCGGCAACAATCGGCGGCGGGTGGCCCGCACTTGCGTAGCGCAACGTAGAAAGATCGCTGCTCACGATCGCGACGATCGCGGTGGCCTGAGCGTTGTGTCGCGATTGTTGCGACCGGTCGACGTTGGTCAGGATAGCCGCAGGATCTTCGGCCTCGAATGCCGCGCCGAAGATACTGTGGCGAAGCCGTGCCGCCGCGACCGCCGCGTCGAGTCCGTGGCCGGTGACGTCGCCGATGGAAAATACGACCCGGCCGTCGGGCAGCTCGAACGCGTCGTACCAATCACCTCCAATGAGTGCCTCACGCTCCGCTGCGATGTAAAGAACGTCGCAGCGCAGGTCCGGACGCTGGGGAAGGTATTCGGGGAGGAGGGCGGTCTGCAGCGTTCTGGTAGACTGCTCCGACTGCTTGAGCAAGGTTCGGAGTTCCGTCTGAGCGTTGCGCCTCTCTGCCGTAACGGCTCCGAGCACCAAGCCCGTGACCGCCAGAACCGACATCCAGCTGTCGAGCTGTACGAGTCGCGCATCGAGCGAGCCCGACGTCCATGGTCCCAAACCATGTGCCGTTGCCCAAATCGCGATGGCGCAGATCGCTGCGATCACGATGGTCGTTTCACGCTGCCGGAAACGCAAAGCCGACCAGATAATAAACGGATAAATTGAAAAGCGCAGCGGAAGGGCGCTTAAGAACGACACGGCACTCGCCCCCAAGGTGGTTACCGCGAGAACGGTTAGCTCGAGCGCCCCGCCTTCGGCGCGTTGCTCGTTTTGAGCTCTCGCGATCCACGTGAGCAACGGCGGAGCGACGAAGAGCACCCCCATTGCGTCGCCCGCCCACCAAACCCACCAAACCGAGCCGAACGCGCTCCACGGAAGAATTCGTGCGAGCGCGAGATTCACGACGCCGTTGGTTGCCGACACCGTCATCGCGATCGCCGATCCAAAAAGCACGAGAAGAAGGACGTCACGCACGCGCTCGAGTTTATCGTCGAAAGCGCCGAAACGCCGTAGCAAAAAGTTACCGAAGAGCGGTGCGAGCGTATTCCCCGTCGCAATCGCCGCCGCCGTCCAAACCGGTTCCGAGCTAAGCGCGTTACTCGCGAAGGCGCCGATCCAGATACCGGGCCAGACGCGATATCCCCACAGCAAGAGTGCGGCGAGCGCGATGCCGGTCGGCGGCCACACCGCCGTCACCTGCTTTGTCGCAAACGCCAACGTGAATCCGAGCTCCGCCCCAACGACGTAAGCGACTGCCACCAGAAGCGGAATGACGATCTTCCCGCTGACGGTCTTCAATTGCCCTTCTACTCCGTATCGACGGGTGAGCCGGACGGCTTTTGGTGGAGAAGATGTGCGCGCGAATATTTCGAGCCCGTGGTAATACTCCCACCGCAGGCGGAAGAGCATAATGCAAGCGCATACAACGACAGAACGCATGCAGGTTTTTGCATCGGAAGCTCCTCCAAACCGATTAGGCGTCGCCTAGCAACCAACGTTCGGCGCTGGGTGCGCTAAGCCATGGCGAGCCGGCCGCCGAGGATGAACCCGCTCGGCCCCGAATGCCGCGCCTATCGTTGCTTACTTCTAAAGGGGGCGTAAATGCTTATCTACACCCGTCGTGGTCTCTTTTTGTTATTAGCTCTCGGCTTGACGGCCTGCGCGGGCGCGGGCCAAACCGGCACGGCCCCTTTCGCCGGCGCCGCGCAAACGGTCCACAGCCAATCGGACGCGAGTGGCGTTCTAGTCTTCATAAAGGCCAAGATTCGGCCCGCTGCCGGCGCGCCCGCGTTGATGATGAATTTCGTCTCTAACGGCCCCAACCAGGGCGGCGTGCCTTGTATCAATTGCGTTAGCGGTGCATCCAGTAGCGATAACGTAGGATTGACGGGTCCTTCGAGCTACGTCCTGAGCAACACTTATTGGCAATACGCAATCTCGTTCACAGACGTTAGCTACAAGGGGAAGTGCAAGGTATCTTGGACGATCGCGTCGGGTAAAAAAACGGTTGACAGTTTTTCGGCGTCGTTTAACCTAACGACTGCAGGTGGTTTCGTCCTGTATGCGATGGCCCGAAGCCGGCCGAACTATTCAGGGTCCGCGACGCTAACCGGGAAATATACGTGCGGTAAGAACACCGGATCCACGCAAGAGCCGCTCTACTTCGAATAAACTCTCATCGCGGCACTGCGAGATCGGAGGAAGCGCCATGCCGAAGAAGGACGGCATCATCGGCGTATCGGACCACGGCGGTTGGGCCGTGCTCGTGACGATAGCGCGCGATGGAAGGCTTCTCGACCGCCGCCGTGTAGAACTTGTGGACGATAGGCTGCCGGCTCTCCCTCATCACCACGAAGGCCAGGGGCTGCCGCTGAGCGAGGCCGTGGCTTTGGTCGAGAGCGTGCGTGTTTCGGCGGAGAGACACGCGGTACTCGCGCTGGATTCCGTTGCGTCGACCTTGCGTATCCTGGGCGTCGCGCTTCGTGCTTGCCCGCAGCTTCCGCCTGGAATTGCCGAACGACTGAGGGACTATCGGTCGCGCAACGTCGCCGACTGGGTGATGTACCGCAAGGCCCTGGCGACCGCTGCCGAGGCGCGCGGTTTGCCGGTCCACTGGTACGATGCGAAGGTCGTATTGGCTGCGGCGAGCGAGGCGTGGGGCGTCGATAACCTCGACGCGCATTTTCTGCACGTCCGGAAAACTGTCGGGCCGCCATGGAACAAGGACCACAGGCTTGCGATGTCGGCGGCCATCGTCGCCGCAAAGGCACTTGCGGAATCGCCGCAGCAACGGCACGCCCCGGAGAAATAATCAAAAATGCGGCTGTTTATGTCTTGGCAGCAAATATTCTAAATAGACGGTTGCGGTGACTGTCGCGCGACAAGTTGTGAGTATCGTGCGCGCGCACGCTCGGCTTCAACATGATCGTATGCCCTGGCAGCTTCACGCGCGAGTTCTTCCAGGAGCTCCACCTCTTCGGGATCGAGCTGCGCGCCATTGGCATGCGCGCCGTACAGTGTAAAGCTTACGAGTTCGTGACGCACGGTCACCGGAATGGCCAGCGTATAGATAGCCGCATTTTGCGAATCGAGATGCGAGCGTAGATCGTCGAGCCATATGATCCGCTCCTCGGCAAGCAGCATTCGCACCAAGAGATCGTTCGCGTCGAATCCGGGTGGTGCCATCGTTGTTTGGCGCGCGGTTGCGACGCCTTCAAAACGTGCTCCGTTTTCCGAACGGTGGTAGAGCGCCGCGGCGGCGAGCTCGATCGCGTCTACCGGAATCTGCACGAGGCCATCGATGATTGCCCCTTCGTCGGTCGCATATGGAAGCGCCGCCGCAGCACGCTGTAGTTGTCGCTCCGCGAGCCGGCGCCGGCGGAAAAAAAGCGCCTCGACGAACGCCCCAACGATGCGATTGATCCGATCGAGCAGAAACCCAACCGCAACCGTCGCCAGCAGTTCGGCCCCCACTGCAAGGCGCCCGATGGCAACCACGCGCGAAAAGAACCAATCCAAGATCGAAACAAACGCAATCACGCCGAGTGAGAGAGCACCGAAGACCAACGCGCGGTTTAGGACGAAGTTGACGTCGAGTACACGCAGACGGAAGACCGCATAAGCGATGCAGATCGGCATAAGCACGACGGCGAAGCCGACGACTTGTCCAACGGCAAACGGTACGCCCGGTACATAATAGACTGCATATGCGACGAACGATATCAGCGTACCGAGTGCCACGAAGGCAAACCTTTGTTGGTCACTGGGCGTCGCCATCGCGAAGTTCTTCGCTAGTATCAGACCGGCCAAGGCAAAGCCTACGAGGGGGACGACCGTGCCGGGAAATATGTCCCACGCCGGAACCAATCCGGAAGTCGAGTAGGCGAGCCACTCGACCACGCCCAGCACGTACGTAAACGCGAGAAAGGCCCATACGAATCGATCCATCGGACGCCGCCATCCCAACGTGTCGCCGTTAGGAAACCGCAGGACGAAGGGCAGCAGCGGCAGCACGCTCCAAGGGCCTAAAACGGTGCTTAGTACGAAGGACAGCACGAGATACGCCGGCGGCGTGAGCACGTGCGACCAATACATAAAAACCGGACTTGTGCCGAAATATCCGACCGCGAAGACATAAAACGACCATGACATAATAGATGGCCGCAGGAACACGAGCAGGAATGCCACGACCAGAAAGACCGTCGGCGGTATGTATGCCAGCACGCCGCCGATCCGTCGAAGGAGGCCGAAGTCTGGATTCGATCGCGCGGTCAGCGTCACGGTGTACTTGACGTGGTCGCGTTCGAAGGTCAGCCTTTCGCGCTCGCCGGAATAGGGCGCTCGTACCTGCGGAGCGGTTTCGGGATTTCCCTCGTCGTACAGGCGATCGCCGACGCGTATGCCCGCGCGATAGGCCGGCGAGCCGCGATCGACGCCGATAACGGTCGTCGTCCGAAGCGGCAACGTAATTCCGAAGGTGCCTTCGCCCCAGTTCTCGGCAAAATCGACGTGTCCGATCGGCACGTAATATAGGACGACTACGAGAAGCGTTGCGAGGGCTAGGATTCCTCGCGACAGCGCTTGATGCACTTTGCTTCACTTCTGCGGCGCAGCGTACCGGAGCCTCTTCACGGCATCGGGCGCTCACGCTTCGGCGCGCCACCTGCTTTGCCGCTTCTTCCATCGGGATGGAGGATCTAATCGGCATGCTCGAAACGGGTGAGCAGGCCGACCCGACCGAGAAGAAATTCAGCTAATAGCAGAGGCTAACATGGAAAACACGGCGAGAGTCGCCGGCGAATTGACGACCGCGCATCTTTGGGATGCGTGTCTGCGCGCGCGAGTGGAGCTGCGTTGCGCCGCGTTGTACCCGGTGGTTCCGGGCTCTCGAATCGCAGGCAGCGTTCTCCCGGTGCGACATTATGGCAGCGTGGACGTCTTCTTGGAGGCAATCGACAGAGCGGTTCCGGGCAGCATACTCGTCGTGGACAATGCAGGCAGACGCGACGAAGCGTGCATCGGCGATCTCGTTACGCTCGAGGCGGCGCGGGCGGGTCTCGGGGGCATCGTAATTTGGGGATGTCACCGCGACACGGTGGAGATTCGTTCGCTTGGCCTGCCGCTATTTAGCCTGGGCGCCTTTGCCGCCGGACCGACTCGCCTCGATCCAAGGACGGAGGATGCCTTTTCGTCGGCCACGATCGGCGACTTCTCCGTTTCGGCCGCCGACATCGTCGTGGCGGACGACGATGGTGCACTCTTCATCCCCACCGCCGTCATTGCGGACGTCGTGCAAAAAGGCGAGCGGATCCGCGACGCCGAGCGCCTGCAGGCGGAGCGTGCGAATGCCGGTACCTCGCTTCGCGCTCAGCTCGGTCTCGCCGATTACATCGCAAAACGCAGCGTCGATTCGGAAATCACTTTCCGGCAACACCTGCGCGCAATTAGCGGCGCCATCGAGGAGTAGGTGTTCGCGCTCCTACGAACCGCCGAGGATGGCGGCGGCCTTCGTGAAGGCTCTTTTCCAAGCGACGTGGTGCGCGGCGTACGTCGCATACGAAGGATCGTCGGCCGTCAACCAGTCTTGAGGATAGATCTCGAATATTTGCGCTTCGTTGTACATGGCATAGGCCAGCAGCTTAGGCAGCGGAGCGATGTGCGTTCCGGGTTGCAGCGTGAAGTTGATCGGCTGGAATTCGAGGGGGACCTGGCCGGCATGCGCTTCGAAGGCGTGACACCAATACTCGTGCGTCGTACACTTCTCGACCGTCCATCCATAGTGTCCGGATCCCAAATTCTCCGTGCCGAAAGCCACGCCGTCGGCGGCTGCGACGTTGGCAACTTCGTTGGCGACGTCGAAGGGCTGCTTCGGGTCGGAGAAGGGATTTAGCGCCACGAGCTGCTGCACCGTCGAGCGGTGACGGCGCGCGGCAGCAGCGATGAAGCCGGTGAGCTTTGCGCTGAACTGGGCCCAGAACTTCGCCGATAGACCGTACGGCTGCCATGCCGCAAAACAGTTGCCGTCGGCGCCATGCTGCGGAAAGTCTTCGGCGCCTGCACCTAATCCAAAGCGCATGTACCCGACGTTCGAGTTGGTCCCATAGTGCTCGATGACCGCGGTAATGAACTTGTGCCAGGGCGTGGCGTATCCTTGCTCCCAATACACGGGCGTCGGCGGTACGACGACGCCGCCGCCGGGATCCGGACAGGGGACGACGTCGACGTGGTTGGAACCGGTTTGCGCGAGAACCCATGCCGGCGTAGCGTTATCGGTCGTCCCCACTTCGTTAGTTCCAACGAACAGCAGGTTGACGATCTTTTTCGCTGCGAGCCATGGTTTCGTCGCTTGCTCGATGGGAGCGAAATCGTATTGAGGCGAAACCTTCGGACCCTTGTCGATCCCCGACCACAGCACGACGATGCTCGCTCCGCACAGATTATGATCCGCGGCAAGATACTTGAGAATCGTGGGGTCCTTCTTCGTTTCGTCGACGCTGTGCAACCAAACCATTAGGCCGTGTGCGGCATCGGGATCCGGAGCATGCGGAGCAGGATCTCGGCACGAGAGCGTTGCGTTCGTTGCGACACGTGCGATTTCGTTATTAGGTGGAGTGAGTGTGGTACTGGCACTCGACGCCGAGCAGCCGGCGATACCGGCCGCCACGACAAACGAAACGATTCTCTTCTTCATGTCTCCAAACGGATTAGCGCGAGTTGCCGAGCTGGGCGAGCGCTTGCGTCGCAGCACTCGAACCTGGACTAGCGACCAGTTCTGCTTGCAGTGCGGCTCTCGCAACGCTCGCATCGCCGAGCCGAATGGCCAACTGAGCCAGCGCCATGTGCGGCGAGTAGAAGTAGAGGGTCGGCATCTCCACGCCGCCTGCAAGCCGGTCGCCTTGAGTTGCCTCGTCCGACGCGCCGGTGAGCAACTGCAGCGCCTTTGCGTTATCGTGCTGGTCTAAGGCGAGCTGCGCCTCGACGCTCAGGCGCATCGCTTTGACGATTGCGGCTCGAGCCGGTGAGCCGGCGGGCGCGTTGGGGATTTTAGCGAGCCAGGCTTGTGCCTGCCCGATATCTCCGAGTTTCGCAAAAGCGAGGCCGCGCGCGAATGGAAGCGTAGGCCCTTGCGCATCGGCATAGGGGACCGCAAGCACGGCTTGCCAGTCTTGCGCGACTAGCAACTGACGCGCGATAAACACGTTGTTGCCGTCGCGACGCGCGACCGCCACCGCGTCAGAGATATGACCGGTCTGGGTCATCGCGTAGAGCAGGAAGCTCACGTTATGCTCGTGATAGTAGCGCGGCCCGCTATAGTAGCCGGGATGACAGCAGTCGAATGCGGCATAGTCCATCGCGACCGAGCGCTGCCCAACGTCCAGCGCCGCCTCGTACATGCCCAGATCGAAGAACGTATGCCCCGGCATGTGCGTTAGGTGCGAATCCTCCGGCGGGAAGACGAATGCCGCGAGCTGGATCGCTGCCTCGCGCGCGGCTGCGGACCGGCCGGCCAACTGCGCGGCGTGGATGTAGAAGTGCAGCAGGCCGACGTGTTTGGGAAACTTCGCCAAACTCGTCTGATAATAGGGCAGCAGCGCGGCGGCTCCCTGGGTGAATGCGGCAATCTGCGCCGGCGTCGGAACGCCGATGGTTCGGTAAAGTTCGGCGACGACGTAGAGGGCAGCTTCGCCATAGAGCGCGGCTGCGTCGGGATCGTCGGGATAGGCGGTGGCGATCCGCTTCAACGCATCGCGATAGTTCGCGAGCAACGTATCGGCCGAAGCCTTCGTCTTATCGTCGAACCGCGCGGCGGCGGCATCGATGAAGAGCCGATCCTCGACCGACGCATTGCCCTCGAGGCGCTTTGCTTCTTGAATCGCCTCGCGCGCCTGATCGTCGCGATCGTCGTTCGCCGCGACGTTAAGATTCGGCGCGTTGCTCAGCGCGATGCCCCACCACCCCATTGGATTTTGGGAGTCGAGATCGATGACCGCATAAAACTCGTGCTCGGCCGCCTCGGGGTTGTAAGCATAATAGTCCAGCAGACCGCGGTCGAACGCGGCTTGCGCGGCGGGGTTCGCCGAGACCGCATGATGGATCACCGGCACCGGACGCGTTGCGCCGGTTGCGCTCGGAACCGGCTGGGCACCGGCGGCCGCAGCGGCGGCGAGCAAGAACGTGAGAAGTAGGGCGACGGGCTTCATAACAGAGGCGCTTCCGACGATGGCGCCGCCGTATCCTCCGGCGCGTCCATCTGCGTGGCTGTTATCGGGCTCGCTCTTATGGAGTGACCGCCGTGTAGGTTATACTGATGACGCCGCTGGGCTGGGTGATCTTCTCGAGCAGCTTCGTCGAGCCGCCGGTGTAGGCCGCGATCGTGTTATCCTCGTAGTCCGTGACGTAGTAGATGCCCGACGCGTCGACCGCCAGCTGCGGGGTGGCGCCGTCGTCCAATGCGAATGAAAGATTGTCGTCGGGGCATGCGTTTCCGGGATTGAAATCGAGTACGACGCCCGGGATGCCGTTGTTTTGGTTGCCGGTGTAGACTCGTCCCTTCGAATCCACGGCGATCGACACTCCGTTGTCTGAAAAGAGCGGGCTGTCGGAGGTCGCGGTGTAGAGATGCTGCACCAATTTGCCGTCTGAGAAGCGCTCGCCAAACTCGTTTCGCACGATCGTGCCCTGCTTGTCGAGCACGCACGTCGTTTTATTCTTGAAGTAGACGGCCGTGGGATTCGGCCCGTGGACGCTCCAAACGTCGCCGTTCTTGTCAACCACCATTTGATTCACGTAACCGCCGTATCCCGTTTCGAAAGCGACGACGCCCTTTTTCGAGCCTGCGGCAAAGTACGTGACGCCTCCGCGGTTGTCACCGACGTAGAGGTCGCCTTTGGTATCGACGACGGCGTCCGTGGCATCCGTAATGCCACTCTTGCCCAAATTGCCACCCGTAAATGTTGCCCGCGGCTTCTTTGAATTCTTTGCGTCCTTCTTCGGCGTATATTCGAGCGCACTCGCCGAGCAATATTGATCGACGTAGAAGTCACCCGTTGGGCCTGTCGAAAGCGAATACGTGTGGCATGGTATGCCGTAGAACTGCTGCTTGGCGGCCACGCTGCCTTTCGCGATCGGCATCAGATACAGGGCAAACCCGCTGGTGCCTTCGTCAACGAAAAACGGCTGACCGGTGCCGCCGAACGCGACTCGGCTTCCGAGTCCGTCGGCTTTACTCATCTCCTGTAAGGTGAGGTCGGGAATCGAGTAGCGCGCGTATTCGCCGGGGATGCTCCCCGGAATGCCGACGTTATAGACGTACAGGTATTGCTTCGCCGTCTTTCCGGCCGAACGCGTAAACTGCGATGAGGAATCGTTTCGGCCGAGCGCCGGATTCACGGCCGAACTGGACGAACACGCGCTCATCGCGAGGCCCACAAAGCCGAAAAGAGCAGTTCGGAAAAATAGGCTGCCCATAAACACTTCTCCTAGGCGGTAACGGTATACTTTGCGGCCGTTCTGCTACCGCCCTCGGGCCTCCTGGCCTTATGCGGACAGTAGCGAGAATGTGGTCGAACGCCGCGCTCCAGCGTCCCAACGATCGCTTCGCTGATGCGCGCTTATTTCGAGTGGCCTAAAAGAGCGCGATCGATTCGGCGCTGCCGGTGCAGCGTCTTTTTCTCCGATCGACGCATTACAACCGTAGGATACCCAACACGCCCAAAGTATAAAGCATTTTGTAACTCAAGCTCCAAGCGCCAAAGGGGGAAACAATGTCAAAAACTATTGCGATCGTGGGGTTTGGTCCCGGCACCGCAACCGCCGTGGCGGAGAAATTCGGTGCCGAAGGTTTTTCGGCAGCCCTCATCGGACGCGACGAGGACCGCCTAGCCACGGGCGTTTCCGTTCTGAAAGCTCAGGGAATCGCTGCGTTTGCCTTCCCGGGCGATGCTTCGGATCCCGTGTCGATTCGATCGGCTATTCGTGCCGTACGTTCGCAACTCGGGCCCATTACGGTAATGCATTGGAACGCATATGGGGGGACCGAAGCGGGAGATCTACTTTCCGCCGATCCTACCGCGGTGCGCGGCCTGTTCGACGTAGCGGTATTCGGCCTTCTCGCCGCCACCGACGAGGCGCTTCCCGATCTCAAGAGCAGCGACCGCGGAGCCATACTCGTAGCGAACGGCGCGTTCGGCGAAGTGTCGCCGGAGGTAGACGAGTACGTCACCAAGGCGCACGCAATGGGTGTTGCGCTTGCGAATGCGGCGAAAAACAAGCTCGTCGGCCTCCTCGCGCAGCGGTTGAAAGGCGATGGAGTCTATGTCGGGGAGGTCATGGTGTACGGCACGATCAAGGGCACTCCGACGGGTAGCGGCAACGCCATAGATCCCGCCGTCATCGCGCAAACATATTGGGAACTCTACGGCTCTCGCAGCGAGACCCGCGCTGCCGTCAAGCCTTCGTGACCGCGGCGTAAGAATGGAGTCATTCAGCGTCCCCGGTTCACAGCTTGCCATGGGCGCTAGCCTGGGCAACAGTGCGGTTTGGATTCAGACCAAAGCTGATGGTGCAATCGAGCGAATTTTCTAAATTCGATCGGTGAGTCGCTCGTTGGAACCGTCAACTTGCGCTATGCCGGCCGGCCGGAGGGTGCGCAGTCGTTCTTCTCGGGAGTATTCGCCGCCGGATCGCGCGTCTTGGAGATTCATCCCGCCTACCAGCGCGTACGATTCCAACTCATAGAAGTCATCCAGGTCACCGAAACGACGTTCGTTCCGCTTGCGAAGGGCGAGCCCGGCGAAGACGAGCCGGTGGCTTACGTAATCGTCGAAGTCGAGAACGGCGACACGATACGGCACGATCTCCGGGTTACCGCCTCGGCCATGCTTCGCGGAAGCACGCTTGCCGACGTCGGCGCGCGTTACGTCCAGGACGCTCGCGCGCTCGTCGGGCACAACGCCGGCAAGCCCCACTGGATTCGAGTTTTCGGCGGATCAGAGGCGCCCACGCGCTTCGCTGCCGATTCCGATTACGGGCGGTCGTACGAGCCAACGTATGCCGACCCGCTGGATAACGCCACCTCGGCGACGGGAGATCTTATCGGGCAGCTCCAGTGGGATTTTTCGCTCGCGCCGGGCGAGCGGCACCGTTTTTGGTTCGCCGTCGGCGTCTATGCCGATGACGAGCAGCACGCGCTGCAGCGATTCGGTGGCGTTCCCGGCGGCGATGACGCGCTCGATCAAACCGTCGCAGCTCTCAAGGAGATCCTTCGCGCGGCTCGGGTGTTGACGCCGGATCCCGTTATCAATCAAGGCGCGCAATGGAGCAAGGTAAACATGCGGCGCGTCATGGCTTCGTATCCGACAGGACAGGCCTTCACCAACGATCCGGGAACCTACGCGAACGTCGTTACGCGTGACGCGGCGTGGTTCGTCTACGGTAACGACCACTTCTTGCCGTCATTTTCGCGCCGCCTGCTCGACAATCTCGCGCAGCGGCAGTACTCAAATGGAAAAATGCCGGAGTATTTCGACGGCATCAGCGGTAGAGTCGAGGACGATGGGCTCAACATCAACGACGACACGCCGCTCTACGTCCTAGCGGTAAATCATCACTTTCGAGCCACCGGAGACTGGGATTGGCTCGCAAGAACCTATCCGGCCGTAGCCCGCGCAGCCCACTACATCATCTCTCAAGTCGATAATCGCGGCCTCGTCTTTTGCACCGCCGACGACCCTCGCGGCGACGTGTGGGCCATCGCGGGCTGGCGCAACATCGTTAGCGGTTATCGCATTAGCGGTGCCGTGACCGAGATCAATGCAGGGTGCGTGGCTGCGCTGCGCGACGCCGCCCATCTTGCCGATGAACTCGGCCATGAAGACGAATGCGAAACGTTCGCCGCGGCTTCGGCAAAGATCCGAGCAGCGATGGACACTTACCTCCTCAATCCGAAGAACGGACTTTACTACCTGAATATCGACGTCGACGGGTCGATATGCACCGACGTAACCGGCGATGAGATTTTCCCAGTTATCATGCGCGCGTGTTCGGAGGAGACCGGCTTTCGCATCATCAGCCGGCTGAACTCGCCCGACTTTTGGACGTCGGCGGGACTGCGAACCGTCTCACGCCTCGATCCGCGGTTCGATCCGGCAGCGCACTCCGGGCTTATGGGCGGCGTCTGGCCCGGTCTAACGTGGTGGTATGCTTTCGGAGCGGCGCGATATCATCCGCATTCCATGGTTCGGGCCTTGCGGTCATCTTTCGAACACTATGGCGTCGATCCGCAACGAAACAACACGGTGCCGGGCCAGTTTAGTGAATGGTTCGACGGCGAAAGCCTGGCCAATCGCGGGATGCGCCTCTCGCCGTGGGAGCCGCCGCGATTCTTGTGGGCCGCGGTCGAAGGCGTCTGCGGCTTGGTGCTGCTTCCCGGAGTTCCCCGAGTCAATCCGCTCATGCCCGACGGTTGGAACTGGGTTGCGTTACGCGACGTTCCCTACCACGGCCAAGCCTTTTCCTATTTTATCGTTCGTGAGTCCGAAAGCGGCGCCCGCATCTACGCGACCGCCGCCATCGATTCCGATTGGCACACCGAGATCTATTCGGCCGATGTGTCCGACGACGTGTGGATCTACGCCAAGGATGCCATCGCGGTTGCGCTGCGGCGCGATGAAGGCCTCGTGGTGCTCATCGGCAATACCGGCGGCGAGACTATTTATGTTCCCGTTCAGTTCGCCGATAAGCTGCTGCTGCCCGAGCGCGCAGCGGTCCGCGTCTACAATAGCGAGCGCCGGATATGGGAGGCGCGCGGAGTGCTTGAGCGTAGCCAACTGAGCTCTACCGCGTTCTTGATCGAGCGCGGAGGCTTTCGGCTGTTGGAAATCAACACCAGCCGAGCGGCTTAGCTCTTAGCTGCGTACCATGCGGTGACCATCGCCCAAGCACAGTTAGCGACGATCAATAGCCGGTTGAAGTAACCGACCAGCGCGATGACGCCGGCAGGCAATACGGTTCCCAGCGGCAGGGGCTGGCCATTTGCCGGAACGTGACCGCCGGCATGGACGTACGTAACGAACAGCAGCGGTAAGCTTGCCGCCATCAGCAATACAACGATCCAGGTGAGATTCGCCGTCCAGAGCAGTTGCTTTCTGGCATGCGCCCACGCCGGGTTGCGCACGAGGGTCATGCTGATCATAACAGCCGCGACCGGCAGGCCTACCACGCCGAGCAAGCCCGCAACGCCGTGCATCGGCTGATTGATGTCAAAGAACGCCGCCAAAGCTTCGCCCAGGCCGGCGACTACGAGGAACCACCAGCCGATTTTCCCTGCGGTCGTTGTAAGCTGCGAACGAACCGCGTACGCCAGCGCCCACGTGCTTAGGGCCCAGCAGGCGAACATCAGCGAGAGCACCCAGCCGTAGTGCCCGTTGGCGTATTCACTGACGACGCGCCACGAGGGATCGAATTCGGGGCTGAGCACGTGCAGAGCGGCCAGCAGCAGTAGAACGATTGCCGCCAGCGCAAACGCTGCGCGTGCTGCATTTCGGCTCGTCATCTCGTGCGAAGTTTTTTCTGAAGGTTGCTGCCGATGCGATTTATGAAAAGCAGTACGAATCCGACGACGCATCGCCGCCTTGCAAGCGGACCTGGTGGACGCGATACGCCGGATCGAACTCCACCAAGAACTTCTCGTCGAAGGCGATCTTGCCGTCGTCGCCGACGTTCAGCTTGACCATCCAGTTCCCGACGCCGTCCGGATAGAACTGATCGTCCCACGCGCGATAGAGCGAGTTGGTGAAGTAGACGCGGCGCCCATCGCGGCTGATTTCGACCATCTGCGGTCCACCGGCGAGCGGCTTAGCCGGCTTCGCCGGGTGCGGCGTGCGCTTGACGATGCCGCCGATGCGTACGGAGCCGATAAACTTCGGATTGAACGGATCGCTGACGTCGTATTGTCGCATCTCGCCGGTTCCCCAGCACGAGGCGTAGAGATACCGATCGTCGACGGAAAGATCGATGTCGCTCAGCAGCGGGGGCACGGCAGAGAAGCCTTTGAGCAGATCCGGCAGTTGCTCCGGAGCCGCCGGCTCGGCCGGAATCTCGATCACTTTGGTCGCCGTCCACTCACCGTTCTTGCGATGCCAGAGCCAGATCGAGCTCGATAGGTCCTTGAGCGAGACGACGACGCCGGCGAATCCCCATTCGTTGTTGGGATCGTGCGACGGACGCAGTTCGAGCACCATCTGCTGCTCCGCGCCAAGGTCGACGCTCTGCTTTTGCTTGCGGCTCTTGAGATCCCAGAAATGCAGATGGTGGCCGTACTTACCGCCGAGCAGCAGCTCGGGGTTGATGCCGTTCTCGATCATCTTGGGCGTACCCCATTCGCTGGTGATCATCGCGTCGCGGTTGAGGTGCCACCAAAAATCGTACGCAAGATACTGGGAGCCGCGATCCTTCTCCCACGGGCCGATGATGTCGAAGGTGTCGCAATCCATCATGAAGATGCCGCCAGGTCCGTCGCCATCGGCGTTGCCGAGTGCGCTGATGTAGATTGCGTCAGGCCCGCAGTGCACGGTGTGTGGGCGCGAATACCCAGTGCGCTTAATGACCTCTTCCGGCTCGATCACGCGCACGATGCGCGGCTGCGACGGATCGGGTTTCGTATCGATGATGTGGATGCGCGAAGAGCGCAGCCCCGGCACGATGAGGTAGCGACGCTCGACGTGGGGATGCGGCGCGAACGGACAGAGTGCCGCGCTGCACGCGTTCCAGCCGAAGTGGTGCAGCTCGTCGCCGATTTTCGGTAAGGCGACGCCGCCGATCGCCTGCGCGTAACGCTGGGACGTGGAGTCGGTGTCTACGACGGCGAGCCGGTCCGGAACGCCGTTCGCCGTCGCGCTCAGCAGTGCGACGTAGGCCAGCGTCTCGGGTGGGGCCTTGATGGCATCCTTCGGGGAGGCGTAAAAGGTCGGGTCGGGCTTCAAAAGCTGCATAGGAGGCTCCTTATCCGATTTATTGACCTAGGTTTCCTTTTGGAGCGGCAGTTTGGAGAACTCAAGTGAGGAGGGCGATAAGGCCGGTGAGGATGAGCGCAGCGGCCCAGACGAGGTCCAAGTTTATCCAGCTCGTTCGCAAGAAACGCACGCCAATCTTTGTGTAAACGAGCAACGCGGTCGCCGTGGCGGTGAGCAGGTAGCCGAGGGTATGCATGCAGACCATGAGCCAGCCGGTAAGGAACGCAGCGTGCGCTGCTTGGACCCCCGGCATCGGCATCGCCATCCCGCTCGCGGCGTTCGCGCGAGCGGCCGTGACGAACGGCAGCAGCATTAGTCCCGCGCCGTGCGCGCTCGACATCAGAAATCCCCAGAGCGCCAGCCCCCAGAATCCGACGCGCATGCCGACCCAACGAATGTGGCGCGCGCGAACGAGCCGGTAGACGCCGAACGCAATCAGAACGGCGGCGGCCGTGAAGTGCACGGCGCGATGCGGGAACGCAACGGCAGCGTAAATCGCAACTATCACGATGAGCGCGACGGAGAGGACATGGCCCAGCGTCAGCGGCACGATCGCGCGCAGGACCGCCGCACCGCTACGTTCTTGGAAGCCTAGTCCAACGGCGAAGAGCCAGCCCATACCCGGATTGAGGCCATGATAACAACCGAGTAGGAAAAGCGTCAGCCAAACGAGTCGATCGCTCACGTATGTTTACCGATGATCTTCAGCCTTACGACGGTGCCCGCGGCCGGACATTCATTCACGCGAGGGGAGATCAAACGCTCCAGCGAGTAACCGCGGCCATGGTCGTCAGCGGTTTCTCCGGCGCAGTCGGCAACACGCCGCTTATCGAGTTGCGCGAACTCTCACGTGAACTCGGCCGGCGCGTGTTGGGGAAGGCGGAGTTTCTTAATCCCGGCGGGTCGGTAAAAGATCGCGCCGCTTGCAGCATCGTCGACGACGCCGAGGCGCGCGGTGCGTTGCAGTCCGGCGGCACGATTGTCGAGGGGACGGCCGGCAATACCGGTATCGCACTTGCGCTCGTCGCAAACGAGCGTGGATACAAGAGCGTGATCGTCATGCCCGACGATCAGTCACGCGAGAAGATCGAGCTATTACGTGCCTACGGCTCGGACGTGCGTGTCGTTCCTGCGGTCGCGTTTACAAATCCCGAGAACTACTACCATGTCGCGCGCCGGATCGCCGACGAGACGCCCGGCGCATTTTGGGCCAATCAGTTCGAGAACATTGCGAACCGCCGCGCGCACGAGGCAACGACGGGCCCAGAGATTTGGGAGCAGAGCGGGGGCCGGATCGACGCATTCGTCGCTGCGGCAGGCACCGGTGGAACGATCGCCGGAGTCGCGAGCGCGCTCAAGGCGCGAAGGGGTGATGTTCTCACCGTTCTCTGCGATCCGCTGGGCTCAGCCCTCTACAACTTCGTGAATAACGGCGAACTCAAGCCCGAAGGCGACTCCGATCTCGAGGGCATCGGTATAAAGCGCATAACTGCTAACTTCGAGGGAGCTCAGGTCGATCGCGCGATTCGCGCGACCGACTCGCAAGCGATCGCGATGACACACTGGCTGCTCGAACACGAAGGAATCTTCGTCGGCGGCTCGAGCGGGCTGAACGTCGTGGGGGCAGCGACGATTGCGCGAGGACTCCCCGCCGGTTCGACGGTCGTCACGGTTCTCTGCGACGGCGGCGCGCGCTATCTCTCACGCATATTCAACCCCGTCTGGATGTGCGAAAATAATTTCGCGCAGCGCCAAACGCTAGCCGCGATTCTCGGAATTGGATAACCCTTCGCGCTCGCAGTGGGCGCAAGGTAGGTCGAGCCGCTCGGCAAAGCAACAACGGCCTCGCGATTGCGAAGCCGTGTGCGGCGTAGCGAGATAGTTGGCCGGCGTTACTCGACTATCGCAAGGCCCAGTGGGTCGGCAAGTCCCGTGGCGCTGCCGGCGATCGTTTGGATCGGAGCAGCGTTGCCGCTTGCAGTCGCTGCGAAGCCAAGGATTGCGTTCGAGCCCGGGTTAGATGCGAATATCTCGCCACTCGTCTTACTAACCGCTAACCCGAAGCTGAAGCCATTCCCTCCGTCAAGCCCGGTCTTCGAGCCGGCGATGGTGCGGATCGGCGCGACGTTGCCGGTCGCTCCGGCCGCGAACTCGCTGATCGTAGCAGTTGTCGTATCGAAGACGTAGACGTTGAGCGAAGCGTCGACCGCGACCGTGCTAGGATCTACTAGGCCGGTGTTGCTTCCGCCGATCTGCGCTTCCATCGTGCCTGATCCCGACGGAAAGAGGTCGATCGTTGCCGTGGTCTTGTTCGCTACGTAGAGAACGTTGTTGCTATCGATAGCGAGGCCGCCCGCGTCGGAGATGGTGCGCTTTGGTTTAACGCAGCCGTTTGCTCCCGGCGCAAATACCTCGACGGCGCGGCCGCCCTCTGGTAAGAACGCGGAAACGAAGAGCTGGCCCTTCCTATCGAACGCCACGGCGTTCGTCTGACTGGGTTTGCTGAAGCATGATATTCCGGTCAAGAAATCGCCGGCCAGCCCGAACGTTTCGAGCCCGGCCTGGCCGCCCGACGCGATGTTGCCGTTCGCAATGGCGATGCCTTCTGTTGAACTGAAGGCGATGGCGTAGGGTCCATTGATGTGATCGATGACGGTGCTCGGCGCAACGTTTCCGTTGGCGCTTTCGGCATACTCCCGAATCGAGCCGCCCGAGCCGGTGTTTTCGTTTGCGACGAGAATGAGGGCGCTGGTCGCGTGCTTACGGACGCCGGCCTGACGTTGGGCTGGAACGGAATAGTGAGTAGTGCCGCCGCCGACGCCGCCGTTGCCGTTCGCAAGTGTCATTGGGGTCGCGCCATTCTGCGCGCCGGAGCACGCTGCAAGCGCCATTCCTATGCAGACGGCTCCAATATGATGGGGCGGTTTCATCTAATTCTCCTTCAAGTGATGTTGGTGTGTTGATTGCGTTTACTTTTGTAGCGAGTGGTCGGTGATCGTTGCGGTATTGCGTGCGATCTCGACGCTGCGATAACCCAGCACGCTCAGTAACTTGCTGTTTGGGACTTGCAATGGCCCGGGCTTATCCGCGGTGCCCGGTGCGGGCTGCGGGTATGCCGTGGAAGCGGCGGTTGCGAACCGGATGTTCCCGTCGGTGTGCTGGACGATTTGATGGATGTGCCCGTTGAGCACCGTGACGGCGTTGAAGCGGCGCAGCGCGGCCAGAACGCGCGACCCGTCCTCCGTCGTCCATCCCCACGGCGGAAAGAGCGCGTAGAGCGGAACGTGCGCGAAGACGACGATCGGGGTCGAGCTTTTCTGCGCAGCGAGGTCCTTCTCGACGAAATCGAGCTGCTCGGGGCCGAGCTTTCCGTCGATCTCGAAGTTGAAGACGTTGACGAGCGAGAGAAAGTGCACGCCGCCTTGATCCCACGAAGACCAGCCCTTCGGAGCGTCGCTTTTGCCGAAGGCGGAAAAGAATGCTCCCGACGTCCCGATGACGTCGTGCTCGCCGGGAAGAACGACCAGCGGAGCCTTGAGCGTTCCGAGTATTTGTTTTGCGGTATCGAACTGTGCAGGCTTCGAAAGATGGGTCACGTCGCCCGTGTGAACGACGAAGGTTGGTTGAACGGGCATTGCGTTGATCGCGTCAATGGTCTGCTGAAAGGTCCCGGCGACATCCGGGTTTTCCGGGTGCGAAAAGCCGATGTGACTATCGCTAATCTGCACGAATGAGATTCCGCCGCCGGCGGCTAGCACTCTCTGTGCGTTGAAGAGTCCGCTGCTCGACAAGGACCAGGCGATGCCGGTCCCGGTCCAAGCGACGTGCTTGAGGAAGTCGTCGCGTTTCATCTTTGAGCTCCTTTACTTTGCAGGCACAGCCGGCAGGACGACGATCGTCGCCTTCATATATGGATGCAGCTCGCAAAAATAGCGGTAGGTGCCGGGCTTGCTAAAGACGTGCTGCCACGTACCGGCGGTGTCGAGGCCCTCGGAATCGAAGGACTTGTCATCGGCCGTCACCGTGTGCGCCTCGTCATCGTCGTTGACGAATGTGACGCGGTCGCCCACGTGGACCGTCAAGGCCGGCGGATTGTACTTGAAATCCTTGATATGCACGGTTGCCACGGAAGGAAGGAGAGCCGGTGCGGCGGCAGTTGCGCCGGCGGTGAGCGTGACGGCCAGCAGTGCGACTTGCAGGCCCGTAAATAATCTATTCATGTGGGTGTATATGCCGCCGCCGGTGTGGGCGGATGGGTCGGGCCATCCGGCAGCGGGCCCGGCGGCATTCCAAGGGTGTGAAACGAGCGAGGCCGTATGTCATCCGCTAAATGGACCAGCTCGTCGACGACTTTGCCGCGCGTAGGCCGTCGGGCCTCGAGCAAGTCTACTCGCTATGGTCGCGCCTATTCTTCAGCGTTGCTTACCACGCCATCGCCGATGGCGGCCGAGCTGAAGATTGCGTGCACGACGCACTCGTGCGCGTATGGCGTTCGCCCAACCGTTTTACCGGCAACCGCGAGATGCTGAAGGCATACTTGGTTACCTGCGTGCGCAATGAGTCACTCGGGCTGGTTCGACGTGAGGGACGCCGAGACGCGCGGGAATTGAAAGCGGCGCGCCTCGCACCCGTGTCATCGGTCGACCCGCCGGTGGTCGATCCTGTCGAGACGCAACGACTGCAGGCCGCCCTAGGAAGGCTTCCCGAGGAACAACGGACGGCGCTCACCCTCGCGTACTATGGAAACAAGACCCACGTCGAGATCGCGCAGCAGCTCAACGTTCCGCTCGGCACGATCAAAAGCCGCATCTCGATGGCGATGCGCAAACTGCAGACGGACCTGGCGAGTGCCGAGGGGACCCGCTCGTGACCGAACATCTCGGCGAAAACGCGGAGCTGTATCCGCTTGGGATACTCGACGACGACGCGGCGCGCGAGGTCGAACGCCACATCACGCTCTGCCCCGAGTGTGCGGAGCGCGTCGCTCGAGCGGAAGCCGTCGCGGCCTCGCTTGCCGCAGCGTTGCCGCTGGCCGCGCCATCGCCGGCATTGGAACGTCGCCTGCGCGAATCCGCGCGACCGCAGCCGAGCGCTAAACCCCGTGCGAGCCTTTTTCCCTTCGCCCTTGCAGCAGCGGTTGCACTCGTACTTCTCGGCTTCGGCTGGCAGACTCTCGTTCTCCGCGATCGGCTGAGCGCCGACGACGTAGCGCTCGTAACGATGGTCCACAGCCATTTCAATCACGTCTCGATGAGCCCGGAGTCCGCGAACCCCGTTGCCGCGAAGATTCTCTACGCGCGAGATGGCTCGTGGATTTACGTCATTGCCGATAAGCCCGGCGGCTCGTTGCACGCGATCGCAAACACAGCTACAAGCATCGTTGATCTCGGCGTCTTGACGAGCACGGGCGAGACGGCATCGCTTCTGGTGCATCCGCGCGAGCGCGTTAGATCGATCACACTACAGCGCGCCGGCACGATTGTCGCCTCGGCTAAACTGGCATATTAGTAAGAGAACTCCTGGAGCTGGTCGGCCTGCGGCCCGTTCACCCAACCGGTCCGTGATGTGGGGTTGATGGAGATGCGCAACGGAATGACGGTGCTGGCGTCGGAGAAATTGAAACCGTTGATGGATTCTTCGAGCGTTCCGCTCTCATTATAGACCTGGATGCTGCTACCCGAACCCGTGGTCGAGACGGGCTGGGCGATGAGAAAGAGTCCGTTGACCGCGTCGTTCGCAACGAAGGCGCCGGCAGAGAGTTGGCCGGCGTTGTTGGGCAGCTGCACGCGAATGCCCGTCTGCTTGGCTACGTTGTAGAACTCCACGCCGGCATCGAGCTCGGTGGTCGTGCAAGCAATGCCGGTGCTCGAGTCGTAGCCGATGCCGTTGGCGTAGCCGCACCCGACCGAGCCTGGGCAGTTGACGCCGGAGAAATGCGTCTTCTTGCCGGACTTGAGATCGACCGTCCAGATGACCGGCGGGGGTCCGCCGGCCGCGCCGAAACTCGGGGAGCTGGCCATCACGGCGAGATTGTTGACGGTATCCTCTGCAAGCTGCGGCTGCGTGCCCTGCGAGAAGTCCGCCGAACTTAAGGCAATGACTTTCCCAAATGTATTCTTGCCGACGTCGGAGACGATGAGGTCCAACGGTTCGGATCCTTCGCGCTGGTACCCGTAGACGACGCTTGTGTCCGTACTTTGATTTGGCGCCCACTCGAGCACGTTAAAGAGCTTGACCGGAGGAATCCACCTGCCCTTGAGGCTGTTCTTGGTCACCGGGTTCAAGAGATGGTACATATCTTTGGCCGGAGTCTTGCCTAGGACCCCGGCTTTTTGAAAGTCCACCAGCCCGACGTCGCCGGCGAAGATGCCGTCGGCAACGTAATCGTCTTGTGTTCCCGAAATCGAGCCGATAGTTTTCGTTATCTTGCCGCTCGTTTCGTTAAACGTCTGCACGGAGATTTCGCCGCTCAGGGCCGAAGCGAGGAAGCCGTCGTTGCCGTTTGAGTTGATGTCAAAGCCGAAAACTTGGCCATGGTCGGAGGTCGTCAGCACGGGGCCGAGTGAGCCGCTGTCGCGGACGGCCGCGAAATGGGTGAAATGCGCGGCTGGAGTAACTCCTTCGGCCGCGGGCGTCGTCCCGGCGCACGCGCAAAGCGTAAGCAATATCAGACAGGAGCTTGGCAATATCAATGAGCGATTCATTCGAGCATTCTGCTTATCATTTATGAAAAAATCGTAAATGCGACTTTCGTCGCGCACCGCGCACTTCACCGATTCCTTATGGATTCAGGCGATCATGTAAAGGATGTCTGGAACAACGCTTCTGCGAAGCCTCGCCGCGCTATTTCTTGCCTGCACGCTGCTCAATGGATGCGTTGCGCCGGCCGATGCGGATTCGCTGGAAGCTCGGCCAGCCAGAATGCCGGCGCCGTCGACCGCTCTCGACTTCCTGGGGCCGATCACGTCGGCCGGGCGCACGGACCCAACTTGCACGGCCGAACGTGCAGCGGCGTCTCGGCGATGGCGCGATGCGAAGCTGCCATCCGCATTCGACTTGCTCGATTTCGAAAGGGTACGAAAGGGAGCATAAGATCATGGAGCGCTCCTTAGTCTAACGCTCGCTGCGTGCGGCGGTCACGAACGGCGGCGACGCGAGGCAGCAAAGCAACGACGGCCTCGCGAATCGCGAGGCCGTGTGCGTGGTAGCGAGGCTTCTCTGAACGTTACTCCGTTACCGCGAGGCCCAGCGGCACGGAGAGTTCCGTGGCACTGCCGGCGATCGTTTGGATCGGTGCAACGTTGCCACTTGCCGTCGCCGCGAAGACAAGGATTGCATTCGATACCGGGTTCGAGACGAAGATGTCAGCACTCGTCTTGCTGATTGCAAGTCCGAAGCTGGAGCCGTTCCCTCCGTCAAGCCCGGTGTTCGAGCCGGAGATCGTGCGAATCGGTGCGACGTTGCCGGTCGCCCCGGCTGCGAACTCGCTGATCGTTGACGTCGTAGCATCGAAGACGTAGACGTTCCGCGAGGCGTCAACGGCGACCGTGCGGGGGGCTACCAGCCCGGTGTTGCTTCCGCCGATCTGCGCTTGCATCGCGCTCGATGCCGGCGAGAAGATGTCGATCGTTGCCGTCGTGCTATTCGCGACGTAGAGACGGTTGTTGCTGTCGACGGCCAGGCCGCCCTCGTCGAAGATCGCGCGCGTCGGCTTGGCGCTGTTGTTGGCTTCGGGCGCGAAGACGTCGATGGCACGGCCGCCCTTGGGTAAGGACGCAGACACGAAGAGTTGGCCGCTGCTATCAAACGCTACGGCGTTCGTCTGAGTGGGTTTCGCGAAGCCTGTGATCCCGGTCAAGAAATTTCCGGCCAGCCCGAACGTTTCGACCCCGAACTGGCCGCCCGAATTGATGTTGCCATTCGCAAAGCCGATGCCTTCCTTTGAGCTGAAGGCGATGGCGACGGGACCGTTGTTATGGTTCGTGATGACCGAGATCGGTGCGACGTTTCCGTTCGCGCTCTCGGAAAACTCGCTGATCGTGCCGCCCGTGCCGCCGCCTTCGTTGGCAACGAGAATCAGGGCAGCGGCCGCGGTCGCGTCCTTGCGGACGCCGGCCTGATGTTGGGCTGGAGCGGAATAGTGAGTAATACCGCCGCCGGAGCCGCCATTGGCGGAGTTGCCGTTTGAAAGCGTCATTGGGGTCGCGCCATTCTGCGCCCCGGAGCATGCTGCGAGCGCCAATGCGAGGCTAGCGCGCGCAACGTGGTGAGGTAACTTCATTTTATTCTCCTGAAAAAGTGATGTGTGTTTAGGATGTCGTGGAAGTATGAAGCAGCCTCTTAAGAAAAGTGTGAGTCCAAGCCTGAAGAAAGTGTGAATGCTATGATCGCTTTACACTTTATTCACATCGAATAGATAGACTTCGGCAAAACACACACACTGTCGGAGGATTCATGTCTAAGAAACTCAGCGCCCTCGCTCTTACGTTTGTCGCTCTCGCGCTCGCCGCGTGCGGAGCAGGCAGCGTCGGCGCCGGCAACACCGCACTAATGAATGGCACCACGTACTCCCTTCCCGCGGTCGACGCAGATTTGGCAATGACCGCTACCCTTCCGAAAGACACGATCGGTGAAGAGCTCCCCGAAGAAGGCGTCGGATCGATTAAGTCGTCGGTCTGGAAGGCGACGCTCGGCGGATTCACGCAAACGGAGCACACGCAGTCGCTCGCGTTCCCTCCCGGAACGAAGATCACGATTCGCAACCTCTCCTCGAGCATCACGCACACGCTCGACGTGGTCAAAGTGATCTCCGGGCCGCCGGCCGTTTTCCCGCAGAACCCGAACCTCTCGATTCCGGCAAAAGGCGATGGAAAGCTCGAAGCCGGCTATGCGAGCGGCCCGATTAGCCCCGGCAAATCGGTTACCGTCACGCTAGTGAAAGCCGGCACCTACGAGATCGGCTGCGCCTTCCATTACGGCCAAGGCATGCGCGACGTGCTCGTCGTTAAAAATGGCGCGAAGCCCGGCCCGCAAGCGACGCCGCCAGGTCCCAAAGCTACCGCGACTCCCTGGCACTAATCCGCGAGTGGGCTCGGCGGCATATCAAGAGGGCATACACTCTCTGCGGAGGTCTCCATGCAAAGTCAATCCGAAGGAAATCGAACGACGAAATTACTCCACGCGTGCGCTGCGGCGTTGATCGTAGCGGGTTGCAGCGGCGGCGCTTCGGCGCCGCCGCTGACTCCGTTGCAGTCGGCGTCGCAGCCGGCATCGCGGATGGCACGCCACGCGGTGGGGCTCGGAAAGATCCTCTCGAGCAACGGCGGGGAGATCTTCGGGTTCGATATCGACCGCAACGGCAACGACGGCGCGCTCGCCACGTCCACCAGTCTCGAGACGTTCGACCAGGATAGCGGAGCGATTCGCAAGACGTTCCCGAAGTCGCCGCCGCGCGGAACGTCCTACGGTTTCGATGCGATCGTCACCGGCGACATAGGCCTCGTCACGCGCTTCGTCATGCCGAAGGGCTCGACGTTCGCGAAGCGCTTCTACGATCTGATGGATCCGGTCAAGGGTAGGTTCACCGGCAAATGGACGCCGCCCGTCAAAGACATCGAGGTCGAGGCGGCCGGTCCAAATCAAACGAGCGGCATGACGGCCATCTTTGCGATCGAGCTCGAGAAGAACGATATTCCCGATCTGTTTGAGTCAAACGTCGCGAAGAACGAGTTCGGCAAGGTGTTCCGTCTCAATCCGCGCACGTTTGGGGTGGGGAACCTGCCGCAAGTCGCGCAAGATACTGCGACAAACGACGCGGTCATCGCAACTTCTCCCGATGGTGGGCGAGTCCAAGGCGCCGCGCCGATCAACGTACTCGTCAATCTCGAGACCGGCAAACAGACGCAGTTCACCGGCTTAAACAACGGCGAGTTTGGTGCGGGCTTCGTCAACGGCTTAGCCGTCGATTCAAGCACGGGTATTGCGGCAACGACGACCGAGCTCAACGCCCAAGTCGAGTTTTACGACCTCGCACGGCAGACGGGCGTGGCGGCGCAGCTTCCCTGCACCGGCGACACATCCCAAGGAAACAGCGGCGCCGGCATCGCCAACGATCCGCTAAACGGGTTGTTTTTAGTGACCGATCCGTCCTATTGCAGCGGGAGCCAGGGCAGTGCGATCGTCGTCTACGACGAGAAAGGTAATCTGATCGAGACGATTACCGGGTTCAAGTTTGCGCTCGGAGAGCCCGCGCCGGTGATCAATCCCGGCAAACGCATGGGGTGGGCGTTTGGCCCGAGCTTCAACCAACTACAGCAATTCTTTTACTAGCGGGCGCGGGCAGCGCAAGAGCGTGCCGTTGACGGTGCGAACGCATCGGCACAAGCGGGATTCTACTTGCACTGCATTTCCAGCGGTTCTTTTTCGCCTACTTTATCGTGGCGCTGCTGCTCGGCATTTACCTGACTGGCGGGGGGATTAGGCAAAGCGAGCTTATCAACGTAGGGTAGGACCAACTTTTTCTTGCCGTTGCGACTGTCACTGTGGGGAAAGGTTTGGCGGCCACAGCGGGCCGGTCGGCAGAGCAAACCAAATCAGTCCATTCCAAGCGGGCTTCTGGCCGACGCTCAGCGCTTCTTCCGCGTAAAGTATGATGAAGCGCGTCAGATGGTAGGAGGCGTCGATATTGCCGATTTGCGTGTGATTGCCCAGTCCGTCGTTCGTGAACTGCTCGCCGACGGAGACGAGCCCGCGCTGGCCGACGTTATCGTACAGCTCATAAGAGAGTCCGTTGCTGCCCGCAGGCGGAGTGCCCATGCCCGGATTGCTGTCGTGGTTCATCTGATAGGTGGTGAGGAAGCCGGGCACGCCATTAACCGGATCGCGCTGCACATAAAACGCATTGGTGTAGTATTGGTCGAATCCGCCTTCCGTCAGCGGCCACGAACCGCGCGCGCCGTAATAACCAAACTCGAGCGGATTACTGCGGTTCGCGTAGGCAAGCTTATATTGCAGCGTCTTATCTTGCGTCCAATCATAATCGTTGAACCCGCTCCAGTCGGTGCCCGCAGTAACGTAGGAAATCTCTGCATCGAGGGAACCTCGGATGTAGGCGAATTTGTAGCCCCAGCGATTGGCATCCAACTCATAGGTATGCTCGCCGACGGTCATCTCGGCCGCAGAGTTGATGCTGAGACCGGTGACGTCGAGCCACTGACTAAACTCCGATGGCGCCGGCACTTCAAGCTTGCCCGCGAAGATGTGCCCCGCTCCGTTGAAGAAGTTATTGTACGCGACCCAAGCCGTATCGAGGCCTCCCGCTTCGCTCTGCTGCCAGATCCACTGCTGTACGTGATACGTCCATTCGCTGTTTTCGGTGCCGAACGCCCCGTCGGCGTGGACCCCGAGACTACCGATATCCCAAGAGGCCGCACCTGGCGTCTGCTCCGAGTAGCTCACCGGATAGTCGACCCAAATCGGAGACTCGCGCTCCAAGACGTGCGGGTTCAGCGCTCCAAACCCGGTGCGCTGAACGTACCGGCCGTAGGCGTTGAGCGCCGGAATCTGAATGTGGCAATAGGAACACTTAATGCCATAGGCTTGTGCGAAGTTGGGCATCGCTTGCGCCGGAATCTTCGCTGCAAGCATCATCGTAACGAAACCGATTGCGACGAGAAGCGCGGAGATAAGACCTCTTTGCGTTAGCGTGCGGTCGTTCACGGCACGATGTTCACCGTGAGCGTCATATTCGTGTGGCCCGCTCCACACATGATCGCGCAGTGGAGAACGTAAGTTCCGGCTTTCTTGGGTGTGAATTTAACGTTTGTCGGAGAGCCTGGCGCAATTGTCGTCAACGGAATACCCAACGCATCGGATTGAAGTCCGTGAACGCCTTGGCTTGACGTCACGTGAAGCGTGCTCTCTTGACCGACGCGAATCTGGATGGTGTCCGGCGTGAATTTCCAGTCAGAAGCCACGATGTTGATCGGCGACGTAGCGGCGATCGAAGCGGCCGGAAGGGCGACTCCAGCGATAAGCATCGCCATCGTGAGAATTTGGTAGTGCGTTTTCATACCTGCCACCATAGCCCCGGCGGGTGAAGCGTTTGGGAATGCCGCCTTCTCATTTTCTTCCCGTGACTGCGGGCTCACGCCGGAACAGGTTGCCGATTAGAGCCGTCGAAGTCGAGCACCTCTTAGGCGGTTCGCAACCGCAGGGACGGAGGCCGCACTTGAAGGTCAACGTAAGGCTCATCTTTCTCGCCGGAGTCGTCCTCACTGGACTGATTGTTGCGGACTTTCACCGTAGCGCGCTCGGCGCGCAGGCGCCGGACGGCAAAGCGGTCTTTCTCGTGAACTGCGCGGCCTGCCATCGGGCGACTGGCCAAGGTGGCGGTCCTTACCCACCGCTCGCTGGAAATCCCGACGTGAACCGGGTCGACAGCGCCGGCTTAATCGAGACGGTGCTAAACGGGCGCACGGGGCCGATCACGGTGAACGGGACGCAGTACGGCGGCAATATGCCGTCGTGGCGCAGCCAGCTTTCGAATGCCGAGATCGCTGCGGTGCTCACGTATGTAAGAACCGCTTGGAACAACAACGCTCCGGCAGTTTCCGAGGATCAGGTTGCGGCGGCGCGAGCGCCGGAGGCATTGAGCGGTGCCGCACTTTTTGCCGCTAAGTGCTCGACTTGCCATCAAACCTCGGGTCAAGGAACCGACGT
Source organism: Vulcanimicrobiota bacterium (assembly GCA_963754565.1). Lineage (GTDB taxonomy): Bacteria > Vulcanimicrobiota > Vulcanimicrobiia > Vulcanimicrobiales > Vulcanimicrobiaceae > Cybelea. The sequence goes on along the minus strand of CAVWGL010000007.1, from coordinate 31,692 downwards.
GTACCCGCCGCTGGCCGGCAATTCCGTCGTTACGGCCGCCGATCCCAGCGCAATGATCGCCGTCATCGTCAACGGTCGCACCGGACCACTAGCCGTGAACGGAAAGACGTTCAATGGCCAAATGCCGACGTGGAAAGGCCAGCTTACGAACGCCGACATTGCGTCGGTCGCCACGTACGTTCGGTCCGCTTGGGACAACAACGCCTCACCGGTGACGGAGCAGGAAGTCGCGGCCGCCGGCTCGCCCGTATCGATCCAAGTCGGAGCCTCAATTTTCGCAAAGAACTGTGCGGCGTGTCACGGTGCTAAGGGCGACGGCGGAATCGGGCCGGCACTCGCGGGAAACCCCCACGTCAATATAGCCAATCCCACCATGATGCTCACCACGATCGTGCAAGGCCGAAACGAAATGCCCTCGTGGCGCGGACAACTCGCGGCTAGTGACATCGCAGCGGTTGCATCGTTTGTCCGCTCCTCGTGGGGGAACAGCGCTGGTCCCGTGACGGTACAGGACGTTACGGCGATCAAGTGAGAGCATCAGCGCGGCCGGTGGGCTAGTTAGGCGGACTTGCTCGCAGTCTCGATGCCGTGCTTGAGGTCGTTCAGAAACTCACGAGCTGTCGACACAGCAAGTCGATGCCCTATTGCTTCGTCAAAGACCTCACCGGCCGCCCCCAACGGTGGTTTGTACTCGCCGTCCAACTCGATGTAGCTAAGTCCAGCGTCATCCACTCCCGATACGACCAGCGTCCCCGTGAATTTTGGGAAGACGATGCGGCCTTCGGGACTCCACCTGATCCGTATCAGATCGTTGAGGCTCTGGTCGTCGCGTTCATGCCACGCCTCGATCCGGACTTCGCGGTCGAGAAAGATCTCCTGCGAGGTGCCGTTCGCCGGTACGCGTAGCCGCATTCGCGCGATGCCGTCAAGCCCGCGCCGTGAAGCAAAATAAGACTCGAGGCGGGCTTCAGTTTGGGTAACCGTGCTTGGTCCATGTTTGGACGAATCGCCGTTGCTCTCGATGGGTCTGATTGTGCCAAGCACGCCTTTCACGTCGCTTTGCGCCTCGCCCAAGCCGAGCACGCCGAGCTCGGAATCTGCTCGATCGTCGCTCCGATTGTAATCGCCGGCACCACTCCGCCGAGTCCTGCTATGGACCTCGTGATCCGTGACATGGAAATTGAATCCCGAAGGCTCGTTGACGAGGGGGTCTCCTGTGCGCATCAAGCCGGGCTGACGGCTTGCGGATGGACGCACATCGGGATGCCGGCTCAGCAGATACTGAGGTATGCGCACCGCTTCCGTGCGGATCTAATCGTAATGGGCACGCACGGTCGAGGCGGCATACGCCATCTGCTTATGGGGAGCGTAGCCGAAGAGGTTTTGCGCGGCTCTTTGGTTCCCGTGCTCGTCGTACGTACCCCCGCACCAGCTCCGAGCGCGGCCTCAACCACGACCCACCATGCGAAAGTCGGTTGATCAGCGGATAAACACGAACGCTATCACGGCCGCCCAGCACCGCCAAACGTCATGCGCGATGAGTGGGATTTTAGATAGACTGCTAGTGTGGGACGACCCAAATGTAGGGAGTTTTCGGCTCGACACCGGGTGGAAGATCGGCCGGTGACTGGTTCCCGCGCGGTCCGAGTTGTCGGATGAAGCGGTAGATTGCTCGCTGGTCCTCGGTCTTGAGGAATCGCAAATCGTGCCAAATCATCGGCCAATGGCCGCCGCGCGTACGCACCATAAAGAGCCAGTCGTCTTCCGAGATGACCTGAAACTCCAGGCGAACGTTCGCGGGATAACTAGTTCCCCACGGACCGCGATACCCGAGATTGCTGCCGGTCATCCAGTGCGAAACCGGAATGGTTCCATCCGACTCTCTCCACCCCGACGTATGACAGTCATTGCAGCTGCCGAAGCCCACGAGATACCGGCCGCGGTCCACAAGCGGGTCAACCTTGGTCGAAGTAGGCGTTGCGCCGGCGCCGCTAAGAACAGCAAGCGCTGCACTGGCGCCGCTAATAACAGCAAGCGCAAGGACCACACCGCTGACGAGATTCTTCATGAGGAACGGGCCCTTCGGACGAAGGCGTTTGCTTCCTTTTACGGCTTATCCGCCAGCTGATTGAGGAACGCGTCCATGGTTCGGGATGCCAGTTTTCGACCGAGAACGCGATCGAAAAAACGGCCGGCCACGCCTCCCGGCGGGTCGTAGGTACCGTCGAGTACGAGCTCCGTTTCGTCACCGGCCGGCCGAACCGTAAGCGTCGCACCGAACGCTGGAAAGCCACGCCAGGCGGGCCGCCACGCAAATGTCACTCCCTCGAGATGTGGATCAGTGCTGAGCCAGTCGAAAAGCACGTAGTATTGAACCTCGACCCCCGCGGTCGACGGCCCCAAAGCCTTCACCTGAAGTTTTGGGTGCTGCGAAAAGAAGTTTTGGACTCGATCGATCACCACGTTCTCAGGAGCGGGGATCCGAGTAGTTCGGACTATTCGGGTCATAGGTGGACCTTTGCCCAGTCGCACCAAATCCCCCACGTTCAACCATGCGCCGTGATTTGTCTTGCCGACAAAACGCCGAAATTCCTTAAGGAACCTGAGCGTTTCCGGTAGCGTCGATTCAGGGACTCGAACCCGGTTCTCCTAGGCTTCACTTGATCGCGATGGTTTCCCCTTCAACGATTCGGGCTTAAGCGTAGTCAACGAAAGACTCCGGAAATCGTCAGTGGATCGAGGCTTTCGCGAATGGACATTTATGTACTTAAGAGAGGGGGAGTTCGACGAAGGCCGGGGTAACTTTCAGGTCCCCACAATCGCCAGCATCGGAAGGAATTCGTCATGAGCAGCATCGGTCCTAACGGCAAGCCAACACCTACCCCGGGATCGCCGAGCGCCACCGAAACGATTGACGGAAAATATCTACCGCCCGCGCCCGCGCCCTTCGGCGGCGAGATTAATCTGAGCGCCGCGGAGTCCAAACCGTTTTGGCCGGCAAAGGTCGTTCCGCCCGCGGAAGCGCCCAATGTGCTCTTGATCATGACCGATGATGCGGGCTACGGCGTCCCGGGAACGTTCGGCGGCGTCATTCCGACGCCCGCGCTGGACCGGGTAGCAAAGGCCGGATTGCGCTACACGCAGTTTCACTCCACCGCGCTGTGTTCGCCGACACGGGCGGCCCTGATCACAGGGCGCAATCACCATTCGGTTGGCTTCGGCGTCATCACCGAACAGTCAACCGGCTATCCGGGTTATGATTCGATTATCGGTCCGGAAAATGCCACGATCGGTGCGATCCTTAAACACAACGGATATGCAACGTCCTGGTTCGGCAAGGAACACAACACCCCGAGCTTCCAGTACAGCGTCGGCGGTCCGTTCGAACAGTGGCCCGTTGGAATGGGTTTTGAGTATTTCTATGGCTTCATGGGCGGCGAGACCGATCAATGGCAACCGTACCTCTTCCAAAATCAAACGCAGATTTTCCCATGGATCGGACGGACGGATTATAATCTTACGACCGACCTTGCCGATGAGGCCATCGACTACCTAGAAAGGCTCGACGCGTCTATGCCCGACAAGCCATTCTTCTTGTACTTCGTGCCTGGAGGCACTCATGCGCCGCATCAGCCCAAGCCCGAGTGGATCGAGAAGTTCAAAGGCAAGTTCGACATGGGGTGGAACGCGCTGCGCGAACAAATCTTCGCCAACCAGAAGCGTATCGGCGTGATCCCGCCGGAGACCGAGCTGACGCCGTGGCCGGACAAGGAACTGCCGACTTGGGACTCGCTTTCTGCGGACGAGAAGAAGCTCTTTGCACGTCAGGCCGAAGTTTTTGCCGCGTATGCCGCGTACACCGATCACGAGATTGGTCGCGTAATCCAAGCGGTCGAAGATTTAGGCAAGCTCGATAACACGCTCATCATTTACATCAGCGGCGACAATGGCTGCAGCGCCGAAGGCTCCACGATCGGCACGCCAAACGTCATGACCGGGTATCAGGGCATCGACGTCCCAGTCGAAGTTCAACTGAAGTACTACGACGTTTGGGGATCCGACCAGACCTATCCGCATATGTCGGTTGCCTGGTCGTGGGCGTTTGACACGCCGTTCAAGTGGACGAAGCAGGTAGCTTCTCACTTTGGCGGCACGCGCCAAGGCATGGCGATTGCGTGGCCCAATCGCATTAAAGATGCGGGCGGTGTTCGCACTCAGTTCCATCACATGATCGATATCGTGCCGACACTTCTCCAAGCGAGCGGGATTGAGGCGCCCGTGATGGTCAACGGCATCGCGCAGAAGCCGATCGAAGGCGTCAGTATGGCGTACACCTGGGACCGGTCCAACGCCGACGCGCCATCGACACGAGCTACCCAGTATTTCGAGATGTTCGGCAATCGCGCAATCTATCACGACGGCTGGATTGCCGCCACCACTCCCCCGGCTCCGCCATGGCTCCTAGGTCTGACGCAGATGCCCGACGTCATCAACGGCTACACTTGGGAGTTGTACAACATTGCTAAGGATTATTCGGAGGCAAACGATCTGGCTGCCACGATGCCGGACAAGCTGCGCGAGCTGCAGCAACTCTTTCTCGTCGAGGCCGCGAAGTATAATGTGCTGCCACTAGACAATTCAGTTGCTCAGCGCATTATCGCGCCGCGGCCCAGCGGCACTGCAGGTAAGAGCGTCTTTACGTATACGCGGGCCCTTACCGGAATCGATCCAGCTTTTGCACCGAATCTGCTGAACAAATCGTACTCGATCACTGCTGAGATCGAGGTGCCTCAAGGTGGCGGCGAGGGAATGATCGCGACGTTAGGGGGCCGCTTCGGTGGCTACGGGTTGTATCTGCTCAAAGGCAGGCCAGTCTTTGTCTACAACTTATTGAATCTGGAGCGCTTCCGTTGGGAAGCTCCAGAGGGGCTCACGCCGGGTAAGCACACGATCGTCTTCGAGTTCACCTATGATGGGCCGGGCGTGGGTAAAGGCGGTACCGGTGTCCTCGGGATCGACGGCACTCAAGTCGTGAATCAGGCTGTGCCACACACGATTCCATTTCTCATGACGTTGGACGAGACATTTGATATTGGAAGCGATACGCGCACGCCCGTGGACGACAACGACTATCAGACGCCATTCAAGTTTACCGGCACGATTAATATGTTGACCTATCAGCTAGGCCCGGAGCAGCTCACCGCAGCCGACCACGCGATGATCGGCCCAGCAATGGCCAAGGCGCGAGACTAGATTCGAACGGGTGGAAAGATGATGGAAGTCGACAAGAAAACCAATGTCGTCTTCATCCTTGGCGATAATATGGGGTCTGGCGACCTAGTCCCGATCACTTGTCCGAGCAGGGCTCCGGCTGACCCCGTTTCTGGTCGAACCGGCCCGTGGGGCTGAGCTTTATACCTTGCAAGAACCCGCCTATATCGGAAGGTCCAATAACATGACGCAAAAGAGCATATCGACGATAATGGCCGCCCTGCTGATGGTTGCCGCACTGACCCTACCCGCGGGCGCGGCCGGAACGGCGATGGTTTGGCAGCGCGACGGGTCGCAGAAAACCTATACCAACGTTTCGATTCGCCTTGCAAGGGAAGAGCTGGCTCTCACGACGAGCGACGGCGCCGGCACGCTCGTCATCGGTAAGGCTGCCTGTACGAAGGAGGGCGCATTAGTGAAGTGCTTGCCCTATGATGCGACCCTCTTCCAAAACGGCGAAAAGAAGCGCATTCAGATACACAGCGGAACAGTGTGGCTAAATCCCACGACATCGAAGCAATCGCTGCCGGATTCGTCGGCACAGATCCAACCTCACGGCGTGCTCATTTCCGTAACGAGCAAAGCCGGAACGTTTTTATCTCTCACGGGGACCGTAGACGAGGTACAAAGATGAACGCTCAACGCTTAGCAGCAATTGCGCTGCTCTTGACTTTGGTTCCCAGCGGCGTCGCTGCGCGCGGCTTTGCCGGCGGCGGTGCCCGGGTGGTGGTGGTTGGGATTTTCACGGCGACACTGGATCTCATTCGAGCACCGGACCGTACGGCGGCACCCACAACACGAGCGTAACGAATACGGGGAACGGTTACAACCGGACAACGACGTCGAGTAACGGCGGCTACAGCCGCACGAGCAGCGGTGGGTATAATGCATCCACCGGAAACGCCTATCACAGCACGAGCGGCTCGAGCCCGTACGGGAGCCGGAGCGGCTCCACGAGCGGCAACGCCTATTCCGGCAACTACAGCCACTCCGGCAGCGGAAGCAATCCGTATGGCTCGTACAGCGACAGCGGCTCCGGCAACTACTACAACCACTCGTATAGTGGATCGGGAACGGCGACCAATGCCTGGGGCCAGACGTACCACACGAACACGAACTATAACAACGGCTACGGGTATCACGGTGCGTACGTCACCACGCCTTACTACCATGGTTACTCGGCATGGGGTTGGAACGGCGGCTACGCCTGGTCTGCCGCGCCGTACTACTGGGGTGGAGGCTTTTGGGGCGCATTCGCCATCGGCGCGGTAAGTGCCGCGGCATATGGCTCGTTCGTTGCAAATAGCGTAACGTACACGTCGTACGAAGCGCAGCCGAGCAGTCCGGGCGCTAAACTGCTGGCCGCCTACAATCTCACGCAGGTACCGTGTGGACCGCCGAATCTGGTCGTCATCTATGGCCCGAACAAGAGCGCGATCTGCGCGACGCCGAACGGCGTCGTGGCAGCCGGCAACTATAGCGTTAACGAGCAGACGCTCACCATCGTCTCGGAGAAGCCGGCATGAAAGCCACGTGAGGTCACCCCGTTGGTGTACCGATTGCCGCATCTACGACACCGCTCCACCGCGGGTCGGTCGTGGGCTCTGCATCGTAATTGTCGTGCCAATTCCACCACTTGTAAGGTTCGGTCTGGGGATATCCTTCGGATGAATCCTCCCACTGCTCTTGGCGCCCCAGCGGAGTTATGTCGAGATAGTTCCAGGTGCTGCCCATCTGCTCGTCGCCGCGGCTGTTGACGAAATACGTGCGGTATACGCGGTTGCCATCGCGGAAGAACACGTTGTGGCCGTGCCATTCATCGACGCCGAAGTCGGCATCGAAGCTGTCGGTCATAGTGTACCAGGGCCACTTCCAATCCATGCGTTCCTTCAGGCGCTGGATGTCCGGCTGAGGCGCCCGCGACGCGTATGCGAGCGTCGTGTTGCGCGCGTTCAAGTGTGCGATGTGGCTCACCTGATCGGCGCCCATCGAACAGCCGCGGCAGGCATGCTCCGGCCAGCCAAAGACGCCAGGCTCGAAAAAGGCGCGGTAGAGAATGAGCTGGCGACGACCCTCGAATAAATCGAGCAGGCTCACCTTACCTTTAGGTCCCTCGAACACGTAGTTCTTTTCAACGGCCATCCATGGCATCCGGCGACGCTCGGCAGCAAGCGCATCGCGAGCACGAAACAAGGCTTTCTCCTTCACAAGCAGTTCCTGCCGCGCTTCGGCCCACTCTTGCGGCGATACAATCGGTGGTGTATTCATCGTTACGTTTCCTCCGGAACAATTCGCAGTCTGCAACTAAGGTTTTTCGTATTCATCGTGACGCCGCAGCCACTCGCGCATGCTTACGAGATCTTCGTCGCGGCCCTTCGGTGTGAGGTCGAGATAGTTGTATGCTGTATTCATCAGGTCGATTCCGCGTTCGTACGTCGAGTACGTGTGATACATGGTGCCGTCGGAGGCCTTGAAGAAGACGCTAATACCCTCCTTATCGGTCACACCGCAATCACCGACCGTATAATTGTAGTGGCACGTACCTCGGTCGACGTCTTCTTGTGGAAACGAAACGCCGTAATCGTAATTGAAGGAATTGCTACGCGAAGAAAACCACTTAAACGTCCAGCCCATGCGCTTTTCGTACTCCTCCAACTTTGGATACGGAGCGCGTGAGATCGCTACCATGCTCGTGTCGCGATGGTTGAGATGGACGATTATCGGGTCGAAGCCGTCGGCCCAAAACGAGCACGACGGACAAGCTGCATCCCAATCCGGCGGGTACATGAGGTGATAGACGATTAGCTGCCTGCGGCCCTCGAACAGATCCGAAAGCTTTGCGGGACCTTGGGGCCCTTCGAACACGTAGTCTTCCTTGACCGGCTCCCACGGTAGATCGCGGCGCGCCTGCGAAAGCTCGTCCCGCAGCTTCGTGAACTCCTTTTCTTTGATGAGGAACGCTTTACGCGCTTCGAGCCACGCGTCGGGGGACACAACATCGTGACGAAGTTTCGATCCGACCGAGCCCATGCTTGTGTTCGCCTCCACGTATGCCTGAGATCACGTACCGTATGTTGGTTAAGACCCGTTTACCCTAAAATTTATTTTTTGCTTGCTGGCTGACGCGTCTCTTTTACGTAGGGCGTTAGGTGCGAGGCGGGCTAAGAGCTACGTGAGACCCTCTCGAGCGCCTCCGCGGCGTAGCGCTTCCGCCGCGGCCCTCCCTCCGATGCATGGAGGAACTCGATTTCGACCTGCGAGTCAGGATGCACGGCAGTAACGATCGCTTCCTCATCCTCGCCCCGTACAAAAACATGATCACCGAGCCGAATCATCTTGCAACTCCATTAACACAGCTAAAGCAGGGAAATGATCTGGTCCGTTTCACAGCGATAAGCGGAAGACGGTTCCGTTGCCGTTTGCTCCCCCATAATAGGTCGTGCCGTAGAGCTTGCCCTTGACGTTGACGAGCCCCCCATAATACGGGTATTGGCCGTCTCCCGAGCCGCCGAAACTATGGAGCACCGTTTCCGTGCCAGATCGCGTGAGCGAGAAGACCGTTCCGACGCCGTTTGCGCCTCCTTCAATCGTCGTGCCATACAGCCTGTCCTTGACGCTGGTGAGGCGCGCATACGGGTATTCGCCGTCTGCCGAGCCGCCTTTGAAGCTGTAGAGCACAGACTCCGTTCCGGATGGCGCGATCGAGAAGACCGCTCCGTCGCCGTTTGCGCCACCCAGATGGGTCGTGCCGTAGAGCGTGCCGTTGACGTCGATGAGCCCCGCATACGGCCGTTCGCCATCTCCCGAGCCGGCTTTGAAGCCGTAGAGCACGGTTTCCGTCCCCGACGGAGTGATCGAGAAGACCGTTCCGTCGTCACTTGCGCCCCCATACACGGTCGTGCCGTAGAGCTTACCCTTGACGTGGATGAGGCCCGCCAGCGGAAACTCGCCGTCTGCCGAGCCGCCTTTGAAGCTGTAGAGTACGGCTTCCGTTCCGGACGGCGTGATCGAGAAGACGGCTCCGTCGCCGTTTGCGCCGCCCTCCATCGTCGTGCCGTAGAGCGTGCCCTTGACCTTGATGAGCCCCGAAAGCGGGCCGTTGCCGTCACCCGAGCCGCCGAAGCTGTGGAGCACGGTCTCTGTGCCGGACGGCGTGATCGCGAAAACCGTTCCACAACCGCCACTTGAGTTGCAGTTCGCGCCCCCTTGGGAGGTTGTGCCGTAGAGCGTGCCCTTGACGTTGATGAGGCCCGCAAACGGCGTATTGCCGTCGCCCGAGCCGCCAAAGCTGTGGAGCACGGTTTCCGTTCCGGACGGCGTGATCGAGAAGACGGTTCCGTCGCCGTTTGCGCCCCCATAAGCTGTCGTGCCGTAGAGCATGCCTTTGACGTTGATGAGGCGCGCATACGGGTTTGCACCGTCTCCCGAGCCGCCAAAGCTGTACAGCACCTTGTACCTAATGTTCGAGCGCATTCGCTCCGGCGATGTCCCCCGCAGCGCAGTCGAAGGGCCGGCCGGTGACGGGCTAAACGAGGTGCTACCTCCGCACCCTGCGAGCGCGACAACACCTGCGCAGCAGCCGAGTGCAAAGCGGTTGACATCAGAGATACCCATTGCCCAGCCTCCTATGCTCAAAGTTTCTGCGGCGAAGCATTTTGCTAATCGGAGAGCTCACTGGTAGGTTCCTTCAAGCGTTTATTCATCTCAATGCAGCTGCCGGCGCTGCGATAAACGCGAGGAGGTCGGCGTTGACCTCGTCTTTGAGCGTCGAGCAGAGACCATGCGGCGCACCCTTGTAGACCTTAAGCTCGGCGCCTTTGATCATTTTCGATTGCAAGAGCCCGGCGTCGGCGAACGGAACGATCTGGTCGTCGTCGCCCTGGATGATCAAGGTCGGAACGTCCAACGTCTTGAGATCCTCGGTGAAATCGGTCTCGGAAAAAGCCTTGATGCACTCGTATGCCGCCGGATATCCGGCCAGCATGCCCTGCATCCAAAACGAGTCGCGGAGCCCCTGCGAGACCTTGGAATCGGGCCGGTTGGCCCCATAGAACGGCGCGCTCAAATCCTTGAAAAACTGCGACCGGTCGGCATGTACCCCGGCGCGAAGTTGATCGAATACCGACATCGGTAAACCGCCCGGGTTGGCCGGCGTCTTCAGCATAATCGGCGGGACCGAAGCGATCAACACCGCTTTGGCGACGCGCTTCGAACCGTGCCGAAGGATGTAGCGAACCACTTCGCCGCCCCCGGTAGAGTGACCGACGTGGAGTGCGTCGTGCAGATCCAACTCTTGCACTAGCTCTGCAAGATCGTCGGCGTAGGTGTCCATGTCATTTCCGTTCCAAGGTTGGTCGGAACGGCCGTGCCCCCGGCGATCGTGCGCGATGCATCGGTAACCGTGCGACGCTAGGAAGAACATCTGGTCTTCGAACGCATCGGCGCTCAAGGGCCACCCGTGACTGAAGACCACCGGTTGCCCCGATCCCCAGTCCTTATAGTATATGTTTGTTCCATCGCTCGTGGTAAACGTAGTCATATGATTCTCCTTATTGTGCAGACCCGTCCCCACCGACTCCGCCGCCACCATCCGGGGAACGATACTCGCTAGCAAATCCGAGCTCTCGGCGATGAAATGGATGGGGAACGCGGCATACTACCAGAGTTAGCGGTTTCCTGCGAGCTGAAGAAGTGACTCCCTGTTCCGGTGTTTGTAAGGCACGCTTACACGAGCGCTTCGGCAGCCCGCTGCCGGCTTCCGAAACGGCTTAGCTCCTCTTCGATCTCGAGCGAGGAAACGCACTTTCAACGCGTAACCAAACTGCTCGGCGGTCATCGCTCCCCGCCGAACAGGCCAATTCTAGAACGAGCCGCCTTGGGTAGAGGATCTAGCATGAAATCAGCACCCGATCCAATAGCGACGACGCATCCGATTTTCGACGTGCAGCGCGCCGCCGAGCGCGCGACCTTCGATCACGGCTGGCTCGTCACAAGCCATTCTTTTAGCTTCGCGGACTATTTTGATCCGCGCAACGTCAACTGGGGCGCCCTGCGCGTCTTCAACGATGATCGCGTCGCCCCCGGCGCAGGTTTCCCGACCCACCCGCATCGCGACATGGAGATTGTCACGTACGTCCTGGCCGGAGAGCTCGAGCACCGCGACAGTATCGGCAACCACGGCGTCGTCGGCCCTGGCGGCGTACAGTATATGAGCGCGGGGCGCGGGGTCCACCACTCCGAGTACAACCACTCGCCGACGGAGGGTCTGCACTTTCTCCAGATGTGGGTCCTTCCTGGCAAGATGGGCGGCTCGCCGACGTACGGGCAAGTTGACTTCGACGTCGAGCAGCGGCGAAATACGTGGCTGGTGATTGCGTCGGGTCACGCCGGCCAAGATGCAGCGGTCGCGCTGACGCAGGATGCGACGCTTCTCGTCTCACGCCTGGAAGGCGTCGAGCTGCGTCACACGTTCGAACCCGGACGACTCGGTTTTCTCTTCATTGCCGACGGCGGAATCGACGTCGCCGCATTCGATGAGCACGACACACAGATCGGATCCGCGGGTCTTACCGCAGGCGATGCCGTTCGCATCGCCGGCGTCACGCGCCTGAAACTCAGCGGCGCGGGCGAAGTCGTGCTGTGGGACGTCCCGCGCGTACGGGATGGCGCAAATGATTAGGTGGCTTCTGAGCGCGGCGCTGCTAGGCTTCGCCGCGATCCCCCTTGGGGCGATGAGCGCCGAACCGCCCATTACGCATCAGGACGTGACCCGCAACTGGGCCGATGCGTGGAACAGCCACGACATCACCAAAGTACTCGCACTGTTTGCCAAAGACATCGAGATCGCTCAGCCGGAAAACGACAAGCCCCTCGACTATGAAGGGGCGCGGAACGTTTTTCTCGATGATCTTCAAGGCCTACCCAGACTTTCACGTCACCGTGCTTCAGGCGATTGTCGACGGGCGATCGGCCGTCTCCGTCGAACGCGTAACCGGCACGTGGACGGGCCCTTTCGTCAATCCAAACACGGGGAAAGCTACGCCGGGTAACGGACGGCATTTCGATCATCCAGGTGCCATGGTCTTGCTCTACGACGCGAACGGCAAAATTCGGCACATCTCCATCTATTGGGATCAGCTCACCGTCGACCGCCAACTCGGAATAGTCCCTAAATAAGTAAAGAGATTTCCGATTGCCTCCTGAAGAGCCGCCTACGTGCGATCCTCATGGGACAACAAGGCCAATGCGGCCACCGCCCGAGATGTAACCGCGGTGAAAAAATAAGGAACGATTAGCCGTTCTGGCAAGACATCTGCCTAAGAACGAAGTCGATCCACGAGTTCGGCGGGCGGCATCATGCCGACGAGTGCGCGTCGATGCGGCCATCCCATTGCCGGTACGCCCGTGACGCCGGCCAGGTGGGCCTCACCGATGAACGCGTCGACCGTCGGGGAGAACCGGCGCTCTTGCCAAGCAAGTTCTACGTCCGAAGCGCAGATGCCGAAGCGCCCAACGATCGGGACGATGACCTCGCGTTTCGAGATATCGGCATGTTCGGCAAAGAATGCGCGTGAAACGTCGTGATAAAAGGCGCCGGTGGCGCGGTCGCCGTTTTTGACGCGCACGAGCTCGGCCGTCTCGAGCGCGAAACGCGAGTTCACATTGCGTTTTGGCGGGTCGATTGGAAGCCCGACCTCTCGAGCCAAATGCTCGAGCCTCGCGCGAACTTGAGGCCACTCCTCGGGCGGAAACGGCTTTGGTGCCCCTTCGGGCGGCGTCTCCGGGTGAATTTCGAAGGGAAGCCAGCGCAGATCAGCTTGCAGTTCTCTGGCAGCTTCTTCGGCCCAGACCGAGCCGAGATAGCAGAACGGTCAAATAACGTCGGACCAGATGTTGATGATGCGATCCATGGTCTGCCGATCATAGCACGGGGTTAAGCGGGGCGCGCCGTGGCCTCGATTGGTTGCTTGCTCGTTGTGCTGGGCGGCGACTCCTCGTAGCATCGAAGATCTCGCGCAGCCACCAGCTGGTTAGATTGTTCGCGCCGGCAGGCCCCTTACATTCGGAGTTGCTTACGCTAAATTCGAAGGATACCGTGCAGGGAAGGCGCGGTCGACGTTGCTCCAAAGGTGATTTGCGATGCTTCGAAACCCGAGCGCGTTGATTTCAAACATCGCAATCGCCGCTACTGCCTGAACCACGGCGGTCACTCGGAAGATTTCGCCGAGCGCGAAGGCAACCTCGGCGCCGGCAATGACGCTCGTCACGAAGGAAATGACGACGTACGTTGGCATCAGTCTCTGCCACCAACTCTGTTTCGATCCCATTTCAGCTCTTATGCCGTGGAGGTCATCGTGAACCGATCTCACGAGCAGGTCGCGAACGTTTGGTGCGATCTCCGTATACCGATGGCGAATGCGGGCAATGCCAAAACAAATGATGACGTCTTCGACGGCAGCTTGGAGGATGCGTACAAATGTGAAGAAGCCTAGCACCCAGAGCGAAGTCAATAGCGCCAACACGAAAACCACGAAGCCGCCGCCGAAGTGCGTGGCGGTTCCGAAAAAGCCGATTGCGATGAGCGAAGCCGACACGATGGTCAAAAACATTGTGGAGCGGCCCTGCATATCTTGCAGACAAAGCTGACGTGCACCTTGAAGCGTGAAATGCTCGGTCGTCAGGATCGTTAGATCGTGCGCCCCTATAGTTTCGTTTAGCACTTGATGTACGCGTCCTTCGACGAACCCGGATGCGTCACGCCTAATGCGCGGCAAAGACCGTCGCGGGTATCGGTTGATTCAACCGGTAATCGCCGTATACAATCTGCGCGTTACCGCTGTAGTTTGGAAACCTTGCGACTACGGTCGCGCTGCGCGGCAGATGATATTGCGTGTCACCGCGGTGGCGCTGGAACGTTACCGTCAGTGACGCCCCGTTGGTATACGAGAAGATAATCGACTCGATACCGTAGGTGGTGGCGCTTATCCACATCGTCATGGTTTTAATGCGGCTCTCGCGCTTTGGCGTGCCGGTTAAGACGTAGGCGGTGTGGTGGCCATGGGGCTGCGAGATGGGCTGCGCGATCGCGTAATCACGCAACCAAGTTTGCGGCGTCCCTATCGTCGCTAGCGTGTTGCCCAGTCCCCGCGCGTAGCTAGGCGGATTGTCGAGATGGAGCGCTTGTTCGTCGGGAGCCTGATAATATTGCGTTCCGATCATCTTGAACGGCACCGAGATGAACGTCACTCTGACGCTGCCGCTGATCGTGACGGGGACCTGATAGGAGCTGAGGCCTTTCCATTGGCTTTGGCTGCGCTGTAAGATGGTTACGGCATCAAGTGTTGGCGCGGGGGAAGTGGTTGCCGCTAGACCACCGGCGCCGAGAACGAGCGCCAGGCATGGTAACACGAGAACTCGCACCAAACCCGCTTCGACCGACGCTAGTTCGCCCCTGCCGTGTTCAGAATGGCAAAGTTGCAGTGGATGCTCTCAAGACGCGATCATAATGACAACAGAGCGAAAGACATTCAACGCTTGTGGGAGAGGGCACGGGGTCGAGCCTATTTTCTCAGCCAGCAAGAACGTGAGCGCCGTGCTCATACACGACGGCTACGTCTATGTGACGAGCGAATGCTCTTTCGGCAAAGATGACGCGATCGTGTCGCTTCGGCGCTATGGCGCCCGGAACGGTGCGAGAGCGGGCACGTGGTCGGCGAAGAAGACTACGGCATTCGTCGGTGTTCGGAAGCCGCGCGGAATTGCATTCGCGGATGACGACGTACTGCTGATATGTGCGCAGAATTGTGTTCCGGCTGTCGACGTTATGACGTTTGGAACCGCGAGAGTCGTTGCCGAGGACAACGATCTTGCAGGCCGATCGTTGGCGCTTGGGGCAATCGTTACTTTTGCACCCGGGCGAGCTGCGTGAATCGGCTCCGGTCGCAGAGGACAGCGGATTAGCGCAGCTGCAAGCAGAGCCGCGGGGCTACTGATTCTCCTTGATCAACTCCTGAATGTCGATGCCGCGCTTGATTGGAAAGAGCAGGCTCCACACGATCTTGAGGTTCGTTTGAGGACTAGTGATTGGGCGCGCTACGTACGTGTAGTACTGCGCGCTTAGCTGCATCAACTGATCGCCGAGCTTGAACGTCTTTGCGACGCCGCCCCCGAGCGGAACCGCCCACTTGTTCTGTGTGGCAGTCCAGTTTGCCGTGACGATCGGTGCAGTGGAGATGGCCCAGCCACCTTTCAGGTTATAGTTGAAGAACGGCTGGAAGAGCGCCGCGCTGATATTCGGGCGGTCGATTTGCCCCGCAAACGACCAGATCTGCGATGCGAGGATGCCGGCGACGATCTTGCCCGGCATGATCAAGCCGACGATGTTTGGTCCGACAGCCCACTTACCCGCTCCAAGCGTGCCCGGCGAAGCGCTCGGAACCTGAAAGACCGGTCCGACTCCCCAGATCAAGGCGCCCGGTTGCGTCTTGGGAGCGAAGAACAGCTGTTCTTGGATGTCCCCCAGACCAAACGTCGACCCGCAGCCGTATGGCGACGCACAGATCTGCGGCGGCGCGAACGACGGTTGATTGATGACGGGGATGATGGTCCGCGCAATCAGGGTCATGTCCTTGCTCAGCATGAACGGCACGACGGGCTGAATGTTCAGGTTATATTGGAAGCGCGCGTACGGGCCGACGCCATAGTTGAAGTTGTTTTGAAACGGAATGATCGCGATGTTTCCAACCGGATTTTGCGACGTTTTAATGATAGCTTCCTGAAGCGCAGCCCGTTGCGCGGGCGTCAGCTTGCTCAGATCCAATCCTGCTTCGGTTGGTGGTGCCCCCGCCGCAGCGGGAGACGCTTCCGGCGAAGCCTCAGGCGAGGCTTGCGCCGCCAGTGACGTCTGTGCGGGAGACGGCGACGGTTCGGGTGGGCTTAGTGCGAGAGTCCCGACCGGGAGAAATGCCGCTAAGAAAAATAGGAGTGCTTTCACCGTAGCGTTCGTCACTTGGTTTAAGACGTCGAGGCACCTGCCTTCCAGCCTTGATTCGCGAGGATTCCGCGAGCGATGACCTTGTCGTATTCCCCGTCTTCTTCAACGAGAAAGCACCGAGCTTTTGTGGAGTAACTTACTTGACCCGCAGCGGGCGAGTGCGGCCTGCTAGAGAGCGGAGGACGCATGCCTGGAAGCCTCACCTCATGGATTAACCGTTACGTGAGATCGGTGCTCTGTCCGACCTCGATAATATAACCGTCAGGATCGCGGATGTAGCAGCGAATCTCGCCGTACTTGGCAATCGGTTCCGTGAGGAACTCGGCTCCTCGACTTTTCCATAATTCATAGCACGCTTGAATATCTGCAACGCGGATATTCATAAAGCTGCTGATCTTATCCGGGTCGGCGGGGGCGCTGAGCGTTACTGTCGGCTTGTCCGGGGTGGGCCCGCCTCCGACGTTGACGATGAGCCACGAATTCGCGATCTGAATGTGCCCGGACGCACCTTTGCTATCGCCTCTGCTCAGAACGCGGCCGCCGAAGACCCTTTCATAGAAATCGGCCGATCGGTCGATGTCGGCGACGGTGATAAAATGTGTGACGGTGAACCCGTCGCGCGGGGGCATCTCATAGCTCTTTTGTTCGATTTGGACGCTGCTCATTGACGACCCCTTTTGATAGAGTGCTCGTTCACTAATTCTGATTCTTGCGTATTCATACCTACTGCCGATTAAGGCCTGACGAGGAAAGGTGGCAGGAAGCCTTAAGACTCGTCAGTCATCGTTGTTCGTCGGAAAAACCGAGCGTTTTTTCATATCTCACAGGCTCGCTTACTTGACAAAGCGACAAAGGGCGAGCATTTTTATTGTCTGCTTTGCTCCGATGAAAGAGGTTCGCGCGGGCTTCAGACCACTTCGCAAATAGGGGAGTAAAGGTCTAAAGATGGATCGGCGTTACTTCG
The DNA here is from genome assembly GCA_963754565.1 of Vulcanimicrobiota bacterium. GTDB lineage: Bacteria > Vulcanimicrobiota > Vulcanimicrobiia > Vulcanimicrobiales > Vulcanimicrobiaceae > Cybelea. Next base: position 14,464 of record CAVWGL010000007.1, on the reverse strand, counting down.
TTCGCATGGCCACGACAGGTTTCTCCGGAGCGTACCTGTCGCTCGTTGCGTGCGTTAATTCAAAGGCGACGAAAAACCCTACTGAAAGGACTTCACCGATGACTACAGTAGCGCAACAGGCGGGCAGTGGTACGACGGCCATTCGTCCGTTTCCTCACCTCAACGTTCCGGAGTCGGAACTTGACGATTTGCGCAGGCGCATCAAGGCGATGCGGTGGCCCACAAAAGAGCTCGTCCCGGACCAGTCGCAAGGCGTGCAGCTGGCCACGACTCAGGCGCTGGCGAGCTACTGGGCGACGGAATACGATTGGCGCAAGGTCGAGGCTCGGCTGAACGCGCTACCGCAGTTCGTCACCGAGATCGATGGACAGGACATTGCATTCATCCACGTTGTCTCAAAGCACGACAACGCGCTCCCGCTGGTCATCACGCACGGCTGGCCCGGCTCGATCATCGAGCAGATGAAAGTGATCGGTCCGCTGACCGATCCCACGGCCCACGGTGCGAGTGCATCGGACGCGTTCCATCTCGTCATTCCCTCGATACCAGGCTATGGGTATTCCCCCGAGCCGACCACTCTGGGCTGGGATCCCATCCGCATCGCCAAAGCCTGGGTCGTGCTGATGCAGCGGCTCGGGTACAACCAATTCGTTGCGCAAGGCGGCGATTGGGGCGCCTCGATCACGCAACAGCTGGCTTTGTTCGCACCAGAGAACGTGCTGGGCATTCACAGCAACATGCCCGGCACCGTTCCGGCCGACACTTTAGCAAAGGCAATTGCTAACGCTCCACCCCCCGCCGGGCTCGCGGACGACGAGTTGCACGCGTATCGGCAGCTGGCTGACTTCTACACGCATCACCTCGGGTACGCCGTCGAGATGGCGAACCGCCCGGAGACGCTCTACGGATTGATGGACTCGCCCATTGGCCTTGCGGCCTGGATTCTGGATCACGACAAGGACAGCTACGAGATGATCGCGCCGGCCTTCTTCGGGCGCCCCGGTGGCCTTTCACGCGATGACGTGCTCGACAACATCACCATGTACTGGCTGACGAAGACGGCAATCTCCTCCGCGCGCCTCTATTGGGAAAACAAGCTCGGCTTCTTTAACGTCGTTGGCGTAACCGTCCCGGTCGGCGTGAGCGCCTTTCCGCACGAGATCTATACGGCACCGCGAAGCTGGTCGGAGAAGGCATATCCCAAACTCGTCTACTACAAGAAGCACGACGTCGGCGGCCACTTTGCTGCCTGGGAACAGCCGCAACTCTTCAGTGAAGATGTTCGCGCGACATTCCGAACGGTTCGCACAGCAACATGAACGAAAGGGAGCGTATTTCAATGCCAAAAGCATTAAACGTCAATCGCCGCCGCTTTTTTGGAGCCGCGGCCATGAGCATCGCCGCCGCGCAGTTGGGCACGTTCACTTCGGGGAACGCGCAAACTGTCGATCCGCAAACCGCCGATCCTGGTGCTCAATCGGGTGCGCACACCTCGTTTGCAACACTCAAACAGATCGATGCCGGCCTTCTTAACATCGGATATGCCGAAGCTGGTCCGAGTGCCGGCTATCCTGTAATTCTGTTGCACGGTTGGCCGTACGACATCCACAGCTTTGTGGACGTCGCCCCGATATTGGCTTCGGCGGGCTACCGGGTGATCGTGCCGTATCTGCGCGGCTACGGTTCGACGACGTTTCTCTCAAGTGCGACGTTCCGAAACGGTCAGCAATCGGTGGTCGCGCTCGATATCATTGCCCTCATGGATGCGCTCAAGATCCGCAAGGCAATCCTCGGCGGGTTCGACTGGGGAGCGCGGACCGTCGATATCATTGCCGCGCTCTGGCCCGAGCGCTGCAAGGCGATTGTCTCCGTAAGCGGTTATCTCATCGGCAGCCCCGCCGCCAATAGCATGCCGTCTCCGCCGGCAGCAGAATATGCATTTTGGTACCAGTATTATTTCGCCACAAAGACCGGTCTTGAAGGCTATCGGAAAAATCTCTATGCGTTTAACCATCTGATCTGGAAAACCGCCTCGCCAAAATGGAACTTCAGCGACGCCACCTACGAACGCACGGCCGCATCGTTTAAGAATCCAGACCACGTCGCAATCGTGATTCACAACTACCGCTGGCGCATCGGCGTAGCGAAAGGCGAGTCAAAGTATGACGAGCTAGAAAAACGACTTGCTGAAGGCCCTATTATTGGCGTACCTGCAATCACGATGGAGGGAGCGGCAAACGGCGCGGCACATCCACCGGCCGCAGCCTATCGCGGGAAGTTCTCCGGCAAGTATGATTACCGGCTTCTCACCGGAAACATCGGTCACAACCTGCCACAAGAAGCCCCGCAAGCTTTTGCCCAGGCCGTGATCGATGTGAACGCATTTGCATAAGAGCAACCGCCCTCCGTGCGCCCAAACTGCCCGCAGCAGTGTGTTGTAACACATGAAAGCATCCGTCGTAAGCGCGTACGGCGGTCCGGAAGTGATGAAATATCAAGACATGCCGGATCCCATGGCGGGCGCGGGCGACGTCCTCGTCAAGGTGGCCGGCATCGGCATCAACCCCGAAGACATGCTCGAGCGCAACGGCGACCTCAAGGATCGGTATCCGTTGCACTTTCCGGCGATCATCGGCTTGGACGTGTCCGGAACGGTGATCGCCACGGGCGACGGCGTCACCGACCTCAAGGTAGGCGAGCGTGTCTGCGGGTGGTCGTACCACACGTACGCCGAACTGGTCTCCGACAAAGCGACTCTTTTCGCCAAGGTGCCGGAGACAATGGACCTGGTCGATGCGGCCGCCATTCCGCTCGTGGGCGTCACGGGCAGCCAATTGATCTCTGTCGCAAGCCGGTTGCAGTCCGGGCAGACGGTGCTGGTCTCCGGCGCTGCGGGCGCTGTCGGTCGCTGTGCCGTCTACACGGCGAAGGTATCGGGCGGTCGCGTGATTGCTGGTGTGCTGCGTTCTCAACTCGATCAGGCGGAGAGCATCGGTGCAGCCGAAACGGTCGCGCTCGACGACCCGGCCGCCTTCGCGGCGATTCCGCAAGTCGACGTCGTGGCGAATATGCTTCGCGGGAAAGCGGCCACCGATCTGCTCGCGAAGGTCAAGGACGGCGGGACGTTTGCGTCGGTGACGGGAGCGCCGGACGGCAGCAAGCACTACCCGAACGTGCGCGTCGTCCCATTCCGCTCAAAGCAAGACCGAGCGGGCATCGCATTCATCGCCGATGCCGTCAACTCCGGCAAGATGACGATCCCGATCGGCCGCCGCGAGGAGCTCAGGAACGCCGGCCCCGCGCAGGCCGCCTTCACGAAGGGCGGTATCGGTAAGGTGCTGCTCATCCCGTGAGTAAACCCAGATAAATACTCTCTATCTAAACTGGAGGGACCAATGGACGAAGTACAAGTCGAGCAGAAAAGCTATCAGATGCCTCCGCAGGAGGGGTTTACCGTCGCGCACTTTCTCACAGTGTCCGACCTCGAGCGATCCGCCGAATTCTACAAAACGGTCTTCGGGGGCGAAGTTGTGAGCATGGGCGACGGAGACGCACCGCCGTATATCAAAATCGCAAACACGTGGCTCATAATCAACGTCGGGGGCGGCCCGACACCTGACAAACCAACGGTAACCCTGCGCCCCCCTCCCGACCCCAATGAGATCAGCAGTTTCATGAATATACGCGTCGCAGACATTCAAGCGTGCTACGAGCTTTGGCGAAGTCGGGGAGCGACGTTTCTAACCGAACCCATAGACAAGTACGGCGAGACGCGATGCTACATCCGCGATCCTGACGGTTACATCATAGAAGTCGGGCAAAGCAAGCCCGGTTTCAAGTATGGCTAAGGAGAAGGTTGCAGTGATAACGGGCGCATCGCACGGCATCGGGGCGAGCCTCGTGTCTGCGTACAGCGAGGCTGGATACAGCGTCGTTGCGAATTCGCGCTCCATCGGCGTCAGCACAGATCCGAGCATCGTCAACATCGCGGGCGACATCGGTGAACCGGACACCGCCGATCGTATCATGAACGAAGGCGTGGAACGATTCGGCCGGCTCGATACGCTCGTCAACAATGCGGGCATCTTCATTTCGAAACCCTTCACGGAGTACACGCAGGCGGACTACGACGCGATGCTTTCGACGAACATCGCGGGCTTTTTTTATTTGACGCAGCGCGCGACGCGCGTAATGGAACGTCAAGGGTGGGGTCACATCGTAAACATTACTACAACCGCCGCGGAGCAACCGATCAACGGCTATCCGGCCCTCTTGGCGTCCTTGACGAAAGGCGGCTTGAACGCGGCGACAAAGGCGCTCGCGATCGAATACGGGCAGCGCGGTATCCGTGTGAACGCAGTCGCGCTCGGCATCATAAAAACTCAGGAGTCAGACTCGTATGTTGGACTCGAGTCGTTGGACCCGCTGCGCCGGTTGGGCGAGGTCGACGACGTCGTATCGGCTGTGATGTATTTAGAGCGCGCCAAATTTGTGACTGGTGAAATCTCGCACGTCGACGGCGGTCAAAGCGCGGGCCACTGGTAGGTGCCAAACGTCCGTCACTCAACCGTCCAAGTAGGCCCCGCGAACGTCTTTTTTCGTGAAGCCGGTACACCAGGACAACCGGTTCTCTTGCTGCTCCACGGCTTCGCAAACTCGTCACACTATTTCCGGCACTTGATGCCGAAGCTCGCGGGCCGATTTCACCTGATTGCCCCGGATCTGCCCTCGTTCGGATTTACGACCGTCGAAGAAGGAGCGGGCTATCAATTTACTTTTGCCGGTCTGACAAAGACGATTCAGGGCTTTATGAACGAACTTTCGCTACGACGGTTTGCGATGTACGTATTCGATTACGGCGCACCCGTCGGCTTCAATCTAGCGGTCGCCAATCCGGATAGCATTTCCGCAATCGTCTCGCAGAACGGCAACGCATACGAGGAAGGCCTGGGTGCCGGTCCCTGGGCTCCATTGCGTGCCTATTGGAGGCAACCTTCACCAGCTATTCGTGAGACTATTAAGGAGCGTATGTCGCTCGATGGGGTCCGTGAGGCGTATTTTCAAGGCGTGAGTGATGGCGGCAGGATCGAGCCCGAGGCGTATTGGCTGGACGCGGCGCTGCTCGCGCGCCCGGGAATGGCGGATCTACAGGCCGACCTCAAACTCGACTACAAGTCTAATATCGAACGCTATCCGCTGTATTAGCAATACCTCCGAACGCACCGGCCTCCACTGCTGGTCATGTGGGGAAAGAACGACGCCTTCTTCATTCCACCAGGCGCCGAGGCGTTCAAGCGAGACGTGCCCCATGCGGATGTCCGATTTTTGGACACCGGCCACTTTGCTCTCGAAACCAACGTCGATGACTTTGCCTCGGCAATCCTGGAAATGACAGTCAGTGCATAGAGCCCGCGAAACTTGCTGCAATGGTTCGCACGAAAGCTAACACCTAAGCTCGCAAGCCGCGGCGCGCTCGCGCAACAACGTCTTCTCGCGCGAATTCTGTGCGAGATCGGCGGCGCGCTCGAACTCGGCGCGCGCCTCGCCGAACCGGCCAAGCTTGAAAAGAAGATCGCCTCGCGCGCTGGGGAGCAGATGGTACGACTGCAGAGAAGGTTCCGAGACGAGGGCGTCAACAACTTCAAGCCCCGCGGCGGGTCCGTAGGCCATCGCGACCGCAACGCCCCGATTGAGCTCCACGACCGGCGACGGCGCGAGCTCGGCTAGCGCGTCGTAAAGCGCGGCGATACGAGGCCAATCCGTGCGATCGGCCGTCGCCGCGCGTGCGTGACACGCGGCGATGCCGGCTTGCAAACCGTAGGGCCCCAAGGCGCCGAACGATTCGGCTTTGTCCAGTGCCTCCAGACCTCGGCGTATGAAAAGATAGTTCCACTTACTGCGATCTTGATCGAGGAGCAGGACCGGCGCTCCGTCGGGACCGACGCGCGCCGGCATGCGCGAAGCCTGCAGTTCCATCAGGGCGACGAGTCCGTGCACTTCGGGCTCGTCGGGCATCAGATGTGAGAGCATGCGTCCCAACCGCACCGCGTCTTCAACGAGCTCCGGTCGTAAGACGTCGTCGCCCGCCGTCGCCGAGTAACCCTCGTTAAAGATGAGATACATTGCCTCGAGAATCGAGCCTAAACGCCGGCGCCGCTCGGAGCCTTGCGGAACCTCAAATGGCACGTTCGCTTCGGAAAGCGTTCGCTTCGCGCGCAGGATGCGCTGCGCGATCGTGCTCTCGGCGACGAGATAGGCGCGCGCGATCTCCGCGGTCGTCAACCCGCCCAGCAGCTTGAGCGTTAGCGCAAGGCGGCCTTCGCGTGACAAGACCGGATGGCATGCGACGAACATCAAGCGCAGTAAGTCGTCGTCGATCTCCTCGTACGATGCTGCGAAATCGGCTTCTACGGCTGGAAGGTCGCGCTCGAGCGCTTGTGTTTTCGTCGCAAGCGACTGGTCGCGACGCATGCGATCGATGGCGCGTCGTTTACCGGTCGTCATGAGCCACGCGCCAGGGTTACGCGGGATGCCTTCGTTAGGCCACTGCGCGAGCGCCGCAACGAAGGCATCCTGAGCGATTTCCTCGGCGCTGCCCACGTCGCGCGTGAGCCGCGCTAGGGTCGCGACGAGCTTGGGCGATTCGATTCTCCAAATCGCCGCGACCGTTTCTTGTATGTTTGCGCTCAGCGCTCTTGAAACGCCGGCTCAAACCCGGCGCGTGCGCGGCGCTCGCGGATACCGGACGCGATGTCCTCGTCGAAGTCCTCCAACTCGAAGAGTTGGCGGATCTCGATCTCGGCGCCGCCCTCGAACGGCGCGTGGGTGAACCGCTCGACGACTTCGGCGCGCGACTTGCCTTGTACGATCCAGAAGCCGGCTACCAGTTCCTTCGTTTCAGCGAACGGGCCGTCGGTCACGGTCGTCCGCCCGCCGTCGAAGCGCAGGCGCGTGCCCTTCGAGCTCGGGTGAAGTCCGTCCATCGCGAGCACGACGCCGTCTTTGACGAGCCCTTCGTTGAACTTGCCCATCTCTTCGATCGCGCTCCGCGAATAAATACCGGCCTCGCTGTCTTTAGTGGCTTTGACGATAACCAAGAATCGCATGGTTTGCTCCCTCTCCTTTATCGGGGTGTTTGTCTAAGCGTCGAACGGCGGCCCCCGTTTTCGACAAAGGTCCCCAGAATTTTTTCCGGCCGTCGCCACCGTGGCCGGCGGCGCTCGCGTTAATCGCCGCCCTATTGCGGCGGCGGCTGGAAATACCAATCGGGCGCAGAGACCGGAAAGCTCAGGTCGCTCAGATCGTCAGAGACGTGCTCTGTCTTCGTCGAAAACAAACCTCGCACCGAAGCCTGCGCTTCAATGTGGACGATCGTCCAGACGTGCTCGGGCCCGACGGGCGCAAAGCGATACAGAACCCGAGCGCGCATGTGCTCCTCGTATGGGCGCTCGTACGCGAGCTGCGCGATCTCAAAGTCGGTTTCGGTCACCCAGAGCTCGCGCAGCGGGTAGCGATCGGGATTGATCTCTGGTCGCAACGTTAAGTCGTAACAGAGCCTCCCGTCGACACTCGCAGCGCCGACGAGCTCGATATCGTAGACGTGGCCCGTCGCCGTCACAGTCGCAATGGTCTGCAGCGGGTCGGGAGCGAGATTCGGCGGTGACGGCGCCGGTAATGCTTCCTCGTTGCCGAGCGCCCGATAGAATCCAAGCGGCGTCTCCGCGGGCCCGGTGATATATCCACCCCGCATCAATACCGTTGGCGCACCTCCGTCCGGAGGGAGGCCCTGAGCGAAGCTGCGTCCGTCACTCATGCGGACAGTGAACTCGGCGATCTCGCCGGACTCGCAACGCTGCGCAAGGAACGTGCGCTCGCACGAAATGCGGAAGCGTTCATACGGCGGGACTATCCGCGCTTGCCAGGCGCGTTGTGCTCGGCGGAAGATATCCTCCGCCGTGGCCGTCACGGCGATGTTGAAGGTGGCATCCCCCCGCCGGAGCCGCCCATTCGCCCGCCGACGACCAGTACGTTACTCATCGAGTGCTGACGACCGAACGAGGCACGGAAGTGACCGCTCACGGTGACCTGGCTGCCATCGCTCACGTTGGGATTGTCGAACTGAATGACGTTGATGCAAGCGCCGTCGCAGAGTTGATAGACCGTCGCCGTACCGCGGCGCGTCTGGCGAGCGGTCGGATTCTTTGCCGTGCCGGAGACGGTGACGCTCTGTCCGTCGTAAGTGGAAGGATTAGCGGCGAGCGCGGACGGCGCGACCGATTGGCTCGTATGGCCGCACGCGACGGTCAAGGCGGCGGCTGCTATAAGCGCAACATACGTCGCGGCGCGAAAGGACGGTGAGATTGAGAGCATCGAGCACACTTCGATTCTCTCACCATCCCTTGCCTTGAAGGGAGGAAAGCAACCTAGCGGCCGATGGCGACGCCGTCCGCGACCAATTCCACTCAGATTGCCTTGAGACATCCGACTATCGCGCCTGCAGAAGCTCGCGATATCGAAAGCACATCACGATATGGTCGTTAACCATCCCTGCGGCCTGCATGTGTGCGTAGCGGATCGTCGTTCCGAAGAACGTGAATCCCGCCTTCTTCATCGCTTTGCTCATCGCGTCGGACTCCGGCGTCGATGCAGGAATCCGCGAGATATTCCTCCAGCGATTGACGATGGGTTTCCCGCCGACGAACTTCCACATGAAATCGTCAAGACGTTTGCCTAGCGGCTTGTCGCAAAACTCTCGGAGAGCAGGGCGGCTTCATGAGTCGTTGCGGCGAAGCCGCCGCGCAATATGATCGCGGCGCGTAGCCGTCCGTTCTTTGAATTTGAGCTTGCTGAAGGCATCAGCGTCAGCAAGGTCTTCGTGATGCTCGCCGCTTTGATCTCGCTTTTTGTCGATCAGTCATTCAACGGCGTGTATCAATCTATCCAGCAGTATGCTGGCGGAAGCCTAGGTGCGAGCGCCGATGAGTTGCCCTGGACGTTGATCGGATTCAATACGTTTTACTATGTCACGCTTTTGCTCACGCCGTGGCTCATCGACCGCTTCGGGCGAAAACCGATCTTCGGTTTTGGACATCTGACGTTTGGCGTTCTTACGTTGTATCTCGCTATGACCGCTTCGTTAAGCGGCTTCATCGTCGGCCGCTGCTTTCAAGGGATGGCGCAAGGAACGTTTTTCGTCTGCGCCGTGGCAACCGTGTTGACGCTCTTTCCTGCGAAGCTGCGCGGCATCGCATTTTCGTTCTTTTCGGTTATCTCGCTCTCGGGTGCGGCGGCCGGGCCGTTCATTGGCGGCTGGTTTATCGACCATGCGTACTGGCGCGACGCATTTGCGTTGTACGCTTTACTCGCCGCCATCGCGGGCGTAGTCATCTTCACGCTGCTAGAAGCGCCGGGTCCTCGATGGACGGGGCGCTTCGACGTCCCGGGCGTCGCGTTCGCATTACTCGCATTCTTCAGTTTCCAATACGCCTCGTCGTTCGGCGAACGCAGAGATTGGCTTTCGAGCCCGGACATCGTTTGGTGTTGTCTCCTCTCCGCGGTTGGATTTGCGGGATTCATCTGGCGCGAGTTGTGTGACGACCGGTGTGGCTTCATCCAATTAAGACTATTTAATATCAGAAATCTCGCGGTCGGGAGCGTCCTCGGATTCGGGCTCGGCGTGCCGCTTTTTGGCGCGAACCTTTTCCTGCAGTATGCGCAAACAAGTCTTGGTTTTCCACCGTCTACTGCGGGCGCGCTCCTGCTGCTGCGAATACCGGCGATTGTGCTTGTGGCGCCGATTGTCGTGCTGCTAGTAAATTCCGACAAGATCGACGTGAGGATCCCGGTGGTAATAGGTTTCTTGCTCGTGCCGCTTTCCTACGTGCTACTCGTTACGCACACGGCGTCAGGATCAGATTTCACGACGTTCGCGCTTGCGGTCGTTATTTCGGGTGCCGGGTTTGCGTGTCTTTTCTCACCGATCGCAAACGTGCTGGTTCGCTCGCTCCCGACCGAGGTGCGCGCCGAGGGCGTTGCAATTTTTAAGATCGTATTGTTACTCGGCGGGTCCGTCGCCTCTACCGCCCTTGCCGTCATCTACGACCACAGCTGGGCCTGGTATCAAACGCTGCTCGCGGGCGAGTCCACGTTGAGCCACTTAGTGCCGATCGGTATCGTGCCCACGCTGCCGACGATATCGTTCCTCGTCGATCAGCAGGCGGCTATTCTTGCCTACATGGACAACTCTAAGGTCGTCGCCCTCGTCTCTCTCCTGAACTTGCCGCTCGTCGCTTTACTAAGAAAGCCTGAAGCCGCGTAACGATGCCGGGCGCTTCCTTGGTTTTCCCGTTCGGCGATTGCAAGCGCGCACGCTTTGGGGGATTCCGAGGCGTTCACGCAGTTAGCTGCGGCGTAGATCAGCAGGCGATTTAGCAAGCACCAGCATACTCCCCCGAGCGTGTCACCACACAAGACGGCAGACTCCACACGCAGTCGAGGAGGCCGCAGATGAAGGATCCGTTCCGGATAACGCGTCGCACGTTCGCCAAAGGTGTCGGCATGGCCGCCGCGGGGGCGGTGATCCCAGCCCTGGCCACGGCTCAGAGCCCTGTCCCCGACAAACAAAAGGCGCTCGATCACATCGTCGTGATCATGTTTGAGAATCGTTCGTTCGACAACGTGCTTGGCCGGCTTTACGGTCCGGGCGAGGTCGCGTCATTTGAAGGCGTCTTAGGGAAGAGCCTAAGGAACAGCATCCCGGATTGGGCGGAGCACGGGACGAACCGCAAGTTCGTCGAGTACGGTGTTGCGACGAATATGAATACGCCGAGCCCCGATCCGGGAGAAGAGTATCCCCACATCAACACCGACCTCTATGGTATCCTCAATACTAAGAACCGGTTCATGCCGTTGGCGAAGATGGTTGCACCGTATAACGCGCCGTCACCGGGGCAGCCGCTCACGATGGACGGTTTCGTCGCCGACTACATCAGCGCGTTTACCGCTGAGTTAGGCCGGCAACCAACATACGAAGAGTATTCGCAAATCATGATGGGCTATACGCCCACGCAGTTGCCGGTCATGTCGACGCTGGCGCGCAACTTTGCCGTTTTTGACCACTGGTTTTGCGAGGTGCCGTCGCAGACGTTCACCAACCGCTCGTTCTTCCACGCAGGGACCGCATCGGGGTACGTTATCAACTATCCCCCAGCCGCTGCGTTTCCCGTGCACAATACCGCCGAAACAATCTTCGAACGGCTCGAGGCAAAGGGTTTGACGTGGCGCGTCTACTGCGACGTGCCCAGCGCGGCGTCGATGACCGCCATCATCCACGCCTCGCGGTTGCGCAATCGTTTTGCGACGAACTTTCGGACCGTCGCCGATTTCTTGGAGGACGCGAAGAATGGTACGTTGCCGACCTATTCGTTCATCGAACCGGACATGTGGGTTGGCCACAACGACATGCATCCGCCGATCTCCGCGCTCGTCCACGGTCTGCCGATCGACGAGCCGTCATCGCTGCTGGGTGGAGAAGCGCTGCTCGCGCAAGTGTACGATGCGATTCGGTCGTCCGAATCATCGACGGGATCGAACTATCTCAATACGTTGCTGCTCGTGACCTTCGACGAAGCCGGTGGAACCTACGATCACGTTGCGCCGCCGCCTGCGCCACCTCCCGAGGCCGGCGCGCCGCCCGGGCAAATGGGCTTTACCTTCGATCGCTCGGGCGTGCGCGTGCCCGCCATTGCAATCTCGGCATGGATTCCGGAGCGTCTCGTCATCACCGACGAGTACCGGCACACGTCGTTGATCCGTACGCTGCGCGAGCGCTGGTCGCTCGGAGCGCCCTTGACGGCGCGCGACGCGGCAGCGCCGGATATTGCGCCGATCCTCTCGCTTGGCAAACCCCGGGCGCCTGAGGATTGGCCCGAAGTCTCGCCACTTCCGGTGCCGCCGTTTAACGCAGCGTGGCTAAAATCGAGTCGCCCGCTCGGCGTGCTCGGCAAAGGCGTGTTCTTCGCGCTGCTCGAGTTTGAGAAGAGCCTTGGCGGGACGGTTCCGGCGATCTCGAAAGATGCGCAGATCACCGTCGCACAGGCCGATGAAGTGATCCGTAACGCATCGCTCTCGATATTCCCGGGCCTGCGCACGAACGGTTGACGCGGCTTGTTCCAACCTTGCACCATCGACGACAAATAGAGGAATTGCATGATGCCAACTGCTGCGAAGAAACCTAATATCGTTCTGATCGTCTCCGACGATACCGGATATGGCGACCTTGGAGCCTACGGCGGAGGCAAAGGACGCGGTATCCCGACACCTTCATTCGACCGCTTAGCTGCCGAGGGAATGACGTTCTTTCACGCATACGGCCAGCCAAGCTGTACGCCAGGCCGCGCTGCAATTTTAACGGGGCGGCATCCAAACCGCAGCGGCATGACGGCCGTCGCGTTCCAAGGCCAAGGCGGCGGTCTGCCGGCAGCTGAGTGGACGTTGGCGTCGGTGCTCAAACAAGGCGGTTACTCGACATTCTTTTCCGGCAAATGGCATCTGGGCGAAGCTGACTACGCGCTGCCCAACGCCCACGGTTACGACGAGATGAAGTATTGCGGACTCTATCATCTCAATGCCTACACGTATGCAGATCCCACGTGGTTTCCAGAGATGTCCGATGAACTCCGCGCGATGTATGTGAAGGTGACCAAAGGGATGCTTTCCGGGAACGCCGGCGAGAAAGCCCACGAAGAGTTCAAGCTCAACGGCCAATACGTCAATACTCCCGAAAAAGGCGTCGTCGGTATTCCGTTTGTCGATGAGTATATCGAAAACGCCTCGGTCGACTTCCTGAAACGCGCGTACAAGGCAGACGCGCCTTTCTTCGCTCACGTGAACTTCATGAAGGTTCACCAGCCGAATCTACCGCATCCGGACTACCAAGGTAAATCGCTATCGAAGAGCAAGTACGGCGACTCTCTTGTCGAACTCGACGCGCGCGTCGGCCGCATCATGGACACGATTCGGGAGCTGGACAAGGATGGAAACACGCTTGTATTCTGGACGACCGACAACGGGGCGTGGCAAGACGTCTATCCCGACGCGGGCTACACGCCGTTCCGCGGTACGAAAGGAACGGTGCGCGAAGGTGGAGCGCGTGTGCCGGCAATGGCGTGGTGGCCGGATAAAATCAAGGCCCGCGAGTGCAATCACGACATAATCGGCGGCCTCGATCTGATGGCGACGTTTGCGGCGGTCGCGGGCGTGAAGCTTCCAACGGAAGATCGCGAAGGTAAGCCGACGATATTTGACAGCTACGACCTTTCGCCGGTCTTCTTCGGTACCGGCCCGTGTCCGCGCAACGAGTGGTACTACTTCACGGAAGACGAACTCTTGCCTGGCGCGATTCGCGTCGGAAACTTCAAAATGGTCTTCAACCTGCGCGGCGACAACGGCGCGCCGACGGGCGGTTTGGCAGTGGACACGAATCTGGGCTGGAAAGGTGGAGAGAAATACATTGCAACGGTGCCCCAGATTTTCGACCTTTGGCAGGACCCGCAGGAGCGCTACGATATTTTCATGACGAATTTCACAGAGCACACGTGGCTTGGCCCAGTCATGTCACAGGAGATTGAAAAAATCGGTGCGACCTACGTGAAGTATCCACCGCGCAAGCTCCAGAGTCTTGGGTATACTGGCCCAGTCACAATTTCCGCGTATCAGCGCTTTTCGCATATTCGCGAGCAGCTGCAAAGCGAAGGCATAAAAATCTCGTTTATGCCCAATTAACATTTGTTCGCGGGTCAAAATGAGGGCGGGTCACCCCTTAACCGTTCAGTGACCAACCCTTAAGCTTCTTCGCCGCGACGCCGTAGTTCCCGAGCTGATAGACCGAGACGGCCGCCGGGGAAAACGTAAATTCATCGAATGGCTCGGCAAGCATACCTTTGAGATAATTTTCGGGCGCCAGGCCAATCGTCACGTGCGGGCTGAAGTTCTTACCGCTGTGATCGGGCACAAAGGCCTCGACGTACTCAATCACCGGCTGGACGATGTCCGGATCCTCGGGCGTTGTAACGTACGCGGCGGCCGTCCCCGATGATACGGTAAACGGCGCGACAGCCTCGATTAGTCTTTGCTGATATCCGAGAAGCTGGTCGGTCGGGCGGATCACAATTCCGGCAAGGCCCAAACCTTTCCAGGGGATGTAATAGTATTTAAAGGCCGTCAACTTCCATGTCGCTGGATGCTCGGTCGCCAGCACCTCACTTACGGCGGCGAAAACATCTTCGAGCGCGGCGGTCTTTACGTACCGTTGCAAGCACGAGATGTGGGGTTGATGTGCTGCGTCCAAGGCATAGCCTTTCGGAAACGCCTTCAAAAGACGCGCATTTGCCGCCTGCGCATGTTGTAACATTGAAGCATCGGGGTCAAGTAAGATATCGATCGCAGTGACGTCGCTCAATGGTTC
>CAVWGL010000006.1:0-385817 GCA_963754565.1 Vulcanimicrobiota bacterium | reverse complement strand
TGGTGGGGAAGGTGGGAGTCGAACCCACATGAGTTGCCTCGGCCGCTTTTGAGGCGGCTGCGTCTGCCATTCCGCCACTTCCCCGGAAGCTACCGCTGATTCGCGTCGAGCAGGCGGCGGGCCTCGGCGGCACTCGCCCAGCCGGCGACGCTTAAGTACAAGCGGACCTTTCGCGTCGAAAACACGAGCGTTACGAGCTCGGCGCCGCGCGTTGCGCGCAGCTCGACGCGGGCAACTTCACCCGAGAGCCAGCGGAGTGTTGCAAACGCTCCTGCATGACGTATGCCCACTGCATCGGCGGAACGTAGCACCGTATCGCCGGGATCGAATGCGAATCCCGAGATGCTTTCGAGCCGTGCACTCGAGCGACTGTCGCGCGGTGCGAACTCTTCATCGACGATCAGCTGATTGCTGTCGTTGCCTAACGTCAGGCTCCGGATAAAGCGCGCACCGCCCTCCGGCAGATCGGGCGCATCGTAAGAGCAGGTGATGCGCTGCAGAAGGAAGGCGCCCGCGTTCGTGCAGGCATAACCGCGATTGAACGTGCCCGCGGGCAGCGGGTGCGTGTACTGCGCGATGTAATCCCGAGACGAAGGCGACGGCGGCGGATCGACGGCGTCACGGAGAAGTCCGATGCTCGTTGCGGCATTGCCCGATCCGTCGCTGAGCTCCGCAACGCGTGCGCCCGCAAAGGGTGCAAAGACGATGCGAAGGGTGGGATTGGCCAGCGTCGTTCCTCCGGGGTCCGCAAACGGCGGTGGCGTTCCCGGCGGCGGCTCCGGTGCGCTGGATACTGCAGCGACGCGGATGCCGATGGGAAAGACCCGCGTGCCCCGCCCCGGCAACGTGAAGCTCGAGACTCGAACGACTCGATGCGCGAGCCGGACGTTGAAGCCCGCCATCCGTCGTTGCACGAGACTCGGATTTAGCGCAACGATGAAAGCGTACGAGGCGTCGTCGGCGAGCAAAACCGTAACGTCGGGCGGCTTTCGAAAGCCTGGCACTACCTGAATCGAACCCGGATCGAATATTAGCCGCCTGGACGCCTGCAGCGATCTAAGCTCGGCTTGCGCAGATGGCCGCATTCGCCCCATCGCAACAGAAGAAGGCACGATCGCCAGCAATAGCTTCGGGCTCGCTGAACCGCCACGATAGGTAGCGAGGTCCGCGAGCGTGCAGGTAAGGCCGCGTGCATTGCAGGCTCGCTGCATCGCAATAGTGTCGTCCGCAAAAGCGGTAAAATCGGCGTTACTTAGGGATCCCGGTTCGTAGAGGCTCGGTGGCCAGATAATCGCAGCATCGGCGGCGATGTGCGTTCTCGCTAACAGCCGCCCGTAGCGCGCAACGAGATCGCCGAATGCCCGCGTCGGCAGATAACGCGAAGCCGCGCGCCGGTCGACGGTGAGCGCCGCATCCCAAGCATAGGACCAGTTCGCCCACGGCGCCTCCCAGCCGTGTGGATAGATCGTATCCTGCGCCGGAAAGTTCACGACGCCGTGCGTGCCGTCGCGCAACAGCTCCGCAAGTGCGAGCGCGGTATTGGACGGATCGCTGGGTCGCGGCGCGCCTTCGTCGGCGCCCTGCAGCCAGCCGGCCTGAAACTCCGACTGCATCACCGGAAGATTGCGCTGCGTCTGCAGCAAGCCCGTCGCAAAGTCCAGATCGGCGAGATCGTGCTCGCCGATCGTATAGGCATCGCTTTGATACCAGTTGCCCCACGCCCAAGCCGGCGACGTGCTCGGCACGCGCATCTCGTACGTGTTGATGAAGAGCGGCACGCGCCGGCCGGTAACCGATTGTACCGTCGAGCGCAGCCACCCAACGTAGGCGTGCCACTGCGGCGCCGGCCAGGTGTCGTTGTCGAGGTACGCGCCTTGATCGTCGTCGAGCGCAATCGCGATGACGTCGTGCGAATACGGTTCGACGGTTGCCAACACGTCGTGCAGCCACCCCCCGGCGGCGGCGAGATGCACCGCGTTCGATAGCCACTCGGCCGCGGCGGCGTCGGCATGCGCGTTCTGCAGCGTGGCGGTCGCGGGATAGCGCCCCTCGAGAACGTCGTGCAGCGGCATGTGGTACGCCGGCTGCTCTAATAGCCACGCAGGATAGCCGCCGTTGCGCCATTCGTTTCGAATCACCGGTCCTGGCCGCAGGATGACCTTGAATCCCAGTTCGTGTGTGAGGCGTAACACGCCGAGCAGATCGCGGCTCGGCTCGGTGCTGCCGGTGAAGTCGCGGACGCCCTCTTCGGGCTCATGCCAGTTCCAAATGCAGTAGAGGTCGATCGTATTGATGCCCAGCTGCTTGTAAGCGGTCAGCGTATCGCGCCACTGCGTGCGCGGGATGCGCTCGTAGAAGAAGGCCGCGCCGTAGACGAAGAACGGTTTTCCCTCCACCGTGAAGACCGGAAAGCCGCGCTCCGAGACGATGCGCGAGGTATGCCAATCGCTCCAGCCCGAGGCGCGCGCGACGACGGGCGTCGCGGCGAAGCACGTAAGAAAGAGCGCCGCCACGAACGGCCACCAGCGCTCCTTGCGCGCAAAGACGAGAAAGGTCACCGCGCCGGCTGCCAGCCAGCCCAGCCCGAGCGCAATGGCCTCGCCGCCGGTGTATATGAAGGCCAGCGTCCAGCCCGCCAGCGCAACGAGCGCGGGAAGCGGAAAGAGCGGCATTCGAAACGGCGCGACCACGCGGCGCGCGCGCAGCACGAACAACGCCAGAATCTGCGCGACGCCTTGAATGAGCACGATGCCGGCCGTCAAGAACGCGATGACCTGGTCGAGCGTAAAGAGGCTGGCCACGAGCGAAAGCGCGCCAACGGCAAAGAGCGCGACGTGCGGAATCTCCTTGCGTGGATGCAGCCGCGCAAACGCCGGCAGAAATGCGCCGTCGCGGGCCGCCGCAAACGAGATGCGCGAGAATCCGAGCAGGTTGCCGTAGAGCGAGGCAAAGGCGGTGACGAGCACGAGCAGCGTCACGCCCACGGCGGCAACACGTCCCCACGTCTGCTCCACGACGAACGAACCAACGTACTGCGCGGCGACCGTCGGCTGACCGTGTGCGTCGAGCAGCGACTGCCACGGCACCACGCCTAGCACGCCGATCTGCAGCGCAATGTAGAGCACCGCAACGATCAGTACCGAGAGCAGAATGGAGAGGGGAATCGTGCGGCGCGGCCGGACGACCTCATCGCCAAGCAGCGCCGCGTCCGCATACCCGACGTAGTCGTAGAGCGTGATGTAGAGTGCCGTGCCGAAACCCGCGAGCAGACCGCCGCTCAAGCGAATCGGTTGGCTTAGATGGAAGGCCCGCGAAAAGTCCGCATGCGAGAGGCCCGCCAAAGCGACGAGCGCGACGGTCAGCGTCGCCGCCACGGCGAGCAGCGCGCTCAACGCCGAGACCGCCGACGTGCGGCGGTAAAGCAACAGGATCGTGGTCGCGCCGATGCCCACGGCGACGAGGTCGTGAACGCCGCGGTTGGCGAGCGGCGGATACAAGTATGCGGCGTAGTTGACGAAGCCGATGTAACCGCTGGCCAGCAGACACGGCGCATATAAGAGGAACTGCCAGTTGAAGAGAAAGGCGAGTGCGCGTCCGAGGCCCTGCGCGCCGAAGACGTCGCGCAGATAGACGTACGTCCCACCCGAGCCCGGAAACTGCGACGAAAGCTCCGCCCAGACCATCCCGTCGCAGAGCGCTACGATCGCTCCGGCGATCCAACCCACGAGCGCGAGCGGTCCTCCGAGCGCGGCGATGACGAGCGGAATCGTGACCAACGGCCCGATGCCGATCATCGTTATCACGTTGATGGCAACCGCGCCGCGCACGTCGATCGAGCGCTTCATGCGGTGCGCTTCGCGCTGCGAGGCGGCAGCTCTTGGCCCGACGAAGCAACGAGCTCTATGCACGAGCACTCCCCGCTTTCCGGTCTGCTGAAGCTGGAGGGCACGCTCCGCGTGGATTTCGTGCAGAGCGAAGCCTTGGCCGCAAACCCGCTTGGCGATCCGGCGACGCGCCCTGTCGGCGTCTATCTGCCGCCGGGGTACGACGCGCAGGGCTCGCGCCGCTATCCCGCGTTGTACGTGCTGCACGGTTACACCGGCGACGTTGCGGCGCTGATCTCGACGCGCCCGTGGGAGACCAACGTCGTGCAATGGGCCGACCGGCTCATTACCTCCAAACGCATGCCGCCCGTCGTTCTGGTGTTGGTCGACGGGTTTACGCGGTTGGGCGGATCGCAGTACGTCGACTCGATCCACAACGGCGCGTACGCGACCTACACGGTGCGCGATATAGTCGGTCACGTCGACGCAACGTATTGCACGATTGCCGGCGAAGGTGGCCGCGCGGTGCTCGGAAAGTCCTCCGGCGGGTTCGGCGCTATGCACCTCGTGCTCGAGCATCCCGGCATCTTCGGCGCATTTGCCTCGCATAGCGGCGACGCATACTTTCCGTACGCGCACATTCCCGCGTTCACCACGGTGCAGCGCTCGCTCGAAGCCTTCGATTTCGACGTCGCCGCCTACGTTGCGGCCTTCGAGCGTAAGCTCAAGCGCGGCGGCGCCGATTATACGACGATGGAGATGCTGGCCTACGCGGCCGCTTACTCGCCGCACAGTGCGACCCCGTTCGACCTCGACCTGCCCTTCGAGCGGCGAACCGGCGCGCTTCGCGAGGAGGTCTTTGCGCGCTGGCTTGCTTTCGATCCCGCCGAACGGGTGCGCGACCACTATGCGGAGCTGGCGCGGCTGCGGCTGCGCTATCTGGACTGCGGCCGGCGTGACGAATACAATCTGGATATCGGCTCGCGCGTCGTTGCCGAGCGCATCCGTGAGCTTGGGCTAGAGGTGCGCCACGAGGAATTTGACGACGACCACCGCAACATCGCTTACCGGTACGAAAGCTCGCTTCCGGCGCTCGCCGCCGTCTTGGATCAAGAATGAACCGATTTGCTCTATTGTTTTTCGTCGCGTTCGCACTCATGTGCGGTGCGAAAGCCTACGCGCAGGTTCCCCCGCCGCCGACGCCCACGCCGGATCCACACGTCTATACCGACCCGGCAATGACCTACACGGCGCCGGCCGATGCGCTTCTCGTTAATCGACTGACGCTGACACCCAGCCAACTCAGTGGGGATCTCCAGCCGGTGGCGGCCTGGGTTCTACGGCCGGGAGAAGAGGACCGGCGAACGATTCAGATCGCGATGGAGGCCTACGATGGGCCGCCCGATCAGTGGGAGGGCGTCTTCGAAAGTCAGACGCACAGCTCGCAAGACGGCACGCTCATCCGCAACAAGACGCGCATCTCGTTGCTCAACGGGATGCCCGCCTATTTCGTCGAGGTTGCCTTCGGAGACGGCTTCGATGCGAAGAAAGAGTACGTCGTGCTCTGGGCCGACGGTCAACGCGGGATCGCGCTAGCGGAAATTACGCGCATGGGCGATACGACCCCCGAGCAAGCGCAGCAGGTGCTCAAGCAAGTAACGGCCGTTGCGTATCCGCTCTATCAGCCGTAGCATCGAGTGTTCGGCGAAGATCGCCGATAAGATCCTCGAGATCCTCGATCCCGACCGAGAGCCGTAAAAGCGCGTCGGTAACGCCGCGCCGTTCGCGCACCTCTTTGGGAATCGAGCCGTGCGTCATGCGCGCGGGATGGCAGATCAGCGACTCGACCCCGCCAAGGCTTTCCGCCAGACTGAAGTAGCTCAAGCGGCTCGCAAAATCCAGCGCGCGCTGCGCCGGTCCTTTTAGCACGAACGAAAGCATCCCGCCAAAGCCGGTCATCTGGCGTGCCGCAAGCGCGTGCTGTGGATGCGAGCGCAGGCCCGGATAATAGACGCGCTCCACGTCGTCGCGCGATTCGAGAAACTCGGCGATGGCGCCCGCGTTACGCGCGTGCTCGCGCATGCGTAGGGCCAGCGTCTTGGCGCCGCGCATCGTCAGCCACGCATCCTGCGGACCGGGAACGCCGCCCGCCGCATTCTGCGCGAACTTGATGCGGTCGAAAAGCTCGGCGTCGTCGGTGATGGCGACGCCGCCGACCACGTCGCTATGGCCGCCGATGTATTTGGTCGTCGAGTGCACCACGATCTGCGCCCCGAGTCCCAGCGGCTGCTGAAAGTACGGCGTGGCAAAGGTGTTGTCGACCACCACGATCTGCTCGGGCCGGCGCAGCGCCGCGACCGCCGCGATGTCGACGATATTGAGCAGTGGATTGCTCGGCGTTTCGATCCAAAAGAGCTTCGTGTTCGGTTGCACCGCACTGGCGACGGCCGCGAGGTCGCGCATGTCGACGTACGTGAAGGCTATACCGAACCGCGCGAAGATCCGCTCGAAGAGCCTGTAGGTCCCCCCGTAGAGATCGTCGCCGACAACCACGTGATCGCCGGCCGAGAGCAGACTGATCACTGCCGACGTTGCGGCCATGCCGCTGGAAAACGCGCTGGCGTAGCGCGCGCCCTCCAATGAAGCTAACTGCCGCTCCAGCGCGAGACGCGTCGGATTGATCGTCCGGCTGTAATCGAAACCCTTATGCTGGCCGACCGCGGCCTGGGTGTAGGTGGAGGTTTGATAGATCGGCACGATCGTTGCGCCGGTCGCCGGATCGGCCTCCTGCCCGACATGAATCGCCTTAGTGGTAAATTTCACGACAGGACGACGTCGGAGCTAGTCGAGAGAAAACTGATGATGTCTTGACGGGTGAGCACGCCGATCGGTTCGGCGTCGTCGGTCACGACGATCGCGTGATTGGCCAGCGTGAGCAGCTTATATGCGCGTTCGATCGCTTCGTGCTGTTCGAGCGCCGGGAACGGCCGGCCCATCACTTCGCTCACCGGCTGATGGATGATATCCGCGTGGTCGAAGACGCTCTGCATGACGCCTACGTCGTTAATGCTCCCCGCCTGCTCGTGTCCGTTCATGACGGGAATCTGGGAGATCTCGTATTGGCGCAGGAGATCGAGCGCGGCCTTGACCGTATCGTCGTGCTGTACCGTGATCAGGCGCGGCACCGGCGTCTTACTCCTCAACACGTCGCCGACGGTCGCGCGCCGCTTCGAGTCGGCCAGAAAGCCGTTTGCGATCATCCAGTCGTCATTGAAGATCTTCGACATGTAACCGCGCCCGGAATCGGGCAGAATGACGACCACGAGCGCCTCGGGTCCCAGCGTCTTGGCGAGGCGCACGGCGGCGACCGCCGCGGTCCCCGAGGAGCCGCCGACGAGAAGCCCTTCCTCGCGCGCGATGCGGCGCGCCATCAAGAACGAATCGCGATCCGAGACGCGCACCATTTCGTCGATCACGCGCAGGTCGACCGTCTCGGGCAAATAGTTCATGCCGATGCCTTCGACGGCATACGAGCGCGGGATGTCGCCGGAGTAGATCGAGCCTTCGGGATCGGCGCCGACCACGTGAATCGCCGGATTCTTCTCTTTGAGAAAGCGTGCGGTTCCCGAAATCGTTCCGCCGGTGCCGATGCCTGCGACGAAGTGCGTTATCGTGCCGTCCGTCTGTTCCCAAATTTCGGGGCCGGTCGTGTGATAGTGCGCCTCGGGGTTGAACTGATTGTGAAACTGATTCGGCTGGAAGGCGCCGGGAATCTCAGCCGCGAGCCGATTGGCGACGCCGTAGTACGATTCGGGCGAATCCGCAGGAACGTTGGTCGGCGTGATCACGACGTCGGCGCCGTAGGCGCGCAG
Organism: Vulcanimicrobiota bacterium; assembly: GCA_963754565.1. Taxonomy (GTDB): domain Bacteria; phylum Vulcanimicrobiota; class Vulcanimicrobiia; order Vulcanimicrobiales; family Vulcanimicrobiaceae; genus Cybelea. The sequence continues at coordinate 378,121 of CAVWGL010000006.1, read as the reverse complement.
CAGATCGATCTTCTCGCGCGACATTTTATCGGGCATCACCAGAATGCAGCGGTAGCCCCGAATGGCCGCGGCCATGGCCAACCCCGTTCCGGTATTGCCGCTGGTTGGCTCGACGATCGTACCGCCCGGTTTGAGCAGACCGGTGCGCTCGGCAGCCTCCAGCATCGTCAGGGCCGGACGGTCCTTGACGCTGCCGCCGGGATTGACGTACTCCACTTTGGCTAGCACCAGCGGCGCCGCGTCGTCGACGACCTTGTTCAGCCTGACCAGCGGCGTGTGGCCGATCGCATCGAGCGCGCTTTCGCAGTAGGTGATTTTAGTTGCGCGAGATGGCGCGGTTGCCATAGGAGCGCCGCCTTCAGCGTGGCGAACTGCATCACCTATGAACGCACTGCCCGGCAGGCTCCTCGTCGCGATGGCGTTGCTGCTCGGCGTAACCGTAGGCTGTAACTCCGACCAGTTACCGCCGGCCTCGGGTTTCGCCAGCGTGACGGGCACCATCGTTGATGCTAAAACGAACGCGCCCATTACGGGTGCTGTCGTTACGATCGACACGGTCCTCACGGCGACGAGCGACGCAAGCGGGCGATTCACGATCGCCAAGGTTCCTAGCGGAATCGCCGACTACGCGGTAACCGCGACCGGCTATACGACGCTTACCTCCAGCGCAACCATCGAGCCGGGGAAGCCTTTTACGCTGAACCTAACCCTCGCCCAGCCGGGCCCGGCTAACTAGATTTCCCCGAGCCCCGAGAATTGGGCTATATCAGCCCTTCCCGAGGCGTCGAGCGGCGGTAGGCGCTGGCTGGTTTGACCAGTGTTGCGCGTTGCGCAACCGTGCGGTCGACGATCCCGAGAACGACGCTAGCGAGCCGGTCGGGATCGTGGCGAACGGTCTCGGTCTCGCCCATGACGGCCGCGGTTACCGGCGTAAATCCCATCGCGGCGATCCGTTCGACGTCGGGCTTCACCGGCTGCTGTCCCTCCTGCGCGTAGGCCGAGAGCAGACGCGACGGCGGTTCGTCGTTAACGATCACGTAGTCGCAGATGCGCTCGCCGGCGTTGGAGAGCAGCGCCTCGAGATGATCGGCCGCGGTCATGCCGTCGGTCTCGCCGGGCTGCGTCATGACGTTGCAGACGTACATCTTTACCGCGTGCGCGTCGGCGACTTCACGCGCGATGCGGCCGACTAAGAAGTTTGGCGCGACGGACGTGTAGAGCGACCCCGGACCGAGCACGATGGCGTCGGCGTCGCGAATCGCCGAGATGACCTCTTCGAGCGGCGCGGCGACCAGAGGATCGAAGAAGACGCGTTTGATCGGCCGGTGCGAGCTCGAGATCGTCGACTCTCCTTCGAGAGTTGTGCCGTCGTCCAGCTCGGCGCAGAGGCGCACGACGCCGAGCGTCGCGGGGAGCACCCGACCGACGACGTTGAGCACGCGGCTCGACTCTTTAACGGCACGATCGAAGTTTCCGGTAATACCGGTCATCGCCGCCAGGAAGAGATTACCGAAGGAGTGTCCGCCGAGACCTCCGCCCTCGGTGAAGCGATATCGAAAGAGATCGGTAACCAGCGCTTCATCGTCGGCCAGCGCAACGAGGCAGTTGCGAATATCGCCCGGCGGCAGCACGCCCAACTCTTTTTGCAGGCGCCCGGATGAACCGCCGTCGTCGCTGACCGTGACGACCGCGGTAAGATTGCTGGTTCGCCGTTTGAGTCCGCGCAATAGCGTCGAGAGGCCCGTGCCGCCGCCGATCGCGACGATCTTGTAGCCCTGCAAGAGCCGTTTGCCCGCCAAGGCGTCGCGAAAGCCGCGCGGGTTGCGGCTGCGCGCGATTCTGACCACGGCACGTTGCCACATCATGATGCCGGCGGCGAGCAATGCGATGCCGATTGCCGCGAAGATTCCGGTAAGGTAAGCCGGCGCGAAGTAATCGTCGACGATATCGTCCAGAATCTCGTTGATGTGGATTCCGGTGCCCTGCGCGATGAACCAGCGCGAGATGGCGTCGAGAAGAAGAATAACGCCGAAGATCGTCAGCAAAATCCAGCGCTTGACGCCGGCGCCCGGAAGCAGCCACTGCAAGAAGCGCGCAGACCGCTCGCGGACGTTAGTGCCGGTACTCGACATTAGGCCGCCCGCCTGACGTCGCGTCGCTCGAGCGCGACCTCGAGGCGCGCGTCTTGCGAAAAGTGCCGCGCGAGCACCCCGGCGACGTAGACCGAGCGATGCCGCCCGCCGGTGCATCCGATGCCCACCGTGAGCTGCGACTTTCCCTCCGCGAGATAACAAGGGAGCAGGAAGTCGATGAGATCGGTGACCTTAGCGAGAAACGGCTCGAGCGACGCATCCTCTTCGATGAAGGCGCCGACCGCGGCATCGTCGCCGAACTTATCGGCCAGCGACTCTTCGTAGTTGGGATTTCGCAGAAAACGCACGTCGAAGAGCAGATCGAGATCGGCCGGCAACCCGAAGCGAAAGCCGAAGGCGACGAAGGTCACCGCGAGGCGCACCGCGCGTTCTGCGAGGAAGGCGGCGGCGATGCGCGCTTTGAGCGTTCCGAGTGTGAGATTCGTGGTGTCGATGACGATGTCGGCGCGCTCGCGCAGCGGCGCCAGCAGTCGCCGGTCGGCCTCGATCGCTTCGCGCACCGAGCCCGTCTGCGCGAACGGGTGGCGGCGACGCGTTTGGCTGAAGCGGCGAACCAGCAGTTCGTCGGCGGCTTCGAGAAAGAGCACGCGCGCTGCGTGCGTCGCCATGATGCGATCGATCGCACCGCGCGCATCGCCAAGCCGTTCGTCGCCGCGAACGTCGAGCGCGATGGCAACGTCGCTCGCGCCCGAGCGCTCGAGCGCCGCAACGGTGGTGTCGAGCACGGCGGGAGGAAGGTGTTCGATGCAGTAAAAGCCCAAATCCTCAAACGACTTTATTGCCTGGCTGAGGCCGGCACCGGAGAGTCCCGTGACGAAGACTATGCGCAGGGAACCCATATGAAGCTCTTTTCGCCCGAGCGCGCCAACGCCCTCATCTCCAAGCTAGCGCCGCTGATCGAAGATCTGCTGAACCGGCGCCGGGAGCTGGCCATCAAACTGCTCGAGTCCGATCCGGCGCTTCACCACGTGAAGCCGGCGCAGCGGCCACGCCTGGCGGGCCTGCGCTCCTCGTTGCCCGCGCCGCGATTCGCCGAGTTGAAACAGGAAATCGGCCGGCTGATTTACCGGATCGAATCACACGGCTGCCTGGTAAAAGACATCGACCTGGGCTTGATCGACTTTCCGTCGATGCGCGATGACGAACCGGTCTTTCTCTGTTGGAAGCTCGGCGAGCCCGAGGTCGCCTACTGGCACGGCATGGACGAGGGCTTTACGGCCCGCCAGCCCATTTAGCCGAGCTCGTTGCCGCCTCGGCTTCTAAATCTGAGCTAAATCCGGGATAAAATCCTCGGCGAGCCCCTGCAGGCGAACGTCGCCGAAATCCGCGGTATAGGCGCCGCCTTCGGCACCCGTAATCTGACCGGTCTCCGGCACGTTGGCGAGCTGGGGAACTTTGGAGCGAATCTCGTCGGGAATTCGCACGCGGTCGCCCACGCAGAGCGTGCGCTGATCGAAGAGTGCGTTGAGGTTCTCGAGCAGCATCGGGAGCGGGATCCCATAGTCGTCGCTGATCGCGCCGATCGTGTGCGATTCGCTGATGGCGCAGTTCGAGCAACCGCCTAAGTGGAATCGCGCGAAGACGCGCCGCGCGCCGGCGTGCAGCTTGAATGCTTCGTCGACGGTCATGTCGGGGGTAAATTGCTGTTGATCCATCGGTAAACTCTCATTTTGCACAACGCACTTGCCGCCCCACCGGTTGCAGTCCCTGTCACACTGAGCGGAGTGGAAGTGCGGAGTACGCCTATAAGCCGGATTCTGTACCCACGAATGGGCGATGACCATCTATCTGGGGCGTCTGTTACCAGACGCCTCGATGCGACCTAGCTCGTTGGGACGGGCCGTCCACTAAAATCGAGCAGTCTTGCTTCGGGTGGGGTTTGCCCGAGTCCGCGTCACCGCGAAACTCCGTGAGCTCTTACCTCACGATTTCACCCTTGCGTTTCCCTTGCGCTGCAGTCGCAATATAAGGGTCCCGCGGTATGTTTCTGTGGCACTTTCCTTCGAGTCGCCCCGACAGGAGGTTATCCTGCACCCTGCCCTGTGAAGCCCGGACTTTCCTCCCCTAGCATTTTTGTCAAAGACGACAGAGCCTGTCCTCAACGCAGTCAAAGGGCGGTCATCCAGCGTACTCCGTTTTGCTAGTATACCACCCGGCCAAAATCTCGGCCGCATCGACCAGTCGCGGCCCCGGGCGGCTCAGGTAGGCGTTCCCGTCGAGCGCCAGGACACGGCCGTTGCGGAAGGCGGAGAGGGCCCTCCACTCGGGGACTGCCTCCAGCGCGGCCACCGCCAGGTGCGTCCTTTCGAGGTCGAACCCGCATGGCGCCACGACCACCGACTCGGGGTTGGCCTCGGCGATCGCGCTCCACTCGAGCCGCCGCGAGCTCGCCCCCGGATTCGCCAGTATCGGCACGCCGCCGGCCAGCTCGACCAGCTCCGGAATCCAGTGCCCCGCGCTCATCGGCGGGTCGGTCCACTCCAGCACGAGCGTGCGCCTCTTCTTGTCATGGTGAGCTTGTCGAACCATGACGGCGTTCACGCGTTCGTCGAGGCTGGCAACAACCTGACGCGCTTGTCGCTCGTGCCCCGTCAGCTCGCCCAGAAAGACGACGTTTGCAAATACGTCTCGCAGCGAGGCCGGCTCGAGCGAAACGACGCGCGCGTCGGAACGCAAACGCTTTGCTGCGTTCGCGACGATTTCGTATGAGACCGCGCAGACGGCGCAGAGCTCTTGGGTGACGATGAGATCGGGTGCGAGCCGCTCGAGCAGTGCGCTGTCGAGATGATAGAGACTCGAACCCGCGTGCACGGATTCGCGCACGTGGCGGTCGATCTCGCTAGGACTCGCAAGATCGGGTCCCGCGGCCGCGGTAAGCTTCGGTAACGCAAGCGCCTCCGCCGGATAATCGCATTCGTGCGTTACGCCTACAACCTCGCCGCCTGCGCCGATTGCAAAGAGCATCTCGGTCGCGCTGGGCAGCAGACTAACGACCCTCAGTTACTCTCCTTGTGCGAGCGAATAGCCGCGCTCGCCGTCAAACGTAAAGAGTCCCTCGGTTTTTATGACGTCGAAGCCGGCGCGGTCGGCAGCTTCGAGCAGCCGTACGACGTGCGTGGCGGTGAAGGGCGCACCGTTGCCCTCGAAGCGGCAGCTCCAGTGGTCGCTCCAATAGGTGTCGGGGTTGCCGTTCGGCCAAACCTTCGTGCCGCGATTGCTGATCGTCGTTAGGCGCGCGCCGTCGACGCCGAACCGCTGCATCAACTCGGCGATTCGCTCCGGGTTCCCGTCGTGCCGGTCGATGAAGAGATCGACGCCGGCGCGCACCTTGTTCGATGGCTCGCCAATCGGCCTCATGGCGAGATTCATCTGCGCCGCTTTATCGTACTCGACCGCCTTGAGATGCTCGGGCTTGCTGCCCACGCGCGCGATAATCGCATCGGCGAACTCCTTCGTGCCGACCTTCTGGCGCGACGTCCCTTCCTTGTAAATGTCGTAGGTATGCACGCCGTCTTCGATCGTGCGCAGCCAGGCGTTGTGAACGCGCTCGGCAGCGTCGGCCTGCCCGATGTGCACGAGCATCAGAATGGCGCCATGCAGCAGGCCCGAAGGGTTGGCGAGATTCTGGCCGGCGCGCCGCGGCGCCGAGCCGTGAATCGCCTCGAACATCGAGCAGTGATCGCCGATGTTCGCCGAACCCGCCAGCCCAACGGAGCCGGTGATCTGCGCCGCGACGTCGGATAGTACGTCGCCATACAGATTCGGCATCACGATGACGTCGAAGGCTTCAGGCGTGTCGGCCATCTTCGCGGCCCCGATATCCACGATCCAGTGCTCGTGCTCGATCTCGGGATATTCGGCTGCGATCTCGTCGTAGGTGCGGTGAAACAAGCCGTCCGTGAACTTCATGATGTTGTCTTTGGTGAAGCACGTGACTTTCTTGCGCTTGTTGGCGCGCGCGTACTCGAAGGCGTACCGGACGATGCGATTGCTTCCCGGACGTGAGATCAGTTTCAGGCACTGCGTGACCTGGTTGGTCTGGCGGTGCTCGATGCCCCCGTAAACGTCCTCTTCGTTCTCGCGAACGATCACGATGTCCATGTTGGGATGTTTGGTCGCAACGTAAGGATGCAGCGACGCGCACGGCCGAACGTTTGCGTACATCGCGAGCGTCTTGCGCACGGTCACGTTGAGGCTCTTGAAGCCCCCGCCTTGCGGCGTCGTGATCGGCGCCTTCAAGAAGACCTTCGTTTGGCGCAGCGACTCCCAGGAGGCCGGCTCGATGCCGTTGCCGATGCCCTTGTTGTAGATGCTCTCGCCAATCTCGATCGGCTTCAGCTCCAGCTGCGCGCCGGCGGCCTCGAGAATGCGCAGCGTCGCCGTCATGATCTCTGGTCCGATGCCGTCGCCGTAGGCAACGGTAATCGCCGTCATGAGGCCGCCACGCAGCGGAACTTTGCGTACATATAGGGATAATCGTCGAAGAACCAGTTACGGAACGAGCGGCGAATCAGTTCGACCGGCGTGACCGGGCTCGCGCCTTTCATTACGTGATGACGCCCGTCGAAGAAATCGGCTGAGTACTGCGGATAGGAGGCCATCGGCGCGAAACCCGGCAGCGGCTCAAACGGCGTTGCGGTCCATTCCCAACCATTGCCGATTAGATCGGCGACGCCCCAGACGCTCGTGCCGGCGGGATGCGCGTCGACCGGTTCGGGGTCGAAGCGCGCGAGGCCGAAGTTGCCGTGCTGTTGCCCCGGCGTTGCCGAGCCCCACGGAAATGGCTGCTCGCCCCCCGCCGGTGTCGCGAAGGCGGCGCGATGATACTCCGCCTCGGTAGGAAGCCGCATTCCAGCCCAGCGGGCGTACGCCTCGGCCTGCCGATGCGTCACGTAGACCGGCCACGATAGCGGCAGCGCGATCTCCTCGAACGTAAGCCGCAGGCGCCGTTCCCCGTCGCGTTCGGTCCAGAACTCGGGCACGGGGCCGCCGTCGGCGACGAAGCGGAGCCACTGGCCGTTGGTCACCGGATAGCTTGCGATCTCGAAGGCCGCAACCTCGACCTCCGTGCGGCAGAACTCATTATCCCAGCCGAAGGGGATCTCGTCGCGGTTTGCACCGAGCGTTGCAATGCCGCGCGCGACGTTGCGCATGGCGGGCGGTTCGAGCGCGTAATCCTCGTGCCGCTGCGCGCGAAACTGCTTGCGGCTCGGATCGAGCTGCGCAACGATGTAGAGCAGCGTCTCTTGATGCATCAGCTCGTGCTCGAGAATCGTATAGGCCGCCTCGGCGCGCACCAGCCGCGGCACGTCCGGATTGTCGATGCGTGCCGTGAGCAGCGCGCGCGCCACGCGCTCGTCGCACTCGGCCGCGAAGGCGGCGACGGCGCGACGATGCGGCCAATCGCTTCGCTCGTGACGTTGCGCTTCGTCGAGCGATCCAGGGTCGATGCCGCGTTCGAAGAGTCGCTCCAGCAGCGGATCGACGGGCTCCTCGCGCAGCCCGCGCTCGTTCAGCGTCAGATAGCTGAACGCGGGGATGTGTCCCTCGTAAAACGCGAAGGGATGGCGCAACGGAATCGGGCGATCGTAGAACGCCTCATCGGCGATTAGCGCGAAGAGCGACGCGGTCCGCTCGCGATTGCGCCGGTACCGCTCGACGAGCTTGGATCGATCCAGCACATGGCTGGTAATCATGAGTTACGCGCCACTAGAGCGTCCCCCGCCGCTCTTGTTCGCGCTCGATTGAGACGAAGAGCGCCTTGAAGTTCCCCTTGCCGAACGAGAGACTGCCCTTGCGTTGAATGATCTCGAAGAAGAGCGTAGGGCGGTCGCCCAGCGGCTTGGTAAAGATCTGCAGCATGTAGCCCATGTCGTCGCGGTCTACCAGGATCCGCAGCTCGCGCAGCGTCTCCAGCGCCTCGTCGACCTTGCCGACGCGCTCCTCGAGCATCTCGTAGTAGGAATCGGGCGTCTCGAGGAACTCGACGCCGTTCTCGCGCAGAGCGCGAATCGTCGCGGCGATGTCGTCGGTGCGAATGGCCATGTGCTGCACGCCGGCGCCGTGGTAGAAGTCGAGATACTCCTCGATCTGCGACTTTTTCTTGCCTTGGGCCGGCTCGTTGATCGGAAACTTCACCTGGTGGCGCGGGTCGGTCATCACCTTCGAGCGCAGCGCCGTGTACTCGGTCGAGATGTCCTTGTCGTCGAACGAGACGAGCTGCGAGAAGCCGAAGACGCGCGCGTAGAAATCACCCCACGCGTCCATCTCGCCCCAGCCGACGTTGCCGACGCAATGGTCGATGAAGGTAAGTCCGGGCTTGCGCGCCAGCGGAATGCTCTTGCGCTCCTCGACGAAGCCGGGGGCGAAGATGCCTCGGTAGCCGTCCCGCTGGATAAATGAGTGGACGGTATCGCCATAGGTTGCGATGCTGGCTCGCAGGATGCGCCCGTGCTCGTCCTCCAGCACCGTCGGTCGCGCGACGACGCGCGCTCCGCCGCGCACCGCCATCTCGAAGGCGGCGTTCGCGTCCTCGACGAGGATCGCGATATCTTTGACGCCGTCGCCGTGGAGCATGACGTGACGCGCGATCTCGTCGTCGGGGACTAGGCTCGCGGTCAGGACGAAGCGCAGCTTGTTCTGCGCGAGGAGGTAGCTGACGCGGTCGCGCACGCCCGTCTCGGGACCCGCGTAGGCGACTTGATCGAATCCGAACGCCGACATATAGTAGTGGGCCGCCTGTTTGGCGTTTCCGACGTAGAACTCGACGTAGTCCCAGTCGATCTGCGCGAGGGGATTGCTGCGCGCCTCGGTTGCGGTGCTCATGGCGACCCCTTAGCGAAGGCGCGTCAGCGGCCCTGTCGCGAAAGCAGGCTGCCATGGAAGCATCGGTCGCGCCGTCGCCGGCGGTGCGCGGCGCGCTCTCGCACTTGATCGACTATGCCGGTCTCTTCCCCCCGGCAAGGCTCGCGCTCGCCGATGCGTGGGCCGAATACCGGCGCGCGCAAGCGACGCCGCAAGCTTGGATCCTCGGACGATTCATCATTCCCGCGTCGCAGTTGGCGGCGCTCCCCCAACCGTTGGAAGGCCCGTTATCGGTGATCGTGGACGGGGTCGGCCTCGATCGCATTGCGACCTTGCGCGCGACGGGCGCGCGCGTCGAAGCGCTGGAGTTTCCGCCCGCGCAGGATACTGCGACGTTCGTCGACGCCACGCTCGCGGCCGCGGCGGGTCTGCGCGAGTTGCCGATGTATTTCGAGATTCCTCGTGCGCAGTGGCGTGAGTTGCCTGCGGCGATGCGCGCCCTTGCGCGCACGCGGCGCGGCGCGAAGCTGCGTTGCGGCGGCGTGACTGCGGCGGCGTTTCCGAGTGTTGAGGAGGTCGTGGAGTTTATCCTCGCGGCGACGACGGAGCGCGTCCCCTATAAAGCGACGGCGGGTCTGCATCACCCCGTGCGCCACGTGGATGCCGCCACCGGCTTTACGATGCACGGCTTCTTGAATCTGCTGACTGCCGCGGCAATCGCGCCACGCGCGGACCGTGCGGTGCTCGAAGCGATCGTCGCAGAGGAAGATCCCGCGGCGTTCCGGTTCGACGAAGAGGCGCTGGCGTGGCGCGACCAGCAAATCGACACCCCGGAGCTAGCGGCCGCCAGAGAGTCGGCGTTCGTCGCTTACGGGAGCTGCAGCTTTGCCGAGCCGGTCGACGATCTGGTTGCGCTGCGGATCCTCGGCGCACCGTGATCGCACCCTCCGATACCGTCGACGCGCGCCTCGAATCGTGGGTCGAGGTTGCGGCAGCGAGCGATTTCCCCATCCAAAACCTGCCGTTCGGCGTCTTCGTGCGCGATGGCCAAGCGCGCATCGGGGTTGCGATCGGAACGCATATCTTGGATCTGCGTGAGACGGCGCAGGCCGGATTCCTCGACGGTCTCTGCGAGCCCGCGCTGCTTATCGCAGCGCAGCTCAATCCGTTGCTCGCTGCCGGCCGCAGCGTATGGACGGCGTTGCGCACGCGGCTCTCCCAGCTGCTTCGTATCGGCGGCGATCCTGTGCTGCGCGAAAGCGATCCGGCGCGCTTGCTCTGCGCGCAAGATACCGTCGCAATGCGCGTGCCCATGACGGTCGGCGACTACGTGGACTTTTACTCCTCGCTCGAGCATGCGACGAACTTAGGCAGACTCTTCCGGCCCAATGCCGAGGCGTTGTTGCCGAACTGGCGATGGCTGCCCGTCGGTTACCACGGCCGTTCGAGCTCGATCGTCATCGACGGAACGCCCATCCATCGGCCGCGCGGACAGCGCAAGGCTCCCGACTCGAGCGCGCCCGAGTTCGGCGCGAGCCGGCGTCTCGATATCGAGCTCGAGATGGGCTTCGTAACCGGACCTGGGAATCGTTTGGGCGTGCCTATCCCCGTGAGCGATGCGGCGGAGCACATCTTCGGCATGATGCTCGTCAACGATTGGAGCGCGCGCGACATTCAAGCCTGGGAGTATCAGCCGCTGGGGCCGTTTCTGGGCAAGTCGTTTGCGACGACGATCTCACCGTGGATCGTCACGCTCGATGCCCTCGAACCTTTCCGCGTCCGGGGTCCATTGCAGGAGCCGCCGCCGCTCGCGCATCTGCGCGTCGACCAGCCGTGGGGATATGCGATATCGCTCGCCGTGGATCTGCGCAGCGCGACGATGCGAGACCGCGGTGTGGACGCCGCGACGATCTCGCAGACGAGCTTCGAGAAGATGTACTGGAACGTCGCGCAGCAGCTCGCCCACGCAACCTCGAACGGCGCGGTCACGCAGCCCGGGGATCTCTTCGCTTCGGGAACGATCAGCGGTGCCGAGCCGGGCACGCAAGGAAGCTTGATCGAGTTGACCTGGAACGGGGAGCGTCCGCTCGCGCTGCCCGGGGGCGAGGCGCGCAGCTTTCTCGAGGATGGCGACGAGGTCGTCTTGCGCGGCTGGTGCGAACGCGCTGGCGCGCGCCGAATCGGTTTCGGCCGCGCTGGCGGCCGCATCGAACCCGCTTAAACCGGGCTCGGTTCCTCGATCCAGGAGCGAAAGTAGGCGGGATCCTCGCATTTAAGCGCTGCCTGCGCGAGCTGCAAGGGTTTGAACGTGTCCACCATCACCGCGATCTCGTCGGTCGAGGTCTTGCCCAGACTCGACTCCACGGCGCCTGGCTGCGGGCCATGCGGCGCGCCGGCGGCATGCAGCGTGATCGATCCCTCAGCGACGCCGCGCCGGCTCATGAAGTTGCCGCTCACGTAATATAAAACTTCGTCACAGTCAACGCTCGAGTGATTGTACGGCACCGGAATCGCCAGCGGATGGTAGTCGAAGAGGCGCGGCACGAACGCGCAGAAGGCCGCGCCGGGCGCTTCAAAGGTTGCGTGTGCGGGCGGCGGCTGATGCAGTTTGCCGGTGATCGGTGCGAACTCTTCTAAGTTGAAGGCGTAGGGATAGCAGTAGCCATCCCAGCCGACGACATCGCACGGATGATTCTGCACGACGTAGATGGCATGGCGCCCGCCGCTGGTGACGCGAATCTCGTACTCGCCGCGTGCGTCGACCGGCGTCTTGAGGATCGGCGCGCGAAAGTCGCGGTCGTAGTATGGGGCGTGCTCTTCGAGCTGTCCGAACTCGTTGCGGTACTTACGCGGAACCGTAACCGTGCCCGTCGACTCATGCACGAGCATCCGCGTCGGTGACGAGGGAAGGATCCGGTACGTCGTGCCGGTGGGGATGATGAGATAGTCGTGGGCGCGGTAGGCCAGCTCGCCGAACTGGCTCTCGAGAATGCCTTCGCCCGAATGGACGAAGAGCAGTTCGTCGCCGCCGGTGTTGCGGTAAAAATACTCCATCGGCTGCTCGGCGTTGGCAACCGAGATGATGAGGTCGTCGTTGCCGAGCAGCGGCGTGCGCGACTCGATCGCATCCATACCCGGCAGTTCAAGCTGCGCCGTCTTGAAGTGACGGTTGCGCAGCGGGTCGTTCGAGGCAAGGCGAATCGCCGGACGCTCCCACGTGCGCACGTCCAAGGTCGCGGTCGGAGGCCGCAGATGGTACAGCAGCGAGTACACGCTCTCAAAGCCTTTCGTAGAGAAAAGCTCCTCGGCGTACAGACCGCCGTCGGGGCGCCGGAACTGAATGTGGCGCTTCGGGGGAACCTGTCCCTGGCGAAGATACGACGGCATTACGCGACGCCCGAATTTATTGCGGCGCGCTCCGGCGCGCTAAAGCCGTTCTCGCGGTGCGAGCCGTCGCAAAATGGTTTGTTCTGCGAGCCGCCGCAGCGGCAGAGCACGACCGTCTCGCCTTCAACGGCATAGGGGTTGCCGTCCGCGTCGGTGACGATAAAGCTTCCTCGAACGAGATACGGACCGTTCTCACGGGCCTTGATGACCGCTTCGTCCATTGCGCTACGTCCCTTTCGTGGCCGCGAGGCCGGTAAGCACGCCGCGCGCTAGAATGTGGCCGGCGATCGCGCTCTCGACACCGGGCCCGTCCAAGGGTTTGCTCGCGTCGAGGTGTCCGAGGTCGAGCGCGTAGATCGTGAAGATGTAATGATGCGCGGGACCCGGCGGCGGACAGGGACCGTGGTACTCCGCTTTTTGGGCGGTGGTCGAGCCGAGCTGGTCGGCGGCAAGTTTGACGTTCGCTTCGAAGTGATTGGTCTGCGGCGGCAAGTTGTATACCACCCAGTGGTAGAAGCCGCCGGCGAGCGGCGCGTCCGGATCGTGCACGATCAACGCGAAGGATTTTGTGCCAGGCGGCGCGCCCGTCCAACTGAGCGCCGGCGAACGGTTCTCGCCGCCGCAGCGGGTTGCCATGAAGACGCGCGGTATCGTCCCGCCCGCCGAGAAGTCGCTGCTCGTAATCTGCATGAGTCCCGTCGTGACGGCCACCATAAGGCTGCCTGCTATCGCGCGAAGCACGGGTGCATCGTTGGCGACCGGCCGCGAAACTTCCCGGCAGGCGGGTGTGCTATCATTGCCTAGCCATGATGGGAGTTGGGCTTCACGCGGCGTAACCCCGTGAACCCCGCCAGAGCCGGAAGGCAGCAACGGTAAGCGAGCCCTTACGGGTGCCGTGATCCACCTGACTCTCGTCGTGGTCTTTTGACCCGCGCCGTTTTTGAATGGAATGATGCAGCAGTTTCAACCTCTCTATGCCGCATTGGCGGCCTTCGCCGGCGCGCTTGCCGCGCTCGCGATCTATCACGCGGCGGTCGTTCGGCCGGCACTACGCCGCATGAGCGAACTGCTGGCGACTCATGACGGGCTGATCGCCGGTGGCGCCGGCGGGGCCGCCGCTCGGCTCGCCGCCTTAGAGGCCGGCGCCGGCGCAACGCGCGACTCGGTCGATGGCGCGAGCAAGCGGATCGAGGCACTGGAGTCGCTGGCGGCGATCGACCTTTCACGCTGCGGTTTCGTTCGCTACGATGCGTTCTCCGAAAGCAGCGGCGGCCTCTCGTACGCCCTCGCGCTGCTCAATCGCCAAGGCGACGGCGTCGTGATCAACAGCATCTACTCCCGGGCCGATACGCGAACGTACGGCAAGCCGGTAACCGGGTTCAAGCCGACGGTCCAAGCCTCGGAAGAGGAGCTCGAGGCCATCGAGCGGGCTCGCTCGCAGAGCTCGTAGAAGGCCGTTCGGTGAGTTTCTTTAGCTGCGATCTCTCGCACGTGCTGCTGTGGGTCGTGAACTTCTACACGCTCCTGCTCTTCGTCTATGCGGTGCTCTCGTGGATTCCCGATCTGCGTCGCGGACGCTGGTCGTACTATCTGGGGCGGCTCATCGAGCCGGTGCTCAACCCGATCCGGCGCGTGATTCCGCCGGTCGGCGGGATCGACATTGCCTTCCTTGTCCTGATTCTGGTGCTGCAGATGCCCGTTCGCTGGGTCCTGTTCCAACTCGTGCAGAACAGTTGCGACCCGTTCAACTGACAGTAGCGCACCGTTGACCCTCAAGACCGATCGCCCGCACCGCGTCGAAGTTGCGAGCAACGTTCGGAACTTCTGCATCATTGCGCACATCGATCACGGTAAGACGACGCTCTCGGACCGGCTGCTGGAGATCACGAGCACCGTCGCCTCGCGCGATCTGGAAGAGCAAGCCCTCGACGCAATGGATCTCGAGCGCGAGCGAGGCATCACGATTCGCATGCACCCCGTTACGCTCAACTATCGGGCGCGTAACGGCGAGCATTACCGGCTCAACTTGATCGACACGCCCGGGCACGTCGACTTCTCGTACGAGGTCTCGCGCTCGCTGGCCGCCTGCGAAGGCGCCGTCCTCATCATCGATGCCGCCCAAGGCATCGAGGCGCAGACGCTGGCCAACTACCATCTGGCGCTGGAGCACGACCTAACGATTATTCCGGTCATCAACAAAATCGATCTTCCGGCTGCCGATCCGCAGCGCGTGATGGGTGAGGTCGAGGAGCTGCTGGTGATGGAGAAGAGCGAATGCATTCTCGCCAGCGCCAAGAACGGCGTCGGGATCGAGGAGATCGTCGAGGCGATCGTCCACCGCGTGCCGGCGCCGAAGGGGCATCGCGATAGGCTGCGCGCGCTGGTTTTCAACGCGCAGTTCGATCCGTATCGCGGGGTCGTGAGCTACGTGCGCGTCGTCGACGGAGAGCTGGCCGCCGGGACGCAGTTTATGTCGCTGGCGCACCGGCGGGTCTTCGAGTGTACGGAGGTCGGCATCTTCGTTCCGCAGATGCGGCCGACCGAGTCGCTCGGTCTCGGCAGCGTCGGGTACGTAATCGGCAACATCAGGTCCCTTGGCGATATCGATGTCGGCGACACGATCACATCGGCCGTTGACCCCGCCCACATCGCGCTGGCCGGCTATCGCAAAGCGGTGCCGATGGTCTATTGCGGCCTCTACCCGAACGAAGGCGACTACGACGGACTGCGGGACGCGCTCGAAAAGCTGAAGCTCAACGATGCAGCCCTCGTCTACGAGCCGGAAACCTCGGCGGCGTTGGGTTTCGGTTTTCGCTGCGGCTTTCTCGGGCTGCTCCACATGGAGATCGTGCAGGAGCGATTGGAGCGCGACTACGGTCTCGATCTCATCGCGACCTCACCGTCGGTCGTCTTCCGGGTCGTGCGCAACGACGGCACGACGACCACGATCGACAATCCGTCGAAACTTCCCGCGCCGACCGCGATTCGCATGATCGAGGAGCCGTACGTCAAGGCGACGATCATCTCGCCGCCGGACTACGTCGGTTCGATCATGGAGATCACGCAGAACCGTCGTGGAACGCTCGAAAACATGGAGTACCTGCACGACGGACGCGTGATCCTCACCTACGAAATGCCGCTGATCGAAGTGATCGTGGATTTCTTCGATGCGCTGAAATCTCGAACGAAAGGGTACGCCTCGCTCGACTACGAGGTGACCGGTTATCGCGAGGGAGATTTGGCGAAGCTCGAGATTCTGCTCAACGGTGAAGCTGTGGACGCGCTTTCGTTCATCGTTGCGCGCGACAAGGCGGTGCAGCGGGGCCGCGCGATGACGGAGAAACTCAAAGAGTTGATTCCCAGGCAGATGTTCGAGGTGCCGATCCAAGCCGCGATCGGTGGAAAAATCGTGGCACGCGAGACGGTCAGCGCGATGCGCAAGAACGTGCTCTCGAAATGCTACGGCGGCGACATAACGCGCAAGCGTAAGCTCCTGGAGAAGCAGAAGGCCGGCAAAGAACGCATGAAGCGCGTGGGTCGCGTCGAGCTTCCGCAGGAAGCCTTCATGGCAGTCCTACGATTGGGCTCGTGATAACCTACGCCGCCACCGCGAATCCTGGGAAGCTGCGCGAGCTGCGCGCGATCTTTGCCGGCACGCCGCTGCGCCCGACCAAACCCCGCAAGTACGACGAGGTCGTCGAAAGCGCGGACAACTACGAAGGCAACGCGATGCTCAAAGCTCAATCGCTGGCGACCGCCTTGCGCAAACGCGGCGTCGCGGCACGCGTGCTGGCCGACGACAGCGGGCTAGAGGTAGAGGCGCTCGACGGACGGCCGGGAGTTTTGTCGGCACGCTACGGCGGCCCCAAGCTCGATTGGGAGCAGCGTCGTGCGGCACTGCTGGCGGAGATGCGCGGCGTGCCGCCCTATCGCCGCACGGCGCGCTTCGTTTGCGTGCTGGCGTTGGTTGAGCCGAACGGCGATGCGATTACCGCGCGCGGTGAGGTGGAGGGCTATTTGCTAGATACTGAGGTCGGAACGGGCGGCTTCGGGTACGATCCGCTCTTTCTCTATCTGCCGCTGGGCCGCAGCTTCGCGACGCTAACCGAGAAGGAGAAGAACGCCGTCAGTCACCGTCGTCGCGCCGCCGACGCGTTGCTCGCGACACTGCGCGAGCGTGCCTGAGGTTCTTGTCGTCCGCGCCGAGGAGCGCGACGTTGCAGAGATCGCGCGCCGGCGATTCGCCGACTCCGAGAGCCGGCGGCTCTACCTGCATCTCGCGGCGGTGGCTCCGAACGGCGCATGGGTCGCGCGCGACGAGGGAACGGTCGTGGGGATTGCCATTGCACACGCGCTCGAGACGGAATGGTTTCTCAGCGACCTCTTCCTCGAGCCGTCGTTTCGCGGCCAGGGGTTGGGGCAGCGTTTGCTCGCGGAGGCCGCGCGCGACGCCGGCGACGTCACGCAGTCGGGTCTTATCGATGCCTCGGAGCTCGGCGCCATCGCCTTCTTCGCGCGCCGGCGCGTTCCCGCGCGAGTGCCGGTCTTGCGCTTCACGGGGCGGATTCCAAAGGAGGAGCAGCTTGCGGCGTTAGCGGCCGGCGCGCATCGCTTTCAGACCGACCTGCTCGATCCGCTCCGACATCGCTACGCACTCGACGCGCTCGATCGCGAGGCGCGCGGCAGCGCTCGACCGGACGATCATCTTTATCTCGCCTCGAATGCAAGCGGCAGCGTCTTCTCGATCAACGGCGAGGTGGTCGGCTACGCGTACGTCTGGCGCGACGGAACGATCGGCCCGGTCGCATCCGCCTCGCCGTCGTACGCCGTTCCGTTTTTTGCCTTCGGCATGGTAACGCTGGCGCGCACGCAAGGAGCATCGTGGTGCCGCGCCCTCGTTCCCGCGATCAACGCACGCGTCGCTCGCGCTGCCTGCGACGTTGGCTTGACAATCGAAGGCGTAAGCTTATTCGCGAGTGATTCCGACATGATGGACATGTCGCGCTACATAGGTTATCACGCGCTCTTGTTCTAAGAATATCTGCAACGGCTAACGCACTGTGCAATACTGGTGGCATTCGTATTTGCAAAGATTGCACAATGAGGCAGTGCTCAAAGTGCAAGACAGTTCTTCCCAGCGACGCATTTGCCGATTCGGTGGCCTACCGCCGCCGTCGCGGTGGCCTCTGTAGGTCGTGTCATAGAGAGTACGGCAAAGCGTACTACCTAATAAATAAAACAGACATCAATCATAAACGCCTGGTAAATCGAAGGCGATACCGGTTACGCAATCGGAAGAGCCTAACGGATTATCTTGCTTCGCACCCCTGCGTTGATTGCGGTGAAGGTGACGTGCGCGTACTCGAGTTCGACCATGTGAGAGGGACCAAGGAGGCCAACATCAGCAACCTCGTGCGGGAGGGTTGGGCATGGCAGAGGATCGTTCGAGAAATCGCGAAGTGTGAGGTGCGTTGCGCGAACTGTCACCGCCGGCGCACGGTCGAAACGTTATGGGGCGGGGACTTGTCGGGGCGTAGCTCAGCCAGGTAGAGCGCCCGCTTTGGGAGCGGGAGGTATCGCAGGTTCGAACCCTGTCGCCCCGATAGTTTTGGAGGCATGGTATCCTTTCGTAGGGTCCATGCCTCCCCTGTATCCGGGCGCCCGTGGTCTAATGGATAAGGCACGAGTCTTCTAAACTCGAAGATGGGGGTTCGATTCCCTCCGGGCGCACGTAGGTCGGTCGGGCGCTGCATGCCCGGCGGCATCGAGCGAAGAAGCTTAAGAGCGTGGTGACTGTAGCTCAGTTGGTTAGAGCGTCGGTCTGTGGCACCGAAGGTCGCGAGTTCGAGCCTCGTCAGTCACCCATTTTCCCGTGCACGTCGTTCTCGTAACGGGGAACGCTCCGTATCTTGGCGGTCACCGCACCTGGGCGCCACTCCGAAAGGCGATGCCCGACGTCGCGTTTGTCGAGATCGATAGCCTCGATCTTGCGCAGGGCGCCAACCCCGTTGACGAGCTGCGCGCCGTAATCGAGAAGAACCTACACGGTGCAGCTGCCGTGGTCGCGCATGGCCTAGCTGCCGGGGCAGCAATCGAAGCGGTCTCCAACGTCGATCCTGACATTGGGCTTCTACTACTTTCGCCGCAGTACGTGAAGCGTGGAAAACCGGCCGCCAAGATCGTTCAAGCGTTCCTGCGTCAGCACGCGATGAAACGGCTGTTGACGACGGTAGCCCGCGCCAAGCACCGCAAGTTGTTGCGCGACCCGCTCTACGTCCGAGCGCAGCTGCGTACGATGGTACGTGCCGAGAGCGCGCTCGATGCCGGCCTCGTCCAAGAAGCGCGAGAGCGCATCGCCGACCCGAGAATGCTCGCAGCGGTTGAGAACACCGCGGATACTGTGCTCGCCGTCCTGCGCCCGATCGACCCCGCTGCGGAAGAAAACACCCGTAACCGAGTTGGTCGTGGGCCAGGGCTCGCTCTGCTCCCCGATGCTGGAGTCTCCGGGCGACGTCGCCGCCGCGCTCCGAACGTTGCTACGCTAGGGCATACGTTTGTGGTAGGATGCAAACGGCGTCGCTGCGTAGACCCAGAGAACTTCGCGCCTTTAGCTCAGCTGGTAGAGCACCGGACTTTTAATCCGTTGGTCCCGGGTTCGATCCCCGGAGGGCGCACCAACTCTCTCCCGAAGAAACGGCAGCGCGCACCGCTAGCTCAATTGGTAGAGCAGGTGACTCTTAATCACTTGGTTGAGGGTTCAAGTCCCCCGCGGTGCAAAATATAGAAGAGCCTTATGAAACCGAGGGTTTTGTGAGGCTTTTCTGTTTCTTGGCGGGGCGGATTCCCAGGCCTTGAGGACCCACGTCCCTCAGCGGGCCGCGCGGGCGTCGGCTCGACCGTGTCCCCTTTCACCGAGCGATCTCGTCCCGTTACGTTCTCAGTCCGCGACGCTGCGCATGATGACGCACATAATGCGGCTGCCTGGCCTTCAGGCTTTTTTCACCAACCTCGCTTAGACTCTGCGGCAACATCTCACCCGACTCCACACAAGAGGAAGAACTACCTATGCATTTTTCGCGGATCTTAATCGCCGCCGTTGCAGCCGCAGCGATGGTCGTACCGGATGGCGCCGCCTTGGCGCACGGTATCAACGGCAGCACCATGAATATGGTCGCGCCCGACTCGCACAATTACGCCGGCAGTTGGCCGGTAACCATAACGAACTCGCAACACAGCAACGGCACGGGCTGCCTGACGTTGACCCGCACTCCCAGCGGCGGCGAGTCGGCTTCGCTAGTCTTTGGCAGTCGTAGATATCCGTCCGGTTCATTCCTGGTTATCAACCACACGCTCGTGGCGACAATTACGGTGCAGGCGTATAGTCAGAACGCGGGATTGGAATTCATCGGCTCCGCCGATCGCGGAAACATCGGCCCGGGCGTCTTTGAGGACGTTTACGGCGGGTCAAACTTCGACTCGGGCGCGCTTTCGTTCGGCATGAAAGGCGCGTGCTGAAAGTCAGCGACGTAGGCCCCCAAAATAGTACGAAGGTTGCCCAGAAGAAATGCCCGTGGGCCGTCTCGTACGACGGCCCACACCTTCGATTTCTGTTATACGCAGAGCTCGCCGCGCCGCGTTGCCTTCTTTTCGCATAACTTCGATGCCCTTCAGTGCACTTCAAGTCCCTGTCGCGCCGGTGATGTTAGTTCACTCGCTCACTTGACGCGTAGTGCCGGAAGGCGCAGTATGAATCTGAGCTTTGTGTTCCCGAACAGAGCCGGAGCAAAAAGAGAGGCGCAATGAAGCATTGGTGTAGTCTTCTCGGAGCGTGCTTTTGCATAGCGCTCTTAGCCGCGTGCGGAAACGGAAATGTTCCCTCTTCGTCAGTGCCGGCGTCTATCGGAGCGCTCCAGCCTCCGACCAGTAATAGAGTGCTCGCGGTCTTCAACTACACTGGCGGGCCTCAGAAGTTCGTCGTGCCGAGCGGCATGACGCAACTGACCATTATTACGCGGGGCGCCAGCGGCGGTGGAGCAAGTGGCAGCGGCGGCCTCGGCGGTGCGATAAAGGCTACCATTCCCGTCACGCCCGGCGAGAGGCTAAGGATTTTCGTTGGTGGCGAAGGCACGGACGGCGGCGCGGGCGGGTACAACGGCGGCGGTAAGCCCGGGTCAGGGGAAGCCGGCGGAGGCGGGGGCGCCTCGGATGTGCGACAGGGTGGCAAGCAACTCGAAGACCGTGTGCTCGTCGCCGGCGGCGGAGGCGGCCAGGGCGGCACGGTCTACTCCTACACGGGTGGGCAAGGCGGCAGCGGGGGAGGCACAGTTGGTGGCTCCGGTGACAGCGGAGGTTCGAGTAGTGGTTATGCCGGCGGCGGCGGGACGGGTGGTTCGCAAACTGCGGGGGGAAGCGGCGGTGGAGGGGGGTTCTGCTCTTCTTGCTACGACGACAAGAGAGATTCTTACGGCGGTTGCGACGGGTCCGGCGGCGACAACGGAATGCTGGGTGCTGGCGGCGACGGCGCCGTTCCGGAGTGTGACATCGCCGGCGGCGGCGGTGGCGGCGGATACTACGGCGGGGGCGGCGGGGGCTCTAGCGCCTACAGTTGGGTTTATGCATACACCTGCTACTGCACGTATTCGACTTCCGCCGCCGGCGGCGGTGGGGGCGGCGGATCATCATACACGGAAAAAGGCGCCATCCGCGTCGTAGGTCGTCAAGGAGTGTGGGGACCCGGTAACGGTCAGGTCATCGTATCTAGACCACCTTAGAGATATGCAAACCTGATCGCGCTTTGGTGTAACGCGGGCGGCAAACGGAAGGGCTTGAGCCGCTGCACCGCCAAGCGCCTATAATGGGCTCGCGATTCGCGCTTAACACCGCGTCGCTTTACGTCTTTTGCGCGTTGCTTGCCGGATGCGGCACGTCCGCGCCGGTGGCTCCGGTCGTTAGCGCCAACACTCCAGCCAAGCCCGCAATCGCGCCTGCGCCCGCGCGGTTCGACGCAAAAGCGAAGGTCGGTTTGTGGGCCGACACGGGCGGCGTAATCTTTGGCCAGAACGCAAAGGGAAACCAAACCGTTACCGCCATCAACGTCGCAAAGAATGGATGCGAAGCCGCCGGGGGTATCAAGGTCGACCACGCAGAGAATCTATGGGTGGCCTGCATGCAATACGATAGCGGGAATGGCGCGCTTCTGGAGTATGCCGCCTGGGTCGAATAAGCCCGCCGCCACATTTTATCAGTCGGTCGCGTGCGGAAGCGGCTGTACGTTTGAAGCTAACGCTTTCGACGTAGCCTTCGATTCGCGCGGTCACGCCTTTGCCGGAAGCTTACTCTGAAGTGTGCAAACCGAGCTGCCACAGACGCGTATGCCGCGCTCTGGTGGAATCAAAGCTCTCCGAGTTCGCCGGCGAGGGAATCTCGGATCCCAACATGCCCGCGGCCGAGTCCATCGACGTCGATAACGACGGAAACCTCTACCTCATCGGGCCACGGCTGCATCGAAAAAATGCGGCCTAGTGGTCGACGAGTCGCGGATCCGACGACTTCGTCTCCCACCGTCACAAAGCTGATCTTACTGCCGCCCTCGTCCAGCGCCTCGTACGCGATTTACATAAGCAATCAGGGCAAGGTCTTGAATCTCATTGACCCGAGCTCGCGCACGATCGCCCAATATGCTCTGCCTTGGATAACCGGCGAACAACCCTTCAATACACTAGGTCCGACTCGGACGGACTACTATGGCTACGGACTTCCGGAGAACGGCGGCTTCGATCGCGGCGACAAACGCTTCGCCATCGGCGACTATCTACGGCTGGATAAACGTCGGCAAGGTCAAGAAGAATCGCTGGTCTGCGGAGGGCGACATCAACCTCAACCGCGGAGTCTTCGCCGCCGCATACGTCCCTTCTGACAAGTAGGTAGCATATGTATCTGAAACTCACTCCTCGAGGCGCACTCCTCCTGCTCGCTGCGGCCCTGCTGGGCGGATGCGGCGCTCCGTCGCAATCTCTGCCCGCCGGCTCGGGCAACGCGCCAAATGCGGGCGTGTTCCATCCAATCAGTCTTGCCAATATCGAAAAGAGTCGCCGCAGCCCGGTAGCGCTGCTCGAGCTCGAGATCGCCGGTAGAATCCCGTCCGCGCTTCCACGTCGCGTGCTGCAGCGTATCCTCAAGGATATCCAGAGCCGCGGGCGACCGCACGTGCACGTCGATGGTACGGGCAAGGTCGGAGTATGGGCGATCGAAGGCTTCAACAACCTTATCTTCGGGCAGAATGCCAAGGGAGATAAGACCGTCCTCGTGATCAATTCGCTGGACAACGAGTGCGACGAACCCTTCGGCAGCAAGGTCGATCATGCGGAAAACCTTTGGACTGCCTGCGGCGCGCGGCCAGAACGGAAACGGCGCAATTCAGGAGTACGCGCCCGGCTCTAAAACGCCGACGGCAGTTTACCCGGAGCCCAGCAGTTGCGGCAGCGGCTGCACGCTTGAAGCGTCGTTGCTCGACGTAGCATTCGACACGAACGGACATGTTTTCGGCGCGAACCCAGGGGCCGAAATCTGCAATCCGAGCTGCGAGCCGGCGGATCTCCTCGTCTGGTGGAATGCGGGCGCTCCGAACTCGCCCACCGGCATCGCTGACCCCGATTTGACCAACGCCGACTATATCGACGTCGACACGAAGGGGAATCTTTACGTGGAAGGCTTCGGGAAAATCGGAACGCAGTCCGGAGCATTGCTCGACGAAATTACTAATCCGGCATCGTCGTCGCCGTCGGTCGTTAACCTGATTCCTCCGGCGAGCGGATCGACCGACGGTCTTTACATCAGCAACGACGGAAAGGTCCTCAATCTTATCGACGGCACGGCGCGCACGATCGCCCAGTACGCTTTGCCTTGGATCGCCGGCGAATCGGCGTTCGAGACGCTCGGTCCGACAGAGAACAACTATTTCGGCGACGGTTACCCGATCGACGGCGGCTTCAATAAGAGCGATAAGCTCATGGCGATCGGCGACGCGGGCGGTTGGATGGACGTCGGCAAGGTGAAGAAGAACCACTGGGCGATGGCCGGCAACGTTAACCTCTATCCCGGCCTTGTCGACGCCGCCTACGTTCCTTCGGATAAGTAGCACGTTCCGGCAGATGGCGACCGAGTTTCGCGCGGTTCTTCGGGGCGTCGAGGATTCGTCCGCGACGTACGTCTTAGTGCCGGCGAAAATTATGAAATCGTTCGCCGGTCGCATCCGCGTGCCGGTGCGCATGACCATTAATGGCGTGCAGCATCGAACGACGATTTGCGACATGGGCTTCGGGCCGGCTCTCGGCGTCCCCGGTGCGATGCGCGCGACGGCGGGAGTCAAGCGCGGAGACCGCGTTGCCATCTCCATCGAAGAAGACAAGGAGAAGCGGACCGTCGCCGTCCCAGCTGATCTTCGAAGGGCGATGCGAGCGCGACGAACGCAAAATCTTCGATAGCCTCGCCTTCTCGCATCGCAAAGAGTACGTCCTCTGGGTTGAGGACGCCAAAAGGCCGGAGACTCGCGCGCGGCGCATCGAACAGGTTCGCGCGAAACTACGCGAGCGTCTATAGCGTGAAAGCAGCGGTGATCGAGTCGGCCGGCGAGACGCCGCGCTATGGCGATTTTTCGGAGCCGGGCCCGAGCGACGGACGCATCATCGTCGAGTTGGTCGCAGCCGGCATTCATCCGGTCGTCCGAAGCCTCGCCGGCGGCGCGCACTACGGAAGCAGCGGGCAATGGCCTCTCATCCCGGGCATCGATGCGGTCGTGCGAAACGACGACGGCGGCCTTGTCTTCTCGGGTTTCCCGGAGCCACCGTATGGAACGATCGCCGAGCGGATCTCCGTGCCGTCGTGGCTGCGGTTGCCGCTCCCATCGGGCGCCGATCCGATCCGCATCGCCGGCGGGCTAAACCCCGGCCTGTCATCGTGGATGCCGTTGCAAACACGGCGAGCAGAGATCGGCGCGCTCGGCACCGTGCTTATTCTCGGCGTCACGGGCATGGCCGGCTTGCTCGCAGCGCAGAATGCGCGAGTGCTCGACGCAACGCGTGTGATCGGAGCTGGCCGCAATGCGCAGGGCCTCGCGGATGCGGCCGCGCGAGGGACAACACCCATCACGCTAAGCGGCAATCGCGAGCGCGATGTTTCCGCGATGCTAAGCGCCCTCGAGGGCACGTCACCCGATATTGTCCTCGATTTCCTCTGGGGCGCGGCGGCGGAAAGCGTGTTTGCCGCTCTCGAAAGACCCGGGTTCGACGAAGATCGTGCCGATATCGCGTACGTCCAAATCGGTGCGATTGCGGGTCCCGTCGCCTCGGTACCCGCCGCGGTGCTGCGTAGCCGCAAGCTACGCATTTCTGGAAGCGGCGCGGGTTCGGCGTCGATCGCCGATATCATCGCTGCGATCCCGCACTACATGCAGCTGATCGCAGACGGCGCAGTCGACGTACCGGTTCAAGTTTTTCCGTTACGGGACGTCAGCGAGGGATGGAATGCCGCTGCTCGCGGCCGTCCGCGAGTGGTTATTGTCGCCGATTAGCTCCGCGGCCGGAATCATCCGGTAGCAACTCGAAAACCTTCTGCGTGAAACGAAACCTCGTATTGCCGGTAACGTCGCTCCTCGCAATCCTTCTCGCATCATTCCACCTGGTGGATGACGTCCTATACGGGTCGGAAAAAGGCTTGGCATTAAACCTCCTGATGGTAGCCATTCTTGCTGTTTGGCTGTACGGAACGCTGATGCTGCCCGAACGTCGGTCGGGGCATACGATCATGCTGCTCGGATCGCTACTCGGGCTGACCGTTTTCTTTGCCCACGCAACCGGTACCGGAGGCCTCCAAGGCATCGAGATCGGCAAAATGAGCGGAGCCTTTTTCTTCGTCTGGACGCTCCTCGCGCTTGCGGTTGTTTCTCTTTTGTCGCTCACGGTCTCAGCACAAGGTCTATGGAGTCTGCTGCGCTCGAAGGCGCGACGATAACAGGGCGACTTGTCTGCTGAGCGCTACCGCGACGGCGTATTCCTAAGGCTTTTCTTGTAGCGTTGATGAGTGTCTCTAGATCACGCCGCTGCGCCTTCAGCGTCAGCATCGCCGCAGGAATGCTTACGGGCTGCGGTAACTCGCAGTTGCCGCTCGGCCCGCCAACCAACGCCGTCGCGCACCGCGTTGGGACTGCAGCATCGTCTTATCGGGTTCTTTATAGCTTCGACCCCATTTTAAACGATGGCGCACGGCCCGACGCAGGCTTGGTCGATGTGAACGGCACGCTCTACGGCACAACCTGGTACGGCGGTACGTACGACAAAGGAATCGTCTTCAGCTGTAGTACGGCCGGGACGGAGCACGTCTTGTATAGCTTCGGTAGTACCGACGATGGCGCGCATCCCGACGCGAGCTTACTCGATGTGAATGGCACGCTTTACGGTACGACGTATTACGGGGGAGCATACCTCACCGGTGAGGGAGGTCGTGGAACCGTCTTCAGTCTTACTACGGCGGGCGAAGAACGCGTGCTTCACAGCTTCGGCAGCGGTTCCGATGGTCTTACTCCACAGGCGAGCTTGATAAGAGTGCACGGCAAGCTCTACGGCACGACGGGGGTTGGCGGCGTGCCCAACTGGGGAACGGTCTTCAGTATCAGTACCGCCGGCGCCGAACGCGTGCTGTATAGCTTCACGGGATTCTCCGGCGGAATTCCCGAGGCAGCTTTAATCGATGTGAACGGGACGTTCTACGGCACAACGGCGTTCGGCGGCGCGTACGGGGAGGGAGGTGGCGGGGACGGCACCGTCTTCACTGTCACTAAGGCCGGCACCGAACAGGTGCTGCACAGTTTCGGTAATGGCGTTGACGGCATCGAGCCCGCCGCGAACCTGATCGACGTAAAAGGAACGCTGTACGGCACCACACTTTCCGGCGGCCTCTACGATTCCGGCGGCGGGGGTGGCACTGTCTTTAGCATCACTACGACGGGCACGGAGCGCGTTTTACACGACTTCGGCAATGGCGCCGATGGCGAGTTCCCATCGGCGAGTTTACTCGATGTGAATGGCACACTTTACGGTACGACCCAATACGGCGGCACTCACCACAAGGGAACGGTATTCAGCATCAGCACCACTGGCGAGGAGCACGTGTTGCACAACTTCGACGGCCGCCCCGATGGCAAAGAACCCACCGCGAGCTTGATCGACGTTAACGGCACTCTCTACGGTACGACATATGCGGGCGGCGCCTACGGCTATGGCACGGTCTTCGCGCTACGCCTACACTGAGTCGTTCTGGTCAGGCGCGCTTAGTATCGGCCGTGCGCTTCAGGGCGAAAGCCAGAAGACTGTTCCAGCGTTTGTAGCGCCACCATAGACCGTCGTGCCGTAGAGCCTGCCCTTGACGTTGATGAGGCCCGCGTTCGGCCATGCGCCGTCCCCCGAACCGGTGCCGAAGCTATGGAGCACGGTTTCCGTTCCCGACGCGGTGATAGAAAAGATCGTCCCGTCGCCGCCTGCGCCTCCAGCAGTGGTCGTGCCGTAAAGCGTGCCCTTGACGTCGACGAGGCCCGCATCGGGAGTTTCGCCGTCGCCCGAGCCGCCCTTAAAGCTGTAGATCACGGCTTCTTTGCCGGACGTTGTAATCGAAAAGACGGTCCCGTCGCCATTTGCGCCCCCGGAAGTGGTTGTCCCATACAGCGTTCCGTTGACGTTAACGAGGCCTGAAATTGGGAACCGGCCGTCTCCTGAGCCGCTGAAGGCATAGAGCTCCTTCTCATCGCCGGACTGCGTGATGGAGAAGACCGTTCCATTACTCCCGCCGAGCGGCGACCCCCCGTAATAGGTCGTACCGTAGAGTGTTCCCTTAACGTCGATCAGGCTCGCGTAGGGGTTGATGCCATCTGTCGAACTATTGAAGCTGTGAAGCACGGTTTTCGTGCCTGACGGCGTGATCTTGTAAACGGCTCCGCCGTCGGTTGCACCGCCGTAAACGGTTGTGCCATAGAACACGCCGTTGACGTTGAGGAGGCCCGCGTACGGACCTTCGCCGTCGCGCTTGGGGCCTTGGAAACTGTGGAGTACGGTTTCTCTGCCGGACGTCGTTATCGAGAAGACGGTTCCGAAGCCGTCCTGCGTTGGCTTTCTCGTTTTGCCCCCGGACCAAGTCGTGCCGTAGAGCGTGCCGTTGTAGTCGACGAGGCTCGCGTCGGGGTTGTAGCCGTTAGGACCGGACTTGAAGCTTTTGAGCACGGTCTCCGCGCCGGACGGCGTCACCTTGAACACGGTTCCTCCACCCTTTATGCCTCCACTGTAGGTCGTGCCGTACAGCGTGTCGTTGACGTCGAGGAGACCCGCATACGGGTACTCGCCATCGTGCGAGGCGTCGTACCCAAAGCTGTAGAGCACACCGTACTTAAGGTTCGGGGTGGCTTGCCGCGCTGCCGTCACGGGCATCGACGAAGAAAGGCTGTTGTTGCCGCCGCACGCGGCTAAGAGCGCTGCGATCAGGGAAGCGCCAATGAGTTTAAGGGTCGAAATGCGCACGGTTCCGCGCTCGCTTTCTCGAGGCAACGCCAGCGTACCTCACGCTTCTAGACTGCGCTTGCCTGCTGCTTTTGTCAACCACTACCCAGCGTCGCCGCACAGGATCGGAGTGGGCGACCGGAATGCTCGCGGCGTTGGTTGGCATGCTCCGCCGCCTGCGCCACGTGTCATCCTGACGTCGTCGAAAAGATAGCCTCGGGTTCCACGCCTAAGGTGTGATCGCGTAAACGGTGCCGTCGCTCGAGAAGCCGCCGCCCGCAGTCGTGGTGCCATAGAAGGTGTTCTTTAGCTCGACGAGGCCGGCGGCGGGCTCTTCGCCGTCAGGGGGTAGCCCGAAACTGTGAAGCACGACCTCATAGCCACCTGTCGTCACGCTGAACACCTCGCCATCGTCCATCTCCCCACCTAAGTAGGTCGTTCCGTACAGCACGCCGTTATTGTCGACTAGAGTCCCCTCGGGACGCGTGCCCTCGTACGACGAAGGGAAGCCGAGAATAACCTGCTCTTTGTGCGGGGGAATGAAACTAAAAACGACTCCCTCGTTGTAGAAAGGCTTACCGCCTTGAGCCGTCGTGCCGTAGAAGACGCCGTTGTCTACGGTTAGGTCCGCCTCCGGATCGTTGCCGTCGCCATGCCCAGGACAGCCAAAGCTATGAAGCGTCGTCTCTTTGCCGCTGGTCGTAACGCTGAATATCGTGCCTCCGGAACAGTGCCCCCCGGCATCGTCTGTCCCATAGAGCAGTCCCTTGTAGGCCGTGAGGCCGGCCCACGGCGACCAGCTCTGGTTTCTCGCGCCGTATTTAAAGCGATAGAGAACCTTCTCCGCGCTACCCTTTATGCTGAAGACCGTTCCGCCGTTTTCGGTTCCACCTGAGGACGTCGTACCGTAGAGCGTGCCGCCGAGCGCCGTCAGTCCGCCGATCGGATTCTGCCCGTCCGGCGTCTTACCGAAGCGATACAACACGCGCTCTTTCCCCTTTAACGTTACGCTATACACGGTGCCGAAGTTGTACTGGCCTCCCGCATATGTCGTGCCGTACAAGTCGCCATTGACGAGCGTCACGCTCGACTCGGGTTTGCTACCATCGCCCTTACCGCCGCGGAAACTATAAAGTACTTTCTCCTTCCCGCCCGGCGTTATGCTGAAAACGGTTCCGTTCCCGAAGGTGCCACCGCCCTTAGTGGTTCCGTAGAACTGTCCATCCGCGTAGATTAGTGCAGACTCCGGGTCGGCACCGTTGGTGCCGTCGAACTGGAATATCGTGTGGTACGCAACGCTGGTGTCGTATCGCGCCCCGGGAACGACCGAACTGCTCGACGGCGTGCTATTGCTCGGCCCAAGTCGCGCGCACCCAACGATCGCCGCGCAAATCCCAGCGACCCAAACGAAGCGCCTCATTTCAGCAACAAGCCTAACGTCTGCCGGCGCTCACGACGACGCCGGCCGGAGTGCCTTCCTTGAGCGTCTTCGTGGGTTCCCCGCCGCCGGGATAATGAAAGAACTTGGTGTGAGTTACCGGATTCCCGCCCGACACGATGATGGTTGGTCCGTCGATGAAGAAATCGCTCGTCAGGCCGTTCTCAACGAGGGACGTGGTGCCGACCGTCCTCCCAATCGATCGCGTGATCGCAACGTGATAAATGTAGGTGTCGCCGGTGCTGGACCCGGCCATCGTTCCCGTGCCGATCGCGAGGTAGGTGCCGTCCCACTGCAAGCCGTTGGGGAACGCGGGGATGTCCTGCAGCGCTAGCACCGTGAACCGTCTCGCACCTTTAGCAAGTCGGCTGAACTGAAAATATGTCCCCTGGCTGCCTTTGAGGTACCCCTCGACGTAGAGATTGCTGCTCGCATCGTATGCGCAGAAGTAGGGAAAACTCGTCGAGTAGTCTCTCGGAGCACCTTTAGCGTCGCGATAGACCGAAATGTCCGCTCCGCTCCCGCTATCGTAGTTGGCGACGGCAAGATCTTCCGTCCTCAAATCGACTGCGCACGAGTACGGCGACTCATACGAATCGTTGAGGGTTCTGATCGGGCTCGTGCCGCCGTGGGCGTACTCGAGAATCTCGTGCGCTCCGTAATCCGGAATGAATACGTTGCCGTTCTTATCAGCGCAGATAAATGCGACTCCGTTGAAGCCGGTCAACACTCCGGCGGGCTTACCCGCGGGATACGTGTAGACGTCGACTTCATCGCTTCCGGTATCGGCCACGTACAGCAGATCGCCCTGCGCGGCCGAACGGCTCATCCACGAAGCCGGCAGTCCGGATGTTGAGGGAATGGCAACGCTTTGTTGGGCGCTGCCGCAACCCGTAAGCAACGCGAACGCAACTAGGAAACCAGCCCGACCGCAAGCGCGATCAAGCGCGTTCATTTGCTGCCTGCCACGCTGATCGTCTCGCTGAATATTCCGGCGGGTGCCTTGATCTTCTTTGTCGGCATTCCGCCCGCCGGATACTTCCAAGCCCCGATGCTCGTGCCGTCGGCTCCGGTGGGAATCAAAACCGTGCCGCCTTGTATCCACGAGATAGCTGTGTAGTTCCAACCTCCGAGGCGTGTCGTCCCGATGAATGCCCCCTAAGGCCAACGCGCCACCGGGAGGAACGATCTTCCCGACGAGCTTACCTGCGGGATACGAAAAAACGTAAACCGTGTCGCCGATGCTCGAACTTGCATACAGAAGGTCACCGCTCGACGCGCCGGGCAGCATCCACGACTGCTCGCGCTCTTGAGGAAGAAGAGCAGGCGTCGATTCTACGCAACCGGCGAGGAGTGTAACAGCGAGACACCCGGCTAACCCACCGATTCCACGCACCATAAACCAATACGTTAGAAGGCCTGGCGCTCGCCTCCTCGCGCCCAGCTTCCCTAGCGGCGCGCAAAGCGGGGTCGCCTTCGATCTAACCGTATAAGAACGGCTAATGCATTACCCGCCGCTACCCCGCGCCTCACAATCACTCTCGCCGCACTCGCGTTCGGCGCTGTCGGCTGCTCTGCCAGCCCGGTCTCGCCTGCAATCGCGCCGACTATCGTCCGATCCGCGGGCGGATGGATCTCCGCCCCGGCGGTCGACCCTCGTCCCCGGTGAAGTATAATAGGAGCGGATGCGTTGCATGTTTTTTCCAGCGCGCGCTGCGGTCGCGTTGGCCGCTCTTACCCCCTTCGTTGCCGGCTGCTCGGCAAACCCCACCACGCCCGCGGTCGTTCGGCCCGCTGGCGGCTGGCTCTCCGCCGGCGGCAAAACACTGCAAAAGCACGCTCTACGTTTCGAGCTACAAACTGGGTTACGTGGCCATCTACTGCACCAAAGGCCGCAATCAGGCGCCGGTCGGGAAGATTACCGATGGAATCAACGGCCCCGAAGGCGCAAACACCGATGCCAAGGGAAATCTGTACGTCACGAACACGATCGCAAACACGGTGACGGAATATCCGGCCGGAGTGGTCAAGCCGAGCTTTACCTACTCGACCGGCCTCGCCGCGCCGGCCGGCGTCGCGATCGATAAAAAGGGCGACGTCTACGTAACCAACTTGAGTCCCGCGTCGGTCGTGATATTCCCGCAAGCGTCGAACACACCGACGCTGAAGATTACCAACGTTACCTACCCGATCGACGTGGCGCTCGACGCCGCCGGCAACGCCTACGTCACCACCTACACGGCCGATTTTAAAGCCGGCGAGATTCTCGAGTTCGCACCGAAAAGCACGCAAGGCACGAACCTCGGCATCACCACCGAAGCGCCCGGCGGCATCGCGCTCGACACGGCCGGCGACATCGTCACGGCCGATCAACTGCTGCCCGGCGTTTTAGTCTTCCCGCCGGGCAAAACCAAAGCGAAGGAAACCTTCGCCCAGAACGCGCTCGACCCCGACCCGGTGCGCTTCGAGAAGAAGGAGCACGAAGTTTACGTCGGCGATTCCGTCGGCAATGCCGTCTACGTGTACGATTATCCGAGCGGCACGCTCGTCGACACGATCACCGACGGCGTCGATGGGCCCAACGGTCTCGCGCTCTACCCGGCCGCACCGCTCCCGCATAAGTAAAGGAGAGATCGGAATGAAGAACCTCCTCTTAATCGCAGCGCTCGCAGTAACGGCCGGCTGCGCCGCCCAGCAGTCGCTCGCACCGCAAACACCGGGAGCGCCGCAAACGCTCGGATCGGAGCAAGTACTCGGACCAGCCCACCGCACCGGAGGCTGGCTCTCGCCCGCGGCCAAGAAGGCGAAGCATCTAATCTACGTGTCGGATTTCACCGGCGATGCCGTCGAGATCTACGACGCTTCGGATCTGAGCGAGGGCCCCGTCGGCGCAATTACCGATGGGATCAGCGGCCCCGAGGGGAGCTGCGTCGATAAGCACGGCAACCTCTTCGTGACGAACGCGTCGAACGCAACCGTAACGATGTACCCGCACGGCAGCACGACGTACAAGCTCCAATATACCGGCTTCGCCTATCCGACGAACGTCGCCGTCGGCGCGAACGGCTGGGTTTACGTCGCCGACTTGGTCGGCCAGAAGGTCGTGGAGTTTCCGAAAGATTCGACGCGTCCGAAGCTGACCATCGATATCGACTACCCGCAAGGCGTGGCGCTCGATTCAAAAAACAATTTATATATCGAGTTTAACTCCGGCGCGGGCGACGGTGGCCCGGGCGACGTGGACGAGTTCGCGCCGAAATCGACGAGCGGCAGCGACCTCATGCTCCCCATCGTTTGGGCGGCCGGCGACGCCATCGATGGAAAGAGCGACGTCGTCGTGGCCGATCAGGGCTCGGGGAGCAACGCCGCGATCTACGTTTTTCCGCAAGGTTCCACGAAACCGTCGGAGACGATCACGCAAGGACTAGAAGATCCCTTCCGCATCGCCTTCGATAAGCGCGTACAAGCATCTCTACGTCGCCGATCCAGAGGTCAACGCGCTGCTCGTCTACGACTACAAGTCGGGCACGCTCGTTGACTCGCTTACTAGCGGCCTGCGCTCGGTCTACGGCGTGGCGGTTTATCCCTAGCGCTCCTTTATTCGTCGTCGTCCACAATCGCGCTTGACGGAGGCCGGCTCAAGAAGTAGCGGGCGTCGTGGTCGGCGCCGATCGCCTGATACGGCGCCGGTTGCTGCGCGTAGTCGAAGCAATCGGAGAGGTCGTCGGCGCGCACGTCGGTCGTGCCGAGGCTGCCAAGACCGAACGTTTCCTCCGTGAACTTGAGGATGCTGCCGAACTCATGCTGCACGTGCGAGATGTAATGCTGCTTTGCGTAAGGCGAGATGACGATCAAAGGCACGCGAAACCCTAGCTCGTAGGAGTTGTAGATGGGTGGCTTGACGTGGTCGTACCAACCGCCCCAATCATCCCACACGATGAAGATGGCGGTGGAGTTCCAATAGGGCGACTCACCGATTGCATTTACCACGCTCGTGACCCACGCCGGCCCCGTGCCGTCGTTGGTAAGGGCATGATCGGATTCGGCTGCCGTCGGCGTCACCCATACGACGCTCGCCAGGTTACCCGCAGCGATATCGGAGAGCACTTGCGACGACGGATAACTCACGTGACTGCTATACTCATCGCTCTGCCAAATGGGCTTGATTGCGTCGACCGCGTTCCAGAGCCCCGCGCCGGCGTCCGCCTGATAGTACTTCCAACTCACCGACTGCGCATCGAGCAGATTCATGAGCGCGAGGCGGTTGAAGCATGGGTAGGCCGACCGCTTCTCGTTGCCGCGCGGGTCGATCAGCTGGACGGTCACTCCACTCGGTGAGTCGCAGCCGCCGTTGTGTTTGTCGTCGGCGTGAGGTGCCTGCGGATTCTCGGCAACGCGCAGGCTCGAGCCATCGCGCACCGTCGACGTGCCGCTGATGAGATACTGATGCGCCGGAAAACTTGGGCCTTGGTTCGTCTGAAAGAAGTTGTCGGCGAACGCATACGACTGCGCCATCGTGTAATACGGCTGCACCTGCGATTGCACGACGTACCCGTATGCGCGCTTGGAGCGGTCGCCGCAATGTCCGTGGGGACAGTTGGAGGACTCGAGATCGAAGCCGTTCATCGCGCTATTCCGGTAGTCGGTGAGAAAGGCCGAGTGCTTATGGCTTAGGTCGTAGCTCGTGACCAGCCCCATTGGGGCCAGGTGGATGCTCTGCCCCTTCGAGTCGAGTCCCGTCGAAGCGGTGTTCGCGCCGGGCAGGAACTGAAACAGGTTGTCGACCGTGCGGTTCTCCTGCACGATGATCACCACGTGGGTAATGGGAGACGAGGGCAACTGGGTTTGCGACTGCACGCGAGCCTGCGGCAGCACTTGCGATCCCGGCAACCCCGCGTCACCAGGAGCCGCTCCGCCCTGAGCGGAGCTGAAGGGGGCCGCACAGCCCGCGAGCGCGGCCACAGCCGCGCAAACGCATAGCGGGCGAATCAAATCGGATCTGACGTTCATGACGGTGGTCCTCCACCGCCATCATGTCACCCCGTGGCGAACCCCGTAACGGACAACTACTGGCACAACCGGGTGGCGCCGCAGTTGTGCGAGCCCGCTCCGATCAGCAAACCACGCACCGTATGTGTCGCGTTGCCTTGGCATATTCGCGGATCCGCTTGTCGCGTGTGAAAAACTGGGCTCCGTACGCCGCCGCAGTCGCCACGAGAATTCGATCGGCGGGATCGGAGTGAAAGCTCCCGGGCAGCGATGCAGCGGCGGCGGCAATCGTTGGCGTTAACGTTGCCGTTACGACGCCGGGATGTCCGAACAAGGCCCGCACGTATTCCTGCACCGACGGGGCAAGCGAGAGCCGGCCCTTATCGACGAGCATCGCGATCTCCCAAGCCGTTATCGGCGATAACAGGACGTCGCCGCGCTTGGCAGCGGCATCGATTGTGCGCGCGGTGGCCCGCGGTAGTGCTCCGCTTGCACTCCAAAGCGCGACGTGCGTGTCAAGTAGGATTGGGCTCATCGAGCTCCCACTTTACGTCGATCGGACTCACGAGATCGCCCTCTTTCAAAAGCATTCCCTTGAGCGACCCGCAAAACGCCGTGCTTTCCTGTCGTATGGGAACCAACCTCGCGACCGGCTTGCGATGCCGTGTGATCACGAGCTCCGTCCCTAGACGTTCGACTTCGTCCACCAGCTCAAGACAATGCGCTTTGAAGTCGGCAGCCCCGATCTCCCGAGGCGCAGCCATCAGCAACGAAATCCGCGAGCCGATCGGCGTCGCGCGCTTTTTCGAAGTGGCCATATTTTATGACCATATTATCAAAGCGGCGACGATGCCGCAACTCAGGCCGGGCGAGGCGCGCTAGTCTTTAAAGGAAAACTTTAGCGTGTAGCTCGACGGAAAGGCCGTCGTGCAGTGGCTCGTATGATAGAAGATTTCGTTGATCGTCGTGTCCGCGTAGACGCAGAGCTGGCCGTTCGCCGGAAGGTTCGAGAACGTCGCTTGACCGACCGAGTTTGTGAACTCCGAACTAATGACACCGGTCGGCTGGCTCTTCGTAATTCCCGTCGAGAGCGTAACGGGAATGTTTCCGAGCCGCGCTCCCGTTGCGTTCGTCACGGTTACCGTGGTTGAGCTTGCGTTGGGTCCTCCCGGCGTCGTCGAGGCCGACGAGCTATTGCACGCGGCGAGCGAGGCTGCCAGCGCGGCGACAAGTCCAAAGCGAGCGATCGAAATCACGTAATCCCCTTTCGTTGGGCGCGGATCCGGTGGTGCTCCAGCCCGACCCGTTCGCCAGGATTCAGGACAAGCGTCCCGCGGGCGATAAAAAACGCATTAGAGGAACTCCTTGCGGCGCCATCGGCAACTAGAAGGAAAAGCACCTGAGGCGTTCTATCTATCCGGGTCGCCGGGCAAGTGGCGGAACTGGCAGACGCGCTGGACTTAGAATCCAGTGGGGCGACCCGTCAGAGTTCGAGTCTCTGCTTGCCCAGATGCCGCGCCCTCGGAGGTTGTCGCGGAAGTAGCTCAGTGGTAGAGCATCGCCTTGCCAAGGCGAGGGTCGCGAGTTCGAATCTCGTCTTCCGCTAATTTCTTATGACCGACTCCACGCTAACCCGGCTCGCTCCCACGCAAGTAGCGCTTGAGTTCTCGATAACCGGCCCAGAGCTCGAAGCGGCCGAGAATCGGGCTTTTCAAAAGATGGCCAAGGGGGTCCGCCTGCCCGGCTTTCGCAAAGGGAAAGTCCCGCGCAAGATCTTCGAGCAAACCTACGGACGGGACGTTGTCACGAGTCAAGCCGTCGATGACGTCGTGCCGGAGGTCTACGCCCGGGTCATCCGCGAGCATGACCTCGACCCGGTCGACCGGCCGAAGCTGGAGATCCTCGAGGAGAGCGACGGCCGCCCTACCCGGCTCAAGGCCACCGTCGAGGTGCGCCCGGTCGTCGAACTTGACGCCTATAAGGGCGTGAAGGTCGTTCGGCCCCCGGTCGTGGTGACCGACGAGGAGGTCGAGCGAAGCCTTACGGCCCTCGCCAAAGAGCGCGCCACCCTTGTTCCTGTCTCCCGCCCCGCGCAGCTAGGGGACGTGGCGACCCTCGATTACGCGGGGACGATCGACGGCGTCGCCTTCGAGGGCGGAACCGCTACTGGCCAGACGGTGGAGCTTGCCGAGGGCCGATTCGTCCCGGGCTTCGTCGGCGGCATCGTCGGCATGAGCCCGGGCGAGAGTAAGAGTGTCGAGCTCCTCTTTCCGGATGAGTACCCCGCCTCCGACGTGGCGGGCAAGCAGGCCGTCTTCGCGGTGACGCTCCACGATCTCAAGGAGTTCGAGCTGCCGGCGCTCGACGACGCGTTCGCGCTGGCCGTCTCGGGCAGCCAAACCGTCGACGAGCTGCGCGCCGAGCTGCGCCGCCGGCTCGAGGCCGTCGCGACCGCGCGTTCGCGGCGCGTGGTAGGTAACGCCGTGCTCGAGCGCCTCCTCGCCACGCACGATTTCGCGTTGCCGCAATCGATGGTCGAGGCGGAGCTGGACCGCATTATGGAAGATGGCGCAGCCGCGGCCGCGAGCAGCGGAACCAGCTTTGACGAGTACCTGCAGCGTCTCGGAACGACCGAAGCGGAGCTGCGCGCGAGCCGGCGTGCCGAGGCGGAATCGCGCGTAAAGACGACGATTTTGGTCGAGCAGATTGCCAAGGCGGAGAAGATCGTTGCGACGCCCGCCGACATTGCAGTAGAACTAGAGGTCCTTTCCCGTCGCTACGGCCAGCCCGTCGCCCGCATTCGGAAAGCGCTGGGAAATAACGTACTCTCGCTGATGGAAGGCATCGTGCGCAGCAAGACGCTCGACTTGCTGATTGACAATGCCGAGGTCGGCGACCAAGAAACCACAGCGCCCGCGTCGTAGTTAATGAGGTCATGGCACATCTAGTACCAATGGTCGTAGAGCAAACGGCGCGCGGCGAACGCGCTTACGACATTTATTCGCGCCTGCTCAAGGATCGTATCGTCTTCGTGGGCGGCCCGATCGACGATCACCTCGCGAGCCTGGTTATCGCACAACTCTTGTTCTTGGAAAAAGAAGATCCCGATAAAGACATCGACATGTATCTCAACAGCCCCGGCGGCAGCGTAACGGCCGGCCTGGCGGTCTACGATGCGATGCGCTTCATCAAGCCCGACGTGGCGACCATCTGCATGGGCTTTGCCGCCTCGATGGGCTCGATTCTCTTGACCGGGGGGGCACCGGGGAAACGCTACGCGCTCCCAAACTCAAAGGTGGTCATCCACCAGCCGTGGGTCTCGCAGATTGGGGGACAGGCCACCGACGTCGAGATCGC
The DNA here is from genome assembly GCA_963754565.1 of Vulcanimicrobiota bacterium. Lineage (GTDB taxonomy): Bacteria > Vulcanimicrobiota > Vulcanimicrobiia > Vulcanimicrobiales > Vulcanimicrobiaceae > Cybelea. The sequence continues at coordinate 340,454 of CAVWGL010000006.1, read as the reverse complement.
GGCCCGCGACCTCATCGCGACCCGCCACACGGTCGCGCGCATCTACAACGAAACGACCAAAAAGCCGCTCGACCAGGTTCTTAGGGACATCGAACGGGATTACTATATGACGGCCCAGGAGGCCAAGGACTACGGGATAATCGACCAAATAATCGAAAACCGCCAAAGCCTGCCAATGCCGGCATAAGAGTGGAGGAACCCGGAACGCGCCATGTTCCGCTTCGGAGACGACAAGGGTCAGCTCAAGTGTAGCTTCTGTGGAAAGTCTCAGGAGCAGGTCCGCAAACTCATTGCCGGGCCGGGCGTTTACATTTGTGACGAGTGTATCGAGCTCTGCAACGAGATCATCGAGGAAGAGCTCTACAAGAACGTCGACGAGAGTCTCCGGCTGCGGAACATCCCAAAGCCCAAAGAGATCAACCACATCCTCAATCAATACGTAATCGGTCAGGAGCGCGCGAAGAAGTCGCTCGCGGTTGCGGTCTACAATCACTATAAGCGGATCAACGCCGGCGGGACGGCCGACGACGTCGAACTGCAAAAGTCGAATATCTTACTGGTCGGCCCCACGGGCTCGGGCAAAACGTATCTCGCGCAGACGCTCGCAAAGATTCTCGACGTTCCGTTGGCAATGGCCGACGCGACCTCGCTCACCGAAGCCGGCTACGTCGGTGAAGACGTCGAGAACATCTTGCTCAAGCTAATCCAAGCCGCCGACTACGACGTCAAACGCGCCGAGAAGGGCATCGTCTACATCGACGAGATCGACAAGATCGCGCGCAAGAGCGAGAATCCGTCGATCACGCGTGATGTCTCCGGCGAAGGCGTGCAGCAGGCGCTGCTCAAGATTTTGGAAGGGACGACCGCCAACGTTCCTCCGCAGGGCGGCCGCAAGCATCCGCATCAAGAGTTCATTCAGATCGACACGACCAACGTGCTCTTCATCTGCGGGGGCGCCTTCGACGGGTTGGAGCGGATCATCGAGTCGCGCGTCGCGGCCAACAACATGGGTTTCCGCGCGCAACCCGAGGGCAAGCGCGACGTTCGCATCGGCAAACTCTTCCAGCAGCTGATGCCCGAGGATCTGCTGCGCTTCGGACTGATTCCAGAGTTCATCGGCCGTCTACCGATCGTCGTCACGCTCGACGCGCTCGACGAGCTGGCGCTGCGGCGTATCCTCACCGAGCCGCGCAATGCGCTGGTTCGTCAGTTCCAAAAGATCCTGAATATGGACGGCGTGGATCTGCAGTTCACCAAAGAGGCGTTGGTCGCAATCGCCCATAAGGCGCAGCGCCGTAAGACGGGTGCGCGCGGACTGCGCTCGATTCTCGAAGAGACGATGCTCGAAGTGATGTACGACCTGCCGTCGCTGCAAGGCGTCAAGAAATGCGTCGTCAACAAGGACGTGATCGAGAAGAAAGAGCAGCCGACGCTGCTCTACCACGAGCCAAAACAGAAAGACATGCCCGCCTAACTTCCTGCGTCACGGATAGCGGAAGCGTCATGGACCGCGGAAGCGTCATGGTGACCCTTCGACTCGGCGCTGCGCGCCTCGCTCAGGACTGCGCTACGCGCAGGCGCAAAACGTGTCATCCTGAGCGAAGGGCCTTCGGCCCGTAGTCGAAGGACGCAATCATCGTGTCATCCTGAGCGAAGGGCCTTCGGCCCGTAGTCGAAGGACAAATCATCGTGTCATCCTGAGCGAAGGGCCTTCGGCCCGTAGTCGAAGGATGCAATCATCGTGTCATCCTGAGCGAAGGGCCTTCGGCCCGTAGTCGAAGTACGCAATCATCGTGTCATCCTGAGCGAAGAGCCTTCGGCCCGTAGTCGAAGGACGCAATCATCGTGTCATCCTGAGCGGAGCGACGCGGAGTCGAAGGACGCAATCATCATGTCATCCTGAGCGAAGGACCTTCGGCCCGTAGTCGAAGGACAAGGGTGCGTGTCATGGTGACCCTTCGACTCGGCGCTGCGCGCCTCGCTCAGGACTGCGCTACGCGCAGGCGCACCAACCCTGACGAAAAGATGGAAACATGGTGGCGGTAGCGCTGACCATCCTCGCCACTGTTACCAAGCGTGATGGTAAACTTGACCGCGGACGAGATGCTCGACTCTGTAGCCACCACTTTCAAAGGGGTCGTCCTGTACGGCGAGTGTAAGCAGCCTAACGGCAGCGGCCTGTTTAAGCTCGATTACATCATACGGCTCCTGACTGAGATTCGGACTAAATCGAGGCCTCCCGGCGTTCGGCGCTGAACGCTGCCCACCCGATGGATCTCCCCAAGCATTACGACCCGCAGAGGGTAGAGCCGCGGCTTTACGAGCAGTGGGAGCGTAACGGCTACTTTCACGAAGAACCCGATCCCGCGCGGCCGCCGTTCATTATCTGCATGCCGCCGCCGAACGTTACCGGGCGCGCGCACCTAGGCCATGGTTCGACCTTCACGCCGATGGACGTGCTGACGCGCTACCACCGTATGCTCGGCAATAACGCCGATTGGTTGCCCGGCGTCGACCACGCCGCGATCGCGACCGAGGCCGTCCTCGTGAAGAGCTTAGCGAAGGAAGGGCTCCGCCGCGAAGATCTGGGAAGAGAAAAATTCGTCGAACGCGCGTGGGAGTGGTCGCGTAGCTACGGCGGCGAGATCGTCGCGCAGTTTAAGCGCCTGGGCTTCGGCCCCGATTGGGAACGCTCGCGCTTCACCATGGATGCTGGGCTATCGGCGGCCGTGCAGCGCGTCTTCGTGCAGCTCTATCGCGACGGTCTCATCTATCGCGGAACGCGGCTCGTCAACTGGGATCCGACGGCGCAGACGACGGTCTCCGATGCGGAACTCGACCATGTCGAGCGCGACGGCACGCTCTGGCGCATTCGCTACCCCTTCGATAAGGACAACCGCGCCGAAGGAATCGAGATCGCGACGACGAGGCCGGAGACGATGCTCGCCGACGTCGCAGTTGCCGTTCACCCGAAAGATCCCCGTTACAACAAACTCGTCGGCCGCACCGTTTGGTTGCCGCCGCTCTTCGATCGGGCGATTCCCATCATCGCCGACGAAGCCGTCGATCCCGAGTTCGGAACCGGCGCGGTGAAGGTGACGCCGGCGCACGATGCGACCGACTACGAGATCGGCACGCGGCACGCGCTCGAGATGCCTTCGGTCATCGGTCTCGATGCGCGGATCACCGGGGCCGACGTTCCGGTCGGTCCCTACGAAGGCCTCGACCGCTTCGAAGCGCGCGAACGCGTCGTGCGCGACCTGCAAGCGGCGGGGCTGCTCGTGCAGGCGACGCCGCACCGGCATTCGATTGCAACGAGCGATCGCAGCGGTGACACTGTCGAGCCGCTCCTCTCGCTGCAGTGGTTCGTGAAGATGGCGCCGTTGGCAGCGCCGGCGCTCGAAGCCTACCGCGACGGCCGCGTCCGCTTCGTCCCGGAGCGCTACGGCCGCATCTTCGAGCATTGGCTTGAAAACATTCGCGACTGGAACATCTCACGCCAGATCTGGTGGGGCCATCAACTCCCCGTCTGGTACACGCCAGACGGGCACGAGGTCGTCGCCGAAACGGAAGAAGAAGCGCGCAAGATCGCGCAGGAGCGTTACGACACCACGCAGCTCACCCGCGACTCCGATACGCTCGACACCTGGTTCTCCAGCGGCATCTGGCCGTTCTCGATCCTCGGCTGGCCGGAGACAACCGAGGAGCTAAAGTGCTGGTACCCGTCGCAGACGATGGTCACCGGCGGCGAGATCATCTTTCTGTGGGTGGCGCGCATGGTGATGCTTGGGCTGCACTTTATGAAAAGAGTGCCGTTCAGAGACGTCGTGATCACTCCGCTCGTATTCGATGCACTCGGCCGAAAGATGTCGAAGTCGGTCGGCAACGTCATCGATCCGATGATGCTCGCCGAAAAATACGGTGCCGACGCGTTTCGCCTCTCGATTCTTCGGCAGATGCGCCTGGAGAGTCAGGAGATTCGCTATCAGGAGTCGCGCTGCGAAGAGGCGCGCAACTTCAACAACAAGATCTGGAACGCGACGCGTTACATGCTCGCGCTCCCCGAAGGTCTGCCGCCGGCAATGACGCTCCCCGCGGCCGGCGAGCTGACGCTTGCTGACCGCTGGATTCTAACACGGCTGCGCCAGACGGTTCTGCGGATGGGAGCGCTGCTCGACGCCTACGATTTTGGTGGCGCGGCCGAAACGATTTGGCGTTTTCTCTGGTACGAGTTTTGCGATTGGTATCTCGAAGCGACGAAAGAAGAAGAAAACCGCAAAACCCGCGCGGCCGTGCTCTCGTTTGCGTGGAATAATGCCATGCGGCTGCTTCACCCGATCGCGCCCTTCATTAGCGAAGAGGTTTGGCTGGCGCTGCCGCACGATGGCCCTACGGTCGTGACGGCCACCTGGCCCGACCCGCTCGAGATTCCGGCCTTTGCGAGCGACGCGGAGCGCTTCGAGGCGGTCAAACGGGCGGTCGAGCGCGTGCGTAACCTGCGCGCCGAGTTGGGACTCCATCCCAAGGAACGAGTCGAGCTGACCGTTCCGTCGAACGTACCGGAGGAGGCCGCAAGGCTGCTGGCGCTCTTTGCGGGAGCGAGCCTCGAGCGCTCTGCCGCGGCGGGCGAAAACGGCGATGAGGCGCTTGGCGCCGTGAGCGTTCGCGCGCCGCACGGCGTTCTCGAAGAACGGTACCGTAAGGAGGTCAAGCAGTTGCTTTCAGAGATCGAGCGCGGTGAAAGAAAGTTGAGCAACGAGAGTTTCGTCGCCAAAGCGGCGCCGGCGATCGTCGCCCAGGAGCGCGAGAAGCTCGAAGGCTATCGCAGCGAGTTGGCGCGGGTCGAAGCGGCGCTGCGTGCGTTAAAGGAGCCGGCATGAAGGCGGCGGGCGCGCGCGAAGTTCTCGCGCGCAGCGATGAGATCGCGCGCATCATCGCGCGGCTCGCGCATCAAATCGTGGAGCCCGAGGAGGCGCAAGACGGATTGGTGCTCTTCGGCGTGCGACGCGGCGGCGAGGCGCTGGCGATTAGACTGGCGGCCGAGATCGAGCGCATCGGCGGGCGCGCACCGGTCCTGGGTTTTTTGAACATCAACCTATATCGCGACGATCGCGTGAGTCACGCACTGCCGGAGTCGGAGATTCCCGTGGACGTTTCGGGACGACCGGTCGTCGTGGTGGACGACGTCCTCTACACGGGAAGAACGATTCGCTCGGCGCTCGACGCGGTAACGGATCTCGGGCGTCCCTCGGCGATTCGGCTCTGCGTGCTGGTCGATCGCGGCTTGCGGGAGCTGCCGATTCAAGCCGATTACGTCGGGCGCTTCACGCCGACCGCACCCGATCAACGTGTGAAGGTCGTTCTCGCACCGCAGGCTAGCGCAAGCGACGAAGTGACGATCCTAGGAGCCCCGGGTGCGGATACGGCGTAGCCTCATCGATCTTGACGACCTTACCGCCGAGGAGATCGCCTATATCTTCGAGCGAATCGCGCAGTTCGAAGCCGTGGCGCCGGGCCCGCGTCTCGCCGGCAAGACCGTGGTGAACATGTTCTTCGAGGAGAGCACGCGCACGTTTACCTCATTCAATATGGCGGAGCTGCGCTTAGGCGCCGACGTCGTCAATCTGGCCCCGCGCAATCTGAGTCTCTCGAGTAAGGGTGAGACGCTCGAAGATACCGCGATCACGCTCAGCGCGATGGGGGTCAGCGTCCTGGTCGTTCGCCATCCCGAGGACGGCTTTCCGCAGCGGATCGCATTGAACTTCGACGGCCACGTGCTCAACGCGGGGGATGGGGTGCACGCGCACCCGACGCAAGCCTTGCTCGACGTCTACACCCTGATTGAAGAGTTCGGCGACGTCGCCGGCCGCAGCGTCGCGATCGTGGGCGACGTGCTGCATAGCCGCGTCGCGCACTCGGCGATTCGCGGGCTTCGGCGGCTTGGCGCCAACGTGGTGCTGGTCGGCCCCGAGCCGTTTCTGCCGGGCAGCTACGCCGAGAACGGCGTCGCTATTGAACGCGATTTCGACGCCGTCTTGCCGACGGTCGATGCCGTCATTCTGCTGCGCATTCAAAAAGAACGCTTCGCGGCGATGCCGATCTCGAACGATGAGTACGTCACGGCCTATCGGCTCGACCACCGGCGCCTTGCGCTGCTGCGTAAGGAGGCTATCGTCATGCACCCCGGCCCCTACAATCGCGGCATGGAGTTGGACGATTCCGTGCTCGAGTACGCGGGCTGGCGGTACGCGCGTCAAGTCTCTCACGGCGTTGCCGTGCGTATGGCCGTCTTGGATTTCCTCGTGAACGCGAGGACCGTCTGAGCGCTCTTCTCATAAAGAGCGGCAGAGTCGTCGATCCCGCCGGCTCGCTCGACGCCGTGGCCGACGTGCGAATCCGCGACGGCATCATCGCGGAGATCGGCGAGCATCTCGAATCCGCCGGTGGCGAAGAAATCGTCGACGCTACCGGTGCCATCGTCACGCCCGGGTTCGTCGATATGCACGTGCACCTGCGCGAACCTGGTTTTCCTGAAAAGGAGACGGTTGCGACCGGAACGGAGGCGGCGGTGCGGGGCGGCTTCACCAGCGTCGCCTGCATGCCGAACACCAAACCCTCGCTCGATACCCCGGCGGCGTTGCGCGCCTTATTGGAAATCGTGGCCAACGCCGCGCGGTGCCGCGTCTACCCCATCGCGGCGATCACGCGGGGGCGAGAGGGGCGAGAGCCGTGCGACTTCCCGGCGCTCGCGCAGGCGGGCGCCGTCGCCTTCTCCGATGACGGCGATACGGTGCGCGACGCACGCGTGCTGCGCGAGGCGGCGCTGCGCGCTCGCGACGTCGCCGGCGTTTTCATCTCGCACTGCGACGATCCCGAGGAGGAGTTCGTGACGCGCGATCTCGCGATCGCCGGCGAGACGGCGAAGCGCTGGCACATCGCGCACGTTTCGACGGCCGGCGCGCTCGACGCGATCCGCTGGTCGCGCGAGAATGGCACCGTCGTTACCTGCGAGGTCACGCCCCATCATTTGAGCGTTACGGCGCACGAGGCTTTGTCGCTCGGGGCGGGCGCGCGGGTGAATCCGCCACTACGTTCCGAGAGCGATACCGCTGCGCTGCGCGGCGCCGTTTACGACGGCACTGTCGACGCGTTCGCGACCGATCACGCGCCACATACGCGGCAGGAGAAGAGCGGGGACGCCGGCGCCGTTCCGCCCGGCTTTACGGGCTTGGAGATCGCGCTCGGCGCGTACGTGCGGGCTTTACCGGATCTGCCGCTGCTGCGCCTGGTGGCGCTGCTCTCGACCAATCCCGCGCGTATTCTTGGTATTCCCGGCGGCAACTTACGCGTGGGCGTGCCGGCCGACGTAACGATCTTCGCGCACCGCGATTGGGTCGTCGACCCCTCGGGCTTTGCATCTAAAGGAAGGTGGACGCCCTTCGCCGGACGGCGGCTTCCGTTAACGGTTATGGCAACCATCGTCGGCGGAATCGTTCGCTATCGAGCGCCCGAGTGGAGCGCGTCATGAGCGTGCAGACTCCGGCAGCACTCTTTCTTGCCGATGGCAGCCGCTTCGACGGTCACGGACTCGCCGTCGAGGGCATTGCGCTGGGCGAGGCCGTCTTCTACACCGGCATGACGGGCTATGAAGAGGCGCTGACGGATCCGTCGTACGCGGGTCAAATTCTCACTTTTACCTATCCGATGATCGGGAACTACGGAATCTCGGGCACCGCCGCGCAATATAAGCGCCCGTGCGCCGTCGGAACCGTGATCAAGAAGATCGCCTATCATCCGTCGCAGTACCTCTCGCAGCAGACGCTGCCCTCGTGGCTCGACGAGCATGGCGTGCCCGCGTTGATCGGCGCGGACACGCGCGCGATTACGATCGCACTGCGCGAACACGGAACGATCTGGGCGGCGCTCGCGGTTGGCGAGCCGGCGCTCGCCGAGGCGGAACGCCGGCTAACGGAGTTCGTTCGCACTGCCGACACGAAGGCGCTCGTTCCGGGCGTGGCGACGCCGGACACCTTCGCACGCGGAGCGACCAATGGGCCACGCGTCGTGCTAATCGACTGCGGCGTGAAGCGTGCGATCCTCACCCAGCTCGAAGCGCTCGGCGTGCGGGTGACCGTCGTCCCGTACGATGCGAGCGAAGAAACCATTCTCTCCCATCGCCCCGATGCGATCGTGATCTCACCGGGTCCGGGCGATCCGACCGATCTCGCGCGGACGATCGCGGTGCTGCGCGGGTTGGTCGGACGCAAGCCGCTCTTCGGAATTTGTCTCGGCCATCAACTGCTCGCGATCGCCTGCGGTGCGAGAACCTACAAGTTGCCGTACGGTCACCGCGGGGGGAATCAACCGGTGATGCAGTTGCGCGAAGGTACGGTTATCGTCACCGCGCACAACCACGGTTACGCGGTGGACGCGCACTCGCTCCCAAGCGAGCTGGAAGCGACGATGACCAATCTCAACGATGGAACGAATGAAGGCTTTCGCCATCGTACCCTGCCGATCGAAGCGGTGCAGTTCCACCCCGAGGCCTCCCCTGGCCCGCTCGATGCACGTTATCTCTTCGCACGATGGCTCGCCGAACTACCGCGGGGCTGATGCTCGCGGCGGCCTTGGCGGCCGCAAGCGTGCCCGCCGGGGCGCAGACGTTGCAGCGCCTGACGGTGCAATCCTTCACGCTCTCGACGGATGCCCCGCGCCCCGCCATCGACGAGCCGTTTCATCTGATCGTCAGCCTGCGCGTCCGCGAATCCGTCATGCAAATCAACAACCTGGAGCTTCCGATGTTGGCGCAACTCGAGCTGCTCGGGGACGAGCGCTCAACGATAAGCGGAGCGCGCGGAAGCGAGTATCGTGAGGTGATTACCGTCGTCGCGCATACGCCCGGCGCCATCCCGCTCGCACCGGCAACGCTGCAAGCCCGCGATGCGCGGGATGGAAAGGCGAAGCAATGGTACACCAACGGCTTGACGCTCTATGCCGGCCAGACCGCTTCGCAGGCGATTCGCAGCAACGCGGGCGTGCTGCTCGATGCCGTTGCAAATGTCGCGCGATGGGTGCTCACGCTCGCCCTCATCGCACTTTTTTTCTGGAGCCTCTTTTGGGTGTTCGTCGTCCTTCCGCGCCGTCGGCCGCCGGCAGCGCAGGTCGTCGAGCCGCCGGCAGCCGTCGCGATGCCGGTGCCCAGACCGCGGACGCGCGCGGAGCAGGTCCGCGATGCGCTCCTCGTGCTCAACGCCGAGCGAACGCGTTCCGGCGCGTTGCGCGTGCGTTCGGCGATCTGGCGCATGATCGGCGCTCCGGAAGGCGAGACGCTCGGTGATACGTTGCGGCGTCCCGGGGCGAATGAGGCGCCGCTCAAAGACGTGCTGGTCTCGCTCGAGCGCGGCGCCTTTACCTACGACGATGATCTGGCGCAGGCCATCGGCGACGCGTGCGGCGCGCTCGAACGTTACGTCGCGGCGTTAGGGGCCGATGATGCGTAGGCCGCACGAGCTGCGCGAGGCGCTGGCCAAGACGATCGTCGGACAGGAATCGGTGATCGAATCGCTGCTGCTGGCGTTGCTCTGTAACGGCCACGTACTCTTGGAGGGACCGCCGGGCTTGGCAAAGACGCTCGCCTGCCGCTCCCTGGCGGCCGCGCTGGAGGGTGAGTTCAAGCGTATTCAGTTCACGCCCGACCTGTTGCCGAGCGACATCGTCGGGACGCGGATCTTCGACCAACGGGAGAGCAGCTTCGCGACCGTCCTCGGCCCCATCTTCGCCAACGTCGTCTTGGCCGACGAGATCAACCGCGCTCCGGCCAAAGTACAGTCCGCGTTGCTCGAGGCGATGCAGGAACGCCAAGTGACGATCGGACCGCAGTCCCACGGCTTGCCCGACCCCTTCGTCGTTATGGCGACGATGAATCCGCTCGACTCGGAGGGAACCTACGCGCTGCCGCTCGCCCAGATGGATCGCTTCCTCATGAAGGTCAACGTGGCATACCCGACGGCGCAAGAAGAACTGCAGATCCTCAATCGTTTTGCGATGAGCGATACGCAGCCGGTACGCGCGGTAGCGTCGCTCGACGACGTCCGCGCCTGGCGCGCCGAGGCGTTCGCCGTGCACGTTGACGAAAAGCTCAAGCGGTACATCGTGGATCTGGTGGCGGTAACGCGTGCGGCGGAGAAGGTAACCGTCCGCTCCGCGCAAGGCGCGACCCTTCGCGCTGCCGAGCTGATCGACAATGGCGCGAGCCCGCGAGCAACGCTCGCGCTCGCGTTCTTGGCTCGCGCGCGGGCCTTCCTGGACGACCGCGATTTCGCGCTCCCGGACGACGTTCGAGCCGTCGCCGCGCCCGCACTGCGCCATCGTATCGGCTTCAACTACCGGCTGGCGACGGAGAGCGTCGACGCCGATGCAGTCATCGCTGCGATGATTGCGGCCATCCCGGCGCCGTGACGCTCCGCGATGCGCTGCTGCGTGCGCGGCGTCGCCCGCGCCGGTTAGGCGCGGGCTCGCCGACGATCTATCGCGGCGATGGCTACGAGTTCGTCGAGTTGCGCGCCTACGTCCCCGGCGATGACGTGCGGCGAATCGACTGGGCCTCGACGGCGCGTTCGGGGGAGCTCCAATCGCGCGTCGTGCTCGAAGACGTGACGCTTACGCTGGCCGCCTTTGCCGACGGCTCGGCCTCAATGCGCGTCGGGCGCCGCCGTCCGTTGCGGGAGGCGGCGCGCGAAGCGCTCGTGGACTGGTTTGCTGCAGCTTCGGGTGAAGATCGCTGCATCAGAATCGACGGCGCAAGCATTACGCCCGCCGCGCTCCAGCGCGGCTCGCGGCGCGCGCTGCTCGCCTATGATACGCACGCAACCTTCGATCTGCGCCGCACGCTGCGCACCGCCATCGCGGCCTTGCCGCGCGGCACGGCGCTGCTGGCGATCTCCGATTGGTACGATCTCGACGCGACCTACGAGCGCGAGCTGGCGGAGCTCGGCTCGCGCTTCGACTGCACGGCGCTCGTCGGGCGCGATCCCTGGTACGACGGGCTTCCCTTGGCGGGCATGGTCCGGTTGCGCGGAGCCGAAGGTGGTTCGGTGCGCGCATACGTCGGAAAGCGCGAACGGGCATCGTACTATGCGCGGGTACGCGTGCGGGAGCGCGACCTCGTGGAGCGCTTTACGCTGGCAAACTGGCGCACGGGAATCCTTCGCGAGGAGGACGGACGCGCGTCGCTCGCAGGCGCCTTCGGAGTGCGCGCGTGACGATCGACCATCCGCTGCGGTTGGTGCTCGGCGTCGTCGTTCTCGCGCTTTTCGCGATACTCTACGCCGTGCTGCAACGCCGCGTCACCGCGCACGATCTCGTCTACTCGAATCTCGCCTTCTTTGCCGAAGCGACGAAGTCGCGAGTCTGGATTCCCCGCGCGCTGCAAGCGCTCTGGCTGCTAGCCTTCGCCGGCGTCGTCTTGGGCGCGAGCGGCCCGCATCTGCAAATGTTCGTTCCCGCACGTGACGGCAGCGTCTTCATCGCGATCGATACTTCAGGCTCGATGTCGTCGACCGACGTCTTCCCAACGCGCGCCGCTGCCGCAAAGGCTGCGGCCCGCGCCTTTATCGGCGAGAGTCCACCGGGCACAAAGATCGGCGTCATCGCCTTTGCCGGCGCCGCGGGGGTCGTCGTTCCCCTGAGCGCGGATCATCAAGCGGTACTCGCCGGGCTCGAACAAATTCCGCCGCCCGACGGTGCAACGGCGATCGGCGACGCGCTGGCGCTTGCCGCGCGACTGCTCCCGCGCAAGGGCCACCGCGTGGTCGTACTGATTACCGACGGCGTAAACAACACCGGCATCGATCCGATGCAAACCGCGCAGCTGCTTGGCGAGCGCGGAATCGCGCTGTATACCGTCGGCATTGGAACACCCAACGGCGGGCTCATCCCCGGAACCAACGAACAGGCGACGATCGATGAAGAGGCCCTGCGCGCGTACGCGCAGGCCGGCGGCGGCGCCTACGCGCGTGCCGAGAATGCAACGCAGCTGCGCGACGCGCTGGGGCACTTGGGCCGCGTAACCTCGCTGCAGCTTCGCCCGGTGGATGCCTCGCTGCCGTTTGCAATAGGGGGCGCCTTGTGCATGGCCTGCGCCTTTCTTGCCGGCCTCGGGTTGGGGCGCTATCCATGAGCGCGCCCTTCGAGCGCTTGCAGCAGTGGATTGACGAGGCCGGCGGCGCAGGTCGCGTCGAGGCCGTTGCGATGAGCCTCGCGACGGTCGACGCAGCCGGCCAGCCCTCCACGCGTATGGTGCTGCTGCGCGGCCTCGATCATCGCGGTCTGCGCTTCTTTACCTCGTACGGCAGCCGCAAAGCGCACGAGCTCGCCGCGAATCCGCGGGCCGCGGCGCTCTTTTACTGGCCGTGGATGGAACGCCAAGTGCGCATCGAGGGCAGCGTCGCGCCTCTCTCGGAGAGCGACTCCGACGAGTACTTCGCTTCGCGGCCGCGCGGGCATCAACTCGCGGCCTGGGCTTCGGAGCAGAGTGCGCCGCTCGAAGCGTATGCGCTGCTCGAGGAGCGCTACGAACACTTCAATGCACGCTTCGAAGGCGCAGAGGTTCCGCGTCCACATTCTTGGGGCGGTTATCTGCTCGTGCCCTCGCGTTTCGAGTTTTGGCAGGGCCGCCCGAACCGCATGCACGAGCGTGCGCTCTACACGCGCTCAGGCGGTGCGTGGAACCTTAGCAGCCTGCAGCCGTAGCGCTTCGCGCCGGCTCGCCAAAAAGTCGGCGAGCACCCACGTCGCGCCGATCGCCGCGAGATTATATGCATTGGTACCCCAGGAGCCTTCAGCGCGAGGATACGCGACGATCAACGGCGCTAATGCGAGCGCGCTGAAGACGGCGAACATGAGTGTCAGCAGCCGCGCGGCCGGCACGTCGAGCAGGCCGGAGAGTATCGCGATGCCGGCGAGGATGAAGCAGATCCCGGTAAGGACCACCCAGAAGTCGCCGCCCGGCGGAATCCATCTCGGTACGAGCGATGCGTTGTCGCTGATGTTGCTCAGGTGCGCGAGACCGAAGGCCACCGTCGAGAGTCCGAAGATCCAGCGCGCAACGTTGATGGTGCGGGGCACCCACGGCGAACCCGGCGGCGCCTCGGACGCGTAGAGGATCGCGGCCGCCGCGATGATGATGAGTTCCAAGCCGACGCCGGCCGCGGCGCCCGACGTTCCGCGCGGTCCCAGAATCGCCGACGCCCAATAAAGCCTCGGCGCCCAAAAGATTGCGAAGATGAAGTAGGCGAAGCCGACCAGCACGGCGCCGATCTGCCGGCTTTGGCGGAAAAGGAGCGCCGCGCCACCGAGCACTAGCACGACCCCCACGATATCCGCGAAGAGCCCGCGCCCCGAGACGTTGTCGCCCCAGGCCTGGATGGGCTGATGGGCCTTTTCGAAGTCGCCCCAGATTAGATTGACGATTCCGGCGGCGATTGCCGCGATGCCGAGGACGTAAACGCCGATCTTCATAATAGGAAAGCTTCCATGAAAACCTACGGCGTCTCCCGTACGACCACTGCATCTCCCGAGCGAGTCTGGAGCATCTGGAGCAATCCGAACAGTTGGAACCGCTGGAACTCCGGGATTGCCTCCGCGCAGCTCAGAGGTCCGCTATGCGACGGCGCCCAGGGAAAGATGACGACCAATCACCGCAGCACGCACGACGTTGTTTTTTCAAACGTCGTAAACGGACGTGCGTTCAGCATGTCGATGGCGGGGCCACCGCTCACGACGTTTATCTTCAACTGCGAGATTACGCCCGAAGACAACCTCACCAAGATCGCGCAATCCGTGACGATCGCCGGCCCCTTTGCCTTTCTCTTCGGCCCGCTGATGGGCAAGGAGCTGTCGCGCCACTTCATCCCCGTTCTCGACGACCTTGCCAAAGCCGCGGAATTCTCACCCCAGAGTCGATTCTAAGTTTACTTCTTTGCTGCCGTCGCGCCGAGCGGAACATCGAAGTCCCCCGTGAACGCCGCAGTCGCTGAACCGCCGGCGGGGTACTTGAAAACCTCGCCGTCGTTATTTCCCGCGTCGCCGCAATACAGCAGGCCCTTAACGATCCACGTCTGCGCGCAGTCGCTGGTCCCGCTGAGCTGTACGGTATTCTTCAACGTCGCCGTCGTACCACTAACCGTGTACTGATACGTCTCAGCCGTGTCTTGGTCGAACACGGTGAGGTAGGTGCCATCCCACTGCACCGAGCCGGGAAACCTCGGCGAGTTGCTCGTTTTGATCGTAACGAATTTGCTGCTGCCGTTCGGAAGCTCGACGAGTGTGAAATTATAGCTCATGCCGAAACCGTCGGCAAAGAGATTGCCGCTGGGATCGTAGCCATCGAAGTACTCTTTGAGCAACGGCGTATTGTACACCTTACCCGAGCCGGTCGCGTTCTTGAAGATCACGACCTGACCGCCGTAACCGTAAGAGTTACCCAATAGGACTCCGACTGCAAGATCGCCGCTAGTATTCATGGCGCAACTGGACGTGAACGAGTAGTTGAGGGACAGTGTCTTGATCAGTTTCTTTGGGACCTTGTATTCGTAAATCAGGTCGTTCGTACGCGCGGCGTTCCAGACAATCTTCTTTCCATAGCCGTACAAAACATTAGTGCACCCTTGGCCGCCGGCGCCAGAGATCTGACCGATCATCGCGGTGCTTTTCGGATAGTCGAAAATGCTGGCATAGGTATCGTAGTGGTTGAAGATGTACTCGTAGTTCTTCGACTTCGATCTATCCGGTACGAGCTCTGCGTAGCGCGGCAGTGGGTTCAGCCGCTCCGCCGTTACCGGGCTCCCGTTCACGAACAGCGTCCTACCTGCGTAGGTCGCATTGAACCTAGCGGCTGACGGCGCAAGCGGCATGTCCCCTTGAGCCTGTCGAAGGGCGCTCGCGCAGGCCGAGGCAATTACGAGTGCAACGACGGCGCCGCCGCACTTAAGCAAACCAGGGGCGTTCATTAGCCTTGCTCCTTTGACGTAGATATCGGGCGTCGCGCAACACTGATGTCCTTTAGGTTTTCGACCGGCATTGGCGCCGTGCCTCGTTCGCTGCCTGCGATGGAACAGTGCCCCGCGCCCCGAACGTTCTTGGCGGTCGATTCATTACCGATCGGAGGGCGCGGAACATGAAGAGGTCTAGACTCAGTAAGTACGCCTTAAGTGGAGGCGTCGCGGTTGCATTGCTTGCAGGCTGCGGCGCATCGCAGCCTCCGATAGCCGCGCGAGGTGCGATCGGAACGACGCCGTCTTTCAGGCACTATCAGTTTTTTTCGTACACAGGCGGCAAGCAATCGTTCAAAGTTCCGGCCGAGGTAACCCACCTTACGATTACCGCGTATGGCGCGAACGGCGGTTTCGGGCAACTTCTCTGCTGCTCCGGCTTTGCGTCAAACGGCGGCCCGGGAGGAATGGTGACGGCAACGATACCCGTGACTCCCGGAGAGCGCTTGGCGATCTTCGTCGGTGGCAGCGGCGGGCGCGGCGGCTTTAACGGTGGTGCCGCCTGGGTAGGCGTCGGCGGCGGCAAGGCCGACGCGGGGCCTGGCGGCGGCAGCTGCGGCTGCGGTGCAGGCGGGGGTGCATCCGACGTGCGGGAGGGAGGCGCTCGGTTGGCCGATCGCGTCCTTGTGGCCGGCGGTGGCGGCGGCGGCGGAAGCGACGGCTACTGCTGCAGCACATCTGGCGGCGGCACGACCGACGGCGGTAGCGGCGGCTATGGCGGCGCACGCAAGGGCGGATCGGGCGATGGCGGCTCCGACAAGCTTAGCGGAGGCGGCGGCGGCGGCGGTACGCAAAACGCCGGCGGCGAGGGAGGCAAGGGTGGCGTGGTCTACGGCGGGAGTAGCTGCGACGGCTCAGACGGAAGCCCCGCAGCCGGCGGCGCCGGCGGCGCCGGGCACGACTGCGGCGGATTCGGCGGCGGGGGCGGCGGCGGTTACTACGGCGGCGGCGGCGGGGGTGCTGGCGGTTCCGATTTGAACTCTAGTGGAAGCGGCCCTCGGGGCTCTGGTGGCGGCGGCGGCGGCGGATCATCGTTTGCCGAGCCGCGTGCGACGCACGTAAAGATGGCGGACGGCGGAAACCCGACCTCTCATGGCAACGGATCGATCATCGTATTTTGGTGAGTTATCGCTGATGAAAACACTAACCGTCGTCCGCTTCGTTCTAAGCATTAGCATCGCGGCAGCGGTGCTCGCGGGGTGCGAAGCATCGCTACCCATCGGCGCACCGGGCGCAATGAAGCAGGCCCAGGCGGGCGGGGCTCGCCCCGATCCCAGTAAGTCGTGGATGAAGGCGAGCGCCTCGAAAACGCTGCTCTACTTCGACGACGACGTAACCAACGACACATACGTGTTCGACTACCCAAGTGGCAAGCTGGTCGGCAAGCTGACGGGCTTCCATGATCCGCAGGGCATGTGCGTCGATCAGAAGGGTGACGTCTACATCACCAACCCTCAATTCGGCCTGCTATTCGAATACGCGCACGGGGGTACCAAGCCGATCAATATCTACGAGCGCCCCGGTATCGGCTTGAATGGCTGTTCGGTTAGCGCTGACCACGACGTGGCCGCCACCGCTGGGGGCGAGGTCTGCATCTGGAGGGGCGGCATCGCCGCGGACAGCCCTAACTGCATCGAGGGTAACAAGAGCATTGGCTGCATGGGCCTGTCGACGTTCGGCTACGACCACGACGGCAACCTCATCGGCATCGCCACGATGGTTACCAACTCCGGCAGGATCACGACCGCGTGTATGATCCCCGCCGGCAAGAGAACGATGGAGAAACTGACTACATCCAGGATAAAGCTTAACTTCGGCTCCAGAGGCACGTCGTGGGATGGTGAGTACATTGCTCTAGGTGGTACAAGGAATACGAAGGGTGCCCCAGACGTCGTGCAACCGGCCAGACTCTCGGGAACGACGCTCATCGGCGTCGGTTCGGAGATCGCACTCGACGACTGCCCCGAGATGCCGGGAAGCCCGTTCTTCTTTGGCAAGCAGAACGTTACGGCGGCGAGCACGACGCGCGCCACGAGCGTCACGGTGGCAAACCCGAGGTGCGACAAAGGCGTCGCCGACGTGTGGAACTATCCGAAAGCCGGCCGCGAGCCGTTCCTTCGAATTCGGGCTGCTCACAACTCCGGCGGCGACGCCGTTAGCATCGCGAAATGAAACGCGCGCACTCGCGAGCGCTGCGGAAGAGAAGCTAACGGAGGGGCGCCAAACGAAGGGCGCGGTTTAAGATGATCAGAGCGCTCGTAGAAGCGGCGCGATGACCAACCTTCACCACGCTGCGCCATGGCTAGCACTCGCACTCCTTGTGCTAGTGGGTGGCGAGTAAAATATTCATTACACAACGTTGAATCGCAAAGGAGCCACAGTGACGCTCAGACTTGGCAAAAATGCGAGCGGTAGCCGATGAAGCCACCTGCGATCTTCGGAGTTAACGTACTGGCAAGCTTCGTGAGTTCGGTTGTAGTTGCGGCGCTTTTTGCAATGCCGTGGCTACAAGCTCAGAGCGCTCATGTAGCGCTACTCTGTCTTGTGGTTCCGCACATGTTTCTTCGCTTCATTGGCCTCGGCTTTTTGGTGCCCGGCGTAGTTTCGGCGTCGTTACCGAGGAGCTGGGCTGCGCCGGCAGCCTACGGCGATCTCGTCGCTGGGATTCTCGCCATCATTGCGGCGGCCGCGGTAGCGTGCAATCTGTCTTGGGCAATTGAGGCGGTCTGGATTTTCAACGTTTGGGGTACAGTCGATCTTTTGTACGGGTTTTACAAAGGACTACGTGTCAACCTCGCCCTCGACCCCGGTTCATTAGGCGCCGCGTACTACCTGGTAACGGCGATTGTACCGCCGCTGTTAGTGTCGCACGCGCTGGTCTTCGTGATACTCCTACGGAACGGCGCCTGAGACAGCCCTGACGGAGGTACAGCTCGCAGCAGCTGGGGGCAGCATTTGAATCTCTCGCATACCGCGATTGGCGGTGGCTAGAAGCCAAGTTTCCCAGGGACTTACCGCGAGCGCCCCTAACAAGTAAGTCCGAAGTGCACCGCCGCAGCGTCATGGTCATCGGTTCGGGACCGATCGTCATCGGTCAGGCAGCCGAGTTCGACTATGCGGGAGTTCAGGCGTGCCGGGCGCTGCGCGAGGAAGGCCATCGCGTCGTCCTCGTCAACTCGAATCCGGCGACGATCATGACCGATCCAGAGATCGCCGATGCGGTCTATTTGGAGCCGCTTACCGCAACCTCGGTCGAGGAGATCATCGCGCGCGAGCGGCCCGATGCGTTGCTCCCCACGCTGGGCGGCCAGACCGGCCTCAACCTCGCCGTCGAGCTCGACGAAGCGGGCGTGCTGGAACGGTATGGCGTCGAACTGCTCGGCACGCCGATCGAAACGATTCGCCTTGCCGAAGACCGCGAGCGCTTCAAGCTCAAGATGCAAGAGATCGGCGAGCCGGTCGCCGAGAGCGCAATCGTCACCGATATCGAGCAGGGTCTCGCATTTGCGGCGCAGGCAGGCTATCCGCTGATCGTGCGCCCGGCCTACACGCTGGCCGGCACCGGCGGCGGCATCGTCGGGAATGAAGAAGAGTTGCGCACGACGCTCGATGCCGGCTTGCGCGCCAGCCTCATCCATCAAGTGCTGCTCGAAACCTCGTTGCTCGGTTGGAAAGAGATCGAGTACGAAGTCTTACGCGACGGAAACGACAACTGCATCGTCGTCTGTAACATGGAGAACTTCGATCCGGTCGGGGTTCACACCGGGGATTCCATCGTCGTCGCGCCGTCGCAGACGCTCTCCGACGTCGAATACCAGATGCTGCGCAGCGCCAGCATCAATGTGATTCGCGCGCTCGACGTCCAAGGCGGCTGCAACATTCAGTTTGCGCTCGATCCGCACAGCAGCGAGTATGCCATCATCGAGGTGAACCCGCGCGTCTCGCGCAGCTCGGCACTGGCCTCGAAAGCGACCGGGTATCCGATCGCAAAGATCTCGACGCGCGTCGCGCTCGGACAGACGCTCGATCGGATCGAGAACCCGGTGACCGGCGTCACGACCGCGGCCTACGAGCCCACGCTCGACTATGTCGTGGTGAAGATTCCACGCTGGCCCTTCGACAAGTTTCCTATCGCGGATACGGCGATCGGCACGCAGATGAAATCGACGGGCGAAGCGATGGGCATCGGGCGCACCTTTGGGGCCGCGCTGCTCAAAGCGGTCCGCGGCTTGGATCTCGGTCGCCAAACGCTCACGGGACCATTAACGGAGTGGAGCCTCGGCGAGCTGGAGGCGGTCATCGCACGCCCAACGCACGAACGGCTCTTCGCGGTCTGCGAGCTCTTGCGGCGCACTCCGGCCGACGAGCGGCCGAGTGCGATCGAGCGAGTTCACGCGCTCTCCGCGATCGATCGCTTCTGGCTGTACGAACTCTCCGATCTCGTGACGCTGGAAATGCAAGGCGAGGCCGCAGCGAACGGCGCCATCGCGTTCCGCATGGTCGACACTGCAGCGGCCGAGTTTCCGGCAAAGTCGCCCTACTACTATCTCTCGCGCGGCGAGCAAGACGAAATGCGCGCGACGCCGTCCGAGGCCGTCGTCGTCGTGGGCAGCGGTCCGATTCGCATCGGCCAGGGCATCGAGTTCGATTACAGCTGCGTCCATGCGGCCTGGGCGCTGCGGGATGCGGGGCGTTCGCCGGTCGTTGTGAACAACAACCCGGAGACCGTTTCGACGGACTTCGATGTATCCGATGCGCTGGTCTTCGAGCCGCCGGGCGCGGACGAAGTCGAGGCTGCCTATCGCGCGACCAGCGCGCGCGGCGTGATGCTCGCCTTCGGCGGTCAGACCGCCATCAATCTCGCCGGCGAGTTGAGCCGGCGCGGGGTTAAGATCGTTGGAAGTGACCGGCGCTCGCTCGACATGGCCGAAGATCGGGAGCAGTTCGATGCGGCCCTCTCGCGTTTGGGCGTCGCGCGGCCGGAAGGAAAGGCGGCGCGCAGTTTCCGCGAGGCGCGCGCGATCGCGCGCGAGCTCGGCTTTCCGGTACTCGTCCGTCCCTCGTTCGTGCTGGGCGGGCGCGCGATGGAGATCGTGCATAACGAGGCGCAGCTTGCCGCGTACGCGGAGTCCGCGCCGCCGATCCAGCCGCAGGCGCCGCTGCTCGTGGACAAGTACCTGCGCGGTCTCGAGCTCGAAGTCGACGCGGTCTTCGACGGCGAAGATCTACTCGTTCCCGGGATCTTCGAACACGTCGAGCGGGCGGGCGTACACTCCGGCGATTCGATCAGCGTCTATCCGCCGCAATCCATCGCGCTCGAGATGGAAGAGCGCATCACGCACGTCACGCACGCAATCGCACGCGAGCTCGGTATTCGCGGCCTGGTCAACATCCAGTTCGTGTTGCACGAAGAAAAGCTCTACATCATCGAAGCCAATCCGCGCGCGAGCCGTACCGTTCCGATCATCCAGAAGGCAACCGGCATCAATCTCGTCGCCGCTGCAACCCGCATCGCGCTCGGCGAGCGGCTGCGCGAGATGGAGTATGGGCTCGGGCTTCGGCCGCACATTCCATACGTCGTGGTCAAAGTGCCGGTTTTTTCGTTCTCGAAGATGCGCGGCGTCGAGACGATCTTAGGCCCGGAGATGAAATCGACCGGCGAGGTTCTGGGAATCGACGACTCGTTCGGCGGCGCGTTGCGCAAAGGTTTTCTCGCTGCCGGGGTGCGGTTGCCGGGGACGGGCGCGCGCATCCTCGTCTCGATCGCCGACGAGAGCAAAGAAGAGTCGATTCCGGTGCTGCGCGCCTACGCCGCGCTGGGGCACTCGCTGGTGGCAACGCCGGGGACGCGCGCGCTGCTCGAAGACGCCGGGATTGCGACGCAACGCATCAACAAGATCTCCGACGGCTCGCCACACGTACTGGATCTCATCCTCGCCCGTTCGGTCGACCTCGTCATCAACGATGCAAAGGGAGCGGCCGAGCTCTCCGACGACTATAAGATTCGCCGTGCCGCAGTCGAGGCGAGCATCGCCTGCTTGACCAGTCTCGATACCGCGCGCGCGCTCGCCGAGGCGCTCGCAAGCAAAGCCGGACCGCCGCGCAGCCTGCAAGAGTACCGCAGCGCGCGCGTCACCCTCGCATCGTAACGGGCGATGACCAACCGCGCGATTCGGCAAGTCGCCGCCCTCTTCGCGCTCCTGTTTGCGGTTTTGGCAATTCGCCAGGCCTACGTTCAACTCGTTGCAGCGCCCTCGATCGCGCAGCGTCAGGGGAATCCGCGTAACGCGCTCCCCGATGCGAATCGCGGACGCATCTTGGCCAGCGACGGGACGGTCTTGGCGCAGACCGTCTCCGGCAGGCGTGAGTATCCGCTGGGCGCGCAGACCGCCGCGCTGGTCGGGTACATTTCGCAACGCTACGGAACGAGCGGAATCGAAGCCGCCTTCGACCGTGCGCTTTCGCCACCGGCAACCAGCGGGGACCCCATCGCCCAGCTCGAGGCGATCGCTGATGCGCTGCGCGGTTCGACGCCGCAGGCGCCCGGCGCAGACGTCGTCACGACTATCGTTCCTGCGGTCCAAGCGACGCTCTTTAGCTCGCTCTCGCGCTACGATCGCGCGGCGGGCGTGGCGTTGGATCCGCAGACCGGCGCCGTGCTCGCGCTCGCAAGCGTGCCGAGCTACGATCCCAACCAGTTCGACGCGCAGTTTCCGGCGCTGCGCGACGACCCGCGCGCCCCGCTGCTGGATCGCGCGCTCGATGGACTCTATCCGCCCGGTTCCACGTTCAAAATCTTCACCGCCTCGGCGGCCCTCGATAGCGGCACCGTTGCGATGGACTCGCACTTCGAAGATCCCGGATATCTGCAGATCGGAAACTTTACGCTGCACGATAACGAAAGCGAAGCGACCGGTTACGCCGACTTAACGACCGCCTTTGCCCTTTCGAGCAATGTGGATTTCGCGCAGGTCGCGCTGAAGATGGGCGTGGATACGTTCTACGCGTACCTCGATCGCTGGGATATCGGCGATGCGTTGGACTTTCAACTCCCGGCCGAAGCCTCGCACGTGCCGCCCAAAGGCGAGATCGTCCCCGGCGAGCTGGCGCAGATGGGCTTCGGTCAGGGTGCGCTGCTCGTCTCTCCGCTGCAGATGGCGCTCATCGGTGCGACGATCGCGAACGCCGGCGCGGAGCCGCGGCCGTTCGTCGTTCGACAGGTCGTGCGCGACGGCGTTCCGGCGAGCCTCTCCGCGACCGCGACCCTTTCGAACCCGGTATCGAGCGACACGGCCGCGAAGGTCACGAAGATGATGATTGCGGTGGTGGAGCGGGGAACCGGAACGCCGGCGCGACTGCCCGGCGTGCTGGTGGCCGGCAAGACCGGAACGGCAACCAATCCCCTCGGACGATCGCACGCATGGTTTGTCGCTTTCGCTCCCGCCGCGCACCCGCGCGTTGCGGTGGCGATCGTCGTCGAGAACGTCGGTTACGGTGCAACCTATGCGGCACCGATCGCTCGCGACGTGCTGCGCGTCGCGCTGGAGAGCACGGGGAGTTGATCGAAGAGCGAATCTTCAACAACCGCTACCGCCTCGACGGCAAGCTCGGCGAAGGCGGCATGGCGACCGTCTACTCCGGCATCGATATACTGCTTCGGCGGCGCGTCGCGATCAAGGTCTTGCGCGAACAGTATGCGGCCGATGAAGAGTTCGTGCGCCGCTTTTACCAGGAGGCCGAATCGGCGGCGAAGCTCTCCCATCCGAATATCGTCAACACCTTCGACGTCGGCCGCCAAGACGATACGTACTTCATCGTGATGGAGCTAGTCGACGGCCCCTCCCTCAACGACATCATCGCCGCTGACGGACGCCTCCCCGAGCCCGTCGCGATCGACTACGCGGCGCAGATTGCCAGCGGCCTCGCCTATGCGCATCGCCAAGGTCTGCTGCATCGCGACATCAAGCCCGCGAACATCCTCGTCACCAAAGACGACATCGTCAAGCTCTCCGACTTCGGCATCGCGCGCGCCGTCTCGCAGCAGACGATGGCGCTAACGAAGCCGGGCTTGGTTATGGGCAGCGTCTACTACATCTCGCCGGAGCAAGCGCAGGAACACGATGTCCACGAAACCTCCGACCTGTATAGCTTGGGCATCGTGCTCTATCAGATGCTGACGGGGAAACTGCCCTATACCGGTGAGTCGCCCGTAACCGTCGCGCTCAAGCACATCGGCGATCCCGTTCCGGTGATCGAGATTCGAGAGAGCGGCATCAGCCCCGCGCTGGCATCGATCGTAAATCGCCTGCTGCAGAAGAATCCCGAGCACCGCTTTCAGTCGGCGAGCGAGCTTGCGACGGCGCTGCGCGAGGCGCGCGAACGCCCCAGCGTTGCCGGCTATCGCATCGCCGACGACGCTCCGGGTCCGGCTATGCGGCGCCCGCTCCCGCCGCGGCGCTCGCCGATGCCGGACAGGGCGTACGGTCGCGACCTCGAGGACGAGCCGCGCCGCCCCTCGCGCAGCGGCTGGATCGTCGTTGCGCTCATAGTCATCTTGGCCGGCGCGACCGCCGCGGGTTATGTCATCTTCGAGCGGCCGTTCCTTTCGTACGGCCCGGGCATCGTCGTCGAAGATTACACTGGAATGACGCAGGCGCAGGCGCAACAGGCCGTGGTCAATGCGGGTTTGCGCACGCGCTTTCAGAAGAGCGCGAGCGAGAGCGTTGCGCCCGATCACGTTATCCGTCAGTCCCCCCCGGCCGGCAGCAAGGTGGAGAAGAACCAAGTCGTGGAGCTGGTGATCAGCAATGGAAAGCCGTTGCTGGGACTGGACGACGTGCGAGGGTATAGCGCAAACGACGCGTCTCGAACGCTGCAGCAGGCCGGTTTCGCGGTGACGCTCGTTCGGCACTTCGACAACACCATCAAAGATAACGTGATCGACCAGGTTCCCAAACCCGGCGCCAAGGTTCCCGAAGGCAGCCGCGTCACGTTGATCGTCTCCGATGGTCCGGCGCCGATCGTAGTTCCGAACTTCGTCGGCATGCTCGTCGATAAAGCGCAGGCGAAGGCGGCGACGCTCGGGATAACGCTCGATACGAGTCAAAGCGTTGCCGGCAATCCGGCGAACGCGGTTGCATCGCAAAGCATCGCCGCGGGCACCAAAGTCGATAAGAACGCAACGGTTCGCCTGGTGGTCAATAGCGGGATCTCGTCCAATCCCGCCTCCGCCGCACCCGCCGGCCCGATGGCAAGTTTGCCGAACGTCGTCGGATTGGGCTACGCGGCGGCGCAGGCGGCGCTCAACCAAGCCGGCTTTCAGTCGAGCACGCAATACGTCGTGCAGACTACGAACAACGGTCAGATCGTCACGCAAGATCCGCAGCCGGGCCAGAGTCCGCAGGGGGCAACCGTAACGATTACACTCTCGGTCTCGGGAGAGGTTCCCGACACCGATGGGTTGACGAAGGCCGACGCGGTGAAGACGCTCTCGGAGGATGGCTACGGCGTCGCGAAATGGGAGTACACGACAAATCTCGGCGCGGGCGGAAGAGTCGTCGGAACCACGCCCGTCGGCGGGCACGGCGCTCGCCCCCGGTTCCTCCGTGACCGTCACCGTCAACGGCACGTTCCAGCCGTGAGGAGCCTCTGATTAATCCCAAGCCCCTACGAATTCTCGGCATCGATCCCGCCCTACGCACTACCGGTTACGGCGCCATCGAACGCCGCAACGGCAGCGTACGCCTGATCGAGGCCGGCGTCGTCGCGCCGAGTGCGCGCGGAACGCTCGAAGTTCGGCTGCGCGAACTCTACATCGGAATTTCCGAAGTGATCGCCCAAGTCGAACCGGCCTCGATCGTGATCGAAGAGCTTTACACGAGCTACAAGAACCCGCGCGCGGCGCTCTTAATGGGGCATGCGCGCGGCGTGCTTTGTTTGGCGGGCGCACAGGCCGGCATCGCGGTGCATACGATCGGTCACACGCGCGTGAAACGCGCGCTGGTTGGTTCGGGGAACGCCCGCAAGGAGCAAGTCAACGCGATGGTGACGACGCTGCTTCGTCTGCGGCACCCTCCGCGACCGCACGACGTCTCCGACGCCCTTGCCCTGGCCCTCGCTTTTTTAAACATGATCGATGTTCTCTAGAATCTCGGGCGCGATCGTCGAGCGCACCGGCGATACCGCCGTCGTCGAGGCCGGCGGCCTCGCTTACGAGATAATCCTCCCGCCCTGCATCGCCGAAAAAATCCCGAGCAACGCCGGCGACCGCGTTACCCTCGAAATCTATGCCGTGGTGAACCTCGACGGGAATAGCGGCCGCTTCACGTTCTACGGGTTCACCAACGCCATCGAGCGCGAGTTTTTCGAGGCCTTGCTGACGGTGGCATCGATCGGCCCGCGCTCGGCCGCGCGCGCGTTTTCGCTTCCCATGTCGACGATTGCCGACGCTATCGATCGGGGCGATCACGCCGTGTTGAAGAGCTTGCCGGGAATCGGACAGCAAAAAGCGCGCGACATTGTTGCCAAGCTGCAAGGCAAGGTCACGAAGTTCTTGCTCATCCGCGACGCACCACCGCCCCCACCGGTCGTGATTCCCGGCTTCGCCGATGAAGCGCTCGCAGTACTAATCCAACTCGGCTACAAACGAAGCGAAGGCGAAGCGATGATTCGGCAGACGCTCGAACGCGAACCGCAGCTCGATGAATCCGAGCGCCTCCTGGCGGAGATATATCGCGCCAAGCCGCCGAAAGATGGCGCATGAGCGAGCCGAACGCCCGCAGGCGGCTCTTGGGTCCGTCGGACGTCGCCGATGCGCCGCAAGCGCCAGCCCACGAGCGCGTCCTCGATCCGACCGACACGCTGGAAGATGAGATACTCGGCGCGAGCCTGCGCCCGAGATCCTTCGACGAGTACGTCGGACAGGAGCGCATCGTCGAAAACTTGCGCATCGCCATCGCTGCGGCGCGCCGTCGTGATGAGCCGCTCGAACACGTGCTCTTCTATGGCCCGCCGGGCCTCGGAAAGACGACGCTCGCCGGATTGATCGCGCGCGAGTTGGGCGCAAACTTTCGTCCGACCAGCGGACCGACGCTCGAGAAGCCCAAGGATCTCGTAGGCATCCTAACCTCGTTGGAGCACGGCGACGTCTTTTTCGTCGACGAGGTGCATCGTCTTGGGCGCGTCGTCGAAGAGTTTCTCTATCCCGCGATGGAGGATTTCCAGATCGACTTCGTCGTCGACCGGGGCGCGTACGCCAAGACGCTCAAGCTTCCACTCAAACATTTTACCCTGGTCGGCGCAACCACGCGGGCCGGAATGCTGACCGCGCCGCTGCGCGAGCGTTTCGGCATCGTCCACCATCTCGATTACTATGCGGTATCCGAGCTGGAGCGGATCATCGTCCGCTCGGCGGCCGTGTTGAACGTGCCGATCGACGGCGATGCCGCCGGCATGATCGCCGCGCGCAGCCGAGGAACGCCACGGGTCGCCAATCGCTTGCTGCGGCGCGTTCGCGACTTCGCCGAGGTACGGGCCGACGGGCGCATCTCGCTGGCCGTTGCCGATGACGCGTTACGGCGCGAAGGAGTGGACGCGCTCGGTCTCGATCGTCTCGATCGCGCCTTTCTCGAAACGCTGATACGCCAGTACCGCGGCGGCCCGGCAGGTATTGCGGCAATCGCCGCGTCGCTCACCGAGGATGCGGAGACGCTCGAGGACGTCGTCGAACCGTATCTGCTCAAGGCCGGCTTCGTCATGCGCACCGCGAGCGGCCGGCGCGCGACCGCAGCCGCATACGCGCATCTCGGACTTCCGGGCGCCGTGCCCGCCCAGGATCGTCTTCTTTAGCGCGAAGGAGCTGCGATGCGCCGCGCGACGTTTCTGATGCTGGCGAGCGCGCCGCTCGCGTTCCCGCTGCGGGGGCACGCGCAGAGCGACGTCGATCCCGCAATGAGTTCTCCGCGCCCGGCGTTGCGCGTCTTACTCGGCGCGGGTGATGCCTCGCCGGCGGCGCCGGGAAGCTTCTCGTTCGAAGGGCGCCTTTATCGGGGCGCGTTTACGCGTCTCGACGACGGCCAGATTCTCAACACCATCGATTTGGAAGAGTACCTCTACAGCGTCGTGCCGACCGAGATGCCGGCCGGCTGGCCGGCGGCAGCCCTGGCGGCGCAGAGCATCTGCGCGCGAACCTACGTCTTGCAGCGCAGCGATCCACGCCGTGCCTACGATCTCGTTCCCTCGGAGTTGGATCAGGTCTATCACGGTATGCAGAGTGAATCGGCCGCTGCCACCGCCGCGGTGAACTCAACCGCGGGACGGGTTCTTCGCTACGGCGATGGATTCGCGCGCGTTGCCTATTCGTCGTGCTGCGGTGGGCACACCGAGGCGGCGCGTGATGCCTGGGGCAGCGTCCCCATCCCGTACCTCGCCGGCGTCGTCTGCACGTCGTGCACCGATTCGCCGAACTATCGGTGGAGCGCCAGCTTTTCGCTCGATGCGATTGCCGCGCCCTTTGCGGCTTCGTTGACGGGGCTGGGCCGGCTCGAAGATCTCGAGATTGCCGGGCGCGATGCCAGCGGGCGCGTGCGCGCGTTTATGCTACGCGCGGAGACGGGAAGCATCACCGTGCAAGGCGGCGCGTTTCGGCGAGCGATCGGCGTACGTGCCTTGCGCAGCCTATTGATCGTCACGCTGACGCGCGCTTCCGACGGAGCGACGCTCGCGATGGAGGGCGGTGGGCTCGGTCACGGCGTCGGAATGTGCCAATGGGGGGCGCGCGGCATGGCGGAGGGCGGGGCGACGGCAAACGCGATCCTCGCGTACTATCTCCCGGGGACGTTCCTTTCAGGACTGTCATCCTGAGCGGAGGCGCGGAGCGCCCTAACTGTCATCCTGAGCGGAGGCGCGGAGCGCCCTAACTGTCATCCTGAGCGGAGGCGCGGAGCGCCCTAACTGTCATCCTGAGCGGAAGCGCGGAGCGCCGTAGTCGAAGGACGAACTCTTCGCGTATGCTGAGCGAGCGCAGTGAGTCGAAGCAAAGCGGAACCGCAGGTTTCGATGAGCGGCTTGCCGCGGCATACGATTACGAGCTGCCGAACGCGTTGATCGCGCAGTACCCGGCGGCGCGGCGCGATGAGAGCCGGTTGATGGTAGTCGACGCCGGCGGCACGCACGACCGCCGCTTCGGCGACCTTGCCCAACTCCTGCGCCCCGGCGACCTGCTGGTTCTCAACGAAACGCGCGTCATCGCGGCGCGGCTCTTTGGAAGACGCGAGCGAGGAGAATCCAACGTCGAGCTGCTCTTACTGCACCCGGCAGCCTCGCTGCGCTACGACGAACGGGCGACCCGCTGGATTGCGATGGCGCGCCCGGCACGACGTCTGCGCGCCGGCGATTGCGTCGCGTTCGGAGAGTTCGGAAAGGCCACGGTCACGGAGGCACTCGCCGAGGGTTTGCGCGAGATCGAGCTTTCGCTGCCGGGGTCGCTTAGAGAGTTCCTCGAGCGCGCGGGGCGGATGCCGCTGCCGCCGTACATCCGCAACGACTCGGCCGAGGCGTCACAGCGCTATCAAACGGTCTTCGCGCGCGTTCCGGGCAGCGTCGCTGCGCCGACGGCGTCGTTACACTTCACCCGGGAGCTGCTCGAGCAGATCGAAACGAGCGGTGTCGAAATCGCTCGACTCTCGCTCAACGTCGGTTTGGGAACGTTTCGGCCCCTCGCTGGAGAACGGCTGGACGAGCACGTCATGCATGCCGAGGCCTACACCCTGGATGCCGAGAGCGCGGAACGCATCGAGCGAGCCAAACGCGCCGGCCGTCGAATCGTGGCGGCCGGAACGACGGTCGTGCGCGCGCTCGAAGGCAACGCACGCGCTTACGGGCAACTGCGCGGCGGCGACTACGCGACCGATCTCTTCATCCGTCCCGGCTTCGAGTTTGCGATCGTGGACGCGATGATCACCAACTTTCATTTGCCGCGCTCGACGCTGCTCGTTCTTGTAAGCGCCTTCGCGGGACGCGAGCGCATTGCGCACGCGTATCGTGACGCCATCGCGCGCGGCTACCGGTTCTACTCATTTGGCGACGCGATGTTCCTGGAAAGAGGAAGCTAAGGACATGCGTTACGTAACGTTCGATGCTCCGGGCGAGCCCGGCGTCTTGAAGGTTGCAGAGACCGAGGCGCCGCGGCCGCGCTCCGACGAAGTCCTCATCGCGGTCGAAGCGGCGGGCATCTCGCATGCCGACGTCATGCAGCGCCGCGGAAACTATCCGCCTCCGCCCGGTGCCTCGCCGATCCTTGGCCTGGAAGTGGCGGGCGAGGTTGCGGGAGCCGGTGCGGACGTCTCGCGCTGGCGAGCCGGTGACCGGGTCTGCGCGCTCACGAACGGCGGCGGCTACGCTGAGTACGTTGCCGTCCCGCAGGGTCAAGTGCTGCCGGTGCCGCCGGGCTGGAGCCTGATCGAGGCGGCCTCGCTGCCGGAGAATGCTTTTACGGTCTACGACAATCTCTTTACGCGCGCGCGCCTGCAGCCGGGGGAATCGCTTCTCGTGCACGGCGGCACCAGCGGAATCGGCACGACGGCTATCATGTTTGCGACTGCGCTGGGCGCGACGGTCTACGCAACTGCCGGAAGCGAAGAGAAGTGCGCGGCTTGCGTACGTCTGGGAGCCAAAGCCGCGATCGACTATCGCACCCACGATTTCGTCGTCGAGATCGAACGCCTCACCCACAGCGGCGTAGACGTCGTACTCGACATCGTCGGCGGCGACTACATCGCGCGCGACCTCGCCTGCCTCGCGCTGGACGGCAGAGTCGTCTGTGTGGCCGCGCCACGCGGACGGCGCATCGAGCTCGATCTCGGCCGGCTTTTTTCGCTTCGCGCCGCGATCATGGCGTCGCACCTGCGCGCGCGCACGGCCGAAGAGAAGGCCGCGATCGCGCGCGCACTCGAAGAGCGTATTTGGCCGCTGCTCGGCAAGCGCGAGCAGATTCTCCCGGTTATCGATTCGGTCTATCCGTTCGAAAGCGCCGCCGCGGCGCACGCCCGCCTCGAGGCGAGCGCGCACATCGGCAAGATCGTTCTAACGCCCTCTTAGCGGTAGATCATCTGCGACATCGACGTTGGGCCGGTCGCCATGAAGAAGAGCATGGGAATCGAGAGCATCGTGTTGACGCGCGAGGCGAGAAACGCCACGCGGCGAGCCTTGGCCTTCTCTTCGTCGGTAGCGGGGACCATCCCCAAGAGCTTCTTTTGGTTGCGCCAAATCAGCGTCCATACGTTGATTAGCATGATCGTTCCGAGCCACGCGCCCAAGCCGATCGGTGCCATCGCTCCTTGCAGCCCAAAAGCCGCAAGGAATCCATTGTTGCCGCCCGGGCCGGAAAAGTTTGCCAGCAGCGCCGCACCGAAAATCCACGTGACGACGGCGCCCCAACGGAAGAAGAGCAACGCCCGCGGCATGATGTACTTTGAGATTGGGCCGGCCTCACCGGCGGCCGTCGCCTCCTTGACCGCGGCGGCGTTTACGAAGTTGAAAAAGTAGAGCAGGCCGATCCACATTATGCCGGCCAGGATGTGGAACCAGCGAAGGAACCAATCGCTACTGGCTACGGTCATGCGCCGGCTCCCCACGGATGCTGCACGAGCCACCTGGCGATGAAGTAGAGAATTGCGGTCAAAACGAAGCCGCAGATCACTGTTCCCGAGATCGAGTCCAATGGGTTCTTCACGTACGCCTCCTCGGTTGTGGTGCGATGGGCGAGTGTTGCGCGGCCCGTATCAGGGAACCTCTAGGGAACCTTCAGCTCTTCGACGGACTGCGGCTGCGTGACGATTGTATTCGCGTGCGTATACCAGACCAATCCGGGCGGTGCGGCGCGCTGCTTGCGCACGTGTTTTCGCAGCGTGTAGTCGACCGCGGCCGACGTCGCGCTCCTTGCCTTCGAATAGTAGGCGGCCAGCGATGCGGCCGTGTGCAGGTCCTCGTCGGGAACGCGGCCGCGGTCGTCCCGCGATAGGATGACGTGAGCCCCGGGTACGCCGCGCGCATGAAACCAAAGATCGCTGGGCCGCGCGACGTTGAACGTTAGTTCGGCGTTTTCCAGCGGCGAGCGTCCGACGACGATGCGCGAGCCGCCGGCAGTGCGCAGCTCCAGCATCTGACGCTTGCGTTTGCGCGCTGGTTGAGCCGAAGAGCTGCGCCGCCGCCGTTCGAAGGCATCGACGGCCGCCTCGACGTCATCCAGGTCCTCGTCCCCGGCGCGCTCCGACTCCCAGCGCAGCGTCTCGACGACCTGCAAAGTGCCTCGGACCGTGCGTTCGCGCTCGTCGATATGCGGCAGGCTGGAACGCAGCTTCTTGTACTCGGCGAACAGCTCGCCCGCGAGTTCCTTGGCCGCCTCTTGTTCCGCCGCTTCGAGCGTGTGAAGCGTTGCGAATATCTCTTCGCCTTGCAGGCGCAGCTCCTCGCGGCGCTCGGCGGCGCGCCGCTTCTCGATAAGCCGCTCCAGTTCGCGGCGAAGCTTGCCCTCGCGCTCGTCGAGACGCCGCAGGAGAGCGTGGCGGCGGCGCGCGCCGCGCTGGTCGTTGCTTTGCGCGGTCTGCTGCGCGCGCAGCTCCGCGAAAACGTCGAGTAGCGAGGCGACTCGCGCGTGCCCCGCCGTTTCGAATCCCTCCAAGGGCGCGACGTAGGCTTGCAGCAGCGTGCCGTCTTGGCGGTATGCGTGCAGCGGTTCGTCCGCAGCATCGGCTGTAGCCTCTCCCAGCGTGCGCGGCCGCTCGGGCAGCGGCGGCAGCGCATACGGCGAGCCCGCCACGATGGCGCGGCGCGGGTTCTGTGCGGGCGTAAACTCCTTGCTCGCCGCCACGATGCTCTCGCCCTTGACCAGTATCATGTTCCCGAAACGCGGAACGAGCTCGAGGTAAAGTTCCAGCTCGTCGCCGACTCCAAAACGCGAGCGCGTCCCGAAGCGAAGCCGAAGCAGCCGGTCGTGGCGGCGCGACGAGATCTCCAGCAGCGTCATGCCTTTGAGGGCGCGGCTCAAGGCGCGAACGAAGCCGGGCTCCTCGACGATCGCCGGCTCGCACTCTTCGAGCGTAACCATCGGCGGCGAGGAGAACAGGTCGATCGCCATCACGTGCCGCGCGCCGCGCCGGCGCAAGAAGAGCGCCGTTCGTCCGTCGGGGAGCAGCCCGGCCTCCTCCACCCGCGCGCCGCGGACGCGCTCGGAGAGTTCGCGCGCGAGCCGTCCGATAAGGACCCAATCGGTAAGCATCAAACCTTCCTAGTCGTGGGCACGCGAATCGGTCTCGTTCTGACGGCACTCTTTCTAGCGGCCTGCAGCGGCGCCTCGCCCGCTCCCAAGGGCTGGACGCCCGTGCCGGACGCGAAGAATAGCTGGTCGTACGGCGGCGGAGCAGCCGTGCAAGAGTATTCGTACAGCCGCCAGGCCTACTCCGGCGCGTTGCCGGATCTCGCCTCGCAGGTCACGGTGGACGTGCTGACCCGGTATCGCGGCGCCAAGCTCCTCGGCAGCGTGCCCTTCGAGCCGTGCCCAGGCCTGGCAGGGGTGGCGCGCTTCGCGCTTCCCGGTCCCAAACAGCTGGAGATAGGTTTCTCGGCTCGGATCGGCGCCGCCATCCGCACTCGCTACCTGCGCCCCGCCGGGGCGCCGCAGGATCCCAACGTGACCGCCGCCATGCAAGACGTGCTCTGCTGATCCCACTGAGCGCGGGGCCCGGGCTTCTCTTCATCGTCTCGGGACCCTCGGGGGCCGGCAAAGACACCCTGGTCGAGGGCCTGCTCGAGCGCTGGCCCGCACTGCACTACTCGGTTTCGCTGACGACCCGGCCGCCGCGGCCGGAGGAGCGGGAGGGGGAGCACTACTTTTTCGTCTCACCCCAGGAGTTCGACCGGCTGCGCGACGAGGGGCGCCTGCTCGAGTGGCGCGAGTACAATGGCAACCTTTATGGGACCCCGCGCGATTACATCCAGCATAGTCTAACTGAAGGCTATGACCTTATAATGAAGCCTGAGGTCAATGGTGCCCTCGCCGTCCGAGCGGCGTTTTTGGACGCGGTGCTGATCTTCGTGGTCCCGGATCGCTTCTCGAATCTTCGCGAGCGGCTGCTCGCTCGACGAAGTGAGACGAACGAGGAGATCGCGCGGCGGCTAGAAATCGCGACCCGTGAGATGAAGTTCATCCGCGAGTTCGACTACATCGTCGTCAACGAACAGGGCCGGCCCGAACAGGCCGTCGAGGATCTGGAGGCCATCTTGCGGGCGGAGCGCTTTCGTATCCACCGCTATCCCGACGACTCGATTCGGCGCGTCGAGTCGTCATGACGCTACCGTAACGTCCGAAAGGAATCATGAGCAAATCCGTATTCGGGGATCTTGACGCGCTGTTGGAGCGCGCGGATTCCAAGTTTAGTCTGGTGAACATCGTCACCAAGCGCGCGCGCCAGTTGAATAACTGGATTCGCGTGCAGCAGCTTCCGGTGACGGATCGCCGGGAATATTTCGCGAGCGAACCGTTGGTCGACCGCGAAACCATCAATCCGAACAAACCGGTCTCGATCGCGCTCGACGAAATCGCAGATGGCAAGATCGGCTATCGTCGAACGCGCGAAGGGATAAAATAGAGGCTCTCTAGGACGTGTGCGGCATCGTCGGATACATCGGCCGGCGCGACAGCGTGCCCATCATCATGGATGCGCTGCAGCGGCTCGAGTACCGTGGATACGATAGCGCCGGCATCGCCGTTATCGACGATGCCGGAAGGCTCGCCGGAACGAAGGCCGAGGGAAAGCTCTCGCGGCTCGCCGAGCGCCTAAACAACGGCGAGGCCATCTCGGGTGTCGTTGGAATCGGCCATACGCGCTGGGCGACGCATGGACCGCCCTCGGACGCCAACGCGCATCCGCACCTGGATTGCGCCGGGAAGATCGCCGTCGTTCACAACGGCATCATAGAAAACTATGCGGCGCTTCGCGCGCGCTTGATCGAGTTGGGACACGTCTTCTCGAGCCAAACCGATACCGAGGTGCTGGCACACCTGATCGAGCTTCACTATGACGGAGATTTAGCGGAAGCCGTACGCCGCACGGTGCACGAAGTTCGCGGTGCCTATGCGCTGGGCGTGATTTGCAGCGACGATCCCGAGCATCTCGTCTTTGCGCGCAACGGGGCGAGCGCGCTAGTGCTGGGGATCGGCGACGGCGAGATGTACGTCGCCTCGGATACGCCCGCGATTCTGCCCTACACCCGTCGCGAGATCATTCTGCAGGAGGGCGAGATCGCCATCGTGGGGCGCGACGGCGTGCGCCTGACCGACTATGCCGGCTCCGGCGTCGAGCGCGATCCGATTCAGATTACTTGGGATGCGGGCTCCGCCGAGAAGAGCGGCTTCAAGCACTTCATGCTCAAGGAGATCTTCGAACAGCCGATCGTGATCAAGGAGACCCTCAGCGGCCGGGTCGACGACTCCGGCGACGTACATCTTGCCAACGAGTTGGGAAGCCTGACGCCGCAGCGGCTCGAGCGGCTGAGCAAGATCGCGATCACGGGCTGCGGCACCGCCTATCACGCGGGTCTTGTCGGGATGTACCTGCTGCGTTCGCTCGTGCATCTGCCGGTCGAGATGGAGCTTGCCAGCGAGTTTCGCTACGGCGACCCCGTCATCGATCCCACGACGCTGGTCATCGCAATCTCGCAGTCCGGTGAGACCGCCGACACGATCGAAGCGGTCCGCATCGCAAAGCAGTCCGGGTGCGACGTCCTCGGCATCTGCAACGTCCTGGGCTCGCACCTCACGCGCTTGAGCGATGCGATGCTCTACACGCGCGGCGGCCCCGAGATCGGGGTCGCCGCAACCAAGACCTACGTTTCGCAGGTAATCGCGATGACGCTCTTCGCGCTCTATCTCGCGCGGATACGCGGCACCGCCGGCGAAGCGCGCCTGCGCGAGATCGCCGAAGGCACGCGGCTGCTTCCCGCCGCCGTGGACGTCGTCCTCAACACCTCCGAGCAGATCCGGCGCGTCGCGCGCAAGATTCGCCGCGCGCAGAGCGTGCTCTTCATCGGACGGTACGTAAACTTTCCCACCGCGCTCGAAGGCGCGTTGAAACTCAAGGAGATCTCGTACATTCACGCTGAGGGCTACCCGGCGGGCGAAATGAAGCACGGTCCCATCGCGCTGCTCGATTCGACCGTTCCCGTCGTCGGCATCATGACAGAGGGACGCGTCCGCGAGAAGATGGCCTCCAACCTGATGGAGTGTGCCGCACGCGAGGCGCCGGTGATCGTCGTTGCTAACGGGGGCGACGAAGAGGCGAAGGCGCTCGCGGATCACGTGCTGTGGGTTCCCAAAGTTGACGAACTCCTCTCGCCGGTGGTCGACGTCATCCCGTTGCAGCTGCTCGCCTATCACATCGCCGACATCGAGGGCAAAGACGTCGACCAGCCTCGCAATCTGGCTAAGACCGTCACCGTCGAGTAATGCTTCGCTCCGACGGAAGAGCGCCCAACGAGCTCCGCCCCGTCTCGATCGAGCCAGGGTTCCTGAAGTACGCCGAGGGCAGCGCGTTGATCACGCTGGGAAACACCCGCGTGCTCTGCGCCGCCTCGGTTGAGGATCGCGTCCCGGTCTGGATGAAAGGGCGCGGCGTCGGGTGGGTCACGGCGGAGTACGCCATGCTTCCGCGCGCGACGCAGGAGCGCACGCAGCGAGAGGCCGCCAAAGGCCGGCTCGGCGGCCGGACGCACGAGATTCAGCGCATCATTGGGCGGGCGCTTCGCGCCGTAACCGATATGGCAAAGCTGGGCGAGCGCACGCTCTGGATCGACTGCGACGTGATTCAAGCCGATGGCGGCACGCGCACCGCCGCCGTAACCGGCGCCTACGTCGCGCTCGAGCTGGCCCTGCGAACGCGCTACAATCCCAGCGATCGCGCCCACTGGCCGCTGCAGGCGATGGTCGCGGCGATCAGCGTGGGGATCGTTGCGGGCCGGCCGCTGCTCGACCTCGCCTACGACGAGGATAGTGCGGCGTTGGTGGATATGAACGTCTTCATGACCGACGCTGGGCGATTCGTCGAGCTGCAAGGAACGGCCGAGGCCGCACCCTTCGACCGCCGCGAACTGGAGGCGCTCTTGGCCCTGGCCGAGGGCGGTATTCGGCAGCTCTTCGAAGTGCAACGCGCGGTGCTGCAGGCGTCGCCGGCTCATGCCGGTTGATCCCGCGCTGCGGGAACTCGTCGCGCGCATCGGCGCCTTTCACATCACGGACCGCGCGATGAAGAGTGCGCAGCGCGCTATCGAAACCGCGATCGAGAAGGACGAGGTCGACGACGCAACGCGCGAAACCTATCGCGGCGCAGCGCTGCGCTACTTCGAAAGCTTTAGCCGCGAGGCCCGTGCGCATCTCCGCGACGTGGACCGGCGCCTCGTACACGTCAATCAGGTGGCCTTCAACCTCACCGCCGAGCGCGGCGTAGCGGTCAAGCGCATCGAGGGAACGCAGGCCGTGCTGCAGGCGCTGGCCGTGCTGGATAAGGCGGCGACGTGAGATTGCTCGACCGCGTCGGTCGCGCCACGATCGAGATCTTCGACTACGCCGGCGGCTTGACCATACTCTCGGCCGAGTCGTTCGGCTTCTTGTTGCGGCTGCGCATTCGTCTCGGCGAAACGCTCCAGCAGTGCGCGCTCCTCGGCGTGCAGTCACTGGTCATCGTCATGCTGACCTCACTCTTTACCGGCATGGTGATCTCGCTGGAGTCCGCGCAGCAAGCGGTGGCCTACGGATTCTCCAATCTGGTCGGGGGCGCGGTCGCCTACGGCTCGGTGCGCGAGCTGGGGCCGATGCTCACGGCCGTCGTGGTCGCGGGTCGCGTCGGTGCCGCCATCGCTGCCGAGCTCGGCTCGATGGTGGTAACCGAACAGATCGAGGCGCTGCGTTCGATGGGACTCGAGCCGGCGCGCTTTCTCGTCGTTCCGCGACTGCTCGCGCTGCTGCTGATGCTGCCGCTGCTCACGATCTTTGCCGACGTGGTTTCGATCGTGGGCGGCATGTGGATCGCGCAAGCCTACGCGCACATCCCTTACGAGTCATTCATCCAATCAGTCCAGCAATCGATCGACTTCAGCGACGTGATGAAAGGCGTCCTCAAGGCCTTCGTCTTCGCCGTCATCATCGCAATGGTCGGCGCCTATCAGGGACTTTCCACGCGCGGCGGAGCCGCCGGCGTCGGCAAATCCACGACGTTTTCAGTGGTTCTGGCGATCATCCTGATCTTCATGTCCAACTTCTTGCTGTCGTTTCTGCTCTTCGGCGGCAGCGGATGAACGCGACCGTCTCGGATCTCGTCGCGCGCATGGAGGGCGTCTGGCTCAGCTTCGGCGACCGCGAAGTCTTGAAAGACTGCAGCCTCGACATCGTCAAAGGCGCGATTACCTGCGTCATCGGGCTCTCCGGCGCCGGCAAGTCGACGATCCTGCGCGTGCTCGACGGCCTGCTTCCTCCGGACAAAGGCCACGTTTTCGTATTGGGTCACGATTTCTGCCATCTTTCGGAGGAGAAGCTCAACGAGATTCGCCGAAACATCAGCCTGTCGTTTCAGTTCGCCGCGCTCCTGGACAGCCTGACGATCGGCGAGAACGTCGCCTTGCCCTTGCAAGAGCACACGAAGATGAGCCATGCGGAGATCAAGAACACCGCGCTCGATGCCTTGGAGAGCGTGGGCCTCGCCGACGTCTACAACGATCTGCCGTCGGAGCTCTCCGGCGGAATGTTGAAGCGTGCGGGCTTCGCTCGGGCGGTCGTGACGCGGCCCGAGCTGGTGCTCTACGACGAGCCGACGACCGGCCTCGATCCGATCGTCAGCAACTTGATTACCGATACGATCCTCAAGCTGCGGACGAAGCTCGAGGGTACGGCGGTAGTCATCTCGCACGATCTTCCCTCGATCTACCGGATGGCCGATTACATCGCGATGCTCTACGACGGCAAGATCATCGCCTACGATACGACCGAGCGGATCCGTAACTCGCCGAACCCGATCGTGCAGCAGTTTCTGCAAGGCTCCGAGGTCGGGCCGATTCCAATTGAAGTCGAAGCGAAGGACTAAAACGGAAGGGCTAGATAAGAGGCAGGTATGACCAAACAGGCCCAGGTTGGTGCGTTCACGATCGTTGCGTTGCTCTTGCTCTTCGGCGTATTTTATTTCATCACGGACTTCGGAACGCGCCATACCGGCTACCGCGTCGGCATCCACTTCCAATCGGCGGCGGGTTTGACGCGCGGCGCACAGGTTTACTTCAGCGGCGTGGACGTTGGCTCGGTGGAGTCGGTCGGGCTGCTGCCGGACAACTCGGTCGAGGTCGTCCTGGCCGTCAATCGCGAGATCGATATCCCGGTGGATTCGCGCTTCCTCATCCAAGCGCCGCTCACCGGCACGCCGGCCGTGATCATCGTTCCGCCGCGCAAGCCGCCGCCGCTCGCGCTACTGCCGCGCGAGGTGCTCCCGATCGAGCAGCAACCGCGCGGCACGAACTCGATGAGCGTTGCCGACCTGCTGCAGGAGGGCCAGGGCGAGCTCAAGCGACTCAACAACTTGATGGGACTGCTGGAGGCGCGGACTCCGAAGCTGCTCGACACGTTGCAGACGACGCTGAACAACGCCAACGATTTAACGGTCACGGCCAAGAGCTCCATGGCGGAGCTCGAGAACAAGCTGCTCGCCTTCGGCAACGGCCTCTCGAGCAGTCTTCTTGCGGCGAGCAACAACGTCCAAGCGCTCTCCGTGACCCTCAACGGCGCCGCAACGGTAGACTCCAAGAAGGTCGGCGCGCTTTTGGACTCGTTTCAAGGGACGGCGGTCTCCCTCAATAAATCGATGAACGCGCTGAGCGAGCTCGCCGGCGACCCGCAGTTGAAGGCGAACGTTTTGGCGACGACGCAGAACATCGCCGATACGACGCAGCAGCTCGCGGAGCTGACCAAAGACCTGCGCAGCGTGACCGGCAATCCGCAGACGCAAGCGCAGTTGCGCGACACCGTCGCAAATCTCGATGCGGTCACGCAGAAGGCGAACTCGCTGCTGGGAGAACTTGGAGGGACGAGCAGCGTTCCGGGCGTCGACGCCCATGCCACGCCCTACCCCGTCGGCGTTCCGAGCAGCAGTCCCTATCCGCAGAGCGGAGCGAGCCCACCGCCGGCCGGGATCTCACCGGAGGCTCGTGCGCGTCTGCAAGGGAAGCTCGCCACGCTCGCGCGCAACCTAATCAACATTCAAGTTCGCCTGAGCGGGCTCTCGCCGCAGCATAACCCCGGGCTCAACCCGGTGCTCACCAGCAGCCAGGGTCCGCTGGGCGATATCAATGTCGTTGTGCTGCCGCACTCGACGACGAGTCTGATGGCCGGGGCAAATGCCATCGGCACCAACACAACCTGGAACGCCGTGCTCGAGCAGAATAAGGGCGATTTTCACCTGGGCGCCGGCGTGCTGTACTCGCAGATCGGCGTGCTGGGCGCCTATCAGCCTTTGCATGGATTGGGATTCGAGACGCGGATCTACGATCTAACCTACCCGCTGATCGACGTGTACGGGAACTTCAAGATTGCGCCGGGCGCGCAGCTCTTCTTCGGCCAACGCGATATCCTCCACGCTTCGCGTCGCAACACCTTCGGACTCCAGTACCAGTTCTGAGCGATGCCTGATCCGCAGCGTCCTAGGATCGGCATCATCGGCGCGGGCGCGATGGGGTCGCTCTTCGGCTACCATCTGGCCGGCTGTTGCGACGTGACGATGCTCGACGACAACCCCGAGGTCGCCAAGGCCGTGCAGCGCAAGGGTCTGCGCGTAAACGACGAGCCCGCGCGCCGGGTCGCGATCGCGGAGCGGCCGCACGATCTCTACGGCTCGCAGATGCTCTTTCTCTTCGTAAAAGCCGTCGATACGCTGCGCGCCCTGCGCGCGTTCGCCGGCGAGCTCGACCCAGCCGCGCCCGTCGTCTCGCTGCAGAACGGGATCGGCAACGACGATGCGATCAAGACTGCACTCGGCGGCGCCGTTGCGGTTATCTTGGGGATCACGACCGAATCGTCGCACACGCTCGAGCCGGGACACGTGCATAGCTCGGAGCAGGGCAACACCATCATCGGCTCGACGAGCGCCTCCTCAACCACCGCGCGCACGGTAACCGAACTGCTCACTCGCAGCGGCCTGCAGGCGGCGGTGGTCTACGATATTCGGCCGCACTTGTGGGGGAAACTCGTGGTCAACGCCGCGATCAACGCGCTCTCCGCGATCCTGGATTGCGACGCCGGCGAGATTCCCAAGGATGCCAATGCCGCGCATCTTGCCGAAGCACTCGCCGAAGAGACGGCAAGCGTCGCGGCGGCGCTCAAAATCAATCTGCCGTTCGTCAACCCATGGCAATACGTAGAAGAAGTGGTAGCGCTCGGCGCCGATTCGAAGAGCTCGATGGCCTACGATCTCGAATCCGGACATCCCAGCGAGATCGATCACATCAACGGCGCCGTGGTCGCCTTCGGACGGCGGACCGGGACGCCGACGCCCTACAACGACGCGATGGTTCGCGTGATCAAAGCGCGCGAAGAGTTGCTCCGCCGCCTGCCATCCTGAGCGAAGCGCAACCGGTGTCATCCTGAGCGAAGCGCAACCGGTGTCATCCTGAGCGAAGCGCAACCGGTGTCATCCTGAGCGAAGCGCAACCGGTGTCATCCTGAGCGAAGCGCAACCGGTGTCATCCTGAGCGAAGCGCAACCGGTGTCATCCTGAGCGAAGCACAACCGGTGTCATCCTGAGCGAAGGGCCTCCGGCCCGGAGTCGAAGGACGCAGTTGCTCTCGCTGCTGAGCGAGCGCAGCGAGTCGAAGCACGAGCCCCCGATCAGCGTCATCGAAAATTACGGTTGCGGCTGCATTCGTAAGAGCCGGATCGAGCCTACGGCGGTCTCCACGTAAACGCCGTGGACGCCGCCGCCGTTGACTGCGCCGTCGATCGTCTCCGTAGCACCGTTGGAAGTTCCGCTCAATCCGAAGTCGGTGAAGAGCGTGCCATCACCGGTGTGCAGATGAACCGTGAATGCGGCCGTGCCGTTGATGCGCAGCTGTACGTCACCGCGCTGCACGCGAAAGTGCAACGTTCCGGGCCAAGCGGTCGCGCCCATAGTCACGGCTAGGTTGCCTTGACCGACGTCGGCCTCGGCATAGCCCGGAAGCATCATCGTAACGTTGCCTTGCTGCGCGCGAACCTTTGCGTCGCCGGTAATGTCGGTGACGTTGACGTCGCCGCGCTTTGAATCCACGATGAGGGTCGTTCGATCCGGTACGCGGACGAGCAGCGAGGCCAGCGGGTTTGGCGCACTGACGACGACCCCGTTGGGCACGGCTACGAGAAGCGGCGCGGGTGCGGGCGTGCCCTTGGGCAGCGCGGTTGCCGCCACCGTGAACAGGTCGCGCCGCTGCTTGACCTCGGGCTGATAAGCGTTAACGGTCGTGTTAACGACGCGCACGGCGAGCGTGGCGCCGGGTTTGAGCACTCCGACGGTCGTGACGTATGGGGAGGCGGAGCTGCAGCCAAGCAATGCGAGAAGCGGAAGAAGAGGTCGGATTTTCACCGGGGTTGCTCTTCGCTGGGCTCGGGGTGGTATACTGGTGCAAATGTTACGTTCAAGACTCGCCGGCGCACTCGCGCTTATGCTGGCGGGTTGCAGTGGCGTCTCCACGCTGGCGCCGGTCGCACCCGCGAATCTTCCCGCCGCCCCAGCAGCCAAGACTTGGTGGTATCCCACCGTTGGGGCAACCTTTCAGATTCAATACGACGGCAAGCTCGATCTGACTAATTCCGCCGACGTGTACGACCTCGATATGTTCGACACGCGGCCAGAGATCGTGAGCAAGCTGCACGCGATGGGGAAGAAGGTCGTTTGTTACATCTCCGTCGGCACGTGGGAGAACTGGCGGCCCGATGCCAAGAAGTTTCCCAAGAGTGTAATTGGCCGGCCTGACGGCCACTGGCCCGGTGAGCGTTGGCTCGATATTCGTGCAACCAAGATTCTCGAGCCGATCATGGGTGCGCGCTACGATCTGTGTAAGAAGAAGGGCTTCGACGCTGTCGATCCCGACAACATCGCCGGTTACCAGAGCCGAACCGGTTTCCCGCTAACTGGCGACGAGCAGATAACCTACAACACGTGGGTTGCAAACGCAGCGCACGCCCGCGGCCTGGGGGTCGATATGAAGAACGACAACAACCAGCTCAAGAAGTTGGCCTCGCTCTTCGATTTCGGCGTGGACGAGCAGTGCTTCGTGCAGGGGTGGTGCCACCAGCTGACGATCTTCACCGGCAACAACCGCCCGGCGATCGACATCGAGTACACCAATCAAATGAACAAGACGCGCTTCCTAGCCAAGACGTGCCCCAGCGACGCGAACTACAAACTCTTTCCGATGCTGAAACGGCTCGAACTGACCGCTTGGATCGTCACCTGCTCCGGCAGCTAGCTATTGCGACGGCAGAACGGTCTGCCGCATCTCCGCAGTCGGCGCGGGCGGGAGCCGGTCGTTTGTCGCGCCCAGCGGATGTGCGACGATGCGATAGTCGAACAGCAGGCTCGAACGGCCACGCTCCGTTTCGCGTACCTGGAATGCCGTCGGCGTCTTTTCGCTAACGTAGAGACCTCGCGTATCGCCGAGGGGCGTAAGAAAGACGTAGTACCAGCCGCGATCCATCACTGCGGCGAAATCGCGACCGATCTGTACCGTCGCGACGCCTCCGTTCAATCGCGCCGTTCCGACGTCCTCGATAGTTGCGCTTGCGCTTTGAGCAGCGTAGGTGAGCACGTCACCTCCCGCGCTGCGCCGCTGGCGCGACTGCACGGGCGCCTTACCCATAATCGTACCGCTGCAACCTAGATCGCCTGTAGGGTCGATGGTGCAGTTCCCGTGGGTCGCTAGATTATACACGTCGAGTAACGACCCGTTCTTGTTATCGGCCTGTCCGGCTATGGCGTATTGCGTCCCACTCTTGTCGCCCGTTTCGCCGAAAACACCCGTGCCGTTTCCGCTGTTTCGTCCAATGACGCCGAAGGCCGAACTAGCGGAGGAGAAGCCAAAGAGACCGGCGTTGGGATCTGAGGAAGAAAACTTCGTAGCGGTCGTTACGCCGTAGACGCCGGGCCCGTTACTCGACTTCCCGTAAACGCCGTGACCCGCCCCACTCGTCCCGTTGGCGATGCCGGCCACGGCGGAGTTTCCATTCGTCGTCGAAGTAACGCCGTGAACTCCATCCGCG
This sequence comes from Vulcanimicrobiota bacterium, assembly GCA_963754565.1. Lineage (GTDB taxonomy): Bacteria > Vulcanimicrobiota > Vulcanimicrobiia > Vulcanimicrobiales > Vulcanimicrobiaceae > Cybelea. The sequence continues at coordinate 297,086 of CAVWGL010000006.1, read as the reverse complement.
CTTTGCGATATGCCGTAGGCGCCCCAAGTCTTGTTGCCGCTGGAGTCCCCCTCGACGCACGCCGTGCCGACGCTGCAATTGAAGAGCCCGGTAGTCGTGGCGGGCCTCGCGTGCTCCGCACGCACGATGCCGAGGCTTGAAAGTGCGACGGCCGTGCCGACGGCGACCATGCCGACGATCGCGACCCGGCTAAAGCGAGGGCTGGATCTAAACATCATTTTTTCTCCTTTTCGGGAGTCTGGGAGCCTTGGGCTCGCTCCCATTCTAGCACCGCAGCTGCGGCTAGGCCTCGGCGAGGGCATGCGGTATTGGACGCCACTTCACACGCGTCGAGATAGGAAAAAGTAGCCGGCACCGGTTCCGAGCAAGAACGCAATGACAATCTCGAGCCAGACATCCAGCGCAAATATCCTCCTCCCCTCAATCGCCCGGCCGATAATGGGCACCCACGCCATCGCAACTGCAAAGCTCAGCGCGATCGATAACCGCTCGCCCAGTCGTTCCTTTATCAGCCGCATAACCAGGAGCGCGGAGCCGAGGCATGCGACTAGCATTGCGAACGTCGCTAGCCACCTCATAGGTTCAGTACACCGTCCCCAAAATCAGAGTCGGCCGTCGCAGCCCCGGGCACCCTAATTGGCAGGATGGCGTAGGGGGGCTTTTCTCTAATCGGCCGTTGCAGAAGCCCGGCACCCAATCTTTTTTCGTATTGGCAGGATGGCGTAGGAAGGTTTGTCTCTTCTCGCCAATGCGATAAAAGATTTATTATGTCGCATCCAGCAGACACGGAAAGAGAAGGCTGCGTAAGGGATTTGGGGGCCTATCTGCTCACCGAGCGCAAGCGCAGCCCCCTGACGGTGGCCGCCTACGAGCGAGACCTGGACGAGTTTGCGGCGTTTCTGGGCGCGGAGCGTACGAAACGCCCGAGCGAGATGCCAGAGTCGCTGCTGGCCGTAAAAACGACGCACATCCGGCGCTACATCGCGTACCTGTTCGATAAGCGCAACTACGACAGCCGCACGGTCTGCCGTAAGCTCTCGTCGATTCGCGCGCTCTACCGCTTCCTCAAGATCACCGGGGTCGTCGCGGACGACCCGGCTTCGGCCGTCCCCGGGCCCTCGGTAGCCAAGCGCAAGCCGGCGCCCCTAAAGCCCAACGAAGTGATGAAACTGCTGCGCACGTCGCTCGCCGGCCGCTCGGAGACGGCTCGCCTGCGCGATGGCGCGATCATGGAGCTGTTCTACGCCAGCGGAATGCGGCGCGCCGAACTCGCCGGCGTCCGTCTCGCCAACGTCGATTTGGCCGAGCGCACGATTCGCGTCACCGGCAAGGGCAACAAGGAACGAACCGTCGTGATCAACCACGCGGCCGCAGAGGCGATCGAGGCCTATCTTCGCGTGCGTCCGCGCAGCGCCGATCCGGCGCTCTTTCTCGGGCGTGGCGGCAAGGGGATGACGCCCAGTCACATCTGGCGGATTTTTACCGACATCTACCGCGTGAGCGGCATCCAAAAGCACGCGAGCCCTCATACCTTGCGCCACTCGTTTGCAACGCACTTAGTCGAGAACGGCGTCGACCTCGAAACGGTGCGCGAGCTGCTCGGCCACGAAAACCTCGCGACGACCGGGATCTACCTCCAACTTGCAATGGGGCACAAGCGCCGCGCCTATGACGAAGCGCACCCGCGCGACCGAATGCCCGACCGCTAAGCTACAACTTAAACGTCACCGAACCCGTAAGTTGGAGCGGTTGCACGACCCCCAAGAAACCCGTGTTGTTGCCGTTGAACCAGAACGAGTAGGGATACTGCAGCTGCGGCGGCGGCACTTTCGAGTTGGAGTTCGGATAGAAGTTGCCGGCCGGGTAGAGGAAGTTGGTCGGCAGCGATGAGTAGACGCAGACCGACGGGTTATCCCACACGTAGCCGCGCTGACCGCAGATGTCGAGCAGGTTCGTAAAGTTCAAGCGCGCCGTTACTCGCGGGCTCACGTCGTAGCTGAACGCGAGGCCCATCTGCAGTTGCCACGGCTCTTTGAACGCGCCGAGGTTATCGTAGCCGTTCGTGAACGAGTCGGGAATAAAGAGCGGCAGATTTCCAAAATCATCGCAGGTTGCCGGATCGGCCGCGTTGGCATGTCCCGCGATCCACGTCGTCGGCGCCTTATGGCACGAGTCCGGAAAGTAACCGGGCCACTGCGTGGGCGAGCCGTACTCCGCGCCCGAACCGAAGTTCCATGAGTTCGTAACGCTGAAACGCTGGTGCTTGTAGTTGAGGATCAGCGCGACGACGTACGGCACCGCATACCCGTTTGCGGCCGCCGCCGGGCCGGGAATCACGTCGTAGGTCGGATACCAGGCCGAATCGGAGAACGGGTTCTGATACGGCGCATTGTAGTAGGGGTTCGTTACGACGCCTGCCTGTTTACAGTTATTGGTGCCGCCGCCCGCCGAGCTGCCGGCGCTCTCATAGTGGTAGCATGCAAAACCGCCGTGGCCTTTGAGGAACGAGTCGTACTGGAGGATGTAGCCGTTGAGCTGATCGATGACGTTCACATCGGTGCCGCTAAAGCTCTGGTACTTGATTTGGCTGTGCGTGTACGTAAAGGCGAGCTGTCCGCTAAAGCCGTCTTTTGAGAAGTCGCCCTTCTGCATCGCGAACTCCACGCCGCTGCTCTGCTGGCTGCCGACGTTGAGTCCGGACTCGAGGCCGCCTTGCGGATCGATGTAGAAGTTCTGCAGCTGGTCGCGTGTCGCGCGGTAGAACGGGCTCACCTTGAAGCTGATATCCGTCCCTTTGACACGGTGCTCCCACGAAAGGTCGTAGTTGTACGACGTGTCGGGCCGGATCAGGTGGTCCGGCGTATTGAAGCCGTACCCGTAGAAATGCGTCCCGAGGAAGGCCGGGAGATCCTCCTGTAGCGTGTTGTATTGCGTCCACGACGAGTTCGGCGGCCGGGCATAGACGCCGGCGGAGGCGCGCAGCACGTTGTTGGGATTGAGCGTATAGGTTGCGCCCAAACGCGGCTGGAAGCGCGCCGTCGTGTACTGGCCGCCGCTCGTGTTGATCAGCGGCCCGTACGGCGACTGCGCCAGCGGAACGGTCGTTACGCCGTTGACGACCGGACACGGCCCGACGCCTTCGTTCGTTCGGTCGATCGGTTTGCTGTTATTGACTCCGGGTGCGAAGCAATACTCCGCGTTGTAGGCATTGAACCAGAACTGCCGCGCCGGATCGTCGGGACTCGTGTTGCCAAGCGTGTAGTTGAAGTCTTCCATACGCAGCCCCGCGTTGACGATCAGCCGGTCGCCGGGCGTCCACTGATCGTTGATCGAGTAGCCGGTGAAAGCGGTGTTCACCTGATTGAGATTGCCATTAAAGGTCGTGTTGGTCACCAGCCACTGCGGGTCGACGCCCTTGGCGCACGCCGGCAGCTTCGGGCTCGATGCGCACGAGTACGTCGGCGGCGGCGAGGGGTCGGTCAGCGTTCCCGGCGTCTGATCGTAACAGCCGATTTGCAAGCCGCTCGAGGGATCGTAACACTTGCCGTTGCTCCCGACGAAGTTCGTGATGTTCCAATCGGATGGAAAAAAGGTGACGTCGTAGCGCTGCAGCGTGGAATACGTGTAGGCGGCCGAGGCGCTTAGCAGGTTTTGCCCGCTGAGCTGATTCTCGTAGCTCAGATTGAACCCGTAGGTGTGATCGGGTAGAAAGTACGGCAGCTCCCAGCCATAGTACGGCTGGGCGTCCGAGTTGTAGCCGTTGATGTCCCAGTTGGAATACATGGCGTAGCCGTAAAAGCGCAGGAACGAATCCGAGCTGAACTCATGCTGGTACTGCAGCTTCTCAGCGGCTACGCCGTTGTCGTTGGGATCGCGAATGTTATCGGGCAACAAACCCTGAAAATCGTGCGGCGGACTCGACGGATAGTAGTACTTGCGCAGGAGCGACTGCTGGAACGGCTGCATCGAGGGCCCATGGTAGAGGTACGAATCGTCCCAGGTCAGCGGCCCATAGAGTGCTTGAACGACGTTGGCGCCGAAGTCATTGGCCGAGCTATAGTACTGGTTCAGACTTTCGCTCGTCATCCAGAGCGCCTGAATATCGTCGCGCAAGCCGCTGTTGTGGTGCGGCACGCCGATGTGCACGTTGACGATTGAGTCGCGCAGCGACTGAGTCGCCAGCGCAAAGCCGAGCCCGCTCGTGAAGAGTAGCGGCGAGGGCGCCCCGGTGTAGACGTACCCGTTCGAGTACTTCTCCGACGCACAGGAGTTGGTAAAGCACATGAATCCGGGAACGGCACTGACCGGATAGAAAAACGAGTCGGGAATACTCGCTCCATCGTTGTCGTCCACGTAGCGAAAGCCCTGATTGCTTCCGCCGAGACCGACGTAGTAGCTGAAGTTGCGATCGGGCGTCGAGCCGCCCACTTCGACCGAGGCTTGGTGGTAGAACGCCGGATAACCGACCGAGAGATTCGCGTCGGCGTAGCCGGGATAGGTGCCGGTCTTGATCACCTGATTGACGTATCCGGAGATCCCTTGCGCGTCCGAGCTGGCCGGCACGCCGCCGGTGTAGACCTGCACTTCCTGACTGCCCAGGCTCGAAAGCATCGTTTGCGGTGCGTTGTCGTACGCGCGATTGACGGGAATGCCGTCGAGCTCGTAGCCGACTTGATCGATATCGCCGCCGCGGATGTGGACGGTCTGCCACCAGCTATTCTCGCCGGTATCGAGCGAGACGCCGGGCACCGATGCGATTGCGCCATACGCGTTGTTGAGACTGCCGGGACCGGTCAGGCCTTGCGTGGCGCGTTGCCCTGCGGCATTGATCGAATAGACGTCGCCGGTCGTTCCGGGCTTCACTAAGCTCGCCGCGGATTCCGCAACCACGTGGCCGATCGTCTTGAGCGCCGGAACCAGCGACGCGTCGAAGCTTTGGACCTGATCGGCGAAGACCGTAAGTCCCGGTTGGGCCAACGGTTCGTAACCACTCTTGCTAAACGAGAGCGTGTACGTATCGGGCAGAAGCGTAAGGAACGCAAACGTTCCGTTGGCGTCGGAGATCGACGTGACGCTCGCCGAAGGGGCGTTGGCCGTGACGACGACGCCCGCAACGGGCGCCTTGGTCGCGCTATCTAGAACGCGTCCGCGAATCGCGCCGGTGGTTCCGGCGACGGCTTGCAACGGCAAAAAGGCCGCGACCAAAAGGGCGGCCAGAACTGATTTCGAGCAGCGCATTTGGGGGGTTATTGCGCTAGAGTCCGCTTGCCCTCTTCTTCTTCTCCGGCCACGCTCCAGCCGCGCGTCAGGAAGAGCCAAAACGCAAGACCCGCATATTCGCCGTAGCGCGAAAACGTTCGGCGAATCGTTGAGTCCGCGGCCTTCTTCTTTCCGCTTAGGCTCAGAAACTTCGGGCGCGTCCACGAATCTAAGACCAGTGGGCGATGACGTCCGAGCAGTTGCATCACGTGCGCCGCGCCGTACGGCCCGATTCCCGGGAGCGACAACAGCTCTCGCTCCAGCGCAACGTCGTCCCGCATGCGTGCCAGGTCTTCGAGATCGAGGCGGCCCGTCGCGACCTCCTTGACAATCGAAAGAATGTACGGTCCTCGGTACCCCATGCGCGCCACCTCCCGATACCAGCTCGGCGGTGTGCGTGCCAGCAGCAGCGGTTCGGGGAAGGCGCCGGCTCCTAGCTCCACCAGTGCGGTCGTCATGCGCACCGTTGCCGACCATGCGCAGTTGGTGGTGCAGATCGTCTTGATGACGTCTTCGAAGACCGTCGGACTGGCGAGGATTCGTCCCGCGCCGGTGGCCGCCCATCCGAGCCGTTCGTCGCCGGAGATCAACGCGTAGAAGGGTGCGAGGTCGTCGTGAAGGCGAAACATTCGCGCGACCGACGTGCGAACGCGCTCGCGATCGCGCGCGCCAAGCCGCGAGGTCGAAGCTCCCAAGAGCCTGCCATTGCGTTCCTCGAGCACCACTTCGACGACGCGCTCGCCGAGGCGAAGCGCTCGCAGATAGCGCAGCGGTGACGTCTGCACCTTCGCCGGCGGAAGACGCGCCAAGCCGTGCGAGTTTATCGTGCGTGCGAAGGAGATCGGCTCGCCGCCGGCACCGGTCAGCGGAAGCTCGAACAGCGTCGTCATTCCGACGAAACCGACTTCCTCAGGCTACATAGGAGACGTTGACGGCAACGCCGGCGGCTTGGGCGCGCATGATGACGCCGTAAACCGCATCGAGCTCTTCTTCGATCGAAGCGATCTCGCCGACGCTAACCGCAAACTGTGCCGCATGCATCCAGAGCAGGCTGCGCGCTCGCTCTAAGGCACTATGCAAGCGTTCGGGCGTCGCTTCCAGCACGGGCCAATCCAAATCGCCTTGCGCCGGAACGACGCGCCAGCCGCGTCCGGATACGAAGGCCACTTCGTCCTCCGGACCCAGCGCGTGCGGAATCGCCGAGAGGATATCGACCGCCTCTTGATCGGCCAGGGAGAGCGGCAGACCGAGCTCGCCCAACCGCACGATGTAGCGGAAGAACGAGATGCTGCCAACGGTGTAGGCGCCCGCAACCGACGCCACGTTCACGTGGATCAGGTCGAGATCGGGTTGCTTACGCCGGGAACCGCTCATCTCTCTCGTAGTTCGTCCGCGAGCACAGCGAGTCCGTCCCGCTCAGCTTGGAATCAGCCCCAACTCTTTGACCGCGTCGCGTTCCTTGCGAAGCTCGTCCAGCGTCTCCGCGAGCTTTCGCTTGCCGAACTCATCGTGAAAGAGGTCCTCTACGATGCGTGAGACCCCATTCTCGGTGCGGGAGGGGAATGAAAAGATTAATCCCGGATCGACGCCGTATTCGCCGTGCGAGCAGCGGCCGACCGAGTAGAGTTCGCCCGGCGGCGTATCGTGCGTCAGATTGTAAACGCCGACCGTCGCGGCGTTGGCCGCCGAGGCGGCCGAGGAGGCTCCGCGTGCTTTGATCACCTCGGCGCCGCGATTCTGCACGGTCGCAACGAAGGGACCCTCGAGCCATTCGCGCTCGATGACCTCCTGCGCGGCCTTCCCGCCCACCGTCGCGTGCGCAAAGTCGGGGAACTGCGTGGTGGAGTGATTCCCCCAAATCACCATTTTCGCGATCGCGGTCGTGTCGACGCCGGCCTTGCGCGCCAGTTGGGCGCGCGCGCGCAGCTCGTCGAGCGTGGTCATTGCAAAGAAGCGATCGTGCGCGATTCGCGGCGCGTTATTCATTGCGATCAAACAGTTGGTGTTGGCCGGATTGCCGACCACGAAAACCTGCACGTCGTCGGCGGCGTGCTCGTTGATTGCCCGCCCTTGTTCGGTGAAGATTCCGCCGTTGATGCGCAAGAGATCGGAGCGCTCCATGCCGGCCTTGCGCGGCACGGCACCGACCAAGAGCGCCCAGTTTACGCCGCGCATGGCCTCGTTGACGTCCGAGCCGGTCCGTACGCTCTTGAGCAACGGAAAGGCAGAATCTTCCAGCTCCATGACGATGCCGCCCAGTGCTCCCAGCGCCGGCTCCAACTCGAGCAGCTGGAGCTCCAGCTCGGTATCCGGGCCGAACATCTGGCCGGACGAGAGCCGAAAGAGCAGCGCATATCCGATCTGGCCGGCCGCGCCGGTCACCGCCACCTTGATCCGTCTCTTCACGCTACCTCCATCACTGCTCGCCCCGTTCCGGCGGGAATGCTCGTTCGTTGCGGGCGAAGCCAACACGAAGCCGATGACCGAACACGCGCTGGCGGGCTTCAGCGGTACCGATCAGCCCGACGCTTCCATCTTTAACGCGTGCATTCGCTGCGGTCTCTGTCTGCCGTCCTGCCCGACCTATCTCGAAACTATGACAGAAACCTCCGGTCCACGCGGCAGGATTAGTCTCATCAAAGAGGTCGCCGAGTCGCGGCTCGATCTGCGCAGCGCCGGCTTCGTCGAGCAGATGCACCAGTGTCTGGACTGCCGCGCCTGCGAAGCGGTCTGTCCCTCCGGGGTTCGCTACGGAGCGCTGGTCGAAAACGCACGCGCGCAGATTCGCCGCGCCGAGGCCCCGCACGACTCCGAGTCGCGTCGCTTCACCCGAAGGCTGCTCTTGCGCGCGCTCTTTAAAGATTTGCGCCTGATGCGCATCGCGGCGCGGGCCTTGCGTTTCGCGCAGCAGACGGGCTTAGCATGGCTGGCGCGAGCCGGCGGCCTGGGCGAGATCGCAAAGCTGGCTCCCGCGATACCCTCGCGCTTCTTCGTAGCAGCCAACCAGCGCTTCGAAGTTGCGCAGCCCGAAGGGACGGCGTTTCTCCACACCGGCTGCATCATGCCGATCGCATTCGGAAACGTTCATGAAGCGACGGTACGCATGCTGCGCCGCGCGAAACTCTCGACGGTCGTGCCCGCGGCTCAAGGCTGCTGCGGCGCGATCGCAACCCATGCGGGCGAGCCGGAGTTTGCCCGCGAGCTTGCCAAGGTGAACATCGTCGCATTCGAGCGCAGCGGCGCGGATGTGTACGTCGTCAATGCTGCCGGCTGCGGCAGCGCGCTCAAAGAGTACGGCGAGCTGCTCGCCGGCGACGCCGCGTGGGCGCAACGGGCGCGCGAGTTCTCCAAGCGCGTGCGCGACATCAGCGAGGTGCTCGACGCGATGGATTTGCCGGCCGCACCCCGTGCAATCGACGCGACGGTTACCTATCAGGAGCCCTGTCATCTCGTGCACGCGCAACGCGTCTGGGGTGCACCGCGCCGTCTGCTCGCGCGCATCGCCGGCCTTCGTTTCGTGGAGATGGACGAGAGCGCGCTCTGCTGCGGCAGCGCCGGAACCTACAATCTCACGCAACTGGAGATGGCCGGGCGCCTCCAGCGGCGGAAAGTCGCGGCAATCGAGCGCAGCGGGGCGACGATCGTCGTCACTGGAAATCCCGGCTGCGCAATTCAGGTGGCGGCGGGTCTACGCGATGCGCGTTACGCGGCGCAGGTAAAGCATCTCGTCGAGCTGCTCGACGAGGCGTACGGCGGAGCTTAAGGTTCCTTACGAGGCGCCTAGACGGTGGCGTTCGCGACGAGCATCCTCCAGCGAGCGGTAGACGCTGAAGACCGCGATCAAGCCCGTGATGTTGAGCAGGCGCGAGATCGGTCCGTTGCTGATGACCAAACGAAAGGTTCCGTGGTGCTCTGCGGTCCGGCGATGCGCGCCGATCAGCACGCCCAGCCCGGTCGAGTCGAGAAACTCGAGCTGCGACAGATCCACGATCAGATTGTGGTTCGACTTCTCGATGGCGTCGAGAAGCGCGGCGCGAACGGTCGGCGCCGTCGCGAGGTCGAGGCTTCCGTTGAGCGCGAAAACGAGGGTCTCCCCGTCGTTTTCGGCTCTCAGCATGATGTTGAGCTCGTCGTTAGGCATTCTTGCGGTCGGTTTCGGGGCCATGGTTTGCATCGCCTTGCGACCATTGTGGCTATTCATACGAAATGCGCGCTGTCCTCATCCCACCGCGTGCACCTGCCGGTTTCGAGATGAACGCCGCCGATCCAGCGGTCGATGGGGTGCTCGTCGAGCCAATCGGCATCGCCCGCAAGAACCCGGCGGCCGAGCGCCGTTAGAACGACACCCTCTCCACTCTCGATGAGCGCTCCGTCGCTGCGGCTGAGTTCGTCGAGCATGATCGAGAACGCGCGGTCGCTCTGAAACGAGGCCTCTTCGCGCGCCTGCGACCGCGCGAAAAGTTCGTCTACCCGGGCGGCGCCTTGAACGACCGCATAGAGCGCTTGGCGCTGCGACCGTGAAAGGCCGTCGCGGGTCCAAGGATACTCCTCGCAGAGGCGCCGCAACGCGGCCCGCAGGAACGGCAGGCCGATGGCCTCCTCGCCTGCTGCAACGTAAAGCTCACTGGCTGACGACGCGGTGAAGCGTTCCCAGTTGCGCCGCGCCGACTTGAAGATCGCGGCGGTTGCCGTCCGGCGCCGCTGGAGCAGCGGCAGAATCTCGTCGGCCGTCATATTCGCCAAGTACGCGTCGCTCTGCACGGTCGCTACCCGCCCCGGATCGAGATTCAGCTCCTCCAGCACGGTCAGCGTCTGGAGCAGCTGCAACTGATCGTACAGATCGTGCTCGAACCAAAGCACGACCTCGTCGAACTCGGAGGCTCGCCGCAGCGTTGCGTCGCGGCGTTCGAAGTCGTGAATGAGCTTGATGGGAGCGCCAAAGCCTCGCGAGGCAAGGTAATGGGCGCGCATCGCGCTCAACTCCTCGAGCGATAACCCGGAGGGAACGGGACCGTCATTGAGCGCGTCCTGCCAAGCCAGGTGGGTACCTAAGATGCCGGCCTTCTTCAGGACGTAGAGCGCACCGTCGCCGTTGGTTACGTGAAGCGTCGCCACGCTATGAGGTTAAAACGCGCCGATGCCCTCCGGTGATCCCCAACCGCCTTGAATGCTGTAGCGCGGGACCGTCAGCTGGTAGAGGTACTTCTCATGCTTCGGATACCAGAATGTTTTCCCGCCCTGCTGATGCGCCGAGTTTCCTGCTAGACCGAAGACGCCCGCGAGGAACGGAGACGAAATGCTGGTGCCGGAAGCCTTGATCCAGCCGCTGGCGCCGCCGTAGGTATCGTATACCGCGACGTTCACGGCGACGACCGATACGTCGTCGGCGAACCGGTTCGTGCACCTGTCGTCGTGTTGCCAGGCGGGTCTGGGCTCGGTGGAACAGGCTCCGCCGGAATCGCTCCAGATCGTCTCGGTGTAACCTCGTTTGTTCTTGGCCGGCATCAGCACGGTGCCCCCGACGGCGACGACGTCGTCGCAAGAGGCCGGCTTCGAGATTCCTAATCCCTGATCGCCGGAACTCGCGAGATACGTGACGCCCTTATCATCGTAAGCCGAACAGTTTGCGCCCGTGCCGCCGTAACTGTTACTGATGGTCGTCGCACCCAGCTTTACCGCCGTTCGTTCCGCCGCCTCGAGGGAAGTCCAGGCGTTGGAGTCTGCCTCCACGAGATCGATGTTGCAGTTCGGGCAGCTCGCCGAGACCATCTCGACGTCGAGAACGATCTCGACGCCCCAATCTGGGCTGCCCTCGGGGTAGTTATGCTGCAGCCCTTGTTGGTTGTACTTGGCAAACTTTGCCTTCGGCAGCCCCATCGAGGAACGGTAATACGCGAGATCCTTTGCGACGTCGGGATTATCGTAGGCATCGACGACCGCGACGGTCTGGCCTTCACCTTTAGTGGATGACGGTAAGCTGTACGCCTTCTCGATCTCCGCGGCGGTATAGCCGTGCCAGCCAAAGATGAGCGGACCAATCCCGACGAGCACGTCGCACTGCGCCTGACCGATACGGCTTCCGGCGCAGGCGGGGACCGCGGGCGTAACCGCGCCAACCTCTGCTTGCGGGGCATTCTGCGGAATAAGTTGCGCGTGGGTTGTGCAGCCGGCGATAATCGCAGGCGCTAGTAGCAGCCCAAAAGCTGTGCTACTGATTCTTACGTTCATGGCGCTCCAAGCCTTTCAGCAACGTTCGAACCGATAAAACTCGATAGCCGCGCGTCCTCACCCCACGCGGTGAGGGAGCGCTCCCTTTATAATATAAGAATGCGCCAAAAGAGGCTAGTGTGACACCGGCTTCGCCGGGTCGCACTAGCTAGAAGGCGCCGATGCCTTCGGGCGATCCCCATCCGCCTTGCCGGCTATAACGTGGCTTCGTAAGCTGGTACAGGTATTTGTGGTGCGCGGGAAACCAGAAGGTCCGGCCGCCGTCTTCGTGCGTTGAGTTGCCGGCGAGACCGAAGACCCCGGCCAGCAGCGGAGACGAGATGCTCGTCCCTTGTACCACAAACCAGCCGCCTTCGGGATAAGTGTCGTATTCCGCGACCCCTTCCGCGACCGCGGCGACGTCGTTGGCGACCCGGTGCTTGCAGTTGCTGTCGCGCTGCCAGGGCGGCTTCGGCTGGGTGGAGCAGCCTCCGTTGGAATAGCTCCACAGCCTCTCGCTGAAGCCGCGTTTGCCGCCGCTCTTCGAAAGCTGGGTGCCGCCGACCGCGACGACTGCGCGGCATGCCGCCGGGTAGAAGACCCCATATCCGTTATCGCCGGAGCTGGCGAGATACGTGACGCCCTTCGTATCGAAATCCAAACAGTCGCCATGCGAGCTGGTGTAGCTGTTGCTCACGATCGTGGCGCCAAGCTTTACCGCTTCCGCTTCGGCCGCGCCAAGGTCGCGCCACTCGTTCGAGTCCGCCTCGATAAGGTAGATCCTGCACTTTGGACAGCTCGCCGAGACCATCTCGACGTCGAGGGCAATCTCGACGCCCCATGTCGGACTACCCGAGGGATAGTTGCTCTGCTCGCCCAGCTGGTTGTACTTCTTGAAAGTCACCCTCGGCAAACCCATCGCCGCACGGTATACCGCGAGGTCTTTTGCAACGCGGGGGTTGTCGTACGCGTCGACGACGGCGACGGTCTGGCCTTCACCTTTACTGGATGACGGCAAGTCATAGGCTTTCTCGAGTTGTCCGGCCGTCCAACCTGAAGAGGTCTGATGGAGTGACCCGAGCTCAATGGACACGTCGCACTGCGCCTGGCCTATGCGGCTTCCCGTACAGACCGGCCCCGCGCGCACAAGCATAGCGTCGTTTACTAGCATTGGGTTGGCAGGCACTAGCTGCGGCTGCCCGCAGCCTGCAATCAATGCAGGCGCGAGCAGCATGCCCAAAGCTTTGTTGCCGATTCTCAAGTTCGCGACGCTCCTTTTGAAAGGCGCCCGAAGCGAGTATTGTGTGACAGCAGCACCCGAAAATCGGGCTAGAACGCGCCGATGCCTTTCGGCGAACCCCAGCCGCCTTGTTCGCTGTACCGCGGACTCGTTAGCTTGTAGAGATACTTGTGGTGCGCCGGCAGCCAGAACGTTCTTCCGCCCTCCTGGTGCGTGGAGTTGCCGGCGAGCCCGAAGATGCCCGCCACGAGCGGCGATGAGATACTCGTGCCGTCAATCGGAAGCCAGCCGCCTTCCTCGTACGTGTCGTACTCCGCTACGTCTGAGGCGACAGCCGCAACGTCGTTAGCCAACCGCCCTTTGCAGGTCTTATCGTGCTGCCATGGCGGCTTGCGCCCTGGGGCGCATCCGCCGCCTGAATCGGGCCAAATCGTCTCGCAGAAACCGCGTTCGTTGTTGCACGAGCTAAGCACGGTACCGCCGACTGACACGACGTCGTCGCAGGCGGCCGGCAACCCGATTCCGAGCCCGTTGTCGCCGGCGCTCGCGAGATACGTCACGCCCTTTGTATCGAAGTACGAACAGTCTCCACCGCTACCGCTATAACTATTGCTCAAGATCGTCGCACCGAGCTTTACCGCCTCTTGTTCGGCAACATAGAGGTCACCCCAGGTATTGGAGCTCGCCTCAACGAGATCGATCCTGCACTTCGGGCAGCTCACCGAGGCCATCTGAGTGTCGAGATCGATCTCAACGCCCCAGCCGGGACTTCCATCGGGATAGTTGCCCTTCTGCCCTTTTTGATTGTATTTCGCGAAGTTCGCTTTTGGTAATCCCATAGCGGAGCGGTATTCGGCGAGATCTTTCGCGACATTGGGATTGTCGTATGCGTCGACGACCGCAACGGTTTGCCCCGCGCCTTTCGTGGACGACGGCAGGTTATATGCCTTCTCCAGCTTCGCAGCTGTCCACCCTTGATACGCGGGACGGATCGGACCCAGCTCGATGAGCACGTCGCACTGCGCTTGTCCAATCCGGCTTCCAGCGCACGCGGGTATTGCATTGCCGTGCCACGCCGCCGCGCTACTCTGCAACGCGCTCTGCGGCACAATTTGCGTCTGCGATGCGCAACCGCCAATCAATGCAACTCCGATAACCGCGCTTAACGCTTTACAGCCCAGCCTTACGTTCATGGCGCCCCGCCTTTCGTCAACGGTCCTGTATAAGTTTTCGACGGGCGCGTCCCGTCACCCCAGCCGAGAAGCTCGTGAGGCTGCGTTCTGGCGAGAGGCGTTTGGATGGGATGCTGAAGAGCCTCGGCACGACGAGCGGAGGCAGGATGCCGAGAGCGAGGAGGCCGGGAGCAGGAGCGGCACATGGACGTGCCGCGACGAGCGTCTCTGAGGCATCCTATCCAGACGCCTCGAGCCTATCTTTCTGGGGTGGCTGGATTCGAACCAACGCATGGCGGAGTCAAAGTCCGCTGCCTTACCGCTTGGCTACACCCCATCGCTTCGTACAAGCCCATAGCTTCGCAGATGGCGCGCGAAACGGCAAGCCCGCGCGCGCCGCGGCAATCGGGCTGGAAACGCGAAGGCGTTAGAGCGTCAGCGGCTCGCGATGAGTCGCTTGGCCCCGACGTACCGGGCCGCCCAATACGAGTCTGAAAGGTGGCTGACCATCACGCCGTGGCTGGAGCTTGCGTGGACGAACTTGCCGCCGCCGAGGTAGATGCCGACGTGCGAGACGCCGCCGTACGTGTCGAAGAAAACGAGGTCGCCGGGGCGCGGTCCTCCGACCGCCGGACGCCCGACGTCGTACTGGGCGTCGGCGGTCCGCGGCAGGCCGATGCCGAGCATTGCGAAGACGTGCTGGACGAAGCCCGAGCAGTCGAATCCCGCCGTGCTGGTTCCGCCGAAGACGTAGGGCACGCCAAGAAACCGCAGCGCGCTGTTGGTCAGCGCGTGAGCCATTCGCGAGGTTCGCGCGAGAACCGAGCCCGTGAAGCGCTCGATGGCGCCACGATGGCGGGCCGGCCCGCTGATCACGAGACGCGAGGTCCACTCGGCCACGTCGGGGCTCAAGGCCTGCGCGTTCACCGAAGCGGAGCTACCCGTGTAGTCGACTCCGGACGTGACGGTATGGGCTTGAGCTATAGGACTCAAACCGGCGATGATAAGGGCAAACGCCCCAGCAGCTAACGCGTAACGCAAGACATCGCTCCTCTTCCACGACACTTGCGGGGTTAGTTGACGGGTTCGGGCGGGAAAGATTCGCCCTAGGGCCGACCGGCCCACTCACCCCTACCGGGATATCCCCCGCTCGGGACTCGGCGTCCCGACTCAGTGACCTATTTAGGCAATGGGAGTCTCCCGATAGTTTGACGTTTCGGGAAACCCTCGATGCCGGGCGCTTCTGCATACCGCACCGGCGCCCTCCCTGGACCTTCCGGTTTACCGGATTATCCCGGTTACGGCGCCGCTAAGCGCTTGACCTCCTGCTCGATCCGGGAAGCAATACGACCGGCGATCTGCTCGATTGTCGCACGGTCCTCACCCTCGACCATGACCCGAATTAGCGGCTCGGTACCCGAGGGCCGAATGAGCAGCCGTCCCGCATCCCCGAGCACGGACTGCGCGGACGCAATCTCTTCGCGCACCGACGGGAGCGTCAGCACCTCGTCGTCCCGCGCCACAACGTTGACCAGGATCTGTGGCGCGATGCGCACCTCGCTTACGAGTTCGTGCAGCGCGACGCGCCGCGCCGCTACGATGCCGAGCAGCGTTACGGCCGTTCGGGGACCGTCACCGGTCGTGTTGTAACGAAAGTCGATAACGTGTCCCGATTGCTCGCCGCCCAGCGCGTAGTTGCCTTCGCGCATTCGCTCGAGCACGTAACGGTCCCCCACCGCCGTGCGAATCAGGTCGATTCCGTGCTTACGCAGCGCGCGTTCGAAGCCGATGTTGCTCATCACCGTTGCGACGATCGTGTCGGCGGCCAGCTCGCCCCGCGCGTGCATCTCTTTACCGATGACAAACATCACATGATCGCCGCTGAGAATCGCCCCCGTCTCGTCCACGAAGAGCGCGCGATCCGCGTCGCCGTCGAACGCAACGCCGATGGCACCTGCCGCGCCGCTCTCAGAGTAGCTCCGAACGGCGCGTTGCAGCTCGCGCAAGTCGGTCGCGCCGCACTCGACGTTGATTCGAGCGCCGTCGTTCTCGCAGTTGAGCTCGACGACGTTGGCGCCGAGTTTCCGCAGCGCGTAGGGCGCGATCGCGTAGGCCGCGCCGAAGCCCGCATCGACGACAACGTGCAAACCGGTTAGATGCGGTTCACCCGCGTATAGCTCCTGATAGTAGTGGCGACCCAGATTCTGCGCCGGACGCGCGACGCCGACCGCCGTGCCAATCGGGCGGGGGAGTTCCGGCGAATCCAACGAGGCTTCGATTCGCCGTTCGAGCTCGTCGGAAAGCTTGAAACCATCGCCCGCAAAGAGCTTGATGCCGTTGTCGGCGACCGGATTATGCGATGCGCTGATGACCACGCCGGCCGCGGCATTGACTTCTCGCGCGATGCGAGCTACTGCAGGCGTCGGAAGGACGCCGGCCAGCAGCGCGTCGTGCCCCGCGGACGTAATGCCCGCGACGATCGCCGCTTCGAGCATGCTGCCGGAGATCCGCGTGTCGCGTCCGACGACGAATGGCCGGTCGCGCGTTCCGCCATCATGCAGCACGCCGGCCGCCGCGCGGCCGATGCGAAACGCCAGCTCCGGAGTGAGCTCGCGATTTGCGACGCCGCGCACCCCGTCGGTTCCAAAAAGCGGGCTCATTTCGCACCCGTCTCCACGAAGCGAAGTTTGACGTGTACCAGGTCGGGCGTCACTTGCAAACCGGTCACTTCGGCGCCCGCGGCGTCGACGGGCACCGGACGCACCATCTCGTCGAGTGCCTTTGGTTCGGCCGGCAAGGGAACGTCGACGCGCACGGCCGCGACCTGCGCCAAGAGCGAGGTCGGAGCGCGCACCGTCGCAACGGTGGGGCGCAACTGCGGCGCATTTACGACGATTCCGTTGGATGGCGAGCCCATGTAGTGCACGGAGATCGGGAAACTCCGCACCTCAAATCGTTCGATGCTGAGCGTCACGGAGGCCGGACTCAGACTCTGCACCGCGATATCCGGCGCCACGAGCTGCACGGGCACGTTATAAATTCCCGCTCCCTTGCCCGAAAGGTCCAGGGCCGCCTTGATCTCCTCGGGTTTAACGGGCGGCGCGCCGCGCTTGGTCTCTACCGTGACGATCGCCTCGTGATCGGTGAAGCGCGCCACGTAGCCCAGCGGGAGATTCACCGCCAAAATCGGGATCGACAACTGCTGCTCGAACGGACCGCTCGTAAGGAGCGGATTTCCGGCAAGGCGGAAGTACGCCCAACCCACAATCGCGAGCGCGACGGCAAGGGCTTTCAGTTCGAAGTTCTTTCGAAGCAGCTCCATTAAGACTGGAGATCGGTCCAGGAAACGCGCGACTCCGAGGCGTCACGCGGCGCGCGCAAACGTGAGCGCAGGGTTGCAATGAGATCGCCCTGCCGGCGGCGCCCTCGCCTGGACGGCCGCGTGACCGCAAGGAGCATCTTCGCTAAACGCTGCTCCTCGTCAACCGGGCGCGAGAGCTTGCCCGCTCGCGCGATGCGTATTGCGCCATTCTGCTCCGAGATGACGAGCACGACGGCATCGGTCTGTTCGCTCAGGCCCAGCGCCGCGCGATGGCGCGTCCCCATGCGTTGCCCGCTGGGAGGACGCTCGGCAAGGGGCAACAGACATCCGGCTGCCGCGATTCGGCCCTCGTGCACTACGACCGCCCCGTCGTGCAGCGGAGAGGGCGGCGTAAAGATCGTCAACAGCAGATCCTCTGAGAGATCGGCGTGCAGTGCTGTCCCGGTTTCGCAGATCTCCTTTAGGCCGCTCTGCTGTTCGATAACGATAAGGGCGCCGCGACGGCTCCCGCTCAAAAAGAAGGCGCTGCGCGCAAGCGCTGCAATCGTCCGGTCCTCCGGGCGCCCCGGAAACGGCTCGGACTCGTCGGCCTGCATCCGGAAGAATCCGCCTCGCCCGATCTGTTCCAACGCGCGCCGCAACTCCGGCTGAAACACAATCGGAACCGTGACGGCCGCGCCGACAAGGAGCAGCCGTAAGATCGTGCCGAGCAGATTGAGATGGAAGAGCGTCGCGACGCCGAGCAATCCGACGAGGACCAGAATCCCGATAAGAATCTGCACCGCTCGCGTGCCGCGGATCAAAAGCAGCACGTAGTAGATGAGGATGCTCGTCGCAATGACGTCGACGACGTCGGAGACGCCGACGTATTGCGAGAGCGAGTTAAGGGCGGGCATCATCGATGAGCACTTCCAGAATGCGGCGTTCGCCGATCTCCGGCGCCTGCAGACCGCTTGCGGCGATCCTGGCGAGCACGACCGGCTCCGGCGGTGAGAGCAGTTGAGCCGTTCGTCCACTATTGAAGCGGCGCAGTTCGACGTCGATGAGCCGCAGCAAAATCTCGATCCGCGAGACCTGCGGGTCCCACTCGACGATCACGCCGTTCTCGCAGGGGAAGCAGGCGAGAACGCCGGCCGGGCGCCCCGGTCCGCCGAGCGCATCGTAAAGGTACGGCAAGGCTTCGAGCACGGTTGGAAAAACTGCCCAAGCAATGACGATCCCGCCATACACGACTTCACCCGCCGCTGCGGGAAGTTCGTTTTCGTCGAACGCCTCCGGTAGATCGAGCAACGCGTACGATCGTGCGACCGACGGATTGACGCGCCAGGTCACGCGGCCGCCGCGAGCGCGCACGACGCCCTCGATCTCCTCTTGTCGCGAAGCCTCCGGCTTCCCGGCAACGCTGATGGTAAGATAGCTCACGTTACACCGAGCGTTCGTCGTGTCCACCGGAAAGAACTCCGCATGGATATCGATCGACGGCGAAACGTTGCCGCGGATCGCGCAACTTCGACGCATGCGGGGACGGCGCTTTATGCCCGTACCCGGAGACGTCGTGCACGTGCGCCTGCTCGAGGATGGCCAAGCCGTGGTCGAACGCGCCGAGCCACGCCATCGCCGGCTGGAACGCCTAAGCTCGCGGGGCCGCGCGAAGACGATGGCGGCCAACGTGGACTTGCTCGTGACCGTCACGGCGCTTGCGAATCCCGCGCCGCGCCTGGCGACGCTCGACCAGTTACTCGCCTTCGCCGAGCTGGAAGAAATTGCAGCCGCGGTCATCTTTACTAAACCCGATCTCGCCGAACCGGCGCCGGCGCGCGAGTTGCTCGACCTGTACGCGGGTATGCAGTATCAGACAATCGCCATCAATCCGAAGTCCGGCGAGCGAATCGAGGAGCTTCGCGAACTGCTGCGTGGCCGGCACGCCCTGCTGGTCGGAAACTCCGGCGTCGGAAAGAGCACCATCTTTCGAGCGCTGGGCGGCGACACCGTCGTGGGCGAGCTTTCGCGGCATGGGCTCGGACGTCAGACGACGACCGCGGCGCGGCTCTATCGGCTCGACGATGGCTTCCTGATCGATAGTCCTGGAATCAACGAGTTCGGGCTCGGCGAGGTCGAGCCGGCCACCTTGGCCCACAGCTTTCGGGAGATGCGGGAATATGTGGCGTCCTGCCGGTTCGCCGACTGCACCCACCTTCAGGAGCCCGAGTGCGCTGTTAAGGAGGCGGCCGGCAACGGCGCGATCGCCCAGAGCCGCTACGACAGCTACCGCCGTATCCTGCTTGCGGCGCAAGGGAACCTGTAGACACTCATTGCGCGGGCCTGCTATGATACACGCCGTTCCGCCAATCGTCGCTCGTATAAGGAGTCTTCTTGCCGAATATCAAGGCCGCCGAAAAGTGGGCCCTCCAATCCGAAAAACGCGAAACGCGCAACAAGAGCGCTAAGAACCGCCTCAAGACCCTTTACAAGCGAGCCGTCGATTCGACCGACGCAGCCGAGGCGAAGCTCGCCGAGGGCGCCTACGACCGGGCCGCCGGCAAGGGCATCGTTCATCGGAACAAGGCCGCGCGCAAAAAGTCGCGCCTAACGAAAGCACTCAAACGCGCGAGCGTCCCGGCTAAGAGCGCGAAGGGGAAGGGCCGCTCCAAGAAATCCTAACCGGCGAGAAGCGCGCCCTAGCGGGGCCCTGCTACGGATCGACGTTGATGGCCAACCGGGTCTTCGTCTCGCCGCGCGCGACCGGAAGAATGCGTTCGCGAAGAATCGCGCGCAGCGTCTTGGGCGCCCGGGTCTTCACCGCAATGCGGTACCGCCATTCGTTGTTGACGCGTGCCACGGGATAGGGTGCCGGCCCGAGAACGTCGCCGGCGCCGGCTTCGCGTAGAATCGCGGCATACCGCTGCGCCGCCGCAGTTACGCGCTTGCGATCGCGTCCGATGACCCCGAGGTAGAGCAGGCGGCGGCTCGGGGGAAAGTTCACCTCTGCGCGCTCCCGCAGCTCGGCGTTGGCAAACCCCTCGTAATCGTGTTCGGCTGCAAAGCGCACCGCCGGATGCTCGGGCGAATACGTTTGAACGATGGCCTCGCCGTGACGGCCGCGCCCGCTGCGCCCGCAGACCTGCGCGATCAACGCGAAGCTTCGTTCCGCCGCCCGAAAGTCCGCAACGTTGAGGCCGAGGTCGGCTGCGACGACTGCCGCCAGCGTTACCGTGGGATAATCCAGTCCTTTGGCAACCATCTGCGTTCCAACCAAGACGTCGCCCTGGCTTTCGAAGGCCGCCAGGATTCGCGCGTGATCGCCGACGCGCGTCGTCGTATCCGAGTCCATGCGCAGCACCCGCGCCTGTGGGAAGAGGCGCGCAACCTCTTGCGCAACGCGCTCCGTCCCGATGCCGAGCTCGCCGACGCTTTGCGCGCCGCAGGCCGGGCAGCGCGTGAGTATCGCCTCTTGAAAGTCGCAGTAGTGGCAGCGCAGCTTTCCCTCGCCGCGATGCACCGAGAGCGCGACGCTGCAGCGCGGGCAATGCGGCGCATTGCCGCAGGTTCGGCAGATCAACGACGCCGCGCTGCCGCGCCGATTCACGAAGAGAATGCTCTTCTCGCCGTTGCGAAGGCGTTCGCCTAACGCCTGAACGAGCGCAGTGCTGAAGATCGAACGATTTCCGCTTTCGTGCTCCGCACGCAGGTCGACGATGCGGACGGACGGTAACGGCTGCGCGGTCGCTCGTTGGCGCAGCTCGAGCAGGGCGAGCTGTCCGCGTTTCGCCGCGGCATAGCTCTCGAGCGACGGCGTCGCGCTTCCAAGCAGCAGCACGCCGTTCTCGAAACGCATGCGTGCCGCGGCAACCGCGACCGCGCTGTAGCGCGGAACGGAGTCCTGTTTGTAGGAAGGATCGTGCGACTCATCTACGACCGTAAGGCGCACGTTTTGCAGGGGCGCGAAGACGGCGCTGCGCGCACCGACGACGACGTCGATCTCGCCGCGCGCACAGGCAGCCCACGCATCGAAGCGCTCGCGTTCGGAGAGCCCCGAATGGAGCACGGCCACGCGATGGCCAAAGGCCGCCTCGAAGCGCGCGGCGGTCTGCGGGGTCAAGGAGATCTCGGGAACGAGCACGATTGCTCTTCCGCCCTCGCGCAAGACACGCGCGATAGCCTCGACGTAAACTTGCGTCTTACCGCTTCCCGTCACCCCGTAGAGCAGCATGGCCTCAAATCGGCGCCGCGCAAGCGCGACCTCGATGGAGTGCAGCGCGCCGCTCTGCTCCGCGGTGAGCGCTAAACTCGACGCGTGCGCCGGCGCCGCCTGGCGCCCGCGGGCGCGCGGCACGAGCCGCTCGACCACGGCCTCCGCGCGCAGCGCTCGGACGATGACGGCATTGCTGTAGCCCGCGAGCACCGCCTCCGCGCGCGTTATGCCGGGACGCGCGCGCACGAGCTCCGCTAACGCTGCGGCCTTTTTGCCGGCGACGCGGCCGGCGCCCGGCTCGAGCACGCGCGTCCGGCGTTCTCCGGTGCGAGGATCGACCAGCATGCGGACGCGCTCGAGCGCGCCGGCGCGAACGAGCGTTCTTACGTACCCAAGCAGCGCGGCGCGATCCGCCGTACGCCTGGCTTCGGGATGACGCAGTAGCTGCTCGAGGGTGAAGGTATCGCCCAACTCTTCCCAGATCAGCCGCAGTAGCCGGCGCGGCACCGACGGATAACGTCTGGGGTTCGGCGTTGCCTCTCTGCGAACCAACGAATCGCGCATGCGCGGCACGGCTGCGCCGAGCACGACGCTCTCGAGCGCCTCGCCGAGCGTGCAGAGGTATTGCTCGGCGACGAATCGCGCGAGATGCAATCCCGTCTCGTCGAATGCGCGCGGCACCTGCAGACGTTCGCGCACGCTCCGCAGCGCGGCGCGCGGCGCGTTCTCCTCGCGCACCGGCGAGACGACGAAACCGAGTACCTCGCGTCGCCCGAGCGGAACTCGGACGACGTCGCCCACGCTTAGCTCGAGGTCGCCCGCATCGTAGGTAAGCGGCAGATCGAAACGCGAGGAGCGGATAGCCGGTAATACATCAACCGCGCGCACGGAGACTCTCGGGAGGCTGGCGCAAGCGTTCGAGCACGGCCCGCACGCTACGCCCGGAGCATTCGACGCCATATTCAACGTCGCCGATCGCGCGCGGCAGAACGAATCGCAAGCGTCCCCCGCTCTTCTTCTTATCGCTGCGCATGGCGTCGAGAATCGCCTCGGGGGCGAGCGACGTCTGCAACGGTAGCCCCGCAAGCGTCAAGAGCGTAAGCACGCGCAGGTGCTCCTGGCGGCTGAAGCGTCCGGTTCTCAGCGCCAAAAGCCCCGCGGCGCGCAGGCCCAAGGCGACGGCCTTGCCATGCGACAGGCGGTATCTCGAGGCGCGTTCGATCGCGTGCGCAAAGGTATGGCCGAGATTGAGCGTCGCGCGCGCTCCGGCTTCGAGCCGGTCGTCGGCGACCGCCATCGTCTTGACCTTGATTGCCGACGTAATGACTTCGGCCCACGGCCAACGGCGAATCGGATCGCCGGACAACTCTTCTAAGCGATCGAAGAACTCGCCGCCCTCGATGATCCCGGCCTTCACGATCTCGGCGAGGCCCTCCGCAAAGCCGTCGTTCGACAGCGTGCGCAGCGCGCTGACGTGGCAAAAGACTGCAATTGGATCGGCAAAGGTGCCCACGATGTTCTTTCCGCCGCGCACGTTTACGCCCGTCTTCCCACCGATCGCGGCGTCGACCATGGCAACCAGTGACGTCGCAACGTGAGCGTAACGGAGGCCGCGCATGTACGACGCGCAGGCGAAACCAAAGAGATCGGCCGGTATCCCGCCGCCCACGCCGACGATGAAAGCGCCGCGCTCGACGCCGGCGGCAAGCAAGGCGTCGACGACCCGCTCGACGGTTGCCAGCCGTTTGCGCGACTCGCCCAAAGCTAGGCTCAACACGGGAACGCCGCCGGCCGCCGCGGCGACCTGACCCGCTACGGTACGCACTGGACGGCTCGCATCGCAGAGGATCGCTGCGGGCGCCCCGGCATTTTTCAGAAACAGGCGCAGCTCGTCGCGCGCGTCCTGCGCGACGAAGATCGGATACGCCAGATCGTCGTTGCGCGCCGTCAGCGAAGCGCGATCTTTTGCTCGTTCAGCCACAGCAAAATGTCGTCGAGGATCTCGTGGTCGGTCATGCGCTCCGCCGCAACCACGTGGTCCGCGCCGGAATAGTACGGCATGCGCTCCTCGTACAGCGCGCGAATCCGCGCCAGACTCGGGCGCGCGCCCAGAAGCGGCCGCGGCTCGCGGCTGCGTCGTACCCGCTGCAGAATCCGCTCGGCGGAGACCCGCAAGAAAACCGTGTGCGCGCGATCCTTTAGAATGGCTCGATTCTCACCGCGGGTCATCGCGCCACCGCCCAGCGCGATAACCCCCGCGTCGTCCGCGGTCAGCACGCGTTCGATTGCCTCGCGTTCGTAGCGGCGAAATGCCGCCTCACCGTCGCGCGCAAAAATCTCTCTGATCGCGCCATGCTCTCGCACGATCAGCTCGTCGGTGTCGACGAAGACACAGTCGAGCCGGCGCGCGAGCTTGCGTCCAATCGAAGATTTCCCGGCCGCCATAAATCCAACGAGCGCCACGTGGCGCTTCACTGCCGGCGTTCGCCGGGGCTCCGCACGAAAAGCTCGGCTGCGGCCTTCGTACTTCGCGCGAAGTTATCGAGCATCTCTTCCAGCGAATCGCCGCCGTACTTCTCGAGTACCGGTCCCATCAGCGCGAGGCGTACCATTGCCTCCGCAACGATCGCCGCGGCGGGCACGACGCAAACGTCGCTGCGAACGATCGTAGCCGGCGCGTCGGTCTGCTCGTGCAAGTTGACCGACGGCAGAGCCTTCATGAGCGTCGGAATCGGCTTTACCGAGACGCGCACGACGATCGGCTCGCCGTTGCTCATGCCGCCCTCGATGCCGCCGGCTCGATTGCTGCGGCGCACGACGTTTGCACCGTCGAGGGCGAACTCGTCGTGCGCGCGCGAGCCGGGCGTCGCCGCTACCTCCGTGCCGAGCCCGATCTCCACCGCGCGCACCGTCTGCATGCCCATGATCGCGCCGGCAAGGATCCCATCGAGCCGCTGGCTCGGCTGCCGGTTGCTACCCAAGCCGACGGGCATCCCGTCGATGCGTATGAGAAACTGTCCGCCCAGCGTATCGCCGGCGCTCTTCGCTCTGTCGATCGCTTCGATCATCCGCGCGGAGGCCTCGGGATCGGGCGAGCGCACGTCGCTCGCCTCGACCGCCGCCTGTTCCCAATCGTCGAAGCTCGTTTCCACCTCGCCGATCCGACTGACGCAACTGCGCGTCGAAATGCCGAGCGTCTCGAGAAGCTGCCCGCAGATCGCTGCCAGCGCGACGCGCATCGCGGTCTCGCGAGCGCTTGCGCGCTCGAGAACGTTTCGCAGGTCGCGCTGACGGTATTTCAGCGCGCCGGCAAAATCGGCGTGGCCGGGACGCGGGTTGGTCAACGGAGCGCCGCTGCCGCTGATGGGATCCATCAACGCGCGCACCTTCGGCGTTAAGTAGTCCCGGTTGCGAATAACGATCGCAATCGGCGACCCGAGCGTCTCCCCGCCCCGTACGCCGGCGAGAAACTCGATCTCGTCATGTTCGATCTTCATTCTGGCGCTGCGCCCATAGCCGCCCTGACGCCGCGCCAGCGTCTCGTTCACCGCCGCGATGTCGATCCGCAAATGTGCGGGAATCCCATCGAGAATCCCCACCAGCGCCGGGCCGTGCGATTCGCCCGCCGTAAGATACGCGAACACTGCGAACCGCTCTTCGGCGTCGCTACTTCACATGACTTCTTGTAAGTAGTCGCGCGAGCTTTTCAAGCGTTCGATCGCCGCGCGATGCAGGCGCGTCACGTGGCGTCGTGAATAGCCCAGCCGCCGCGCCACCTCGACGACGGTTACCCCGTCGAGATGAATCGACTCCACGATCTGGCGTTGCAGCGGCGGTAACGTTGCCAGAATACGCTCGACGGTCAAACGGTCGACGATGTGTTCGATGCTGTAGGACGACGTTGCCGTTTGCAGGGCGCCCAGAACCTCGAACGAGAGCATGTGGCTGCTCGCGCGATAGGCGTAGACCTCGCGAACCTCGGCCGCCGTCACTCCGACGAGCGCGGCTACCTCATCTGCCTTTGGTTCGCGGCCGAGCAGCAGCCAAAGCTCCCCCTCTCCCGCCGCCCACCGGCGCTCGAGATCGCGTACGCCGCGCGGCGCGCGCACGAGCCGCTCGCTGTCGCGAATATAGTGCATGAGCTCGCCGAGGACGAGCAGCCACGCGTAGGCCTCGAACGGCGCTCGCTGCGACCGGTCGTAACGGTCGACCGCCTTGATCAAACCAATTGCTGCCACCTGCTCGAGGTCGGCGCGCTCTAGGCCTCGCCGCATGAAACGGCGCGCCGCGCGCCGGCAAAGATACCAATGTGCTGTGACCGCGCGCTCGCGGTCGGCGCTCGCCTGCAGCGCCGGAAGAGATGGTGCGCACCCGCGGCGCACGGAGACGAAACGCCGCAACGGCGTTGTACGAAAGCGAAGAGCCACACCCAACCTCAGCTTCGTCCGTGGAAGAGAGTCCCGTCTGCCGGTAGCACGCGGCAGCCGATGTCAACGGTTATATACTACGTTTAGGCAAAGCGCAATATGTTTGCAACGTTGCGCGCACAAATGTCCCTCGGCCTTACAAGCCGGGAACTCTCGGCAGGAGAGGCTGCGAGTAAACGTCACGTCGCCCGTCGAAGCAATACGTGAATGAGGGCGCGCAAGATTCTACCGATCCTTGCATTAACGTTGCTCGGAATCGTTGCGTTGCGCGACCTTAGCCGTCTCGGTGACGCGCTGCCCTGGCATCGTCTCTACGACTTTGGGGACTTCTACTGCGCGGCCGCTGCCGTTGAGCAGCGCGCGGATCCGTATCGCTACGAGCCGCTGCACGGCTGCGAGCACCGCATCAATCAAAGCCCCGCCTATCGCCAGGATCCAAACCGGGTCATCCCGGCGCCGCTCCCTCCGTACGACTTTCCGCCACTGGAGCTCGCCGCACGTTTGAGCTTTCCCGTTGCGCGTATGTTTGGGGGCATTCTCATCGGTGCCGCAGTCGTTGCGGCGATCGGGGGACTCGCGTTGCTCGGCCTCCCGCTGGATGCGGCGGCGCTGGCCCTCCTGCTTCCGGCCGGCTATCTACTGCTTGACGCCGGACAGATCGTTCCGTTTGCGCTTGTAGCGTTGGTCTATTGCGGCGTCGCGCTCGCGCGGCGACGGGATTCGGTTGCGGGGATCTTGGCAGGCCTCACGTTGATAGAACCTCACCTCGGTCTCCCTGTCTTTCTCTCGCTGGTGCTGCTCGTGCCGCGAAGCCGCACCGCCGCGCTCGCGACGGCGTTGCTGCTCGCGATTACGGCCGAGCTTACGGTCGGGCTAGGTGGTGTGATCGAATACGTGAGTCGCGTGATTCCGGCTCAAGCCGCGGCGGAGACGCGCTATCTTTATCAGTACAGCCTGACCTACGTGCTGGCGTGGGTTGGACTTCCTGCGCGCGTTTCGCTCCTCGCCGCCTCGCTGTCGTATCTCGCCTTCATGGCGCTCGGCCTCTGGCTGGGCGCAAGACTCGCCGCCAAACTCGGCCGCCGTGAGCTGCTGGCCTATCTGCCCGCGGTTTGCAGCGTTGTCGGCGGCGCGTACGTGCACATGGTCGATCTTTCCGTCGCCATCCCCGCGGCACTCGTCCTCGCGACGACTTTGACCGGCCGTTCGCGCACGATTGCAGTCCTCGGGCTCTCGCTGCTGGCCGTCCCCTGGATCGCCGTCTGGATTACAAAGAAACTCTTTGTGGCCAGTCTTTTCGTGGTCGCGGCGTTACTGTGGCGTTTGCGCATCAAGCCCGTTGTAGCGATCGGAACGCTATGCGCGGTCGGGCTAACCATCTACCTGTTCGAGCTGAGTCCCCCGGCGCCGTTCTCATTCGCGGCAGCGACGCCCGCCTTCGCGCCCGCGGATCTCGCGCAGGATGCGTGGCGTGCGACGGTGGCCGCAATCCGAGATCCCTCGCCCCTGTGGATATTGGTCAAGCTGCCGACCTGGGCGGCGCTCGCGGGCATCCTTGCCGTGAGCTGGCGCATCGCTGCGCGGCCGGCAGCCCCGCAATCATGACTGCTGCAAAGCTGCGGCGCCTCCTCGTAGGGCTGCTGCTCGTTGCGCTCGGTCTCGGCGCCTTGCGCGATTTCGCGCGGCTGGGTGAGGCGCTTCCGTGGCGGACGATGGACGACTTTCCCGATTTTTACTGCGCGGGTTCTGCGTTGAATAGTGGCGCCAGCCCCTACACCTACGAGCCCTTGCGCACGTGCGAGCATCGCGTCAATGCAGGGCCGGCGTTCCGCGGCCGCCTCTTTGCGAGCTTGCCGGCGATCGCGATTCCCGCACCGCAGCCGCCGTACGACTTCCCGCCGTTCATGGCGATTGCGCGGCTGCCGTTCCCAGCGGCGCGAGCTATCGACGCCGTCGCAATCCTGCTTGCCGTCGCAGCATGCGTCGTTGCGATGACGGCGCTCGGCGTACCACTTCCGCTCGCGGCCGCGGTCTTTGCGCTCTCGACGGCGTACGCGTCGCTGCGCACCGGGCAGATCGTTCCGTTTGCGCTGCTCGCGCTGCTGCTCGGCGGACTGGCATTGCAGCGGAGAAGAGATGCCCTCGCGGGCGCCTTGGTGGTGCTGACCGCGATCGAGCCGACACTTGGCGTCGCCGCCGTTACCGCAACGCTCCTGTTCGTGCCTCGTGCGCGTCTGACGGCGCTCGTGACGATCCTCTGCATCGCGCTCGCAGCGATCGCCGTTGCCGGTGTGGGCGGCATCGCAACGTATCTTACGCGCGTCCTGCCGGCACATGCCGCCTCGGAGCTCCACTTTCCATTCCAATATAGCCTGACGTATCTCTTGGCGTACTTCGGCATGCCCGGTGCGCCGGCGCAACTCCTCGGTGCCCTCTCGTACGTCGCCTTCGTCGCGGCCGCGCTTTTGATCGCACCGCGAACGAGCGCAGCGCTCTCTCAACGCGCTCTGCTGGTCTTCATCCCGGCACTGGGCTGCGTGATCGGCGGCGCCTTCGTGCACCAAGAGGAGCTCTGTTTTGCGCTGCCGGCGCTAACGATTCTCGCGCTCGAAACGGCCGGCTGGGCACGCGTGGCGAGCGCCGCCGCGCTCTGCATCCTGTCGCTTCCGTGGATCGCGATCTGGGGCGCAAAGCAGCTCTTTCTCGCAAGCCTATTCGTCTGCGCCGTGATTCTGTTGACTCTACGCCTGCGAGCACGCGACGCGTGGCCGATCTTTCTGGGAACTGCGGCTGCGCTTTATGGCTTTGAGCTCTTCCCGCCACACCTGCCGGTGCCGGCAGCCGGTGCGCTGCACGCGTATGCACCCAACGAGCTCGTGCAAGCGGCGTGGCGCGACTACACCGAGCAGCGCAGCACGCCCGATTTTGGCTGGGTTGCGATCAAGCTGCCGGCCTGGATCGCGCTGCTCGCGGCGCTATGCCTTTCGCGCGGTAAGACCGTCAAAAGGGGCGCCCTTCGCAACGCCGAAAGTTGAGCGGCATCATTTTTTAGCGAGGAGCAAGCACGAATGGCACGCTTGAACCTTGGAAGCTGCGCGGGACCCGCTATCGCCGCGGTGCTCTTGACCGGATGCGGCGGTTCGACCGGACTGCCGGCGCAACCGATGACCTTGCCCTTCACGAGTCCGCTTTCGGGCAGCGGCTTCGAAACGATCTACAACTTTCGCTCGAAACTGCCAGAGCCCAGCGGTCTCACCGCGTTTAACGGCCTGCTCTACGGCACGGCCTCGGCGGCGGGCTGGAGCAATTACGGCAGCGTTTTTGCCCTTGAGCCGTCCGGTAAGGTGCACGTGCTCCATATCTTCAGAGGCGGTTCGGATGGCGCATATCCCACCGCCGGCTTGATCGTCGTCAACGGCGTGCTCTACGGCACGACTGCAGCCGGTGGCGAAGGTTCACGCGTGGGGGGCGGGAGTCGGGCTTGTTTGGTGGGACCACCGCCAAGCGGCGGTCAGGGGTGCGGAACCGTTTTCTCGATCACCACTTCCGGCAAAGAGCAAACTCTTTATCGTTTCAAGGGCGGATCTGACGGCGTGCAACCAGCAGGCTTCCTGACGCTGCGTGACGGGAAGTTGTACGGAGTTACGCTTTACGGCGGCCGTGCAGCGACGTGCGAAGGTTATTCCATCGGTTGCGGCACCGTTTTCGAGGTCGACACTTCGGGCCACGAACGAGTCGTCTACCGGTTCAAGGGCGGCAGAGACGACGGTGCGTTCCCCGGAGGGACGCTGCTCGATCTCGATGGCAAGCTTTTCGGGACGACATCCTCCGGCGGCCTCCACACATGCTACCACTCCAGCTGCGGCACGCTCTTCGACGTGACCGCTTCGGGAGCTGAGGAAGTGTTGTATCGCTTCAAGGGCGGCACCGACGGTGGGAACCCATTGGCCGGCGTGATCGGCGCCGGCGGCGCGCTCTACGGCACAACCAACGACGGCGGTACCGGTTGTTACGGCTATGGCTGCGGAACCATCTTCAAAGCGACCACGTCCGGAAAAGAGACCGTCCTCTACAGTTTCAAAGGTCCCCCGGACGGCGCGTATCCGGCATCGCGCCTGACGGTGGTAAATGGTTCGTTTTACGGAGTCACACCCGCAGGCGGTGAGCAATGCGATGCGCCCAGCGGTCCTTACACCGGCACCGTTTACGAACTCACTGGGTCCGGTGCGGAAAAGGTCGTCCATCGTTTTTCGTGTCAGGCCTATTCCCTTAACGGCATCGAACCGGTAGCGCCGCTGCTTTATTTGGCCCACACGCTCTACGGCACCACGACAACTGGAGGGCGACACAACAACGGAACGGCATTTGCGTTAAATCTATAACTCGCCGCCCTCGATGTCGCGTCGCATCTGAAACCAGCCGCGAAAGTTTGCGTGAAACTCCGCATCCTGCGCCGGAGTGGCGACGTGCTCGAACGGGCTGAGATGGCGGTCGGCGCGCAGCCGTTCGAAAAGCTCGAGATCGCGTTCGACTTCGCGTTTGCCCTCATGCGTGAGGTACGAGACCCTCGCGCACCGGGCGGCCGAGATGCGCCGGCGCACCTCGAGATCGAGCCCAGCCTCGTCGGGCGCCAGCAGGGGCGTGTGCCACTCTCCGTATTCCAGTCTTTGAGGAACGCTCGCATCCATCGCCTCGCGCATCAGCAGCGCCGCCGCGCGAATCTCCGGCTGGGCGTTCGGCGCGCACCGCAGAGAATAGAAGTTCTCCCACTCCGTCGCGCTTACGATGACCGTGTGCCACAAAAAGGGCTCTAAAATTCGATTCAGCTCCTGCTTATGAACGTTTAGTTCTAGCAGTTCGCGCGCGTGCCGGACTGCATCATCGCGTGCCTGCAGCCAAACGGCCTGCGCCGCGCCGGCTTCGTCGGCAGCAAGCACGTCGCTCGCCGACATGCCGGCCTTGTTTCTTCCCCACTCTAGTGGCATCGCAGGGTCGTTCGACACTCGCTCGATTAACTTGGAAGTCGGAATCGCTCGCGAGCTTGCCGAGTTCCGTGAATTATGGACGATAAAGCCGTCTGCGACAAAGTTGTGATATGGCCCATCCACCTCGAGATCGTACGTCTCGCGTATCCCCAGATATTCGATAGCTGTAACCGCAACGAAATGCCTCACCATTGCCCGTTTCTTTTTCGGAACGTACGGCTTGCGGAGCCGAAGACCACCGACGGTGTTCCAGAATGACTCGAACGGCCTGCCGGATTCGACGTGGCGCAGCAGGCCGGAAAGCCAGAATGGGTCCTTGTAAGCCTGAATTCCATTCACCGCGAACTCGGCGCTCCTGCTCCACGTTGCGATGCTTCCAGGACTAACCTGAAGCCCAACGGCGTCTTCTAACGTCTGCCATCCTTCGCGAGTAAGAAAGCGGTGATTCTTCGAAGAAGTGATCGTTTGACCGTTTTTAAGGGTTACGCGAAAGACGGGCTGACGGCCTGAGTAGGTTACGCCACGGATGTGAGTGTGGTAGATCTCGCCCGTGCCTTCATTGCATGAGCGAAGCCGCATCGCTCGGGGAGCCGCCCCGTAATGCCACTTCTCGTAGAGTTCGCTGATCTTAAGGGTGAAGCGTTTCGTCTCCGAATTCTTGTTACGCGTTGGCAAATCAAAATAAAGCCGAGTTTCGCCGTCGAGACAGAACTGGCGATGCGTGTTAAATTCCGCCAGAACGAAACGTGGAAACGTTACCTCCAGCGTCGTCAAACGTATTCCGGCCGGACTCGTCGAGTCCAGCAAGACGCGCGCGCGATAGCCCACGAGCGGGTGCCGGCCTACGGAAGCTTCAGGGGTTCCCCGCTTTAGCCGCGATACCGCAAGAATGCCGGAACGTCGATGTCGTCCATGGTTACCGGAGCGACGGCGTCGAGCTTGCTCGTCTCGAACGCGTAGCCCGGCTGCGTCCCGCGATAGCCGCGGCGCGCGCCGAAGCCGGCAGCGAGAACGGTCACACGGACCTTCCCCGACATCGTCGGATCGATCGATGCACCGAAGATGATCTGCGCGTCGGAATCGACGGCGCGGCTAATCATCTCGGCCGCCTCGTTCACCTCGTACATCGCCATATCCGGACCGCCCGTGATGTTGAAGATGACGCCCCGAGCGCCTTCAACGGTCGTCTCGAGCAAGGGTGAGGCGATCGCCTTCTGGGCAGCGTCCGCGGCGCGATGCTCGCCGCTGCCTTCGCCGATGCCCATCATCGCGGAGCCGGCGTCGGTCATGATCGTTTTCACGTCGGCAAAGTCGAGGTTTATCAATCCCGGCTGGGTGATCAGATCGCTGATCCCCGCGATGCCCTGGCGCAGCACGTCGTCGGCGTACGAGAACGCCTCGTTGAGCGGCGTCTTCTTCTCTATTACCTGCAGGATGCGCTCGTTGGGAATCGTGATGAGCGTATCGACCTTACTCTCGAGCTCGTTGATGCCTTGCTCGGCCACCTGCATGCGCTTCTTGCCTTCGAATGCAAACGGCTTGGTAACGACCGCGATCGTCAACGCTCCCGACTCGCGAGCCAACTCTGCGATCACGGGAGCGGCGCCGGTCCCCGTGCCGCCGCCCATGCCCGCCGTCAAGAAGACGAGATCTGCGCCCTCGAGGATCATCGCGAGATCCTCGCGCGAGGCCTCGGCCGCCTCGCGTCCGAGCGCCGGGTTCGCGCCGGCACCCAAACCGCGTGTCTGGCCGCCGCCGATGTGCACGCGGTTCTCCGTCAAGGAGCCGCGCAGCGCTTGAACGTCGGAGTTCACCGCAAAGAACTCCACGCCGGAGAGACCCGCGGTCAGCATCCGATTAACTGCATTGCAGCCGCCTCCGCCGACCCCGATCACCTTGATCGTCGCGGCGTGCTCTGGTTCAGAGACGGAACGTCGTAGGTCAGCCATTTCCTTGGGTTCCTCCGTTGAAAAGAAGTTTAGGTCCATAGATCCGCCAGCCAACGCTGGACTCGGGCACGCATGCCGCGTCGCCTCGGGTGTGCCGCGTCGTCGCCCTCTCCATTGGCACCGAAGACGACGAGCCCGATCGCAGTTGAGTACTGCGGAAAGGTCATCGCATCGGTCAAGCCGCCGATTGTGTTCGCCGTTCCAACGCGAACGGGCAGGTTGAAAACCTCTTCCGCGATCGACTCGATTCCGGGCAAGAGCGCGCCGCCGCCGGTAAGCACGACCTCGCCGAGCACCAAATCGCGCGGGACGTTCTCGATGATCTTCTGTCGAGCCATCCGCAGCGTCTCCAAGACCCGCGGAACGACGATCTGCCGCAACTCGGCGGTCGTGTGGTCGCGCGTGGCGCGGCCATCCAGCGTTCGTACCGCAAACGACTCCCCGTTGCCACCAGCGCCCAAGCGCTTCTTGACCTCCTCCGCCTCGGAAAGCGTCGTCTTCAAGCCGAGCGAGATGTCGCTCGTGAGCACGTTGCCGCCGACCGGAATGGTCGCGGTGTAGATCGCGCTGCCCAGCGAGTAGACCGCGATGTCCGTCGTGCCGCCGCCAATGTCGAGCAGCACGACTCCCACCTGCTTCTCTTCGTGCAGCAGCGTCGCTGCGGAGCTTGCCAGCGGCTCGAAGACGACGGCCTGAGCCTCCAGCCCGGCACGCTCGACGCACTTGAGAACGTTGCTGATGAAGCTGGTGCTCCCCGTAACGATGTGCGTATCGACCTCGAGACGCCCGCCGGACATGCCGACCGGGTCGTTGACGCCCTCCTGGCCGTCCACCGTAAAGTATCGCGGCAGGGCGTGGATGATTTGACGGTCGCTCGGCAAGTTGATGATCTTGCTCGCGTCGATCACTCGGCGAACGTCGCCGGAGGTCACTTCGCGGTCCTCACCCGAGACCGCGACGACCGCGCGATTGTTCGTGCTGCGAATGTGATCGCCCGTAATCCCCACGACCGCTTCGCTGAAGTGGATTCCGGCCATTCGCTCGGCCTTCTCGGTGGCCGCTTCGATCGAGCGAATGGTCTCGTCGAGATCGACGACGACGCCTTTGCGCATGCCGAGCGTAGGCGCTTCGCCGAAGCCGACGATCTCGAGGCCGGTCGGGCCGTTGGTCGCAACGACCATACACGTCTTGGTCGTTCCGATGTCGAGCCCGCAGACGGTCTCGTGCTTCATGCGCTACGCCACCCTATCTCCAAAAATGCCGAGCTAACCACGATATATTGTGGTTTCGGACCCCGACTCCTACTAGCCCTAGGTTGGGAGCCCGACGGATTGGCAAAGCCTTTGCGGACCCGGCGGCTTCTCCTTGAGGACAAAATGGGGAAAAATGTGGAAAGGCTGTGTACAAAGAGAATTAGAAACGGCTAGGGGGTCTAGAAGCGGGCCTCGAGTTCGGTTATCATTCTTTGTCAGTTTGCGTTTCGTCGTTGCTAGGAGCCATTATCTGTGAACCGTACCATCGCCATTCTTCTTGTCGCTCTGGGATTGGTCGCGCCGGTCTGCGCGCGCGCGGCAACCGTCGCCGCAAGCTCGATTCCCGACGGAACGTACACGGTAAAAGTCGAGAAGATCGTCGATAACAAGCACGTGCAAGTCGTCATGGAGAACGGCTCGGAGACGACGCTACCGGCCGGACGCGCTACGATCGATTTCTCAAAAGTGCAGCCGAGCGACCAGATCAAGGTTTCGCTGATCAACGGAACCGTGATGGTCTATCTCGATCTCACGAATCACCAGTAAACTTTCGCAACGCCTTTCAACGATAGACGACCACAGGCGTGCCGGGCGCGCGCAGGTCTACCGTTGCCACGCTGCGTTGGCCGCGCACGACCTGGGCGAGAATCGCCTGCAGCAGATGCACCTTGCGTGCAAGATCGCCGCGCTCGCCGAAGAGCACGCGCAGTCCCGACGGTGTGGTCGCCACGAGTTGGCCGTACCGGTCGAAACTTAGGCTCGCCGGAGTCGCGCCGCCCTCAACCAAGATCGTATAGCTCTGCGCAAGCGCCAGCGCTTCCGGCGTAGCGATGAACGCGCCCGGCGTTAGCACGACGTTCTTCAGCACGAAAATAGGGAGTCTCTCGTCCCCCTGAGCGGGCGACAAGACGCGCAGCGAACGGTCGACGATCGCGCCGGCGGCGCCGCTCCGCACGACTGCAAACGGTACGCGCTCGCTGACCCAGACCGCCAGCGACGCCGGCGGTATGCGATGAACCGAGACCGTGCCGATATAGGGAATCGCGCGAATCCGGTCCGCGATCGCAGCGGTATTCTCCAACCATATGCTCCGGTTCGTCGGGATATCCGCATGCCGTAAGATCTCGCCGCTCGACACTCGCTGGTTGCCGCTTACCGTCACGCGCTCGAGGTCGAAACCCGGCCACATTGCGAGAAAGGCGAGTCCACCCAAACTCGCGATCCCGGCAACGGCAATGAGAATCCAAAACGGACGAATCCGCGCCGCGGCCGAACGCTTGACCCTGCGCGACTTGGCGTAGCTCCCACTCACTAGGGCACCCCAAGCACGTACTTTTCGATGCCTTCGGCGACGCCGTCGTGTTCGAGATCGCCGACCACGGCGCCGGCCACCGCCTGCAACTCCGCCGGAGCCGAGCCCATCGCGATGCCGAGGCCCGCGGCCTGGAGCAGCGGCGCGTCGTTCCAGGAGTCTCCGATCGCAACCGTCTGTTCCATCGCAACGCCTAGACGGCCGGCGACGAAGCGCAGCGCCGCGCCTTTGTCGACGGCTGGATCGAGCACCTCGACGAACTCCGGCAGGCTGCGCGTAACGTACGCCCGGTCGCGCAACGCGTCCCGGATTTTTTCGGCATAGGCGGCCGCAACCGCAGCGTCGGCGACGATCACTGCTTTGGTCGCCGGACTGTAGGCGAAGGCTTCGCGTAGCGACGGCACGATAACGGGCTCGGTCAGCGAAAGCGCGGCGTAAAGATTCGAGAAGCGATTGCGCGCCTCGCAATAGTATTCGTCGTTGCGATAGAGCTGCAGATGCATCGCATCGCGCTCCGCGACGTCAATCAGCTCGCGTACGATTTGGTTATCGAGCGCGGTGTGCTGCAGCACGTCGTCGGAGGCTGGATCGACGATCGCCGCGCCCTGATAGCAGATCAGCGGCGCGTCGAAGCCGAGCTCGCGGGCGAACGGCAGCGTCGCTCGGTACATCCGCCCGGTAACCAGGCATCCGGTGATACCCGCAGCCTTCATCAGTTCGATCGCATGCCGCACCTTATCGCTGATCTTCAGATCGCGGCCGACGAGAGTGCCGTCAACGTCGAAGGCGACCAGCCGGATCACCCGTACGCGTCCAGCGTGTCTTCGCGCACTCCTTGAGGAGCGAAGATGCGCTCCAGTTCGCCGCGTACCCGCGCGTCGGCGGCAATCGCCCGCGCCACGCGTTGCGAGCGCCCCTGCACGTGCATCACAACCGGCGTCTCGCCCGGCCACTCGTCGATCAGGCGCGCCAGCCGGTCGATCTGGTCGCGGTGCGTGACGTCCACGTGCCACCCGCGGGACTGCGCGCTAACGGCGGCCGGCGGAGGGGGAACAAACGGCGTCACCTCGTTGGCCGCGACCGAAAGCTCGACGTTAGGTTCGTCGCCTGGCGTGGCACCTGGACGCTCGCGCAGACGCAGACGCCCTTTTACGACGAGAATTGCATCGGCCTCGAAGAGGTGGCCCAGCTGCGCGTATACCTTGGAGAAGAGCACGACGTCGCAAAACCCGGTCGTGTCGGCGAGCTGCGCGATGAGAATTTGCTGGCCGGATTTCGTCATCGTGCGGCGCACGGCGGTAACCGTTCCCGCAATCGTGACCGCGGTATCCTCGGGCAGGCTCGCCAGCTCGCGAATCGGCCGCGCCCCGGTGCGCCGCAACGCCGGTTCGAGCTCGGCAAGCGGATGGCCCGATACGAAGATACCGAGGGTCTCGCGTTCCCACGCGAGCATCTCACGCGTCGTCGGCGCCGCTATGCTGGGGAGTTTGGGCGTCAACGTCGGCGACTCGCTGCTCGTCCCGTCGAACAGCGAGGACTGCCCTAACTCGGCGTCGCGCGTCGTCCGCGCGGCCAGTTCCAGGGCGGTGTCCAGCGCGGCCAGCTTCTGCGCCCGATTTCCCGGCAGATCGTCGAGCGCTCCGCACTTGATGAGCGCTTCGAGCACGCGGCGATTGACGTGCTTCGCATCGACGCGGGAGGCGAGGTCGAAGAGATCGGCAAAACGCCCGTCGCGCACGCGCGCGTCGATGATCGCGCGAACGGCGGCCTCGCCGACACCTTTTACGGCTGCCAAGCCGAAGCGAATCGCGCCGCCGACGACCGCAAAGTCCACGAGAGACTCGTTGACGTCGGGAGGCAGGACCTCGATCTGCAGATTCCCGGCCTCTTCAATGTACTCGACGAGCTTATCGGTCTTGTCTTTGACCGACGTCATCAGGGCCGCGAGATACTGCAGCGGATGGTTGGCCTTCAAATACGCGGTCTGAAGCGCGATCCACGCATATGCCGCGGCGTGCGATTTGTTGAAGCCGTAACCGGCAAATGGCTCGACGAAATGGAATATCCGTTCCGCTAGCGCGCGATCGATTCCCGACGTCGCGATCGCACCGGTAACGAACTTCTCTTGATAGATCGGAATCTTTTCCTTCTGCTTCTTCCCCATCACCTTGCGAAGTTCGTCGGCCTCGCTCAGGCTGAAACCGGCAATTTCGCGCGCCATCTGCATCGCCTGCTCTTGGTAAACGGCGGTTCCGTAGGTCTCTGCGAGAATCGGTTCGAGCTTGGGATGCAGATAGGTGGGCGTCGAGCGGCCGTGCTTATTGGCGATGTATTGCGGGATCCAGTCCATTGGGCCCGGGCGATAGAGGGCGACGAGCGCCACGATGTCTTCGAAGCGCGAGGGCTGCAGCTCCGCGCAGACGCGCTTCATGCCCTCTGACTCGAGTTGAAAGACGCCCATTGTCTCACCGCGCCCGAGCATCTCGAACGTCCTGGGATCGTCGATGGGAACCATTGCGAGGTCGAAGCTCTCGTCGACAGTCCGCCGGATCTCGCGCACCGCATTCTCCATTACGGTGAGATTTCGCAGCCCAAGGAAGTCCATCTTAAGCAGTCCGATCCGCTCGATCCAGTCCATGTCGTACTGCGTGTTGATGCCACCGTCCCCGAAGCGCACCAGCGGCGTGTACTCCATCAGCGGACCTGCCGAGATCACCACGCCGGCGGCGTGCGTCCCGGCATTGCGCGCCAGGCCTTCGATCTCTTTGGCGGTGTCCAGCAGCTTACGCATCTCAGGACGCGTTGCGTAGATCGAGTTCAGCTCGGGAATGACTTCGATCGCACGCGATATGCTTAGGCCACCGGGGCCCGAGGGCACCAGCTTGGCGATGCGGTCGACGTCGGGAAGCGGTACGCCCAGAGCCCGGCCCGCGTCGCGGATGGCGGCACGAGCGGCCATCGTGCCAAAGGTGACGATCTGTGCGACGCGATCTTTGCCGTACTTTTCGGTAACGTACGCGATCACTTCATCGCGCCGCTCGACGCAGAAGTCGGTATCGATATCCGGCATCGAGATGCGCTCGGGATTGAGGAAACGCTCGAAGAGTAGGTTGAATCGCACCGGATCGAGGTCGGTGATCTTCAAACAGTACGCGACCAGCGATCCCACCGCCGAGCCGCGGCCCGGCCCCACCGGAATCCCGCAATCGCGCGCGTATTTGATGAAATCCCAGACGATGAGAAAGTACGAGGAAAAGCCCATCTTGGTAATGACTTCCAGCTCGTACTCCAAGCGTTCGCGTAATGCCGGATCGGTATCGACGCGCTCGCTACCGTAGCGTTCGCGGAGTCCGGCCTGGCAAAGCTCGCGGAGATACTCCGCATCGGTGCGCTCCGGTGCCGCAGGCTCTTGCGGAACCGGAAACTGTGGTAGATGAAAGATCTTTTCGGGGATCCGAATATCGACGCGTTGCGCGATCTTGCTCGTATTCTCACAGGCCTCGGGCAGATCGCTCCA
The DNA here is from genome assembly GCA_963754565.1 of Vulcanimicrobiota bacterium. Lineage (GTDB taxonomy): Bacteria > Vulcanimicrobiota > Vulcanimicrobiia > Vulcanimicrobiales > Vulcanimicrobiaceae > Cybelea. The sequence continues at coordinate 258,251 of CAVWGL010000006.1, read as the reverse complement.
GAGCGCGGTCATCTCGTCGGCCGACTTCACGTAGAACTGGTCCTCGTAGAACCGCATGCGGTTCGTATCGGAGACCGTCTTGCCCGTTCCGATGCAGAGCAAGACATCGTGGGCCGAGGCGTCCTTCTGCTCGAGGTAATGCGAATCGTTGGTCGCCACGAGCGGTACTTCCAGCTTGCGAGCGATTCGGACGAGCCCTTCGTTGATCGTCTCTTGCTCCGGCATCCCGTGGCGCATCACTTCGATGTAGAAGCGGTCGCCGAAGATTTCGCGGTAAACGCGAGCGTTCTGCAACGCCGCGGCTTCGTCACCGCGCAAGAGCGGCGCGGCCACCAGACCGGACATGCAGCCCGAGAGGACGATCAGGCCCTCGTTATGCTTTTCCAGCAGATCGAGATCGATGCGCGGCTTGTAGTAGTAGCCTTCGAGGAAACCCTTGGAGACGAGCGCGACCAGGTTGCGATAACCCGCCAGATCGGCGGCGAGCAGCGTGACGTGCGCCTCCTCTCGAGCGGTTCGATCCAAACGCCCGCGCGGCGCCAAGTAGGCTTCGCATCCGAGAATCGGCACGAGTCCGTACTCTTTGGCTGCGTAGTAAAACTCCATCGCGCCGTACATGACGCCGTGATCGGTCAGCGCCACGGCAGTCGCGCCATCCTCCGCCGCTTTGCGGCAGAGGCTGTCTATCCGGCATGCGCCGTCGAGGAGCGAGTATTCCGAGTGGACGTGGAGGTGGACGAACGGGCTCACGCGCGCTTTACCGGGCAAGGCACGTTAACGTTTATACCCGGCGGAGTCGCGCGACCCTGCCGCGAAGCTGCGCGTTCGAAAGGAGCACGCGCGTAATGCACTTGGAACCGTACCTTTTCTTTCACGGACGCTGCGAAGAAGCGCTCAACTTCTACAAAGATTGTCTGCGAGGCGAGATACTCGGCCTCAATCGTTTCGCCGGTTCGCCGATGGAATCGAGCGTCGCGCCGGATTTCAAAGACAAGATCATGCATGCGAGCTTCGTTGCCGGAGACGTGAAGTTCATGGCCTCCGATGGGCAGCCTGGATCGGCGCCCGACGGCGACGACGACATAGCGCTCTCGCTTGCAACCAGCGACGCCGCCGAAGGCGAGCGCGTCTTCAAAGCGCTGGCCGAAGGAGGCACCATCTCGATGCCGCTGGAGGGCCAGTTCTGGGGCGCCACGTTCGGCTCGCTGACCGACAAGTTTGGCGTCCAATGGATGGTGAGCGTTCATCCGGGTTAGGCGACCTGGATCGCGATCTCGACTGCCTGCGCGTTGCAGCGACCGATTGGGCGTCGCTGGCGGTCGGCCGCAAGATCCAGCTGCTCGCAGCGTGCCGGGCGGCAACGGGCCGAAGTGCCGCGCGTTGGACCGCCCTCGCGGCCCGCGCCAAGGGGATCGATAGGAGCTCGCTTGCGGGAGAGGAGGCGCTCACAGGGCCGTGGGCGCTGCTCTCCGCCTTGAACCGGTACGAACGAACGCTCGCGCAGATCGAGCGCCGGGGTGCGCCGATGCTCGAGGATGGCCGCGTTCGGTTGCGAGGCGGCCAAGTGGTTGTGGAGGTCTTTCCGGAGGGGCTCGCCGACCGGCTGCTGCAGTTCGGAATGCGCGGCGAAGTCTGGATGCAGCCGGGCGTGATGCGCGCATCCCTGCCCGGGACGATGGGCACGTGGTACCGCAGCAACGATAGGCTCCCGCGCGTCGCGCTCGTTCTCGGGGCGGGAAACATCACCTCGATCGGTCTCTTGGACGCGCTCTACAAGCTGATAGCGGAAGGCTGCGTCTGTATCCTCAAAGTCCATCCGTTCTTAGAGACCCTTCGCGACGTCTTCGAAGAGGCGCTCGCTCCGCTAACCGAGGCGGGCTATCTCCGCTTCGCCTACGGCGGCGCCGAGGTCGGCCGCTATCTGTGCGCCCATCCCTCGGTCGACGAAATTCACATCACGGGCAGTAAGGCAACCTACGATGCGATTGCCGCCGCCAACGAATCGGGTAAGCTCATCACCAGCGAACTCGGCAACGTCAGCCCGGCGATCGTTGTGCCGGGCCGCTGGAGCGACGCCGCGCTTCGTTACCACGCCGAACAACTCGCCACCGCGAAACTCCACAATGACGGCTTCAACTGCGTCGCGCTGCAAGTGCTCGTTCTCCCCGCGCAGTGGGCTCAACGCGAGGGCTTGCTCGCCGAACTCCGGCGCTGTTTCGACTCGGCGGAGGATCGCCCGGCCTACTATCCGAGTGCATCGCAACGGCCGCGCGCGATCGTTGCCGTTGATGCCGCGGACTGCGAGCAAAAGCTCTTTACCTCGGAGGTCTTCTCGCCGCTACTGGCGGTAGTCGAACTTCCCGGCGCCGACGTAAAGAGCTATCTCGATGGCGCGGTTGCGTTTTGCAACGACCGTCTGTCGGGTACGCTCGCCGCAAATCTCATCGTGGATCCGGCGACGGCGAGCTCGCATCGCGCCGAGTTAGCGGCGGCGCTCGTCGCGCTACGCTACGGCTGCATCGGGGTAAACGTGTGGAGCGGCGCCGCATTTCTCTTACCCGCGATTCCCTGGGGCGGCTATGCTCCGCAGCCGTCCGGCGAGATCGGCAGCGGAACCGGCGTCGTGCATAACAGCAAGCTCTTCTCCAAGAGTCAGAAATCGGTGCTCTACGCGCCCTTTCTCCCACCGATCAAACCGCCGTGGTTTATCACCCAGCGCAATCAAGCAAAGATCGGCATCGCCCTCTGTGAGTTTGAAGCATCGGGCTCGTTCGTCTCGCTGGCAAGGATTGCGCAGCTCGCGCTCGCCGGCTAGCGAAGGTTGCGCGGCTCGCGCAAGAAATTCAATCTCTGCCACGGCGGGGTAGCGTCGCGGGATAGGAGCCACAGCCGCAAAGACGAGACAAGCCCGGCGCCTGGTTGCCCAGCCCGAAGCGATCGAAGCGGAGCTGAGTGGCTGTGATCCATGCCGCTACGCTGCGCAGCTGCAATGCCGATCCGCGCCGCGATGCCCGCAACGCTACAAAGCCCGCAAAGCAACACGGCCTCGCATTCGCGACGCCGTGCGCGGGGCAGAGGCGCGGGGTTTACGGCAACTGCGGTGGGTAATACGCGAGACCGACCGGCGCCCTGAGGATTGCGATCGTCTTCTTGGACGCCTTCCCCCAGCCGAATGGAAACTCAAGGATCAAAGGAACGTGAGAGTTCGATTTGCATGCGGCGTTCCCGCCATTGTCTTCGTAGAGCAGACCATTTGCAAAGGCCAGCCCATCTGGTCCTGAGATTTCATCGGTAATCGTCCGAAACGGTTTGCTTTGACCAGCGCGATATTCTACAATGTCTCCGCATCCCTCTCCCTTTGCGTACCCAAAGTTCGCTACGTACAAATTGCCGTCAGTATCAATGGTAATGCCCTCTGGATAGAAAAGCCCGTCGGTGATCGTTCTCGATGGTGCCTTTCGCCTGGGCGGATAAACGCTGACGAATGACTGCTGGGCGGTTCCAAGGCGATTACTAACGTACATATTTCCATGGTGATCGAAGACGATGCCGATTGCGGACTCCACTCCATCTTTAATAAGCTTGTGCGGTTGGGTCGAGCCCTTGAGATATTCAATGACGTCGGAAATGGCAGCCACCCAGAGATTTCCCTTGGCATCGATCGCGCAACCTATCGGCTCGCCGGTACCCTCGGTTATATACTGAAACGGCTTGACGTGGCCAAGGGCATACTCTGCGATAGAACCATTTTGTGGAACGTATAGTGTGCCAGCAGCGTCGATGCAGTCGAACCCCGGCCCGTCGATGCCGTCGGTGATAATCGCTACGCGGCTGCCGTCCTTCGCGTTATAAATCGCGACATCGCCGTAAATCTCGCTGTCGTAAATAGAGTTGGTCACGAAAAGCAAGGAATGCGACGCTTTATAATCCGGAGACGCGACGGGCCGAGGAGCGACCGCTGGCGCGCCAGCGCTAAAATGCCGAATGAGATCGCCAAAACGGCCGTCAAGCATACCCTGGCTGTCTGCTAGCATTTCTGCACCACACCCAGCGCCTGTAACGAAAGCCTCAGCCCTGGAGTCGATGCAGTTGCCCGTAGAGTAAATGAAGCGCCGCACCGTTTCCATTGAATTCACAGCGCTCGGCGCCTGCTCCATCACGCCCGGCGCGCCGATCGGCGGCTGCGATCCGCTGCACCCTGCGAGTATTGCCACAGCCACGCAGCTGCATAGCGCGAGACGGCTAAAATCTGAGCTTTTCACGTGCCTGCGCCTTACCCATAAACCGATGCGATCGGACGCACCTTACTTCTTAGCGAGACTGACCGTCACACCGTGAGGGCCACCGATGTCCTTTTTTAGTACTTTTGTGGGATTGCCGCCAGCGGGGTAGTTGAAGAAACGGACACTTTGGTAGCTTCCACCATTATCAGCGACCGCAATACGGCCCCCTTGAATCCAAAGCGCATTGTCGTAATCTATATTGTTGATAGGCGTCGTGTCCTTGAGTGTCCCAGTCGATCCAGAAATAGAAAACTCGAACACATCCTCTGTATCTTCATCACCGATGGCGACGTACTTCCCATCCCATAGCACGCTGCCGGGCCAACCGATTTGATGATTCAGCGTCACGTTCACGAACGTGCCGCTGCCCTTGGGAAGCTCGGCAAACCGGAAAGTTTCGCTGCCCTCGCTGTACGTGCCGTCGATATAAAGATTGCCCTTGCCGTCATAGCCACAAAAGAACGGCTTATAAATGTCAGGATCGGTATAGGTCGTGGGAGTCCCCCTCGCGTGGGCGTAGATTTGCACATTACCAGTGCCCGAGACGCCAAAGTTGGTAACCGCAAGGCTCCCGGTTTCAAGATCGATCGAGCAGTCCACTGGCCCCTCGCCTGTCTCCGTGATGGTTGCGATCGGCTTTTTTCCGCCATGCTTGTATTCGAAGATTTGGTGCGAGCCCAGACTGGTGATGAACACGTTGCCCGACTTATCCACGCAGTCGCCGGAAAGGAGCTCAAAGTCCGGGTTCTTGATGACACCGACCAGCTTTCCCTTGGGGTACGAATACACGGCCAGCTCGTCGTTATTGCCGCCGACGTAGAGCAGATCGTCGCCACTGGCCTCGGGAGCCATCCACGACGTGCCACGCTCGCCGTGCGTTGCGAGTGCGGAGGTTTGCGGCATTGCGCCTGGCACGCCGTTCGGCGGCTGCGATGTGCCGCACCCTGCAAGCATCGCGGCAGCGACCATACTAAGCGCGTAACGGCAGATCATTTCGTTCGTCTTGGCCCTCCCTCAGCTACAGGTCTTGTTTTGCTTGTGCGTCATGGCGAAGGTTCCGCCTCCGGATGCATAGCCGCCCATACCACTGATGATGAATCTACCGGAGCCTTGCTTCGCGTTGATGGACCCAACTAAGCCCAAATAGACCGGGGGCGACGCGAGCCAAACGCCAGATGCGAACAAATCTTTGCCCGATACAAGGTCTGTACCGTTAAAGTTTTCACTGCCGTTGCCAGACCAACTTCCGGACGGCTTGAACCGAATGCAAAGAGTAGAACCGGGGAGACCGCTTCCGACCTCAGTAGTGAACGTAGCCAGATAGTATCCATCAAGAGATCGTTCCGCAGAGCGGACCGGTGAGACGGCGAGGCCGCTCCGTGCGAGCGACGACGCAGCGATCGGCGACTGCGATCCACCGCACCCGGCAAGCAACGCAACCGCAACGCCTCCACTTAGGGCGTACCTGCCAAGACTAAAGCTCTTCATTCTCCGCGCTCCCCGATCCACATAACGGATCGCCGGCTGAGGACGTTCGGCGCTGACGCTCAGTTCCCGGCTTCGACCAGCGCGAGCAAGCGATCCCAATGCCGGAGATGCGGCACCTTCGCACCGGCCCGAATCCGCGAGCACGCCGCGAGCGATAAGCCCGTTGCGTCGGCGATCTCCTTGAGCGAGAACGCGTCGAGTTTCGGCACGATCTCGCGCTTGAACCAGGCTTCGTCGCGCTGGCCCGGATGCTCGCGCGCCCAGCGGCGATTGCGGCGATGCCTGTCCGCGATCGCCTCGCCTCGCACCTGATTCACGACGGCGCTGCGGCGCGGATCGTTACCCGCCGCGGTTTGCGCTGCAAGCGCCTTGCGAGCCGCCTCGATCGCGCGTAGTCCATGCTCGCGCCGCGCTTTCGGCATGCACGCCTCACAATGACGACGCCTGCGCTTGAGTACCGGCTCGCCGCAGATCGCGCACGCAGCCGGACTGGCCGGGCGCGCTTCGACGGTTGGCGCACGCCATGCACGCGTTGCGTACGGCCGCGGCTGCGAGGCTTTGCGAGGCGTTGCGAGCAGCGGCGCGATCCGGACCGGGAACGCTGTGGCGCTTACTCCCGGATTTGACTGCGAGCATGCGAGGCGCTGCGCCTTTGTTGACCAGCGATTCGCGGAACGTTTGTGCGAGGCGTGCTGCGATCGGCCGCAGGCATTCGCGCCAATGCGGGAGCGCGAGTGCGAGCTCATGCGTCAACGGTGCGGCGATCCGGCAAATACCGTTCGGGAGTTCGCCGAAATCGCGAGCCGTGAAGGTGCGATCTTCCAAGAGGTCGAGCAAGAACGCATCCACGTCCGCGCGCACCGGCTCCATGGCGTCGAGCGCGCACCTGCACTGCGAGCAATGCGTCTAAGCTGCGACCGGCTCGCGAGCGCGACGCCGTGCGCGGGGCAGAGAGTGCGGGGGCGACTTGTGGCTAGACCGAGAATAGCTCGATCACGCAACATGATCAAAGCACGATTCCGAAGGCTGCCAATGTATGTGCAAGGGTTGATCGGGCTCGTGATCGGCGTAGCGCTGGCTGGGGCAGTCGTGGCGGCCATGCAGCTTGCGATCTCTTTGCTGCGAATCGCGTGCGCGCAACACGGATGCTAGATCTAAGCCGCTAAGCGAAACGCTCGCATTCGCGACGCCGTGCGTGGGGCAGAGGCGCGGGAGCTGCGAGGCCTGGAGCTAAGCGGTAACACTGCCTAACTCGATGCGGCCTCGCGGGTGCGGCGGGAGCTAAGGAGTCAATGCGAAGACTGTGCCTTGCCCGGACGTGCCGCCATATTTCGTCGTGCCATACAGCGTGCCATTCATGTCGATCAGGGATGTGACGGGATACGCGCCATCGGTTCCGCCGCTGAAACTGTGCAGCACGTTTTCGGTGCCGCTGGGAGTGATGCTAAAAACCGTGCCGCCGTTGTACGCGCCGCCTTTGCTGGTTGTGCCGTAGAGCGTGCCGTTTACATCGATCAGGGATCTCTTGGGGTCAGCGCCGTCGGTTCCGTTGCCGAAGCTGTGGAGTACTTCTTCCGTGCCGCTGGGAGTGATGCTAAAGACCGTTCCGCAGCCGCCGCCGAGTGTGTTGCATGTACGGTAAGAGCCGCCGACCTCTGTCGTGCCGTAGAGCGCGCCATTTACTTCGATCAAGGAGGCGGTGGGATTAGCGCCATCGGTTCCGTTGCCGAAGCTGTGGAGCACTTTCTCCCTGCCGCTCGGAGTTATTCTAAACACCACGCCCTTCTGGTACGCTCCGCCTAGCCAAGCCGTCCCGTAGAGCGCGCCGCCAACATCAACTAGGGCCGCAAGGACGTGACTACCCTGGCGTCCTCTGAAAGTGTGCAGCGTCTTCACCGTGCCTCCGGGATCGCGCGCGATGCCGTCCGGCGTAACGCTGAAGAACGTTCCGCCCCAATTGACGTGGCTGCCGCCAACCTGCGTCGCGCCGTAGAGCTTGCCCCTTAGCTCGATTAGTGATGCGGCGGGACCAGCGCCGTCAGGTCTTCGGCTGAAGCTGTGCAGCACGTTTTCTATGCCGCTCGTGGTGATGCTAAAGACGGTTCCGTAGCCGCCGCCGCCACCTATGCGCAGGCTGCCGCCTCCGCTCGTCGTGCCGTAGAGCGTGCCGCCCACATCGATCAGGGCCGCCGCGGGAAGACAGCCATGGGTCTGGCTACTGGGGAAGCTATACAGCACTTTCTCCGTGCCGCTCGGTGTAACGCTGAAGACCGTTCCATACAGCTGCAGAGACTTTGTGCAGTCATATGAAGCGTAGGCACCGCCTCCGGTCGTCGTTCCGTAGAGGGTGCCGCGCACGTCGATTAGGCCAGCGACGGGACAGCCGCCATCGGGAGGTGTGCCAAAGCTATACACGACTTTGTAGTTCGAGCTATTGGTGCGTGGAAGCGCCAAGGCTTGCTGGATCGCGCCCGGTGCGCCGATCAGCGGCTGCGATCCGCCGCACCCTGCAAGCAATACCACCGCGACGCCTCCACTGAGGGCGTACCTGCCAAGACTAAACCCCATCATGCTCCCCGCTCCCTCGATACACGTGACGAATCGACGGCTAAGGACGTTCGGCAGTGGGGCTCGGGTCCCGGCTTCGACCAGCACGAACAAGCCAAACGGCTCAGCTGCGGGGAAGGTGAACGTGCCGTCTAAAGTCTGTCTGGCTGCTTGTGGCTCAGAGATGTGAATGGCGCGTTGAAATGAGGTATGCGTTGCATAAAACTTCGGTCTTTGTTGCTTTAGTGGTTATCGTTTCCGGGCCCGCTAGCGTTCGAGCTGCGCCTGGAGTGGCGGCCTTGCGTTATTACATTGGCAGGTGGTCCTGTCAGGCGGGAGTCATTGGAAAACCTGCGGTCAAGTCGACGGTAACCTATACTTTCGATTCCGGTCTTCTCCACGAATGGGTCGATGTGCCACCCTCAGGGAAAGATGACGGAGCCTTATCTAAACAGCATAGCGATAAGCTATGATGCAGAAAAAGGCCACTACGTCCAAACCGGAACGGACAACGAGGGCGCCTGGTGGGTCTCCTTTGCGGAGCCTTGGACCGGGAATACCGAGCGATGGAAGAACCATGCCAGCTCCGATAATAGAATTCGCCGCTATCAGTGGGTGCGCACAAACCAGAACACCTATAGCTTTACCGAATATCCTTCGCCGACTGCAACGAAGCCGGACTTCAAAGGAAGGTGCAGCCGGGCGTCGCAGCCTGGCGCGGCTCTGAGGTAACCGCGCGCGAGCGCGGTAGGGGCGAGGCGCTAAGCCATAGCGCGAAGCGGCCGCGCATGCGCGAAGCCGTGCGGGCCGTTATTCCTTTGACCGTGGGTTATACGCCGCTCCGATGAAATCACCGCCGCCGTTAATCGAGATGCCGTTGTTAAAGCTGTACTCGTACGTCATCGCATGCGGGCTGTACGCGTACACGTCGACTTGATTGTATTCCGAGTCTCCCGCGACGAATTGCGTGGACTGCTTATTCAAATGACCAAACACCGCGTAGCCTTCAGCACCAAAGGGGCCGCCAACGAGCGTGCACTTTGGCTTGCAGCCCTTATACACCCAGAATTGCTGACTATCGACCGAGACGAGGTTGCCGTCGCGGTCAATGTCCAGGCCGCCAGGATACTCGTTCTTGAACCCGGTCGCGATCTGACCTGATCCTGAGCAACCTTTGAAGTAGACCAGTATTGTCCCGCCATCGAGACTGGAGGCCGAAGCCCAACAGTCGCCGTTACGGGCGAGAGCGACGCCGTACACACTGTTGATGTTCTGGTTCGTAATGCTCGATCCGCATCCGTCGGATAGTGTACAGATCTCGATGTCGCCGAAATCGCTGGGATTAAACGTTTGGACGTTTCCAACGATGATTTTACCATTGACCGCATCTGCGCTCGCAACGTCGAGCGAGAGCGCACTAGTCTGAAGCGTTCCAAGAAGCGCCCCGCACATCTCCGGCCCTTTATAGATCAACACCTCGCCCGCAGTCTCGGCGGTTACCATGAGGTTTCCGCGGTCATCCACGGCAACATCCCCCGTAAACAGTCCAGGCGTCTCTGTACAGATCGGCCCTTTGTTACGCCGATTGGTCGGCGCGTATCCCAAAACCGTCGTGTTGGTGCGGGCGGTGTCCAGGCCGACGTAAACTCCGCGTCTCGCCGAACCTGGAGCCTCAATGCCCCGCATAGCGCTCCTTGCGGACGCCAAGCGCGGCATCGCGCCTGCCGCGCCGCTCGGCGACTGCGATCCGCCGCAGCCGCCGAGCAATCCGGCAGCCGCGCCGATAGCGAGCGCGTAATTGAAATCCGAAGTCCTCATGGCCGTGCTCTCCTCCCAGCGGAGCGAGCGTTCTTAGTCATGGACCGGTTCACGACCGCAGGTGACAATCAGGTTGAACGGCTGCCCGTTGACGGTGCCGCGAGCCTGCACGGTCCATCGCCGCGAGCTGACCATCGTGAACACGTTGGTCGCCTTCGACGTCGTCTTCCCATCGAAGAGCGTCCCAGTATAGCTGACGCCGTCCTTGGAGTTCTGCGACTCTATCGCCCCAGTCGAATCGACGCTAACCGTCCAAAACCGGTGCGTCGTGTCCTTATAGCCGAAGTACGCGTCCTCGGAGCCCTGCGCCGAGTAAAGGTGTCCGTGTAGGGCGTTTCCCGGCGCGACGGCATACTCGGCAGAATACGTACTTCCGCCGCCCGAACAACTCCACTTGCCCTTCAGGAGGTAGTTGTACAGGCTCATCTTCCCGGTAAGTGCGGTCGGTGCCGCGTCCACTCCCGTCATTGTGAGAAGCGCAAAGACCAACAACTTACTGACTGCGACGCGAACGTTCAACGGTATCCTCCGAGTCGTTTAGCGAGTGATCGCGCCGGCACTTTGCAGCATCTGCAACACCGCGGCGCCGGGCAGCGCATAGACGGTCGCGCCGTCGCGTCCCGTCATCGTCTTGGCCTCGAAGAGCGCGTCGTAGATGGCCCCCTCCGTTGCCTCGGCCGTTGCGATATAGAGTGAGTTCAAAGCGTCGTCGTCTTCGAGGATCGGGCCGGTCGGCGCGGTCACGGTGAAGTTGTCGACCCGCGGGAAGACGCGCGTCGTGGAGAAGGCCAGAATTAAATCGCCGCTTCCGACCGACGAGGTTAGCCCCGTGCGTGCCATTCCCATTGCGGCGCGAAGCGCGAGCGCTCGCAGTTGACGGCTATCAAGCGGCGCATCGGTTGCAATCACGATGATGATGCTGCCCTCACCCAAACGTCCGCGCAGCGCGGTGTGTTTTGGAATGAGCGGCCGATCGACGCTTAGGAGCCGCTCGCCGACGGGGACGCCGAGGATGCGCAGTTGCCGGCGACTGCTTCCGGTATTATCGTTCACGAGCACGCCCACGCGATAGCCGCCGGCATCCGCAGGAAGAACCCGCGACGCCGAGCCGATGCCGCCGCGAAAGCCGAATGCGTTCATACCGGTTCCGGCCCCTACGCTGCCGCGCGCGAACTGCCCCGGCGCGGCGGAGTCGAGCAGGCTCACCACGTCGGCGCCGGTAACGGCGCGCGCTTGAATGTCGTTGAGCAGTGCGTCGTCACACTCCGCAACGACCGGAAGCGGAACGTCGTCTCCGCGCCCGACGGCGGGATGCCGTTCGATGACCCAAGTGACGACGCCGTCTGCGGCGCGCCCGACGTCGAGCGTATCGGTGAGGACGACGGGTTCCTCGAGGTACCCCGACTCGTCGATCCAGTGCGTACCCGTCATCTCGCCGTTGCCGTTAAACGCAAAGAAGGCGGCAGAGACCTTGCGGTCCCACGGATCGGCGTTTGGAAGCACCGCGGTTGCCCCCGTGCGAATATCCGTACCTGCGATTTTTGTCAGATTGGCAACGCGGACCCCGGCAACGTCGGTGATGGCATCGAGCGGACCGGATGCGAAGAATCCGAAGTGAAAGGGGAGCACCGCTCCGGCGCGAGCGCCGGGAAGCAATATAAGCCCCGCCACGGCTGAGAAGAATAGAATCCACCGCATGCTTCCTGCATTGGACTCCGTGTAACGGCGGCCTGCAGGCGCGTCTGCGCGGGGTGGAAAAAGCATCTGGAGAACGCCTGGTAGACTCGACAGGAGGGACCGTCATTCTTTCGCTTCCGGAAAAACTCAAAGTCGGCAAGCTGCACGAGAACCTCTCGGTTCCCGCGCTGCTGGAACATGCAATCGTTCGGGGCGAAGGCGTGCTGGGTCCCAGCGGGCAGCTCATCGTTGACACGCGCCCGCACACCGGCCGTTCGCCCAAGGATAAGTTTTTCGTCCGGGAACCCTCGAGCGAAGCCAACATCGACTGGGGTCCCACGAACCAAGCGATCGACGCCGAACGCTTCGACGCGCTGTGGGATCGCGTCGCGGCGTACCTCTCCGAACGCGAAGTGTATGCGCTCGATTGTTACGCGGGCGCCGACGAGCGTTACCGCGTGCCCTTGCGCGTCTACACCGAGCTGGCGTGGCACTCGCTCTTCGCGCATCACCTCTTTATCACGCCCGAGCAGCCGTCGCCCGACTTCACGCCGGAGTTTACCGTGGTCGATGCGGCGCTCTTTGCGGCCGATCCGCAGCGCGACGGAACGCGCTCCGGTACGTTCATCCTCGTGAACTTCGCGCGGCGCATGATTCTCATCGGCGGTACGCGTTACGCAGGCGAGATCAAGAAGTCCGTCTTCACCGTGATGAACTATCTTCTGCCCTTGCGGGAGACGCTGCCGATGCACTGCTCGGCGAACGTCGGCGCTCGCGGCGACGTTGCAATTCTCTTCGGGCTCTCGGGCACCGGCAAAACGACGCTCTCATCCGACTCGCGACGGCCGCTCATCGGCGACGACGAGCATGGCTGGTCGTCGGACGGCGTCTTCAATTTCGAGGGCGGGTGTTACGCAAAGGTCATTCACCTATCGCCCAAGGCGGAGCCGGAGATTTGGGCTGCGACGAACCGCTTCTCGACCGTGATCGAAAATGTCGTCTACGACGCGCAAACGCGCGAGCTCGACGTCGACTCCGACGCGAAGACCGAGAATACGCGCTCGGCCTATCCGCTTGAGTTCATTCCCAACGTCGTGCCGACGAGCCAGGCGGGAAACCCAAAGACGATTATCATGCTGACCGCCGACGCCTTCGGCGTGCTCCCGCCGATCTCGAAGCTCTCGCGCCAACAGGCGATGTATCACTTTCTCTCCGGTTATACCGCTAAGGTAGCGGGAACCGAGCGCGGCATCAGCGAGCCGCAAGCCACGTTTTCGACGTGTTTCGGCGCGCCGTTCATGGTCCATCATCCGACCGTCTACGCGCGACTACTCGGAGCGAAGATTGAAGAGCTTAACGTCGATTGCTGGCTCGTGAATACCGGCTGGACCGGAGGCCCGTACGGTGTCGGTCATCGCATGGCGATCGCGCACACCCGCGCAATGGTCAACGCTGCGATTGAGGGACGGATTCCCAACGACTTCGAGGCCGAGCCCTTCTTTGGCTTGATGATCCCCCGAACGGTTCCCGAGGTCCCTAGCAACGTGCTCAACCCGCGGCTTGCCTGGTCCGACAAGGCGGCCTACGACGAGCAAGCGCGCAAACTATCGCAGCTCTTCTTCGACAACTTCAAGCGCTTCGAGGAGCACGTTACGGACTCGGTCAAGGCGGTGGCGATTAGGCCGCTTGGCCGGTCCTAATCGGGCATTCAGGCGTCCCGCAGGGGCAGCGCTTAATATCGTGCGTATGAAGATGAACGTTTTGGCGGTAACCGCCGTGCTTGTCGCGCTGGCGGCTCCGCTCGCGGCGCAGGCACAGCAGGGACCCCCGCCACCCGCGCAAGCCCAAACCCGCACAACGCCCAGCGAAGGGAAGCTTCAGCACCACTGGATGAAGCGACTCGGCAACCTCAACCTCTCCGGCGACCAGCAACAGCGAATTCAGTCGATGATCAACCAGTATTCGCAGTCGCATCCCGAGGGAAGTCCGCGCGACCCTCAGGCCACGCACGATCTGCGCAAGCAGATCCTCGGCGTGCTGACGCCGGATCAAGCGAACCAGTATCACGCGCAGATGCGCCAACACCACGAGCAGATGCAGCAGCGGCAGGGACAAGGCCAGCAGTACCAGGGCCAGCAGTACCAGGGCCAGCAATACCAAGGTCAGCCGTATCAAGGTCAGCCGTATCAAGGTCAACAGTACCAGGGGCCGCCGCCCAACCAGGGCCCGCCCCCAAACGAGGGGCCGCCTAACCAGGGGCCTCCGGGTGAAGGACCGCCCGATCAGCCGCCGGGTCAGCAGCCACCCGCATAACACGTAGCGAACGAAGCCCGGGCTGTGGTAATCCGCGCACGGGTCTTCGCTCTTCTCGTCGTTCTTTTGCTCCTCGCCGCCTGCGCCGCCGCCTCCAGCGCGCCGGGGGGCTTAATCGTTCCGTCGGGTTTTTCGGTCGAAGCGATCGCGAATATTGACGGCGCGCGCGAGCTCGCGGTTCTACCCGATGGCGCGCTGGTCGTCGGTACGCGCGGAAGCGATATCTACCTGGTACCGGATGCCGAAGGCAATCCGCCCGGCCGGCCGCGCGTCTTTGCGAGGCTCGACGATGCGCGCGCCTCGGGAGTTGCGGTCGATCCCGCGCACGCCGAGATCTTTGTAGGCACGACGCAGCACGTCTGGGCGATTCCTTACGACGCCGAAGCAAAAGGCGGCGAGATCCGGCACATCGCCGACGTCCGTTCAGGACCCGAAGCGCCCGGAACCGACGGCGACGTACATTGGACCACCTCGGTCGCGCTGACTCAGGGACACCTCTACGTCTCGGCGGGCTCTTCGTGCAACGCCACGATGGAGGGCGCGCGACCGTGTGCCGAGGTCGATCCGACGCGCGCCGCGATCTCCGTCATGCAGCCCGACGGCTCGGGCTTCGCCCAGCGCGCCAAGCGCATTCGTAACGCAATCGCTTTAGCCGTCAACCCGCAGACGGGTTCGCTATGGGTCGGCGACGCCGGACAGGATGCGCTGCCGTTTGGGCACCCCTACGAGTTTCTCGACGATCTCTCCGCGCATCCCGGCGATGCCGATTACGGATGGCCCGTCTGCGAAGAGAATCGCCAGGCGTACGTCCCCGGGTACAACTGTTCGAATGTCGTCGAGCCGCTCGTCGAGCTGCCGGCATACTCCACGATCATCGGCGCGGTCTTCTATCCCGTGCGCCAGGGCGGAGCGTACGCCTTTCCGGCGCGCTACCGTGGCGGACTCTTTGCCGCCGCCCACGGCTCTTGGCACATCGACTCGCATGGCTGTTACGCAGCGCCGCCCCGCGTTGTCTTCGTTCCAATGCAGGGCGACCAGCCGGTGAAGCCCGTCGACTGGCAGAATCCGCAGACGCAATGGACGGAGTTCGTATCAGGTTTTCAGAGTTGCAGAACTCGCATCGGCCGTCCGACCGGCATCGCGGTCGGGGCGCAAGGGAGTCTCTTCGTTGCGGACGACGACGCCGGCAAGATCTATCGCATTCGCCCGTCGCGTTGAGGAGACGCTAGCGTGCGCGATGCGTTAGGAATCCTCGTCGGCGGCGGTCCGGCCCCGGGCATCAACGGCGTCATCGCCTCGGCCGCGATGGAGGCCTTCAAATGCGACCTGCGCGCGGTCGGAATTTATGACGGCTATCGCGACCTCGCAGCGGGACGCAAGCCCAAGACTGTCGAGCTCACCTTCGATCACGTCTCCCGGATCCACACCAGCGGCGGCTCGATCTTGCGAACCTCGCGCACGAATCCCGCGCAAGACGAGGCGACGCTCGCGCGCTGCGTCGATTCGCTCGAGGCGCTGCGCATTCGGTACTTAGTCTGCATCGGCGGTGACGACACGACTTACGGCGCCGCAAAAATCGCCGAGCGAACGCAAGGGCGAATCGGCATCGCGACCGTTCCCAAGACGATCGACAACGATCTTCCGCTTCCCGACGACGCGCCGACCTTCGGCTTCGAGACCGCGCGTTCGGTCGGCGCCGGCATTCTCGAGAGCCTGATGGAAGACGCGCGCACCACGACGCGCTGGTACATCGTCATCGCCATGGGACGAAAAGCCGGCTGGCTCGCGCTCGGGATGTGCAAAGCCGCGGGCTCGACCGTCGCCGTCTTGCCGGAGGAGTTTCCGAAAAAGACGACCTTGGCATCGGTCGCCGACATCATCGTCGGCTCGGTCGTAAAACGACGCTTCCTCGGGCGCGAGTACGGCGTTGCCGTCGTTGCCGAGGGCATCGCCGAGCACATTTGGGACGATGCGCTCAAGGCCGCCGGAAACTTTGGGCGCGATTCATTCGGAAACGTTCCTCTGGCCGAGGTGCCGCTGGGAATCATTCTGCGCGATGCGGTGCGCGCGAAACTCGGAGAGACCGGCGTAAAAGCGACCGTGCACACCAAGGACATCGGCTACGAACTGCGCTGCGCGAAGCCGGTTGCCTTCGACGTAGACTATACGCGCACGCTCGGCTACGGGGCGGTGCGCTACCTCGTCGACGGCGGCAGCGGCGCGCTCATCGCGTTATCCGGCGGACGCGTGAAGCCGATGAGCCTCGACGCTCTCCTCGATCCCGCGACCGGACGAATCCGCACGCGTCAGGTCGACCTTACGACCGAGGCCTATCGCGTTGCGCGCGACTACATGGTCTATCTCGAGCCGTCCGACTTCGCTAACGAGCAACACCTCGCCGCGCTCGCGGCCCACACCGACCTCGACGCCGCGGGATTTCGCGCGCAGTTCGAATACGTCGCCCGCCCTTAAAGAAAGAGGCCCGATCGCTATGCGTCGAGCCTCCATCGCTAGTTAATCTGGCACCGTCCTACTTTCGAGAGGCCCTGCGGCCAAACTATCATCGGCGCTGGCGGGCTTAACTGCCGTGTTCGGGATGGGAACGGGTGGAACCCCGCCGCCATGGGCGCCAGAAACCTGAGTTCCCGCCGCGATGGCGAGCCGGAGCTCGAGCCGATCGCGTCGGGAAACCTTGCAAAGCTGTACAGAGAAGAACTTCCAGTGTCACGAGAGCGGTGCGTAGTTAATCAATGTTTCCGAGCGATTAGTACCGGTCAGCTCCACGCCTTGCAGCGCTTCCACCTCCGGCCTATCAACGTGGTAGTCTACCACGACTCTTCACCCTTGCGGGATTGAGATCTCATCTTGGAGTCAGTTTCACGCTTATATGCTTTCAGCGTTTATCTGATCCGAACATAGCTACCCGGCTATGCTCCTGGCGGAACAACCGGTTCACCAGCGGTTCGTTCGACCCGGTCCTCTCGTACTAGGGTCCAATCTCCTCAAATCTCCTACGCCCACAGCGGATAGGGACCGAACTGTCTCACGACGTTCTGAACCCAGATCGCGTACCGCTTTAATGGGCGAACAGCCCAACCCTTGGGACCTACTACAGCCCCAGGATGCGACGATCCGACATCGCGCGTGTGTCCATCGTTACCGATGGCGCAGACTATATCTTCACCCTGCCCGAGAAACCTCGGGCGAGGGGCCGGCGTATGATAGCGGCCATAGATTTACTCGATCGCTCGAGTAGTGGCGCGCTATCTCATCATTCCATAGGGTGGAATGAATCAGTCGTTACGGGGTCATGACGATTTCGTCAGACTTCCCACGGTATTGTCCTTGGCTCATCCACGAGCCGATCGGAGTTCACCGTTATAAGCCGGAACTTTAGATGATGTTTCCATCACCTCACCCCTTATGTTGAGGTGCCAAACCTCCCCGTCGATGTGGACTCTTGGGGGAGATAAGCCTGTTATCCCCAGAGTAGCTTTTATCCGATAAGCGACGGCCCTTCCATTCGGAACCGCCGGATCACTTAGCCCTGCTTTCGCACCTGCTCGACCTGTCCGTCTCGCAGTTAAGCTCCCTTATGCCTATGCACTCTGTACGAACGGTTTCTGACCGTCCTGAGGGAACCTTTGGGCGCCTCCGTTACTCTTTAGGAGGCGACCGCCCCAGTCAAACTGCCCACCTGACCATGTCCTACCACCAGCTTATGGCGGCTAGTTAGAATCCCAAGATCATCAGGGTGGTATCCCAACGTTGCCTCCCCGACAGCTAGCGCCATCGGATCATCGGCTCCCACCTATCCTGTACGGATAATCTCAGAACCCAAGATCAGGATACAGTAAAGCTTCATGGGGTCTTTCCGTCCTGCTGCGGGTAACCAGCATCTTCACTGGTACTGCAATTTCGCCGGGATCCCCATCGAGACAGTGCCCAAGTCGTTACTCCATTCGTGCAGGTCGGAACTTACCCGACAAGGAATTTCGCTACCTTAGGACGGTTATAGTTACCGCCGCCGTTTACTGGGGCTTCAGTTCGCCGCTTCGCTTGCGCTGACGACTCCCTTTAACCTTCCAGCACCGGGCAGGAGTCAGCCCCTATACGTCTGCTTTCGCATTCGCAGAGACCTGTGTTTTTGTTAAACAGTCGCTTGGGCCTATTTTGTGCCGCCTCCCTCAGCTTTCGTGGTAAACACTAGACCAAAGGAGGCACCCCTTCTCCCTAAGTTACGGGGTTAATTTGCCGAGTTCCTTAACAGGGATTCTCCCGTCGCCTTAGCATGCTCTGCCAGTCTACCTGTGTCGGTGTACGGTACGGGCACCTACGATCTACCTAGGGGCTTTTCTTGGCAGCGTGGAGTCGATCACTTCGGCTCCGAAGAGCCTCGCATTCGCTTCTCGGCGTTACGTGTTGCGGATTTACCTGCAACACCGCCTACTAGCTTAGACGCGCACGTCCATCGGCGCGCTGACCTATCCTCCTGCGTCACCCCCTCGGCTCATGGGCCTTACAGAACGGTGGCCAACGCCGCGGGTCTTACCTCGCGGGTAAATGTTGAACACTGTACCGTAAGGTCCAAACGGTCGTCGGTGGTAGCAGAATATGAACTGCTTGTGCATCGCCTACGCTTCTCAGCCTCGGCTTAGCTCCCGACTCACCCTGAGACGATTGACGTTGCTCAGGAAACCTTAGACTTCCGGCGTGCGGGGTTCTCACCCGCATTTATCGCTACTTATACCTGCATTCGCACTTGTGGATCGTCCACACGTCCTCACGGTCGTGCTTCAGCCTACGCCACAACGCTCCCCTACCGATTATTTTAGTAATCCCAAAGCTTCGGTTCGATGCTTGAGCCCCGTTGGATTTTCGGCGCCCCATCACTCGACTAGTGAGCTATTACGCACTCTTTCAAGGGTGGCTGCTTCTAAGCCAACCTCCTAGTTGTCTGAGCGACAGGACTTCCTTTACCACTGAGCATCGATTAGGGACCTTAGCTGTTGATCTGGGCTGTTTCCCTTTTGACCATGGAGCTTATCCCCCACAGTCTGACTGCTGCGCAGTTCGCCGCGGTATTCGGAGTTTGATTGGGTTCGGTAATCCGGTAAGACCCCTAGCCCTGTCAGTGCTCTACCCCCGCGGGTTAACGCGCAACGCTAGTCCTAAAACTATTTCGGGGAGAACCAGCTATCTCCGAGTTCGATTGGCTTTTCACCCCTATCCACAGCTCATCCAATGTTTTTTCAACAACAACAGGTTCGGGCCTCCACGTGAGGTTAATCACGCTTCACCCTGGCCATGGATAGATCACTCGGTTTCGGGTCTACTGCAACGGACGAACGCCCTATTCAGACTCGCTTTCGCTACGGCTCCGGCTCAACACCTTAACCAAGCCCGTTACAAGTAACTCGCAGGTTCATTCTTCAATAGGCACGCGATCAGCCTTGCTTGCGCATGGGCCTTTCACGGTTTGTAGGCACGCGGTTTCATGTTCTATTTCACTCCCCTTCAGGGGTTCTTTTCACCTTTCCCTCACGGTACTGTTACGCTATCGGTCTCCACAGAATATTTAGCCTTGGAAGATGGTCCTCCCGGTTTCAAACGGGGTTTCCCGTGCCCCGCCCTACTCACGAACAGCTCCGCGAGATCGATCGCTTTTGTCTACGGGACTTTCACCCTCTATGGTGCGGCTTTCCAGCCGGCTTCTACTAACGATCGATTTTTTGACTCGCGCTCGGAGATTCGGCTCCGAGACGGCTGTCGTACAACCCCGTTCATGCAACGCCCGAACGCTTGCACATGAACGGTTTAGGCTCTTCCCTGTTCGCTCGCCACTACTAGGGGAATCTCGTTTGATGTCTTTTCCTCCGGCTACTTAGATGTTTCAGTTCACCGGGTGTGCTCACTCACGACTATTGAATTCATCGTGGTGTCCATGCCCATGACGGCATGGGGGTTGCCCCATTCGGATATCGCCGGATCATAGCTTCTTAGCAGCTCCCCGACGCTTTTCGCAGCTTGGCACGTCCTTCGTCGCCTGTGGAACCAAGGTATCCACCTGCATGCCCTTACTTAACTTTGACTAACGCAAAATTGCACCGTTAGATACGGAATATCTAACGGCCGCTCTCATGTATCTGCGTGACACATGAAAGTTCTTCTCTATACAGTTTTCAAGGATCTCGCCATCGCCGACTTTGTTGCTCGCCGCCTCATGTACTAACTTGTACACTTCGGCGGCTCGCGCCGCGTCGGCCGCTGCGCTCGATGGCGATAACGCCGTACGAGAGCAAACGATGGCCCTAAGGAACTTTCGTTCCCTCAAAGCTGAACAGTACAGTTTATAACGCGCAACACCAGCCTCCGGCCTTACGATCGAGATGATCGGTAGACTCCTCGGCACGGCTTTCATCTGTGGTCGCCCTTCGACTCCGCGCCTAACGGCGCTTCGCTCAGGATGATACAGACATGTCTGTGGTCGACTTAGTTAGTACGCCATCGCGATCGCACAAAGCGATCCGATGACATGTACTCCTTAGAAAGGAGGTGATCCAGCCGCACCTTCCGATACGGCTACCTTGTTACGACTTCGTCCCCCTTACCTAGCATACCTTAGACGCCTTGCTCCTTGCGGTTGCACGGGCGGCTTCGGGTACACTAAACTCAGGTGACGTGACGGGCGGTGTGTACAAGGCCCGGGAACGTATTCACCGCAGCGTAGCTGATCTACGGTTACTAGCGATTCCGACTTCATGAAGGCGAGTTGCAGCCTTCAATCCGAACTGAGAGAGGGTTTGTGAGATTAGCTCGCCCTCGCGGGTTCGCGACTCGTTGTCCCTCCCATTGTAGCACGTGTGTAGCCCGGGACGTAAGGGCCATGCTGACTTGACGTCATCCCCACCTTCCTCCGGCTTGTCACCGGCGGTCCCGCGTGAGAGATCTTGCGACCAACACACGGCAAGGGTTGCGCTCGTTGCGGGACTTAACCCAACACCTCACGGCACGAGCTGACGACAGCCATGCAGCACCTGTCTCTGCGTCCGGTTGCCCGGAAACCTAGTCTCCTAGGATGTCGCAGGATGTCAAGCCCCGGTAAGGTTCTTCGCGTTGCGTCGAATTAAACCACATGCTCCACCGCTTGTGCGGGCCCCCGTCAATTCCTTTGAGTTTTAACCTTGCGGCCGTACTCCCCAGGCGGGACACTTATTGTGTTAACTGCGGCACAGATGGAGTCGATACCACCTACACCTAGTGTCCATCGTTTACGGCTAGGACTACCGGGGTATCTAATCCCGTTTGCTCCCCTAGCTTTCGCTCCTCAGTGTCAGGTTAGCCCCAGATGATCGCCTTCGCCACTGGTGTTCCTCCCGATATCTACGCATTTCACCGCTACACCGGGAATTCCATCATCCTCTGACTACCTCAAGGTTTGCAGTATCCACACGGGTTCCCGAGTTGAGCTCGGGTCTTTCCTTACGGACTTGCAAATCCACCTACGAGCGCTTTACGCCCAATAATTCCGGACAACGCTTGCCCCCTACGTCTTACCGCGGCTGCTGGCACGTAGTTAGCCGGGGCTTCCTCCAAGGGTACCGTCATTATCGTCCCCTTCGACAGTGGTTTACGACCCGAAGGCCTTCATCCCACACGCGGCGTCGCTCCGTCAGGCTTGCGCCCATTGCGGAAAATTCCTCACTGCTGCCTCCCGTAGGAGTCTGGACCGTGTCTCAGTTCCAGTGTGGCTGGTCGCTCTCTCAAGCCAGCTACCCATCGGAGTCTTGGTAGGCCGTTACCCCACCAACTAACTAATGGGACGCAGTCCCCTCTCTATGCGAATTGCTTCTTTCATCGCCTAGGGATGCCCCAGAGCGATCGTATGCGGTATTAGCTAACCTTTCGGCTAGTTATCCCCCACACAGAGGTAGGTTGACCACGTGTTACTCACCCGTCTGCCACTGGGTATTGCTACCCCGTTCGACTTGCATGTGTTAGGCACGCCGCCAGCGTTAGTCCTGAGCCAGGATCAAACTCTCCATAAAAATCTTACGGAGCCTTTGAAGTTGGCTCTAATCTTTAGTAATTGATACGAAATCTCGCGACGAGGAAGAGATTGCTCTCTTCGGGTCGTCGGAGACCCACAGACTTTTGCGCTTGCTGTACTGTTCAGTTTTCAAGGAACGACGTAAACCCACGATAACCCCATGGCATTCGACCGACCAAGCTTGGCGCCGAACGCCTTTGGAGATCGCGGGAGATCCCGGATCGGCCTGAGGCCGACCTAGGACACGACGGCTATCATATCGCCGCCCTACTAGCGTGTCAAGGAAGATTTCGAGTAGGAAACTCGCGAAGCTCGGGAGACCGCATGCTCTTCGACCACATTGACCTTCGGGTCTCCGACTTAGCTCGCTCCCGGCGCCTCTACGACGCGCTGCTACCCGCGATGGGATACGCGCAGATCGTCGAGGACCCGGACTCTATATGCTACTACTTCAGGGGCGAGGAAAAGTTACAAGGCTTTCTCGGTCTGGTTCTTGACGCGGCGCACCGCCCGAACGCGACCCGGCTCGCCTTCCGAGCAAGCGACCGAGCGGAGGTCGACCGCCTAGCGGGAATCGCGCTTGCCGCCGGCGCCTCGGCCTTCGAGCCGCCGCATATCTGCGAAGAGTACACGCCCTTCTACTACGCGACGTTCTTTGAAGACGCCGACGGCAACAAGCTCGAAATCTGCTACCGCGCTAAGCCGTAACCGCCCGAAGCCGTCTTCACGATTAACCGAGCCGCCGCCCGCGCATTCTAAACGAGGAGCGAAGCCTGGGGTTCTAGCAGACCGGGCTCGTTTCTACACCTTGCGTGAGATGGTCTTTGCCTGCATAAACAATAGCAAGTAGTCGCGGCCCCCGGCTTTGCTGTCGGTGCCCGACATGTTGAAGCCGCCGAAGGGATGGACCCCGACGAGCGCGCCCGTGCTCTTCCGATTGAAGTAGAGGTTCCCGACGAAGAAGTCGTCGCGCGCTCGCGCGATCTTGGCCTCATCGGTCGTATAGAGCGAGCCGGTCAGCCCGAACTCGGTGTTGTTCGCGATCTTCATCGCGTCGTCGAAGTCCTTGGCCTTGATGATCGCGAGGACCGGCCCGAAGATCTCCTCTTGGGCAATCGTTGCGTCGGGGGCGACGTCCGCGATGACGGTCGGCTCGAGAAAGTAACCCGTCTCCCCGGCGCGCTTTCCGCCGGCGATGAGCCGGCCTTCGCTGCTGCCCTTCTCAATGTAGCGCATGATCGACTTGAGTGCGGCCTCGTTGACGACCGGTCCCATATACTTGCTCGGATCGGCCGGGTCGCCGACCGCGATCTCGGCGACGCGCCGCCGAAGACGCTCGACGAACTCCTCGTAGACCGGCTCCTCGACGATGGCGCGCGAACACGCCGAACACTTCTGCCCCTGAAAGCCGAACGCGGAGGCCGCGACGCCTTCAACGGCCGCCTCCAGGTCCGCGTCGGCCGAGACGACGATCGAATCCTTACCGCCCATCTCCGCGATCACGCGCTTGATCCACTTCTGACCGGGCTGCGGTTTGGCGGCCAGCTCGTTGATCCGAAGGCCTACCTCTTTAGAGCCGGTAAATGAGATGAAGCGGATTCGCGGATCGGTGACGATGAGGTCCCCAATCTCGCTCCCCGAGCCCGGCACGAAGTTGACCACGCCGGCGGGTAGGCCGACCTCTGCGAGCAGGTCGACGAACCACGCCGCAATCACCGCTGAATCGCTGGATGGTTTGAGCACGACCGTGTTGCCCGCGACGATCGCGGCACCGGTCATCCCCATCATGATCGCGCCGGCAAAGTTCCAGGGCGGAATCACCGCTCCGACGCCAAGCGGGATGTAGACCAGCTCGTTTCGCTCGCCGGCCAGCGGTACGACGGGCTGCGGCTGCGCATATCGAAGCGCCTCGCGCGCGTAAAACTCAAGAAAATCGATCGACTCGCTGATGTCGCCGTCGGCCTCGACCCAGCTCTTCCCGACTTCGTATACCAGCAGGGCATCGTAATCGAAGCGTCGCCGGCGGAGCTGCTCGGCCGCCTTAAAGAGGTAGACGGCGCGCTCCGGCAGCGTGAGGAGCTTCCAGGATTCGAAGGCCGCCGCGGCCGCCTCGATTGCGGCGCGCGCCTGCTCCGGCGATGCGGAGCTGACCCTTCCGATGACCTCGGCCGGGTTGGCGGGGTTGACGGAGCTGATTTGCTTGCTCGTCTGCACCCGGCGTCCGCCGATGACGAGCGGATACTCTGCGCCGAAGCGCTCTCGTACGGCGGCGAGCGCATTCTTCATGGCCGCGGCGTCCGCCGGATCCTTAAAATCCTTGACGACCTCGTTTTTGAACGGGGCGACCTCGGCCGGCGGCTTCTCTGCTATCGATGTCATTCTTCTATACTACCAGCCCCTGCGCACTTGGCCTTGCGACGTGCCCGGCTCGCAAGGAGGCGATCAGCGCCCCGGGATCCTCGGCGAGCATCAACGCCTCGCCGATCAGAAAGCCGCGCGCACCGGCCGCGCGAAGCCGCGCCACGTCGGAGGCGTCGCGCATGCCGCTCTCGCTGACGGTAAAGACGTGCGGCGGGACCTTGGGGAGCAGATGCTCGCTAACCGCCAAGTCGGTCTCGAGCGTCCGAAGGTTCCGGTTGTTGATGCCGACCAGCTTTGCGTCGCAGGCGAGGGCGCGCTCTAGGTCCTGCAAATCGTGAACTTCGACCAGAACGTCCAACCCGTACTCGCGCGCCTCATCCAGGCACTCACGCAGCGCGACGTCGCTCATGCCGGCGACGATCAGCAGCACGCAATCGGCGCCGTACGCGCCGGACTGCGCGACCTGGTAGCGCGTCCACATAAAATCCTTGCGCAGCAGCGGTCGCGAGGTCACGGCGCGCACGTCGTCCAGATATGAAAGGTGCCCTAGAAAGTGATCGTGCTCGGTCAGCACGCTGATCGCATCGCTGCCTGCCGCCTCGTATCCGCGCGCGATCGCGACGGCATCGAAGCTTCGCGCGATCAATCCCGCCGAGGGTGAGGCGCGCTTGATCTCGGCGACGATCGCGCCGTCGCGCGCACTCTGCAGCGCGCGTAGAAATCCGCGGCGCTCGGCGCGTCGCGCGAGTGCGCGGGCGCGCAGTTCGGCGTACGGCTCGCGTGCCTCTTCGCGTGCGAGCTGGGTTGCTTTCGCGGCGTAGATTCGTTGAAGGGTATCGAGCATTGCGCGGCGCCTAGGTTGGAGTCGGACTGGGCGACGTAGAAGGCGTCGCCGACGGGCTCGGAGTTGGCACCGGCGCCGGTCCAACCGTAACGATCGATCCGTCGGCGTGATGCAGAACCGTGACGTTCTTTCCGATGGTGCCCGCACGGAACTTGTAATCTTTTGTGTAGACTCCGCCACCGTTGGCATGTTGCACGTTGGGATTCCAGGTATCGTCGAGCGCGCTGACGGACTCGAAGCGGCGATCGATGTAGATCTCGGCAACGTGCGCACCGATAAAGACGTTCCCGCCTACCGATTGGTCGGCGCCGCCGCCGAAATCGACGATGCCGCGCACCGGAATGAAGACAACCGGCTCCAAGGCGTCGCTAAACCCGTACTTACTCCGCTCGAAGTGCTCGTTAGCAGCCGTCACGTTGACGGAGCCGTCGGTGAGAATATCGACGGTCTTCGCGGAGATAATGCTGTCCGTGGTCGAATGCGAAAGCGTGATGCTCGTCGCGGTGCTCGGCGGTGAGCTCGACGGCGAAGCCGACGGATACGCCGTGGGTACCGCAACGGAGAGCGCGCCGATTCCGAAATAGTTGCCGGTGATCTGGCAGGAACTACAGGTCAGCGAACCGCCGGCAACCATCGCACCGCTGACGTTGGGCGACGAGGAGGTGATTCCCGAGCCGAACCCCGATTCTGAGGCGCTGAGCATCCCGAGAGCGTCGACCGACCAATACGACGCGTGCGAGTTCGGCAGCTTCAGCTGCGAAGCGCCGACGTAAACGTCGCTGAGCGAAACCATGATGGCCGGCGCAACCTCGAACGTCGTGTAGGCGCTACGCGCCGGCGCGTGCGCGGCAGCTTCGAAGAGTGCGTCCTGCCCCGCGCCGTCGAGGAACGAACCGTTTTTCGGGCCGCTGCCAAAGCCCACGCCGACGATGCTGACGTCGGTTGGAACGACGATCGGAAACTTCTCGCCGTTCGCTGCGTTGTAATCGCCCGTGGCGAGGTTGATGGTTACGCCGCTGCTCGAGAGCCGCTTTGCCGACGACAGCACGGCGATCGCCTTGGTCAGGGTTTTATACGGTTTTGCTTGGCTTCCGTTGCCGCTCGTGTCGCTGCCGTCGACCGGATTCACGTACAGCGTCACCAGCGGCGCAAACGTCGGCGGCGTCGGTCCGGGTTGGCCCCATCGCGTGCAGGCGGTACCGCTCGCGAATGCTGCCACCGCCAGAACGGCGACGACTCCGAAGTAGAGCCGCGAGGCCCAGGTACTGAGCATCTCGCTGCCCCTTTGCCGTGGCGCGCGTCAGAACCTCGGGGAGACGCCGTCGCGGCTCCGGAAGAGATAAAACGATGGTTAAGACCTTGCCGGCGCGCTCCATTATTGCCGCGGTAGCGAACGCGGCAGCCGCTTGGTGTGAGGCCGGCTTCGAACCGCGCAGGCAGGCGCTCGCGGCGGTCAGCGCGCGAACGGGATACGCGCCGTCCGCGGTCGAGTTTGCATTCGACGGTCTTTTTCGTCCGCTCACCGGCGATGCCATCGAAACGGTTATTGCCGGCGAGCTCGGTTCGGTGGAGGTCCTCGACGACTTCGTCACGCGCGGTGCCGGGTACGCGGAACGGGCGCGGCCCGTCGGCCGCG
This sequence comes from Vulcanimicrobiota bacterium, assembly GCA_963754565.1. Classification (GTDB taxonomy): domain Bacteria; phylum Vulcanimicrobiota; class Vulcanimicrobiia; order Vulcanimicrobiales; family Vulcanimicrobiaceae; genus Cybelea. The sequence continues at coordinate 231,234 of CAVWGL010000006.1, read as the reverse complement.
TCTGCATCATCTCGAGCCGCACGACCATCGGCGTCGCAATCGTGCCGGCGATCTTCGCACTCTGCGCCAAGTGCACGGTTCTCGTCAAAGATCGCGAGGATCACCTCGTCGCAGCGTTTTTCGCGACGCTAGCGAAGCAGTCGGCGGCTTTAGGTGAAGTCGCCGTCGCGCGTCCGTGGCGGGGCGAGAGCGAGGTCGTCGATCTGCAAAGCTTTGATGCCGTGGTTGCTTTCGGGAGCGATGAGACGCTGTCGGCAATCGCCGCGGTATTACGCTTTCCAACGCAGCTGATCGCGCATCCGGCGAAAGTCAGCGCCGGCTACGTTAGTCGCACCGCTCTTTCGAGCGAGGCGGCCGCAGCGAGCGCCGCGCGCGGCGCGGCACTCGACATGCTCCTCTACGACGGCGAGGGCTGCCTCTCGCTTCGCGTGATCTTCGTCGAACGCGGCGCCCTCATCTCACCGTCGGACTTCTACGGCATGTTGCACGCCGCAGTGGAGGACGCCGGTAGCGCGTTGCCGGCGGTGACCGCGGCGGCACCCGCCGCGCGACGCGCTATCGCGGCCGACCTCGCAACCTTTCGCACCGCAACGTCGGAGCGGCTCTTCACGGATGCACAGCGAAGTTTCGTGCTCCAGCTCGATCCGCCCGGCGATGCGTCGCCGCTTCTGCTTCCGCGTGTAACGAGCATTCATTCGGTTGACGAACCCTCCGGCGCGCTCGCCTATCTCACAAGGCACGCAATCCCACTCGAAGCGCTTGCCGTCGCGGGAGACGCGCCCGATCTTCGCGAGCTTGCAGCGGAGCTGGGTGCCGCGCGTGTTACGAGTTTCGGCTCCCTCCAGTCGCCGCCGCTGCGCGCGCCCCATGGGGGCAGGCCGCGCATCGCCGAGTTCGTTCGCTGGACCGTCGACGAAGCGTGAGCGTAAGTGAGTTGGAGCGGCTCGTCGCAGCCGTGCCCGGTCCGCGGAGCAAACGGCTCGCGGCAGCGTTGCGCATGTATGAATCGCGCAACGTAACCTATCTCGCCGAGGACTTTCCGATCTTCTGGGAGTCTGCGAACGGCTCTACGGTCGAAGATGCTGATGGAAACCGCTTCATCGATTGCACCTCAGCCTTCGGCGTTGCCAACGTAGGCCATCGCAATCCAGCGGTTACGAAAGCGGTTACCGAGCAGTGCGCTCGTCTCATGCACGCAATGGGCGACGTGTATCCCGCCGCGGTACGGACCGCGCTCTTCGAGCGGCTGGCCAAGATCCTGCCCAAGGGTCTCTCCAAGATTTTCCTCGCAACGACCGGTTCGGAGGCGATCGAAGCCGCGCTCAAGACGGCCATCCTTTACACCGGCAAGTCGCGCTTTGCGGCCTATCGCGGCGGGTATCACGGTCTCTCCTTCGGTGCGCTCTCGGTTGGTGGAATCGAACGTTTCCGCACGCCGTTCGCCGGCGCGCTCGGCAGCGAACCGCTGCTGCTCGACTACCCGCAAACGCGCCTCGACGACGCGGCCACGCAGGCCAGGGATGCGCTTGCAGAACGAAACGATATCGCCGCGCTCGTGGTCGAGCCGGTTCAAGGGCGCGCCGGCGTAATCGTTCCGCCGCCGGGGTATCTTCGCGCGCTTCGCGCAATCTGCGACGAGTTGCGTATCCTTCTGATCGTGGACGAAATTTATACCGGCTTCGGACGCACCGGTAAATGGTTCGCGGTCGACCGGGAAGAGGTCGCGCCGGACATTCTCTGCATCGGCAAGGCGATGGGTGCCGGCGTTCCGATCAGCGCGGCAGTGGCGCGTTGCGAGGTGATGGATAGCTGGCCGGCCTCTACCGGCGAGGCGCTCCACACCTCGACCTTTCTCGGAGACCCACTCGGCTGCGCCGCCGCAATCGCCTGCATCGACGAGCTCGCGCGCCTCGAGCTGCCGGCGCGCGCGCAACGTCTGGGCGAAACCGTGCGCGAACGGCTGGACCCGCTTCGTGGGCTGGACGGCGTCGCCGGCGTGCGCGGCTGCGGGCTCTTCTGGGGAATCCAGCTCGAGGAGGCAGCCCGGGCCGCAGCCGTCATTAAGGCAGCGCTGCAGCGCGGCGCGATCTTTCTACAGTCCGGTACCGCGGGCAACGTCGTCGCGATCTCTCCGCCGTTGACGATCGGCGAGGCTCAGCTGGCGCGTGCGCTCGAGATCTTGGAGATTGCAATTGAGGCCACCGCATAGCATGGAACGCATACGAATTGGAATTGTCGGCGCCGGCTTCGGTGCCATCGGTCACTTGCCCGCATTGCGCAGTCACCCGCGCTTCGACGTCGTGGCCATCGCCTCGCCCACGCGTGCGGCAGCCATTGCACGCGAAGCGAATCTGCCATACGCTTTCACGTCCGCCGATGAAATGCTCGCCGGTTGCGAGCTGGATGCCGTCGCGGTTGCTTCGCCTCCGTTCGTGCACCGGTCCAACGTGCTGGCGGCGCTGGCCGCGGGCAAGCACGTGCTCTGCGAGAAACCCTTCGCGCTTAGCGTTGCCGATGCGCAAGCGATGCTCGAGGCCGCAGCCAAACCCGGAACCGCCTGCGGTGTGGCGCACGAGTTCCGCTTCGTTCCGGAGATCCAAGCGCTCAAAGAGCTGGCTGCCAACGGACATCTCGGGGAGCTTCGCAACCTCGATATCGCGTTGTTACGCTCGACGCAGCGCCGTAACGAGCGCAATCCCCGGAGCTGGTGGTTCGAGGACGAGCGCGGCGGCGGTTTGGCGGGCGCAGTTCTCTCGCATCTCATCGATCAGGCGACCTGGCTTTCCGGTCGCGCGCCGGTGCGAGCGCTGGGCTTGCGCAGAACTGCAAATCCGCATCGCTGCGACGAGCTCGGCCCCTTCGAGTCGACCGTCGACGACGGCGCGTTCGCGCTCATAGAGTACGGAGACGGTTTGGTTGCGCGCGTCGCCGTCGATGCCACCACTGCCGTCCAGAGCGTTACCTCGGCAGTCCATGGCGAGCGGCGCACCGGCGTTGCCAGCGGGCCGGCGATGAACGAGCTAACACTCTATGCCGCCGACGCGGAGACGACCGACGAGCTGACGTGCACCTCCGCGCCGTACGAAGCGTATGCGCGGCTTGGAGCTAACGTTCCGCCGCTGATGGAACTCTATGACGAGTTCGCAAACAAGGTCGACGGCAAGCCCAACGCCTTACCGTCTTTCGAGGAGGCGCTCGCAACCCAGCGGGTTCTCGCAACGATCGGCTACGGCTCGTGACCTTTAGCGGTACGCCACAGGATGCTCAATCCAATCATCGTCGCCCGTTCCTGGATCCGTTCGCGATTGCCGTCGAGCCTAAAGTCGAACACGCGAGGTGCGTCGTCGCCGTCGCTCAAGGCGAGGAGTACCAAGCCGACGGGTTTTTCGGGCGTTCCGCCGTCGGGACCGGCGATGCCGGTCGTTGCCAGCGCCAGGTCGGCGCGCAAGCGTTCGCGCGCACCGCAGGCCATCTGCCGCGCGACCGCTTCGCTCACGGCACCCTCGCGCTCGATGGTTTGCGGCTCGACGCCCAGTTGCGAGATCTTCACCGCATCTGCATACGCGACCACACCGCCGGCGAAGCTCTGCGACGCTCCGGCGACGCTCGTCAGCGCCGCAGCGATGCGGCCTCCCGTACACGACTCGGCAACCGCAAGCCGGCGTCCCTGCAAGCGCAATAGCGCGAGAATCGCGCCGGCCGGGGTCTCCGCGTCGCATCCGAAGAACCCGTCTTGCAAACGCGCGGCGATCTCGTTTTCCAGCGGCGCGATGAGCGCCGCTGCCGCCTCGGGTCCGGCGGCCTTCGCCATGATCTTCACGTCCACGCGATAGTCGTGCGCCAATACGGCAATCTTGGGATTCTGCGACGAGCGAAAGAGATCGCCGATCCGGTGGTCGACCTCCGACTCGCCGAGCCCGATGGTGTGAAGAACGCGCGTAACGATTGTCGCGGTGACACCGAAATGCCCGCGCAGAAACGGCAGGACGTGGGCCCCAAGCATCGGCTTCATCTCTCGTGGAACGCCGGGCATGCAGGCGACGAACTTTGCGTCATCGCCGAACGCGATGAAACCCGGCGCCGTCCCGTTCGGATTGGGCAACGGGATGCTCCCGCGCGGAAGCTCGGCCTGTTTTCGGTTGTTCGCGCGCATCGGCCGGCCGATCTTTTCGAAGAAGGCCTGCATCTGGAGCAAGGCGGGCTCGTACAACTCGGTCTCGAGGCCGAGCGCGTCGCAGACCGCCTCTCTGGTAAGATCGTCCGTTGTCGGGCCGAGACCGCCCGTCATAACGATACCGTCGGCTCGCGCGAGCGCGGTTCGAATCGCTGCCGCGATTCGCTCGGCGTTATCGCCGACGGTCTGTTCCGCACGCACGTCGATCCCCGCGCCGGCAAGTTCTTGCGCGATAAAGGGCGAGTTGCTGTCGATCAGTTGGCCAAGCAGCAACTCGGTGCCGACCGCGACGATCTCAACGCTCGGCATCGTCTCGCTCAAACCATGCCGGATATTCAAAACGCACCTCCGCTGCGAAACCGCGTGCCGCATCGATCATCGACTTGCGGCGCAACTGCGCCTCCTGCGGTGCCGGGTGCTCCGCGCGGGTGCGTTCGCGGGCCTTTGCTAGGCGTTCGATGAAGCGTGCGAAGCGCGCGTCCATCGCCGATTGGAGCGCGTTCTTCAACAGCTTGCCGACGCGCGGCGCCAGCCCCGCAGTCGAGATCGCGACGCGCACCGGGCCAGACTTCGCGATCGCCGCCATCGCGACGAACCCGTACCGCGGCTGATCGATGCAGCAAAGCAAGAACCGGTGAGCGTCGGCGAGCGCCCGCAGGCGCGCCGAAAGCTGCTCGTCCTGCGGCGTCGAAATCACGAAGAAGGCATCGGCAAGCTGCTCGTCGCGCAGATCCGCGGGATCGTAAATCCGCCGGACGCTTGCGCCCGACTCTTCGAGCGCAGCTGCCTTTTCGATTGCCTCCCGGTCGTCCTTTGCGCCGATGACGACGCACGTTCGGCCTTCGAGATTGAGACCAACGGGAAAGAACGGCAGGCGCATCTTAGTAGTCGACCGGGCGCAAATAAAACTCGTTGATCGCCGTATTGCTTACCATTGCGGTCGTCGGGAGGTGACGCTTCCAGTGAGTCGCATCGACCCGTCGTCGCACGAGCTCGACGTCCTTTTGCTCGAACCCTCTCTCCACGAGTGCGCTATCCGAAGAGCCCAACAAGATCGCATCCAAAATCGCGTCGGCGCGCGCATAGCTGATTCCAAGATCGGCTTCGTCGGTCTGATCGGCTTCGAGGTCGGCGCTCGGCGCCTTTTCGATCAGCGGCTCGGGTACGCCGAGGTAACGCGCGAGCTCCCATACTTGACTCTTGAAGAGATCGCCGATCGGGTTGACCGGCGGCGTGTCATCGGCATGCCAGGTGAAGTATCCCAAGAGCCGTTCCGTCTTATTTCCCGTGCCGATCGGTAGGGCTTCGAACTTTGCCGACTGGTCGAATAGCACGACCATTCGCGTGCGCGCCATCACGTTGCCGCGCCGGCGCGCGTCGGCGTCGGGCTCGAACTGCAGATAGCCGTCAACGGCGGCGCTGATCTCGATCGTTACGCAATGAACCCCCAGCGCGTCGACGACCAATGCCGCATCGGCCAGGCTCGACGGATTCGACGTTCGATACGGCATCCGTATCGCATAAACGTTCTTCGGACCGAGCGCACGAGCGCACAAAGAGGCCGTGACCGCCGAGTCTACGCCGCCGGAAAGGCCGACCACGGCTTTCGAGATCCCGCGCCGGAAGATCAGCTCGTCGCGCAGGAAGGCGACGAGCCAACTCGCCGTAAGTCCGGCGTCGATTCCCGGAGGGGCGAGCGACGCGGGCGCGGGTTTAACGATCGGCAACATCTACGTCGCCTCGCGGCAATGGAAGCTCGGGATCGAGCAGCAGTTGAGGCAACACGGCGGTCAAGTCACCGAGTAACGGAAGCGTCGCGCGCGCAAGATCGATCTCTCGGAGATCGAGATCTGCTCGCACGATGCAGGCTTCGGTTGCCGGAGCTTGCACGAGGATCTCACCGCGCGGATTTGCGATAAATGACGAGCCGCTCATCCCTTTGCCGCCTTCGAATCCGGTAAGGCCGGCATAGATCACGAAGACACCGTGCTCGAGCGCCCCCAATCGCAGCATTTCACGCCAGGTAACCACGCTTGCGAGCTCTCCCGTTCCCTCGACTCCCCGTCCCGGCGATGCACTGGGCACGATCAACACTCGCGCGCCTTTGATCGCAGCCAGCGTGGTTGAGATCGCATGATATGCGTCCTCGCAGACGAGCATCGCGGCGCGCCCAAACCGTGTCTCGAAGACCCCGAGCCGGCGGCCGCGCGAGAGAAAACGTTCCTCGTCGAAGACGCCGTACGTCGCCAAGAAAAGCTTGCGATGCACGTGCACGATTCGCGTCTCGCCGGCCTCGAGGTGCAAGTAGACCGCGCTGTTGTAATACGTGCCGGCATCGTTTTCGTAGAAGCCCGCCGCCACGTCGACGGATCGATCGCCGGCGGCTTCCCGCCATGCAGCCGCGAGGTCGCGGGCGAACTGTGGTGCCTCGAGCGCGAGATCGTATACCGCGCCCTCGAGGAAATAACCGGTCAGCGCGCCCTCGGGCAAAACTATTAAATCCGGCGGCTCGGCGACCAGCTGGGCAAAGGCCTCGCGGACGGCGCGAAGGTTCGCCGAATACCGGCCCTTGATCGGCTTCATCTGCACGATCGCCGTTCGGACCGTGGCCCGATCATTCACTCGACACGCTCGTTGCCATCTCGACCTGCTCGTCACCCGGGCGTTTGCGGCCTAGCTGCGCGGCGCATATCTCGGCGGGATAGGTCCAGATCTCCGCCAGGGTCGGGTGAAGGTGCGGTATGCGCATGAACTGATCGACGGTCGCTTGGTAGCTCATCGCGACGATCATCTCGTGGATCAACTCGGAGCCTTGCGGGCCCAAAATGGCCGCGCCTAAGATACGGCCGCTCTCGCGCTCGGCCATCATTTTTACGAATCCCTTCGTCTTTGCCAAACATTGTGCTTTACCGTGCTCTGCAAAGTCGTAACGGCCGCTGACGTACGGCAAGCCCAGACGCTGCAGCTCCTTCTCGCTCACTCCGACGGCAGCGACCTGCGGATCGCAGAAGACGGTGCCCGCGCCGACGATCGAATAGTCGACTTCCTCGCTGCCGCTGAGGCAAAGGTTTCGCGCCGCGATCTCTCCCTGGTAGATCGCAACGTGGACGAGCATCAAGTCGCCCGTAACGTCGCCCACCGCGGCAATGTTCGGATTGCTCGTGCGCATCGTGCCGTCGACCGTTATCCCTTGCGAACTGTAGGCGATTCCGGCCTTTTCCAAGTCGAGGCCCGCCACGTTCGGGCTGCGCCCGAGCGCGAAGAAAATCTCCTCGGCGGTTACCTCGTCCTCGCGGCCGTCACGAACGTAGCGAATCGCCTTGTGGGTCCCGTCGCGTCGCGCTTCGAGCAGCTTCACGTGCGTGCGGACGTCGATGCCTTCTTCGGAAAAGTAGCCGGTGAGCGCATCGCCGATATCGTCGTCGCTCGCAGTCAGCAGATGGCCGCTGCGAATGAGCATCGTCGTCCGCGCCCCCATGCGCGCGAGAAACTGTCCCAGTTCGCAAGCGGTGTATCCACCGCCCAGCACGACGACCGATTCGGGAATGCGCTCCAACTCGAGTACCGCATCGCTATCCAGATACCCCGTCACGCTCAATCCGGGCAGCACGCTCGGACTCACCACGCTGCCGGTGGCGATGATGAACCGGTCCGCCTCGATGGTCGTGCTCTCGCCAACGAGCAGCTCCTCGGGCGAAAGGAAGCGCGCCACGCCGGAGTAGAGCGGAAACCTCTCGATGCCGTCGATCCGATAGTCGGCAAACTCCTTCACCAGAGCGCGCTTGCGAGCCGCGATGAAAGGCACGTCCAGCGCGATGCAATCTACCTCTATTCCCAGCGCCCTTGCATCGCGTGCGTCTTGCAGCGCATCGCTCGATGCCAACAGCGCCTTGCTGGGCATGCAGCCGCGAAGAATGCAGAGACCGCCGAGCGGTCCGTGGTCGACCAACGCAACGTTGCATCCGATATCGCGCGCCGTACGGGCCGCCGCATAGCCGCCCGACCCCGCACCGACGACGACGAGGTCGTGACGGTGCCGCTGCGTCATCAGCGCCCAGCCGGGCGCGCGCCAAGCCGATGGGTCGATTCGATGAAGCGCACGGTTCCACCGGAGTGCACCAGGATCGAGTGCGTTCGCGCCTGGTTCCCGAAGAACCGTACCCCGCGCACGAGGTCGCCGTCGGTGATTCCGGTCGCGCTGAAGACGACGTCGTCGCTGCGGACGAGATCGTCGAGCTCCAGGACACGCTCCAAATCGCCGAAACCCATTGCGATTGCGCGCGCCGCCTCGGCTTCGTTACGCGGCTGTAGGCGTCCCATTAGGTTGCCGCCGAGGCATTTAATTGCCGCCGCCGCGAGGACGCCTTCGGGAGCTCCGCCCGTTCCCATCGCAACGTGAATGCCCGTAGATTCGATCGCCGTCGCAATGCACGCATCGACGTCGCCGTCGGAGATCAACCGAATGCGCGCTCCGGCCGCTCGTACCTCGGCAATGAGATCGGCATGCCTCGGCCGATCGAGAATGATCACGCAGATGTCGTTAATCGGTTTTTCGAGAGCGTTGGCAACGGCTTCCAAGTTTTCGCGGACGGGCGCATCGATATGCACGTACGCTGCCGCCCTGGGGCCAACCGCAAGCTTCTTCATATACGTGTCGGGCGCGTGGAGCAGTCCGCCGCGCTCCGCAATCGCGATCACCGCTATCGCGTTGGGCAGGCCGTTTGCGACGAGATTGGTTCCCTCCACCGGGTCGACCGCGATGTCCATCTCGCGTCCGCCGCTTCCGACCTCTTCGCCGATGTAGAGCATCGGCGCTTCGTCGCGTTCGCCCTCCCCGATCACGATTCGGCCGGATATCTCCATCGCTCCAAGGGACTCGCGCATTTTTTCCACGGCGGAGCCATCCGCCGCGTCGCGTTCGCCCCGCCCCATCCACCTTGAAGCGGCCAGTGCGGCGCTCTCGGTAACTTTTACGAAGTCCAGCGAGTGAACCGAGTGGTCCAGGACCGCGCGCGTAATGAAGCGAGCCATCGAGACTGGCGTACAAGGGAAGCGGCGCATTTCCTGTTAAAGACGTTTTCGCGTGTTCGCAGATACTAATCTCGCTACAGCCTCGCGTCCGCGGCTCGTTCGTCCCGGCGATCTATGGCTTACGGGCTGGCCGGTACTGGCGGCAGTAGTACCGGCCGGTCTGACGCTTGGGTTTTTCGCGTGGTACGCGTTGGTCGTCTCGAGCCAGAGCCGCATCTTCGATGAGATCGGGTTGGTTGGCTGTGCGCTCGGGGGCATCGCTGCCGTCATTGCGGCGTGGGCCGGGTACTCGCTCTATTTCTCGCAGCGCGCGGGCATAACGCTTGCGCGCTCGCTGCGTTACGATGCGCTGACGTGGCTCCCGTTCTTGCTGCTCTGGCTGACCTTCTTCGCCTCGTCCGAGCTAACGCACGGCGCGCGTCTCTTCTTATTGGCAGCGGCCCTCTTCTGCATCGGTAAGGTGCTCATTGCGGCTCGCTTCAACCAAACCGTTCGAGAGGTGCTCATCGACTTCAGCGCGACGCGCCTAGCGATCATCGTCATCGCGGAGCTCGCGGCGGTAATCATCGGACAGCGCCCCGGCACGCACGTCCAAGAGTCGTCGTACGTTCTGCTCGCCGTTTGGGGGCGCTGGGATGCGGTCCACTATCTGCAGATCGCAACGCAGGGATACTGGGGCACCAACATGGCCTTCTTCCCGCTCTACCCGTTGCTGATTCGCCTGATCGGTTCGCTCGCCGGCAACCACCTGATCGCCGGACTCCTGATCTCCAATGCCTGTTTCTTTTTCGGCTTGCTCTATCTTTATAAGCTGCTCGAACGCGAGTACGATCGCGCGGTCGCGCGCCGAGCGATCTTCTACGTCTCCATCTTTCCGACCGCAGTCTACTTTGCCGCCGTCTATACCGAGTCGCTCTTCTTCATGCTTACGGTGGCCTCGTTTTATTACATGCGCGCTCGGCACTGGTGGATCGCGGGCTTTGTGGGCTTCCTCGCCGCTCTGACGCGCGTGGAAGGGATCCTGCTCGTGGTGCCTTTTGTTATGGAGTGGTTCGCAGCGCGCAAGGTCGACGGAGATGCCAAGCCGTCGGATCTCGCCGCCGCCGCCTTGATTCCTCTCGGCTTGGCGGCGTATATGGCCTACCTATGGGTGTTGCGTGCCGACGCGCTCTATTTCTCGCACGTTCAGATTCATTGGAATCGCCACTTCGCGCCACCCTGGGTAAGCGTCGTCAACGCCTTCGATAAGATCGTTCATGGTTCGGGACCGCTGGTAGTCGCCAATCAATCCCTCGAGATCGGCTTCACGGTGTTGATGATTGCGGTCCTGATCGCCGGCTGGCACAGCCTGCGGCCATCCTACATCGCATATATGGCACTCTCGATCCTCGTGCCGATGTCGACCTCGAACCTCATGTCGATGCCGCGCTTCGCGCTCGTGCTCTTCCCGATGTTTGCGATCCTAGCGCGCTGGGGCGAGCGACCGTGGGTCAATAATGTAATCGTCGCCTTCTCGCTGCCCTTGCTCGGCCTTTTCACGGTCCTCTTCGCGGACTGGTACTGGGTTGCGTAGCGAGGCCGCCGGCAGTCGGATGCGTACCTGGAGCCGGCACCGCGGAGTGCGCCAGTTTCTCAAGTTCGCCATCGTGGGAGCATCCGGCACGGTCGTCAACTTCGTCGTCGCGCACGCGCTCGAGAAGACGACGACGCTCTCCTGGTTCGGAGATTTCGCGGTCGGCTTTATGGTCGGCGGCGTTTCGAACTACTTCCTCAATCGCGTTTGGACGTTTGGCTCGCGGCGCAATCCCTTCGTGGAGGGTCTGCAGTTTCTGGCCGTCTCCGCCGTAGCGCTGCTCGCCGGCCGAATCGTCTTCGCGCTCGCCGAGCGTACCGGATTCCATCATTTCACCGCGACGTGGCTGGTCGCGACCCTGTCGGGCACCTTCGTGAACTTCTTCATCAACAAGTACTGGACGTTCCGGCATCTGAATTGAGGCGGCTCGCTTGGGGCGCCGGCCTCTCTGCAATCCTCCTGCTCGCGCTCGGCCTGCGCGTGGGCGGCATTGGGAATCCAATCATGGATCATCCCGGTTGGCGGCAGGGCGACACCGCGGCGATTGCGCGAAACTTCGCGCAACGGCAGTTCGACATCATGTACCCGCAGACGACCTATAACGGCCCGCCGCCCAACTACGTCGAGCTCGAGCTCCAGATCGTACCGTTCCTCGCCGCTGCGCTCTACAAGCTCTTCGGCGTCCATGAGATCTTCGGACGGCTGATCAGCTTGGTTTTCAGCCTCGCAAGTGTGGCCGCAGTCGCGTTTTTTGCGCGATGGCTCTTTGCCGATGCGCTCGCCGGATTGATTGCGGCCTTTTTCTACGCGGTCTTTCCCGGCAGCGTCTACTACGGCCGCACCTTCATGCCGGATTGCGCGATGGTCTTCTTCTTGACCGTCGCGCTCTTCGCCGCCGCACGCTTACTGCTGGACCGGGATCGCCCGCGGCTCGCAGCCGTCGGCGGGACGACCGCGCTGCTCGCGCTCGCCTATCTGGCAAAGCCCGTCGCAATCGTCGCGCTGGCACCGCTGCTCGGTCTGCTCTGGGATCGCGCGCGCGCCGGAAAACCGAAGGCCTACGCGGCCGCGGCGACGTTGATTCTCGTTCCACTGATTCTCGTGTGGCTCTACGAGCGCCGCATCGCCGGCTACGCGCAGTGGCACTGGGCCAGCGGCATCGTGCGCCTGCACGTACTCCCTTCGCTGGCCGGAGCCTTTGCGAGCCTGACGGCCTTTCTAGCTAAATGCACCCAGTTCCGCATCGTACTCGGCATGCTGCGCGAGACGATGCTGGGCAGCCTCTCCTTCCTACTGACGGTCGCGGCGTTCATCGCGCTTCCGTGGATTCCGGCCCGCAGCAAGACGCTGCTTTGGAGTTGGCTCGCCGGCGGGCTTCTCTACGTCTTCGTCGTCGTCACCGTCGAGCGTGTCGACTACTATATGTATCCGCTTCTGCCGCTCTGCGCTTTGATTATCGGCGGTGCGCTCGCGCGTTTCATCGCACTCGTCCGCGGCATCGAAGCCGCACCCGCGGCGCGCTACGCGCTCGTCGTCGTCGTTCCAATCGTTGCACTGGTTGCACTGTTAGCGAGCCGGCAGCCGGTTGCGGCGTATTACGAGTACAACCGGCAGGCTTATCGCGGTGCGCTTGCGCTCAACGGGTCGCTCGACCCGCAGGCACTCGTGGTGATCGGGCACTACGGACCCGATTTGCAATACTACATCGATCGCTTCGGCTGGGAAGAGGACCCCTTACTCTGGACGCCGTTTGACGAAGAGAGCGCGATCCGAAAAGGAGCGCGCTACTTCATCGCGGTCGAAGACCGCCGGCTGGCGCATAACCTCGAGTTATGCGCGTGGCTCCAGCGCTTTCCGGTCACGAACGTTGCCGGCGCCTGGCCCGTCTACGAAACACGGCCGCAACGCGTGCTCCTCGGCGCGCAGGCCTCTTGGCAGGCATTCCGCCGCGCCGAGCGGGCCGGCCGCGGGCGCGCCTTCCTCGACGCGCGCGGGCTCTGTCGAACGAAGCACGGTTAACCTCCGCCGGCGTTCCAGTTTTGGAGTAACTGCTGGAACGCCTCCGGTCCGACGGAGATGTTGCCGCGGAACGGAAAATCGAGGGCAATCACGAGAAACAAGACCAGTCCGATCATCAGACTCAAGCCGCCGATCATCAGCTGCTGCATCAGCGTGCGCTCGAAGCCGAAGAGATACGTGAACGCGACCGTGATGTACGCGCCGGCGATCAAGACCATCCACATGATGCCGTTGATGCCGATGAAATCGATGGTGAGTCGCGTCTCCCGATCTCGCAGGACCGTGTCCATCGCCTCCAACATCTGGGCCTGTACCTGGGCCTCGGCCGGCGTCTTGACGGGAAGGTGGCGCACGTAGTGGTCCGCGGTCTCCAGCCGAGGTGCGAAGACCGGCGGCTGCTCGCCGCGACTCATCTGGGGCCACTCCACCTCAAGCACCTTGCGAACGTGTGCGCGCAGCGTCGCGCGCAATGGGGCGGGATTCGGGAATGACTCGGCATCGCGATAGACCGTTGCCAGCGCTTCGGCCTCCTCGTAGACGCGCGCTTGAGCCACCTCGAAGCGTTCCCAAACGCCAATCGCAACGAACGCGAGCAAGACGGCATAGATTACGCCGATGACGGCCAAGATGAATCCAGCCAGTTCGTTGTGCTCGGAACGAATCTCCCGCGAGGTGAAGATCGTCACGAGATATCCAAGGAGCAGCGTCGTAGCGACGAAACCGCCGACGATCACGATGCCCGCCGAAACGGGCGCGAGCGATTCCAGCCATTCGATCACCGCGCTATCCTCCTCAAGGCAGCGGCAGCAGCGAAGAGGTGCCGAAGGTCGTCGACTGCTCGGGAACCTCCGGGATGCCCGACGAGACCAGCTGCCGGTAGAGGACCAACCGGTTCGTGTTCTTCGTCAGCTCGAGCTCGAGCTCGTAGCTGCGCTGGATCGCCGAGGTGAGGTCGTCGGCGTCAAACGTGTAGCCAAACCGCCGGAGATCCCGTAAGAGCATGGCGTTGGTAACGTCGAGCTCGCGATAGGCGTGCTGGATCTCTACGCCCGCAGCCCGGTACGTCGGATAGTTCGACACGACGATCTCACGCTTGAGCTTCGCTTGGTCGATCGTTCCCCGCAGCGCCAAGAGCGTCGCGCTTTGGGGATTAACCGCAAGGCCGCCGTTGACCGTGGCCGTCGCATCGTCGAAGTTTCCCCTCGCGTACTCGCTTCTCCCAAGCTCCGCGGCGGCCTCGACGTAACCCGCGCGGGCCTGGGGATCGCTTGGGTCGATGCGCAGCGCTAACCGATAACCCAGCGCCGCGTCGCGTAAGTCTCCGCGCGCGAGCGAGACGTCGCCTTGGTGGACTCGCGTGTTTACGATCCAGCGTTCGATCGAGCCGGCGCAGCCCGCCAGCAGCAGCAGTCCGCCGCAGAGCAGCGAGAGCCTAATGGCCTTACAGGGCACTAGAACCGAACGTGAGCCGCAAATCTCGAAACTACCTCGATGATCACCGCGGCCGGGTAGAGCACGGCTTGCGAGAGCAGCGAGCCGATAATGGCCGTCAGCGAGAGATAGAACACCATCGAGCGAACCTCCTGGATCGTTCGCTTGCCGTGGATCGCTTGATCGGTGATCATCGACGACGTCGGATCGACGAACAACGTGAAGGCGATGGTTCCGATCCCGTTGATGATCCCGGAGAGGCCGACGGCTGTTCGCACGACGGCAGGGTCGAGCACCGAGGCCAGATACGACGACTGCACTCCGATGGCATAGACACACATCACGACGGTGTTGAATATCAGCATCCGCTTGGGCACCGCGCGCCAGTCGAACCCTCGCAGCTCCGCGAGTGACGGGAGATGCTGCGACCGCAGCACGTCCCCGACGACTGCCGGCGAGAGTAGCCGCATCAAGGAGTGCGGCACCGAGCCTCGAGCCTCGAACGAGCGCACGCCGCGACGAAAGAGATAGGTGAACATCGGCAAGAAAAGCGCGAAGGCCACCATGCCGAAGGTTCCCGCCAGCACGATCAGGCGCAACTGAAGCTCGAAGACATGGTGCCAGGCGGCAACGTTGACGGCCGCGTTGCCCGCCGCGTCGGAGAGCGGCCCGAGGAAGAACAGCATGAAGAGGTTTGCAAGCCGTCCGGTCGTGACGAAGAGGTTGAAGAGCGAGATCGAGGTCGCGATCCGTTTCGTCTGAACGCCCGCCAGTCGCGCGGCATACGCGGCGATCGTAACGCCTTGGACGATGAAGACGATGGCCATCGCGCCGACGAGCTTTCCGGACCACAGATGGGGTTCTATGCGGCGCTCCGGCTCCAAGCGATTGCCGATTCGTCAAGCGGCCCGATGACGCAGAGCCCGAGGTTCTCTTCGGCGAGCAGCTCGCAGGCCAGCTGCTGTACCCCCTCGGGCGTAACGGCATCGATATGCTGTTCCACCTCGTCGGTGCTGACGTCGCGGCCTAGCGCAAACTCGTTGCGTCCGAGCCGAATCATGCGATTGGAACTCGACTCCAACGAGAGCGTGAGATTCCCTTTTATGTGCTCTTGCGCGAGCCGGAACTCGTCCCGGCCGATCGGCGCCGAGCGAATCCGCGCAAACTGTTCGGCGACCAGGTCGAGACAGGATTGCACGTTCTTGGGCGAGGTACCGGCGTAGACCGCGAAGAGGCCCGCGGCGCGGTACGCGGCTTGAAAGGAATAGACGCTGTAGACCAAGCCGCGTTGCTCGCGGATCTCCTGAAAGAGGCGGCTCGACATGCCCCCGCCCAAGACCGTGTCGAGCACTGAGAGCGCGTAGCGCCGCTCGTCGCGGACGTCGATCCCACGCGTGCCGAGAACCACATATGCCTGTTCGCTCTCTTTGAAGCGCACGTGGCGCGCGGGGGTCGTTTCGGGCCGCTCCGGCACCGGTAACACGCAGCTGCCGGTAAAATCCGCGAACTCCGCCGCGACGAGCTCGACAAAACGATCGTGCTCGACGTTCCCCGCCCCCGCAACGACGATCGAGTTGGGGGCATAGTGCGCGCGCATGTGCGAGCGGAGATCCTCTGGCGTCACGGCGACGACCGTCTCGGCAAATCCGATCGTCGGCTCGCCTAAGTTCGACCCACTCCACATCGTCTGCAAAAAGAGGTCGTGGATGAGGTCGTCCGGGGAGTCCTCGTACATCTTGATCTCTTCGAGAATGACCTTCTGCTCTTTCGCCAGCTCCTGCGGGTCGAAGCGCGAATGGAGGAACATATCGGCTAACACGTCGAGCGCCAACGGAATGTGGCGATCGATCACGCGCGCGTAATAACAGGTTGACTCCTTGTCGGTAAAGGCATTCAAATTGCCGCCGACCCCATCCATCGTTTCGGCAATCTCCCGTGCGCTGCGCCGCTGCGTGCCCTTGAAGAGCATGTGCTCGACTAGGTGTGAGA
Organism: Vulcanimicrobiota bacterium; assembly: GCA_963754565.1. Taxonomy (GTDB): domain Bacteria; phylum Vulcanimicrobiota; class Vulcanimicrobiia; order Vulcanimicrobiales; family Vulcanimicrobiaceae; genus Cybelea. The sequence goes on along the minus strand of CAVWGL010000006.1, from coordinate 215,017 downwards.
TACCGCGCCGCTCGCGACGCTCGACCGCGGACCCGACGTCCGCCCAGATGCCCACCGTGGCCGTTCGGATGCCCGCCATCGTCTCCGTGATAACGCGCAGACCGTTGGGCAGCGTGGTTTTCCGATGCATTACGTCGATCACGTTGCCGGTTTGAACGCGTCGCGCGCCCACTGATCGTCCCAAAACACGCCGCCGCTCTGATGCATCGCGCGCTCGCGGAGCGCCTGCGTCCCCTCGCTGTGGCGCACCGTCAGGCTAAAGACCGTGCGCGAGGTCGGCCTTGCCAAATCCCCGTTGACGATCTCGCCTTGGGTTACGTCGATCGGCACGCTCGCCCAGAAGTCGATCTCTTCGGCGCCGGGAGCGGCGGCGAAGATACTCTGGCTCAACGAAACGATCTCCTCTACGAACTCCGCGCGTGTCAGCGGACGGTGAAACTTCACGCCCCAGAGACGAATGCCCACGATCAAATGGCTGTCCAGCTCGTTGGCCGAGACCTGATTGACCTCGGCCGGCCATTGCGTGAGAAATATCGAGCGGCCGATTCTCTGCGCGATATCGATCCGGTTACCGGCGGCGCGGGCCGTCGCATCGAGATCCGCCACGCTCGGCGCGAACGCGTAACCGGGCGAGGCAGCCGCCAGAACGAGCGACGCCGCGAACGTTAAGAGCCCAGAGAACCTAATATGACTGCGCAAAGTAGGCCCGGGCCTTAGCCGGCTCACCGCAGGCGGTGCAGATTTCGTCTCCGGCTTGCCGCTCTCGGACGACGCGGGTAGTTGCAGTCGTGACGCGCTTGACCTCGGCCTCACATTCGGGTCGTTCGCACCACGCAATGTCGACCATCCCCGCCCGCGTGCGGCAGAGTTCGAGAAACTCATTGCGATCGGCGGTCGCGAACGTGTGCTCTTGCAAGAACGAACGTGCTTGACCGTAGAGCGAGCGCTCGATCTCCTCGAGCAGCTGCCGGACCGAGGTTAACAGGTCGCCGGTTGCGACGTTTTGGCGCTGTCCCGTCTCGTCTTTATTGCGATCTCGCCGCGCAAGTACCGCCGTGCCCGCGTCTACGTCGCGCGGACCGATCTCGATGCGAATGGGAACCCCGCGAAGGTCCCACTCGCTATACTTCCAACCCGGCTGCTCGTCGCGAGTGTCGACCCGAACCCGCAGACCGGCGTCGCTTAGCTCGCGCGCCAATCTTTCACAGAGCTCGATCGCGCGGTTGTCGGAGGAACGCACGATCGGCACGAAGACCGCTTCGATCGGGGCCATCTTCGGCGGAATCCGCAGCCCGCGATCGTCGCCGTGCGCCATGATCAGCGCCCCCAACATTCGCCACGAGATACCCCACGAGGTCGTGTGCACGTACTTGATAGCCTGGTCGGCGTCGACAAACTTGATATCGTAGGCCTTGGCAAAGTTCTGCCCGAGGTCGTGCGACGTTCCCGCTTGCAGCGCCCGCCCGTCGGGCATCAGCGCTTCGATCGAAAACGTTTCGATGGCACCCGGAAAGCGTTCGCCGGCGCTCTTTCTCCCCGCGTAGACGGGGAGGGCCACGACGTTCTCGGTAAAGTCTCGATACAACTCGAGGATGCGCAGCGTCTCTTCGCGTGCCTCGGCGGCGGTCGCATGCGCGGTGTGCCCTTCCTGCCAGAGGAACTCCATCGTCCGAAGAAAGGGCCGCGTGGCTTTCTCCCAGCGAACGACGTTCGCCCATTGATTGATGAGCAGGGGGAGGTCCCGGTACGATTCGATCCACTGCGAATACATCGTTCCGAAGATGGCCTCGGAGGTCGGCCGCACCGCCAGACGTTCCGTCAGCGGTTCGCTGCCGCCCTGGGTCACCCAGGCGACTTCGGGCGCAAATCCCTCGACGTGCTCGGCCTCGCGAGTTAAGAGACTCTCGGGAATGAGGAGCGGAAAGTAGGCATTCTCGTGACCGGTTGCCTTAAAGCGCGCGTCGAGGTGCCGCTGCAGATTCTCCCAGAGCCCAAAACCGTACGGACGGAGAACCACACACCCGCGAACGGGTGAGTAGGAGACCAGCTGAGCCTTCAGACAGACCGCCGTGTACCAAGCAGAAAGGTCTGCCGCTTTCGGAGGAATTTCCTTAACGGCACCTCCGGCAAGCGCTTCCGACATGACCGGCCCCGCTTCGATTGCGACGTTCAAACAGCCTTCGGGCGGGGATTCCGAAGCGCGAAGCTCGCAATAGCACCACAATGCCGAAACTCACCCGAATCTATACCCGCACCGGGGATGAAGGGATGACGGGTCTGGTCGGTGGCGGGCGCATCAAGAAAAGCGCGCCGCGCATCGAAACCTATGGAACGATCGACGAGCTTTCGAGCGTCATCGGCGTCGCGCGCGCGGCACTTCGCCCAGTCGCGCAGAGTTACAGCCGCGCGAACGCGCTGGACGCCTGGCTCGCCTGGACGCAGGACGTGCTCTTCAATCTCGGCAGCGAGCTCGCAACGCCGCTGCAGCATCGCAGCCCGCAGCTGCCCCAAGTCACGGCAACCGATGCCGCGGCGCTCGAACGCGCCATCGACCGCGCGCAGCGCGATCTTCCCCCGCTTGCGAACTTCATCGCGCCGGGAGGCTCGCTTCCCGGCGCCTACCTTCATCTTGCGCGCACCATTTGCCGCCGCGCGGAGCGCCTGGCCGTCGCACTGCTCGACGAAGAGGACGGCGTCCGGGCAGAGGTGCTGCGCTACCTCAATCGCCTTTCGGACGCCCTGTTTGTTTGGGCCCGTTGGATCAACGACGCGCTGGGCGACGCGGAGCACCTCTGGAACCCATCCGGCCATCCGCCGGATTAGAGTCTCTCCGCATCCTGCTAGGGAATCGCCGGCCTCCCGAGGGCTGGTAGGGCCCTAATGCGAACCGAGCGCGGAATGTCGTTTATCTCGACGCTATTTGCAACGACCAACGTCGACAAGCTGCGTGAGCTGGGCAAGCGGAAGATCCTGCGCCGCGCTTTGAGCGCCAAAGACCTCATTGCGATCGGCCTGGGAACGATGATCGGCGGCGGCATCTTCACGACGATCGGAACGGGTGTCAAAGGCGCCGGCCCGGCTGTGATCGTTTCCTACCTGCTTGCCGGTCTCACGTCGTTCTTTGCGGCGCTCTGCTACGCCGAGCTTGGAGCGATGGTGCCCGTCGCCGGCAGCGCCTACACGTACGCCTACGCGACGATGGGAAAGCTTTTCGCCTGGATAATCGGCTTCGCGCTCATCTTCGAGTACGGAATCAGCGCCGCCCCGGTCGCCCAGCAGTTTTCCGCCGCGATCCAGGACGTCCTCAAGAGCGTGGGCTTCGCGCTGCCGCTCTGGGCGCAGGAGTCTAACCTAACGGTTCACGGCGCCTGGTGGCTGCCCTCGAGCTGGGATCTGCTCCATTCGCAGTTCGATTTCGTGGCCGCGCTTTTCGTGCTAGGCCTGAGCGTTCTGCTCTCCGTTGGGATTCGCGAGACCGCCACGGTCAACAACATCTTCGTCGTCCTGAAGATCTCTGCGCTAGTCGTCTTTATCGCGGCCGGTATCTTTCTCTTTCATGCCGCAAATCTCCACAACTTCAATCCGGTCGGCTGGGGCGCGCTCAAGCCCTTCGGAGGCCTCGCGGATTATTCGTCCTCGGCGCAACCCTACGGCATCATCGCGATCGGCGCCTACGTTTTCTTTAGCTATATCGGTTTCGATACGGCCACGACGACCGCCGAAGAGTGCAAGAACCCGCAGTTCGACGTTCCGGTCGGCGTGATCGGCGCGCTCGCCATCGGCACACTGATCTACTGCGCGACCGCCATCGTCTTAGTCGGCGCCGTGCCGTGGAATCAGGTGCCGATCAAAAACCCGCTCGTCTACGCACTCGCGCCGCTGCACGTCCCCGCCCTGAGCTGGGTGATCACTATCGGCGTCTTGGCCGGCACGACGAGCGTTGCGCTCGCCTCGCTGCTCGGTCAGTCGCGGATCTTTTACGTTATGGCGCGCGACGGCATGCTGCCGCCGGCGGTTGCGGCCGTGAACCAGCGTTTTAAAACGCCGTTGCTTACGACCATGATCACCGGCGTGGCGGTGGCTTTCCTCGCTTTGATCGTACCGCTCAACAATCTGCTGAACTTGGTCAACATCGGGACGCTCATCGCCTTTACGGTCGTCTGCGCGGGCGTGCTCTACCTGCGCCATCGAAAACCGGACCTTCCGCGAAGCTTCCGAGTTCCGTTCGTGCCGCTCTTCCCAATTCTTGGGATCCTCTGTTCGCTCTTCCTAGCCGTATTCGGTCTCTCACGGGCAACCTGGACCTGGTTCGTTATCGCGCTGGTCGGTGGACTAATCTTCTTCTTTGCCTACGGTTTTCGCAAATCCAATCCCGACGCGGTCGTGCCGGTCGAAGAGCCCGCCGGCCTCGAAGAATACGCGTAGCCCCCTAAGGGCCTTGGCCGATCCCCGGGGTCACGACCTCGATGCGCGCCTCGCGCGGGTCATAGCTCGCGCGGACGTTCAACGCGCGTGCGACGGCGTCGAGTGAGATCAACACGCGGCCTCGGACGCGAAACGGCGCGTGTTTCAGCGTGAACGGCATCCCGTTGAGGCTCGCATGCGTATCGCCGACGCGCAGCTGGAGCGTTTGACCGCCCAAAACGACGCTGATCTTGCCGCTCTTCCCATCCACCTCGGTCTCCGCTCCGAGGGCATCGGCGACGGAGCGCAGCGGAACGAATGCCTTCGCGTTGCCCGTCGTGACCGGAGCGACGTCGCTGTCGACTCGTTCTCCATCGACCAGCATCACGATGGGTCGGGAGAAGGCCAACAACGACGAGATGCCCAGCGCGCAAACGACCAGCACGACCAGGCTCCGCCAGCGCAGCGCGCCGTACAGTTCCGCGGTTCGGCGAATCATCCGGCCGGCGCAGGCACGGTGGCGGCGCCCCCGATCTCCGCGAGATATGCGGGATACTTCTCCGCAATTACCTTTTCGATCTCCAGGCGCAGCATGCCGAGCAGTTCACTCTCCGGATACGTCCCGACGAGCTCGCCCGCGCGATAGATCGCGCCTTTCCCTTTGCCGCCCGCAACGCCGACGTCGGCCATCTTGGATTCACCAGGTCCGTTGACGACGCAACCCATAACCGCCACCTTTACGGGCGCGCTATACGACTTTGCGATCGCTTCGACGGCTCGCCCGAGCTCGAGCACCGAGATTTCGGCACGGCCGCACGACGGACACGCGGTGATCTCGAAGCCCTTCTCGCGCAGACCCAGTGATTTGAGGATTCCCCAGCAGACCGGGACCTCTTCAATTGGATCGTCGGCCAGCGAGACCCGAATCGTATCTCCAATGCCTTCCCAAAGCAGAATACCTAAACCGATCGACGATTTGATCGTTCCATCGCGCAGGAGGCCGGCCTCGGTGATGCCGAGATGCAACGCGTAGGGCGTGCCCCGTTCGCGCAACCGCCGGTCCATCGACCGGTACGCCTCCACGGTCGTCGCGACGTCGTGAGCCTTCAGCGAGATCGCGATTGCCGTATGGCCGTGTTCTTCGAGAATCTCGACGTGACGCAGCGCCGAAAGCACCATCGCTTCAGCAGTGTGTCCGAGCGACTTCTCCAAGTCGGGTGCGAGCGAGCCCATGTTGACGCCCACGCGAATCGGGATCTCGCGCGCTTTGGCGGCCATCACGACTTCCACGACCTTCTTCGGATCGCGGATGTTGCCGGGATTCAGTCGCAGTTTAGCTACGCCGGCCTCGATCGCGGCTAGCGCCATCTTATGATCGAAGTGGATGTCGGCGACGATGGGTACCGGCGAGCGCGAAACGATCGCGGGCAATCCAGCAGCGTCCGGCGGGTCCTTTACGGTTACGCGAACGACTTCGCAGCCTTCCATTGCAAGACCGTAGACTTGTTCGAGCGTCTTATCGGCGTCGGCCGTGTCGGTCGTCGTCATCGATTGCACCGCCACCGGATGTTCGCCGCCGATCCACACGCCTTTTGCATCGCTGCGGCCCGTCTTGTTCTGCAAAAAAATCGGATTGCTCTTGCGACGAAGCCGCAGCACTATATTATCCCCTGTCCCTTGACGATACGCAAAATGTCGTGGAACGCCACCAGCATGATCAATGCCATCAGCGCGGCAAAACCGGCGAGATGAACCATCGCTTCCTTCTCCGGATCGACCGGCCGGCCGCGGATCAGCTCGGCGATGATGAAGGCGCCCCGCCCGCCGTCCAGCGCCGGAATCGGCAACAGGTTGAAGAGTCCTAGCGCAAACGAGATCGTCGCCGCAAGCGAAAAGTACGGCCCCCAACCCCAATCCTGCACCGTCGTTGCTACCTGCCCCATGCCGATCGGTCCCGAGACCTGCGGCGCGTATTTTGCGAACTGCGTTATCAGTAATCCGACGCTTTCGACCGTCCGCTCTCCGATAGCGACGAACTGCGTCGCGCTCTCGCGCAGGGCCACACCGACGCCGACGCGCTGATATGCGGGAATCGGCGAGAAGCCGATGCATCCGAACTTGCTTCCCGTCTGTGCCGGACAGGCGCGCGGCAAGACGTAGATTTTGGTGCGAACGCCGTTGCGCAGATAGACGAGGTCGAGGCGCTTGCCGAGCGAGCCGTGAATCGTGTCGATCAGCCTCTTACCGCTGGTCACGGGTGCACCGTCGATGGTGACGATCCGATCGCCCGCGCGCAAGCCGGCAGTCGCTGCGGGAGATCCCGGGTACACTTCGGCGACCACCGGCTGCAGCTGGTTCGCCTTATCGCTTGCGACGCCGAAGGCCAGCGCCCCCACGAGCAAGATCGCGTAGCACAACACGAAGTTCGCAAACGGACCCGCGACGATAATCAAAAGACGGCTCCAGGCCGGCTTGGACTGGAAGTTGCTGCTGCCTCCCTGGTGGGTCGCGCGAAAGGTCCGCTGCCGCTCGGCCTCGGTGGTTTTGCCGTCCTCACCCTCCATCGCGCAAAAGCCGCCGATTGGGAAGGCTCGCAGGGAGTAGACCGTCCCGCTTCGCGGGCTCGTCCACGCAAGCAAACGCGGACCAAAGCCGAGCGCGAACTCGTTGATCCGGACACCGAAGCGCCGCGCCGCAATGAAATGACCCAGCTCGTGCAGCACGATCAAGACCGAAAGCATCACCAAGAACGTGGCGACCTTTTCGAGTTGGATCGCATTGACGACGGAGAGAAGATTCAACGATTCGACCTTTCGACGGCTTCGACGATTGCCCGTGCGTTTTTCCGAGACTGCCGGTCCGCTAAGCGTATACCCTCGAGGCTGGGCTCGCCCTGGGGCGTCTCGTTCATGGCGCGCTCGATGACTTCGGGGATCCTTCCGAAGGCAATCCTCCCTTCGACAAACGCCTCCACGGCGACTTCGTTTGCGGCCGACAGGACCGCCGGCAGCGTGCCGCCTTGGGCGAGCGCCTCGTAGGCCAGCGCAATGCAGGGAAAGCGGACGGGGTCGGGTGCCTCGAAATCGTAGCGCAGGGAGCCCTCTCCTTGCCTTGCTCCGAGCATGCGTAACACGTCTTTTTCAGGAGTGGGGGACCCCGCGGGGTTCGCCTGTGGCGGGTCCCCAACCGACTGCAGTCGGTTGGGGTAGCTCAGCGCGTAACCGATAGGAATACGCATGTCGGGCGAGGCGAGCTGCGATTTCACGCTGCCGTCGATAAAAACCACGAAGCCGTGCGCGATCGATTGCGGGTGAACGACGATCCGAATATGGTCGCCGTCGAATCCGAAGAGGCGGCTGGCCTCGATGACTTCGAGTCCCTTATTCATCATCGTCGCAGAATCGATGGTATTCTTCGTTCCCATGCGCCATGTCGGATGCGCGAGAGCCGTCTGCAGGTCCGCGCGCTCGATCGCTTCGCGTGGCGCGCGCAGAAAGGGGCCGCCCGAGGCGGTTAATACGATTGCGGCTATGCCGGCGCGCTCCTCGCCGACGAGACATTGGAAGATCGCACTGTGTTCGCTGTCCACCGGAAGCAGACGGGCGCCGCTGCTGCGCGCCGACTCTATGAGCAGCTCCCCGGCGGCAACGATCAGCTCTTTGTTCGCAACCGCAACGTCGATGCCACGCGCAACCGCCGCAAAGACCGCCTCGAAGGCCACCGAACCATCGGTCGCGGCCAGCACGATCTCGGGTTCGCTCTGCACGGCAACGCGCAACAACCCTTCCGGGCCGTCGCTTTTGGTCGTAGCGAACTTGGCACCGAAGCGCGCGGCTTGCCGCTCGAGCAGTTCCGCATTGTCGCCGGCGGCCAGACCGACTACCTCGAAGCGATCCTCGTGCGCGGCGATGACGTCGAGCGCCTGCGTGCCGATCGAGCCCGTCGAACCTAATATCGCCACTCTTTTCCTGCTCATGGAAGCGCCAAGATTCCGGTGACGTGCAGCATTGCAAAGAAGGCGACGCCGCCCAGGAGATACGAGTCGAAGCGGTCCAAGACGCCGCCGTGACCAACGATCATGTCGCCGGCATCCTTAACGCCCGCGTCGCGTTTGAATGCGGACTCCACCAAATCGCCGATCTGCGCGGCAACGCTGGTGACCAGACCGAGCTCCGCTCCTTGCCACCACTGCAGATGCAACGGCTCGAACCGCGTCGCCGCGATGGCGAACAGCGTCGCGAGAAGCAGCGACCCCACCGAGCCCTCAATCGTCTTTTTCGGCGAGATCGTCGTAAAGGGATGACGGCCGATCGTAGATCCTACGACCATCGCGAACGTATCGGTCAACACGATGATTGCGATGACGTAAAACGTCAACCACATGCCGTTGCCCGGAATCTGACGAATGAAGACGAAATAGGTGAGCAGCTTACCGATGTAGAGGACCGCGAGAAGAGTGTACGCAGTGCGCGCGAAGTAGCCTTTCTGCTCGCCGGACATTCCGATCGAGAACGCAGCGATGACGATGCCTGCCAACAGCACGCCTTCCCAGTTGTGCAAGACGCCGAAGACCGCCATAGACACGTAAGCGACTACGCCCAGTACCGCCACCGGATACTCCAGCGGCTGGCCCTTGATCGAGCAAAGATAGTTGAACTCGTAGATGCTGGCCAGTCCGATCGCCAGGACTAACGCGTAGAACGTCCACGGGTAGACGACACAGAAAAACCCGATCGCCGCAACGATCAGGCCGACCACGATCCGGCGAGTGTTCAAGCCCCCCCGAAGCGCCGCTCTCGCCCAGCAAACTCCGCGAGCGCGCGCGAGAGATCGTCCTTCGAGAAATTTGGCCAGTATACGTCACACATCACCAGCTCCGCGTACGCCGCTTGATACAGCAGAAAGTTCGACAGCCGGCGCTCGCCGCCGGGCCGAATCAATAGATCTACCTCCGGTAGCTCGGCGGTGTAGAAGTACCGCCGAATTACGTCGTCGTTAATGGCCTCCGGAGCGATCGTCCCGCGCGCGACGTCCTGGGCAATCGCGCGCACGGCGCGGCGCAGTTCGTCGTGCGAACTATAGTTGACCGCGAGATTGAGCAGCAGCCCCGTATTCCCGGCGGTGCCCGCCTGCAACTCCGCCAGCGCGCGCCGCGGGGCGGCGGGAAGCGACTCCCAATCCCCGATGACCCGCACGCGCACGTTGTTGCGCCGCAGCTCGATTAGCTCGGTGCGCGCGAACTGAACGCAAAGCTCGAAGAGCAGGGAGATCTCGCTGGCCGCGCGATTCCAGTTCTCCGTCGAAAACCCGTAGACGGTTAGAACTTCGATGCCCAGGTCTTTGGCGGCCCGGGTGACGTGGCGCAGGGCCACCATGCCTCGGCGATGCCCTTCGATCGCCGGCAGGCCGCGCTCTCGAGCCCAGCGCCGGTTTCCGTCCATGATGATCGCCACGTGGCGCGGAACCGCGCTTACGCGCGGCGCTGCCGCGGGCCCCGCAACGAGTTCGACGATCACGCCGGCCTGTAGGACTCGTAGCCGGCGGTTATCTCCGTCGGCCCGTCTTCACTGAGTTTCACGCGCAGGACACGCAACGCTCCGCAACCGATCCACGCACCGCTGGGAGCGAGTACCTGCAGCCGTAACGAACGCTTGCGCAGCGCGCGGCGCGCCTCTAGCTCGGGAACGAGAACGAGTTCCTCGTTCACACTTCCATTATCTCTTTTTCTTTGGCCGCGACGAGCGCGTCGATCTCCTTGACGTACCGGTCGGTCAGCTTCTGAAGCGACTCCTGCATGCGCTTGTTGCCGTCTTCGGTGATGGCATGGGCTTTCAACTCCGCCTTCAGTTCGTCGTGCACCCGGTGGCGCACGTTACGAACCGCGATGCGCCCGTCCTCGCCCTTCTTCTTTACCAGCTTCGCGAGCTCTCTGCGGCGCTCTTCGTTCAACGGCGGGATGACCAGCCGGATCGCAGTGCCGTCGACGTTGGGCGTCAGACCGAGATCGCTCTTTTCGATCGCCTTGCGAATCTCCTGAACGACGCCTTTATCCCACGCGGTGATCAGCAGCGTGCGCGAATCCGGAACCGAGACGCCGGCGATCTGCTTGAGCGGCGCCGGCTGACCGTACGCCTCGACGACCAGGCGATCGAGCAACGCCGGTGACGCACGGCCGGTGCGGATCGACGCGAACTCGCTGCGAGTCGCATCGATGCACTTGTGCATCTTCGACTCGACCTCTTTGAAATCGACGTCAGCCATCGTTCAAATGCTCCTTGCCCCTACGGGCGCGGCTTGCCGGCCGACGTAGGTTCCGATCGGCTCGCCCCAGATCACACGCCGAATGTTTCCCGGAACCGACATGTCGAAGACGATTACGGGAAGCGCGTTGTCCATGCAGAGCGCCATGGACGTCGAGTCCATCACCTCTAGTCCAAGCTGGAGAACGTCCATATAGTCGAGACGCTCGAATCGGGTCGCCATCGGATCCTTCTTGGGGTCGGCGGAATAGATGCCGTCTACCTTCGTTGCCTTCAGAATCGCCTCGGCATCTACCTCGACGGCCCGCAGCGCGGCCGTCGTATCGGTCGTGAAGTACGGATTCCCCGTTCCGGCGGCAAAAATCACGACTCTGCCCTTCTCCAAGTGCCGAATCGCACGCCGCCGGATATACGGCTCGGCGATTTGATGCATCGCGATCGCCGTCTGCACGCGCGAGGCTACGCCCATGCGCTCCAGGGCATCCTGCAACGCCAGCGCATTGATAACCGTTGCCAGCATCCCCATATAATCGGCGGTCGCGCGGTCCATGCCGGCTTCTTCGTGCACCTTGCCGCGCCAGATGTTGCCGCCTCCGGCGACGATCGCCACCGAAACGCCCGCGCGGCTCACGTCCGCGATCTCCTCGGCCATTACCGCGGTCGTGTTTACGTCCACTCCGCTCGCCGGACCGGCGAAGGCTTCACCCGAAATCTTCAACAGCACGCGAGAGAATCGCGGCCGGTCGCGCTCACTCACCGAGAGCGTATCTGGCAAAGCGCCGGACGTGAATTCGCTCGCCGAGCGCCCCAATCGAACGGTGAATCAAATCTCCGACCGTTAGCGAATCGTCCTTGACGAAGCTCTGATCGATCAAGCAGTGCTCCTCGAACCATTTGTTTAGCTTGCCCGCGACGATCTTCTCGCCGACCTCCGGCGGTTTTCCGGGCGGTATCGCGGCGGTAAATTCGGCGCGCAGGCGCTCGACCACCTCCGGTGGTACGCTATCGCGGTCCAGGTATTGCGGCGACATCGCGGCGATATGCATCGCGATATCGCGCGCGAGTTCGGTGAACCGCGGATTGCGCGCGACGAAGTCGGTCTCGCTGTTGACCTCGACGAGAACTCCGATCTTTCCGCCCGCATGCACGTAGCTCGTGACGAGTCCTTCTAAAGCGACGCGGTCGGCCTTTTTCGCCGCCTGCGCCGCGCCGCGTTCCAGCAAGAGGGCTTTCGCGCGTTCGGAATCGCCGGCAGCGTCGAGCAGCGCCTTACGGCAGTCCATCATCGGCGCGCTCGTCGCTTCGCGCAGCGCCTTGATCTCGTCGGGCTTAGGCTGATAAGAGATCAAACCCGCGCCTCCGCCATCGTCGTGGGGGATTCCTCGGCGTAGGGCTCCGGCGACGCCTCGTAATCATCCTGGTCGTAGGCGCTTTCGTTCTCGGTTCTGCCCTCGATAATCGCATCGGCGATCTTGCCGACCATGAGCTTGACGGCCCGAATCGCGTCGTCGTTTCCTGGAATCGGATAGTCGATCTCGTCCGGATCGCAGTTCGTATCGATCACCGCGATGATCGGAATCTTCAGCTTCCGTGCCTCGAGGACGGCAATGCGCTCCTTCTTCGGGTCGACGATGAAGAGTGCGTCGGGCAAGCGGTGCATGTCCTTGATTCCGCCGAGGAATCGCTCCAGGCGATTCATCTCGTCCTGAAGATTGGCGACCTCTTTCTTGGGCAGCCGCTCGAAGTCGCCCTGAAGCTTCATGTTCTCGAGCTCGCGCAGCCGCGCGATCCGCTTCTGGATCGTCGCGAAGTTCGTCAGCGTACCGCCCAACCAACGCTGGTTGATAAAGAACGTGCCGGCCCGTTCGGCCTCTTCCCGCACGACGTCCTGAGCCTGCTTCTTCGTTCCGACGAAGAGAATGACGCGGCCCGCTCTGGAAAGTTGCTTGACGGCTTCGTAGGTCTCGCGCAGCTTCTGCACGGTGAGCGCGAGATCGATGATGTAGATTCCGTTGCGCTCCTGGAAAATGTACGGCTTCATCTTGGGATTCCACCGGCGCGTCTGGTGGCCGAAGTGGACGCCCGCCTCCAAGAGCTCGCGCATGGTAACGACGGTCATGACCTAACCTTTCTGGCTCCTAGCCGCCGCCCATCCTAGGCCGCGACTCCTGGGGGAGCCATAAACACCCCGCCTCCGTGCGGGGTGGAGTAAGAGACAGCCGCGCGATTATATCACGCGGCCGTCTCGGCTTCTACCACATTGCGGGCCCTCGCCCACAGCGCTAGGGCTGTGCTTCGTAGACCAGATTGAACGGCGTCTCGGCCGCTCGCCGGAACTCCGAGAATCCGGCTTGCATCGCCACCTCGCGGATCCGGGCCTCGCCTGCCTGAGCACCGAGCGCCAGCCCGGTCTCCTGGGCGAGTGAGGCCGGAGTGCACAGCATGGTCGACGCACCGTAAAAGATGCGTCCGACCGGCGTGAGGTTCTCCTCCAGCGCGTCGCCCGCGAACGGCTCGACGATCATCAGGGTTCCGTTGGGCTTGAGCGCATGGCGCAGCCGCGAGAGCACGCCTACTGGGTCGCCCATGTCGTGAACGCAATCGAAGCAACAGACCAGGTCGAAGTTGCCGGCGGGCACCGCGTCGCCGTAGACGACCTCAAACGTGACGCGATCGGCGACGCCGGCTCGCCGTGCGGCTTCGCGGGCCGCGACGATCGACGCCTCGTGGTAGTCGTATCCGACGAACTGTGACATCGGATAGGCTTTAGCCATCAGGATCGTCGAGCTTCCGTAGCCGCAACCGACGTCGGCAACCTTTGCGCCGGTGCGAAGTTTCGCTTCGACGCCGTCGAGCGCGGGAAGCCAGTCCGCGACCAGATGCGTTGCGTAACCGTTTCGGAAGATTCGATCGGTCGAACCGTAAAGGCGCGCGTCGTGCTCGTGCCAACCTATGCCGCGTCCCGTCTTAAAGGCTTCGGTTATCTTCGGCTCGTCGGCGAAGAGCGGTTGACCCATGCCAAAGAGACCGCACATGTTCACTTCACTTGCATCGTCGGCGAGCAAAGGCACGTGCTCGGCAGGGAGAGAGAAACGCTTCGTCTCCGGCTCGTACACGACGTAGCCCGCCGCGGCCTGATTTGCGAGCCACTCGCGGACGTAGCGCTCGTGCGTCTTCGTCGCCGTGGCGAGCTCTTGCGAAGTCTGGGGGCCGCCGCCGGCCAGCGCCTTGTAGAGCCCCAGCTTGTCGCCCGTGATAACCGAAACCGCAGTCATCACGCTGCCGACGTCTCGCAGAAAGAGTCCGATAGCCGCATGTAGTTTGTCGGTATCCAAAGGTAGCGTAGTGGTAGTCAAAGGTGATCCTCCGTTAGAAAGCATTTCCCCACGAGCATACGGAAGCAGGACGGGTCGTGCATCGGGAACTGTACGGAGGAACGGCGCTCCGTCTCCGCAGCCCCCTCATCGGCCGAGAGGCGGCGATCGCCGAGCTGCGGGCATTGTACGGCCGCGCCTGCGCGGGGGCGGGGACGGGCACGATCGCCCTCCTGTGGGGTGAGGCGGGCGTCGGAAAGACGCGTCTGCTCGACGAGTTTCGGGCCTTAGCGACTGCGGCGGGCGCGCGGGCGGGATCGGCAAGTTGCTTCCAAAACCTCTGTCCGCCATTCGCACCCTTACGCGAAGCCTTTGCGGAGCTTTCGCTACCCCCGCCGTTCGCGTCGGAGCCGGACGGCGCATCGCCGAGCGAAGCCCAGGCCAATCGCTATCGAGACTTCGTTAGCGCGGCCGGATCGCTGGTGAGCTCCTCGGTGCCGACCATACTCGCCATCGACGATTCGCAGTGGGCCGACTTTGCCACGCTCGAGTTTCTGGCGTTTCTCGCGCACCGGCTCGAGGGTACGCGCGTCCTGGTGCTCGCCGCCGTTCGTTCCGAACACCTCGAAGTCGACCACCTGCGGCTCGAGGCGCTCGACAAGATCCTACAGCGCGGCGCGCGTCGTTTAGACGTAAAGCCGCTCGACGATGAGGCGATGCGTCTGCTCGTATCGACGCTGTGGCCCGGCGGGGTTCCCCCACGCTCGGCGATCGAACGGATTTGTGCGCTCGCCGAAGGCAAGCCCTACTTCGCGGAGGAGCTCGTGAACAGCGCCGTCATCGCGGGCGACGCGCCGCGAAACGAAACGGTCCCTTTGAGCATCCGGGCGGGCGTGCTCGCGCGCTTCCAGCAGCTTACGAAGGAGGATCGCGGCATTCTGTTGCGCGCCTCGGTCATCGGCCGAAACTTCGATCCCCTGCTGCTCCGACGACTGGCGAGTGCCTCAGACGAGGCCGTCGTGGCGGCGCTGGTGCGTGCGCGCGACTTGCAACTGGTGCACGAAGTCGGCAGTGCGGGTGCGTTCTCGTTCCGCCATGCGATCACGCGCGAGATTCTTTACCGCGAGTTACCGGCATTTGCAGCCCGCGCGATTCACCGCGAGCTCGCCGTTGCGCTCGAAAGCGGCGAGTTCCTCACTGATGCCGCCGACGTTGCGCACCATTGGAGTGCCGCGGGCGATCGGTCCCGCGCGACGCAGGCGCTCGAGCTCGTGGGCGATCGCGCCTTCGCGCGTCACGCGCATGCCGACGCCGAGGCGGCGTACCGCGGCGCCGCCGCCATTCGCCCCGAAAGCGACCCCGCCTATCCGGAGTTATGCGAAAAACTCTCCCGCGCGCTCTCCATTAGCGGCAACCTTACCGAGGCATGCGCGATGGCGCAGCGCGCCGTCGACGGATACGCTGCCGCAGGCGAGCCGGAGCGAGCCGCTGCGCTTTCGATACGCCTCGCTCGCCGTCACTTCGAAGCCGGGCGCCCCGCCGATGCGAACGAAGCCGCGCATCTCGCGCTGCGTCTCTGCGACGAGCGCGGCTCGATCGCCTACGATTCACGCGTAACGCTTGCCCACTTCGCGGCGCTTCAGGGAAAGTTCGGCGAAGCCGCCGAGCAGCTCTCTTCGGCCGAGCTCGTTGCGGGCGAACATCCGGAACACTATCGCCGAAACTTCTATGTCGTTCGCGGCGTCACGCGCGCCGCGTCGTGTCAGCTGCGTGCCGCATTCGAGGACTACGAGCGCGCGATCGCCATCTCCCGGGAACTCGGCGACCCCGAACAAGTGGCGTGGGTGCTGAGTAACTATGGCAGCCGCGCGATTGCCGCAGGGTACACGGCGCGCGCGCTCGGCGCCTACCGCGAAGCGCTCGAGATGGCTCCCCCAGGCGAGTTCGGCAAGGTCGGCGCGATCGTGGCCCAGGGTTTAGCCTACGCGTACCTGCTCTCCGGAGATCTCAGCGAAGCGCGACTCGCGCACGAACGGGGCCGCCAATCCACATCGTCAACCGCGCACGCACAGATCGGCGCGATCGTGACCGGGCTGCGCTTAACCTATCTCGGCGGCGAGCCGCTCGCGCCCGATCCTCCAGGAACCGCCGAGGCACTTGCGACCGCCTTCAACTCCGGTGAGACGCAAGAGATCGGTCTGCTTGCCGGCACCGTCGCGGCGCAGTACGACGCCGCCGGCCGGCAAAACGATGCAGCCGCGCTTCGAACGCGTGCGTTGGCCACGCTAACCTCCGTCGACCTTTCGCTTTGGTTGCTCGATCAGCTTGCGTCGAGCGACGATGCCGCCGAACGCCGCAAAGCGCGCGCGCTGCTGGCGGAGGCGGCCGCCGATGCGGAGTATCTCGCAGCGCGCGCTCATCTCGTTCTTTTCGACGCTCGCATCGCGCGGCGCGAACGCAAAACCGAGAAGGCAAAGCGGCTGGCCTTGGAGGCTGCGACCAGTTTCGAGGCAATCGGGTGGCCCTGGGAACGGGCCGCTGCGCTGGAGGTCGCCGGGCGGTATGCCGAGGCCGCCGCGATCTACCAACGTCACGGCTACATACGACAGCTGCGGGAGCTCGAGGCGAAGCGCCGCAGGACCCGCCATCGGGCGGCCTCGAGCCATCTTACGCCGCGCGAGTTGGAGGTTGTTCGACTGGCTGCCGATGGAATGACGAATCGCGAAATTGCTACTGCACTCTTTATCAGCGAACGCACCGTCGAGACGCACGTCGCCGCCATCTTCGATCGCTTCGATTTCACGTCGCGCCGGCAGCTCGCCGCGCTCGTCCCCGATTCCAAATAAGACTTTTCCGCACGATACCGAAAGCCGCGCGGCATGCGGTGGGTCGTCACGGGAGGTCTCGGATTTATCGGCTCTCACTTCATCCGGCTGGCGCTCCGGGAACGGCCGGCCCTCGAGATCGTCAATCTCGACGCGATGACCTATGCGGGAAATCCCGCCAACCTTCGCGACCTCCAAGACGAACCGCGCTATCGCTTCGTCAAGGGCGACATCTGCGACGCCGCCGCCGTGCGGGAAACGATCGGCAACGAGGCAGACGCTTTGGTGAACTTCGCAGCCGAAACTCATGTCGACCGGTCGATCGACGATCCGGGCTGCTTCCTTCGAACCGATGCGCTGGGAACGCAGGTGCTCCTCGAAGCGCTCCGCTCCGGCCGCGTCGCGCGTTTCGTACAAGTCTCGACCGACGAGGTCTACGGTCACGTCGCCGAAGGGACGTCGCGCGAAGGCGATCCGTTGCGTCCTCGCAGTCCGTATGCGGCCAGTAAGGCTGCCGCCGATCTGTTGACGCTCGCCTATCACACCACCTATGGCGTTCCCGCGGTCGTCACGCGCGGAAGCAACACCTACGGCCCAAATCAGTATCCCGAGAAGATCGTTCCGCTCTTCATCACAAACTTGCTCGAAAGCCGGCGAGTCCCCATCTATGGCGACGGGCAGCAAATCCGCGACTGGCTCTACGTCGAGGATCACGCCCGCGCGGTACTCTGCGTCCTCGATCGCGGCGTTCCCGGAAGCGTTTATAACGCCGGCGGCGGATGCTTGCGCACAAATTTGGAGCTCACCCGCGTCTTAGTGGAAGGCTGCGCGCGGCGAATCGAGGATTCGGTCGAACATGTCGCCGACCGCCCCGGGCACGATCGCCGGTACGCGCTCGACTCATCGCGTCTACACGCGCTGGGATGGCGCCCAAGCGTCGCATTCGACGAAGGCATTGCGCGTACGATCGCCTGGTATCGCGCCAACGAGTCGTGGTGGCGCCCCTTGAAGGGCGCGAAGCCGATGGAGGCGTGTAGTGCCGAGGACTAGTGGGGGTCCCGCGCCGCGTCAGTCGGCGCGGGGGCGTGCAGCGCAGATTTCGGCGCTGCGAAGCAAGTGCCGAAAGCGGAGCGGAATGCCGAACGAGGCGCGCAGTGCCGAGGACTCAAGGTGAAAGGGGTTATTTTGGCGGGTGGCCTTGGCACGCGCCTGCGCCCGCTCACAAACGTGACGAACAAACACCTCCTGCCGGTCTACGACAAGCCGATGATCTACTATCCGCTCGAGACGCTCTGTTCGGCCGGAATCTCCGAGATCATGATCGTTACCGGGGGAGCATCCGCGGGCGAGTTTCTTCGCCTTTTGGGCAACGGCGCGGAGTTTGGCCTGCGCGACATCTACTACACGTACCAGCAAGGCGAGGGCGGGATCGCCGATGCGCTGCGCTTATGCGAGCATTTTGCCGAAGGGGAATCTCTCGTCGTGGTGCTCGGCGATAACATCATTCAGGAAAACATTACGCCTTATGTCGCCAAGTTTCGCGAACGAGGTAGCGGAGCTCGGATTCTGCTCAAGGAGGTCGAGGATGCGCAGCGCTTCGGCGTCCCAGTCTTCGACGGCGACCGCATCGTCGCGATCGAAGAGAAGCCGGCCCATCCGAAAAGCTCTTACGCGGTCACCGGCATCTACATGTACGACTCGCGCGTCTTCGAGTACATCCGTACGCTCTCGCCTTCCGCACGGGGCGAGCTCGAGATTAGCGACGTGAACAACCTCTATCTCCGGGATGGCGAGCTGCGTTACGACATCATGCAGGGCTGGTGGACGGACGCAGGGACCTTCGAAAGCCTCTTCCGTGCCAACGAGCTCGTCGCTCGCGAACGAGCGAAGCGCCCCTAACGCGCCTCCGCTACGCGCGCGGCGCGAGCGAAGAGTACGAAAGTGCGAGCGCGACGATCACTAGAATCCCGGCAAGTGCGCTGCGGAACCAGCGCTCCGGCAGACGCGTCACAAAGTGCGATCCAACGAAGACGCCTGGAATCGAACCGAGCAAAAGCGATCCCGCGATCGCGGGATTGACGTCGCCGAGACTCCAGTGTCCGATCAGCGACGGCACGAGCACGACGACGGCAAAGGCCAGATCCGTCCCAACCAAGCTCCGCAACGCGAGGACCGGCGCAACGAGCAGCAGCAGAGGCAACGTCAGGGATCCGGCGCCTATCGAGGTAACGCTGACCGTCAAGCCGACGAAGAACCCGATCAGAACCAGTCGCAACGCCGGCAGGTCATTGTGCGCGTTTGCCTGGTCGGCCGCGAGCCCCCGATTGAAGACGATGCCGCCGGCCGATACCAGCAAAGCCGCTGCAACCGCCAGTTTCAGCACCTCCTCGAGCTGCTTCGTATCGAGATGTTTGTGCAGATATGCGCTAAAGATCACGCCGATTATCGCTCCCGGAAGGCCGCCGAACGACAGCCGCCAGAGCACCGCGGCGTTGACAGTACGTTTCTGTACGTGGGCGAGCATCGCTACGACCCGCGTACCCAACGCGAAGAGAAGATCGGATCCGATCGCCGTATTCGTGCCGACGCGAAGGAAGATCAGCAGCGGCGTTGTGATTGCGCCCGCGCCGACGCCGCTATATGCCGTGCTCGCGCCGACGAGAAAACCGACGAAGACGTAGCTCCAGTTCACAGCCTGGCTATCTGCCGCGCGCCGGCGAGGACTGGGGCGAAAAGCACAAAGAAACTCCGGTCGGCGAGGTCAGTATGGAACCTAGGTCATCATTCGACGCTCGCGGTGCGGGGTCCCGGTCGCCTGGGCCAAGCCGGTTGCCGAGCTGGGAAGCCTCGCGCGTCAGGGGGTAGGACATCATCGCGGGTTATCGGGCCCGGCAGAGTCTTTTCCTACCCGAGAAGCCGCGGTCGCCGATTTGCTAACCGGATTTTCGGGATGAAGCGCTTCATAAATTTCGCAGCGGTGCACCGGTATCGTGCGAGGCGCTTCTATGCCGATGCGCACGTGGTCGCCCTCGAAACCCAATACGATTACGCGAACTTCGTCTCCAATCATTATCGATTGGTTCGGTTTGCGGCTGACAACCAGCATCGACGCCCTCCTTGGCGCGCGCGTTCTTCGTGCGGGGCAGAGTGCGCGCCTGCGCGAAACGGCGCTTGGGAGGACTGGAAAACATGGTTAAGGACATGGCCTTTATCGCCTACTCCGTGAGCGACATCCCACGGGCCCGCGACTTTTATCGCGATGTCATGGGATTGGAGCCCGGCGAATCCTTCGGCGATCACTGGGTGGAGTTTAACGTTGGCAGCACGACCTTCGGAATAGGCAACGGAACGCCGCTGGGGTACGAACCCGGAGCATCCACCGGCGCAGCGTTCGAAGTGGACGACGTCCACGCCGTGCGCGAGCGGCTCAAGACGGCGGGTGTCGAGGTCACCGACGTACATGAGTTCCCCGCCTGCCTAACCTGTTTTGCGCGTGACCCCGAGGGCAACCGTTTCGCGGTGCACCAGAAACGCCCGCCCACTCCCGAAAACGCCGCATAAAAACGTCAGAGAAGTTTCTGATTTAGTCGAAATCGGCTAAATCAGGACTTCTCTAAGCCTTAGCAGGTTCTCGGGAGGCCTCTATGAGTATCCGAGCGACCTCGGGACGCGAGAACTCTTGCGGCGGAAGTTGCCCCGCACGAAGCATCTCGCGCACTTGCGTGCCGCTGAGGGTTACGTGGTTCTCGGGCTCGTGGCTGCAGGTCTTCCTCGATCCCATTCCTTCGCAGCGCGTGCAGTAGAAGCTGTTCTCGAACTTTAGCGGCGTAATGCCCAGCTCTTCCGGCGCGAACTCGTCGAACATCTTCTGCGCGTCGTACGTTCCGTAGTAGCTTCCAACGCCCGCGTGGTCGCGGCCGACGATGAAATGCGTGCAGCCGTGGTTCTTCCGCATGATCGCGTGGAAGATCGCTTCGCGCGGGCCGGCATAGCGCATTGCTGCGGGCAGCGTGCTCAGGAGCACGCGGTCGGCGGGATAGTAGTTTTCGAGCAGAGCCCGATAACACCGCATGCGCACCTCTGCCGGAATGTCGTCGCTCTTGGTCTCTCCGACCAGCGGATGCAGCAGCAGACCGTCGACGGTCTCGAGCGCGCACTTCTGAATGTACTCGTGCGCACGGTGCACCGGGTTGCGCGTTTGGAAACCGACGATTGTCTTCCATCCGCGCCGTTCGAACTCGGCACGCGTCTCGCTCGGCGAGAGGCTCTCCGGGTCGCGCTCGCGCGGTAGGACCCAAACGGGGCCGGCAGCGAGCAGCTCTTTGCGCTCGAGCACCGCAGCCACGCCGGGATGCTGGGCCTCCTCGGTGCGGTAAACGTTGCGCGCTTCGCGCAGCTTATCGTACTCGAAGACCTCTCGAACTTCCATGACGCCGCGCAGCTCGCCCTGTTCGTCGTAGAGCCCCGTGCGTGTGCCGGGGCTCGGCGCTTCGCCCCGATCGACCGCCAGCACCACCGGAATGGTCCAAGGTAATCCGTTCGATAGGCGCATCTTGGTGACGACGCTATCGTAGTCGTCGCGGCTCATGAAACCCGTAAGCGGGCTGAGCGCGCCGTTTGCGATCAGCCCGAGATCGTTGAGCTCGCGACCGCGCAGCGTCAAGCGCGCAAGTCCCTTCGCCTCTTCGCGCAGCGCGCGTTCGGCCTCCGGAGATTCCACCATTCTGTTGATCAGTTTGCCGCCATGAGGCGCGATCATGACGCTACCTTCTCCTCGGCGCGCAGATAACCGCGTCGCTCGAGCTCTGCCAGGATCGTGCCGACGCTCTCGTCGACCGTCTCCAGCTCGCTATCCACCACGACGTCTGGATTCTCGGGCGCTTCGTAGGGATCCGAGACGCCCGTGAAATGTTGCAGCTCGCCGGCCAAGGCTTTGGCATAGAGCCCCTTGACGTCCCGGCGCGTGAGCTCGTTTAAGGAGCAGCGCACGTACACCTCGACGAAACGGTCGCCGCCGATGCGTTGACGCGCCTCGCCTCTCGCCTGTGCGTACGGCGAGATCGCCGCGGTGATGACCGCGGCGCCGTGCTTGACCAGCAGCGAGGCCACGAACGAGATGCGCCCGATATTGATGTCGCGATCCTCGCGACTGAATCCAAGCCCCTTGGAAAGGTGGGTCCGGACTTCGTCGCCGTCGAGTACCTCGACGCTGCAGCCCCGGGTGCTCAAAATGGGCGCTAGGCGTTCGGCAATCGTACTCTTACCGGCTCCGGAAAGGCCGGTGAGCCAGACGGTGAATCCCTGATTCAACTGGAGTTCCTTTCTAGGACGTTAGTAGACATTAGTTAATTGAGGTCAATTTTTCAAGCGCCGACCTCTTCGCCCCCAATGGGAAGGTTTCCGGCCTTGGAAGCTGGCCGCTGCCGCCCAACGGGCGCGTTAGGACGTCCCCAGCGAGAACTGCGCGGCGTGCAGGCGCGCATAGGCCGTGTCTTTGGCCAGCAGCTCGTCGTGGGTGCCGACCTCCAGCACCCGCCCCTTCTCGAGGTAGAGCACTTTGTGCGCCCGCCGTACCGTCGAGAGCCGGTGCGCGATGATCAGGGTGGTGCGGCCCGGCAAGAGCCGGTCCAGGGCCTCCTCGATCATCGCTTCGGAGTGACTGTCGAGCGAGCTGGTCGCTTCGTCTAGGATCAAGATGCGCGGATCGCGCAGGACGGCGCGCGCGATTGCGATTCGCTGGCGTTCCCCGCCGGAGAGCCGCATGCCGCGCTCGCCGACCTCGGTTGCGTATCCCTGGGGAAAGTCTCGCACGTACTCGTCGACGTTGGCATTGCGCGCCGCGGCCTTCACTTCGTCGTCGGTCGCCTCCACCCGGCCGTATCGAATGTTATCCAGAATCGAGCCGCGGAAAAGCTGGACGTCTTGCGGCACGATGGCGATCGCGCGGCGCAGATCGGCGAGCTGCGCCCGTGCGACGTCGATCCCGTCGATGAGCACGCTGCCCTCTTGCGCGACGTAGAAGCGCGGCACGAGATTCACGAACGTCGTCTTGCCCGCGCCCGAAGGGCCGACCAGCGCTACGATCTCGCCCTCTTCGATTGTGGCGCTCACCTCCGCGAGCGCCGCCGGCGCGTCGGGCTTGTAGCGGAAGGTTACGCCGGCGTAGTCGATCCGCCCGCGCACCGAGGGCAGCGCGACCGCATCGGGCTGATCGCGGACCTCGACCGGGAGATCGAGCAGCTCGAATACGCGTCCGGCGCCGACGATGGCCTTGCTGATGTCGCCGAAAAAGGCCGCAACGCGGTTCATCGGATTCATCAGGTTTACCAGAAGTCCCCAATACATGAAGACTCGCCCGGTATCGAGGCGCCCGACCAAAACCTCGCGTACCGATAGCCACATGATCGCGACGACGGCCGCCACCATGATCGTCGAAACGACCAGCGGCTGCGTCTGAATGAACTGCGTTAACTTCATGTACGCGCCGAAGAAGTCGTCGTTGCGCCGTCTGAAGCGGTTAACCTCGAACTCCTCGCGCCCGAACGATTTTACGACCCGTTGACCGTGCAGCACTTCAGCCAGATTTGCCGTGAGATCGGCGATGCGTTGCTGCGCAAGGTGGGTGCTGCTCGAGATCAATCGTTGGAAGTTTGAGACCGCAAGGGAGACGACCGGCGCGACCAGGACGAGCGAGAGCGTTAAGAGCCAGTCGAGATAGATCATCGTCGCAAACGACGAAACGAAGGTTGCCAGCGCGACTACCAGTTGCGGTACCGAGACGCTCACCGCGTCGATCATCATCTGCAAGTCGGTAGCGAATCGCGCGATCAGCTCGCCAGGCCGCCACTTTTCGAACTCTCCGAGCGGCAGATTCAACAAGCGACCGAAGAGGCGCACCCGCAGCCGCGCCACCAGATGCTGCCCGCTCCAAGCGGTCAGATAGGTCTGACCGTAGATCGCCGCGTTCGCTAGGATTAGCGCCACCGCGGTAAGGCCCAGCGAAAGGTAAAGGGCTCGAAGGTCCGGCTGCACTCCCCTCGGCGGCACCAGCACCTGATTGACGATGATGCGAAACGCGAGTGGCGGGACCACCGAGAGAACGCCGGCAAGCACTCCCATTGCCATTGCGACCGCGAGGCGGGAATAGTACGGGCGCGCCTCACGCGCCAGGCGGTACAGAATCGAGCGGCGGCTCATCCGCAGCACGCAATTGCGGAGGCCCGGTCGTGAAACCTCCCGCCGCGTGCTCCGGTACCTGGGAGTGTATGACCAAGGAGGATCGCTGGAACTAAATGGATTGCTATTTCCACTCAAACGTCCCGTCGATTGCCCCATGTGTCGAGTGCGGCAAGGGGATTTGCGCGACATGCCGTGACGACCGCGGCGGCTGCCCGAGTTGCCGGCTTTCGGCGAAGGTCGAAGCCGCTACGGCAACGCGTCAGCAGATCGCGGGATCGGTGCCACCGCGCCCGGCGCCGGCAAGCGTGCGCGGCACGGCCACCGTTGCGACCGCCCCCGACCCGGCCGAGTCGCGTGCCTTGGTCGCCCTGGGATACCCGCTGTGGCCGCTCGCGGCAATCTCGCTGCTCGACCGCAAGCAGTCGCGCCAGCTGCGCCGGCAAGCGCTTGAAGCGCTCGGATTCAACGCGGGCTTTTTCGGTTTCTGGGCGCTGCTCACGGTGATCGCGCAGATCCCGTTCCTCGGAATCTCGGCATGGGTGATCGTTCCGCTATTAGCCCCGCTGTTTCTGGTCGCGAGCGTGTACTACGGCGTCAAAACCTGGCACGGCGACGACTTTCGCATCCCGGTCATTACCAGCTGGCTCGACGACCGCGTGCCTCACGGCGACACGAACGCACGGTAGCGCTTCAAAAAGTCTCGCGCGGCGCGCGCATGATCGACGATCGGCTCCGGATAGGCCTGAGCGTCGAAGAGCGCGAGCGCGAGCTGCGCGGAATCGTTGGGATGGCCATGCCATGCCGACGGCGGAACGTGGCGAAGCTCGGGAATCCAGCGGCGAACGTATCGACCATCCGGATCGAATCGGCGGCGTTGCCGGTCCGGATTATAGATTCTTGGAAACTGCGCCATGTCGGCCCCGACCCCCGCAATCCACTGCCAGTTTCCGGTAGCTAGCGCCGGATCGTCTTCCACGAGCCAAGCGTTCCATTCGTCGAGTCCCACGCGCCAATCGAGCCCCAGATCGAAGCAAAGAAAGGAAGCTGCGACCGCGCGCACGTGCGGATGCATCCATCCGGTCTCACGTAGCTGACGCATCCCGGCATCCACCAGCGGAAACCCAGTTCTTCCCGTGCGCCACGCTTCCAATCCGTCACGCTCGGTTTCCGCGCTAAAACCCCGCATCTTCTCCTGCAACTCGACCATACTCGTCTGCGGATAGAACCATGAGAGCTGCAGGAAGAAATCTCGACGCGCCAAGGCGCGGAGAAAGAGGCGCAGCGACGAGCGCTGCTCGCCGATCGAAAACGGATCGCTCAAGCGATCCCGGACGATTTGGACGATCTTCCTCGCGGAGATCGTACCGAACGACAAATGCGCGGACAGCCGCGAGGTACCGTCCTCCGCCGGAATCGGAGCCCACATGGCGTACTGCGCAGCCCGTTCCAGGAAGCGTTCCAGCACGCGCGCGGCCAGCGACGCACTCGCTTGCGCAGCGGGAGCCTGCGCGCCAAACTCCGCCGCGCGCGGTAGGGCCTCGGAGGGCAGGGCTGTCGCGCAAAAGCGCAGCAGCAGCGGATTTTCATAGGAGGGAACCGCGAGTCTCGACCACTGCTCGAAGTATGGTGCGAAGGCCCGGTAACCCGGACCGCCGGTATGTGCCGCGGCACTCTCTTCCGGCGCGATCGCGGGGGCGTCGTGCGCGATGAGTGCGCTAAGACCGCACTCTTCGAGTGCCGCTTGTAACGAGCGGTCGCGTCGCGCCCCGTCGCCGTCGTAGGACGCACTCCACGCCACGCCGCCGGCACCGGCTTCGCGCGCGATCTCGGGAAGAATCCGATCGGGCTCCCCGCGGCGGACCACTAGGCGACTCCCCAACTCGCGGAGTTCGGCCGCGAGCGAGTCGACCGCGGCACAGAAAAACGCGGCCCGGCGCGGCGACGCACTCAGTCGCCGCTGGAAGGCACCGCCGATTACGAGCGCGGGAAGCACGTCGCCGCACGAAGCGGCTGCGGCTAAACCAGCATGATCGTCGAGGCGAAGGTCCGTCGAGAAGCGGTAGATGAACGGTCGTGCCGCCATGCGAGGCGACTTCGGTCGTGCAGCGGTCTTCCCTCGAAGAGCGCCGGCGAACTATTGGCCGCTAGCGGGTTCGCATCACCGCGTCGCAAAGGCTCGCGCCCAGCTTACCGTTGTCGGGCGAGCCGTTAACGATCGTGCAGCGCGTGGGTCGGCCGTGCCCGTCGAGGCGGACCTCGAAGGTTATCGTGCGATGCATGCCGTCCGGAGAAGTAAATGCCAGCGATTCTGCGCGATGTTCCCGCCGCGGCAGCGATTGCGTGCCGAGCGCCGCGATCGCGCGAGCGTCCGGCTGCGCCAGCTGCGCGTGCACGGGGACGGCCGCACTCGTTACCACGTGCGGCGCATGCGGGCGGTAAAGAATCAGCGCGAGAGCCGCAACGATGGCTACGGCTAGGCCTGCCGCCCATGGCCGGCCAAATCGCGCGCGCGCCGGCCGCGTAAAGCTATCCCGAACGTCGGGCTGCCAGCGTTCTTGATCGCGTGCGAGCGCGATGAAGCTCACGATCCGTTCGATCTCGTGTTCTCCGCCGACCGCTTCAACGCAGCGCGGGCAGGTCGAGAGATGCTCCCGGTAGGCGTGGCGCTCTGCGTCGCTGGCCTCGCCCAGGGCGATCGCGCCCGCTAGGATCTCCGCTTGGGTGCAACCGGCTCCAGATTTCATTGCAACGTTTCCTCGTTCATCACGTGCCGTAGCGTTTTCATCGCTCGGCAGACTCGCTGGCGAATCGCGTCCGCACTTGCGCCGAGAATCTGCGCCGCCTCGGACGATGAGTAACCAGCGTAGCTCGTCATCAAAAGCGCCGCAGCCTGATCGGCTGGTAGGCGCGCGAGCGCCGCCTGGAGATCCACCGCCTGTGCGCTCTGTTCGTCGATCCGCCAGGCGCTGCGGTCCAGCTCGCGATCCAGCGTAAGCGCTCGCGAGATCTTTCGCCGGCGCATAAACGATATCGCCGCGTTGGTAGCTGCGCGATAGAGCCAGCCCGGACGAAGCTCGCGCGCCGGCTCGGCGCAAAGCATTCGATATGCAGAGAGAAAGACGTCTTGCGTAAGGTCGAGCGCGACCTCCGCATCACCGACCATTCGCCGAAGATAACGGGCGAGCTTGGTCTGGTGTTCGATCACCAGCGCCTCCGTCCGCCTCTGCGCGATCGTCGTTCGATCCACCGTAATGCAAGCTTCCAAGCCGTTCGTCCCCGTATTCACGAGGTCTCCTTCACCCGCAGAACGCCTCGGCCGCGCCGCCTGTGACCGCGATGGCTCAACCGCCGATCTCCGAAAAGGCCCGCAGGCGCGAGGAAGTCTCGCCGAGGCGCAGGTGATGGCGCGCCGGCTTGATCAGCATACCGGAGCGCATCAGATCGGCGAGCTGCTCCCTGCTCGCACCGGCGCGTAGCGGCGTCCGCAGGTCCAGCGCGAAGTCGCCAAAGAGACAGAGCTGCAACCGGCCGTCGGCGGTCAGTCTAACGCGATTGCAGCGATCGCAATAGTCGTGGGAGAGCGGCGAGATGACTCCAACCGCGCCGCGCGCGCCCGGATACGCGTAATACCTCGCTGGACCGTTACCCTGCGGGCCCGGCACCGGCGCCAAGGTGCCGTCGCGCGAGATGCGCTCGAGAATCTCGTCCGACGAAACGTACGTGTCGCGCTGGAGCGCGACGTTCTCATGCACCGGCATCACCTCGATGAAGCGAACGAATACGGGCCGCTCGACGGTTAGCGCGGCGAAATCGACGAGCTCGTCGTCGTTGCGGCCACGCATCACCACGCAGTTCAGTTTTACCGGCATCATTTTCATCGCGATGGCCGCGTCGAGGCCGCGCAACACCAGGTCGAGCCCTGGACGCCGGGCGATCCCCTCGAAACGGTCGGCGCGCAGCGTGTCGAGGGAGAGGTTGACGCGCGTTAAACCGGCGACGGCAAGCCGTGGGATCTGCTCGGCGAGCAGCAATCCATTGGTTGAAAGCGCGATCTCCTCGATTCCATCGATTGCCGCGATCGCCTCGATCAGGCGGCTCAGGTCTCGCCGCACCAGAGGCTCGCCCCCCGTTAAACGAATGCTGCGGACGCCGGCGTCGGCGGCCGCGTGGACGATCTCGGTAATCTCTTCGTACGTGAGGATCTCATCGCGGCGCAGCCACGGAAGTCCCGACTCCGGCATGCAATAGACGCACCGCAGATTGCACTTGTCCGTGACGGATATCCGCAGGTAGGTAATCGGACGGCTGAATCCGTCGACGAGCGAAACTACCGGGTTCTTAATCACCGTCGAAGATCTCATCGGAAAGATCCGGATTGAGCTTATAGCCGTCGATCGTCGACCTGATGTCGGCGACGTAGCCTGGCTCCTGAACGTGGCCCGTCTGCGATTTGACGACGAGATTTCCCTCGACGCGACCGTAATGGTTCGTCATCTCGGCGTAACCGCCGTTTTCGTAGCTCCAGCGCATCGAGCTGACGGTTGCCGTACGATCGTCGGCCGTCGCGTCGATGTGATCCACGTTGCCGCGCTTGCGCGGGGTGAGTCGAAACGCCGTCGTCGTGCCGTCGTCCGTTACCACCGTAACCTCGTAGAGATCGTGCCATCGTGAAGGCGGCTCGATGTGAGCGTAGAGTTTGTCGAACTGCTGACCGATGAGCGGAACCCCACCCGTGAAGACGACCTTGGTCTTATCCGGCGCTTTGAAGTAGCACGTTCCGACGAGATCCGCCGAAAGAAACGGAAACGATCGCATCGCCACCTCTGCGTGGAGCGTCGCCGTAAAGGCGCGCAGGTGCGGATTGAGCGCGGCCATCCGGTCGAGCAGAGCGCTCGATGAATCGGCGCCGGCCGCTCCGCCGGTACAAAGCAGGAGCGGGGCGAGCAACGCGAGCGTCGGCGAAGGTTTCATTCCTCTTCTTTAGCACTTTCTGCGTAAGGACGGCTGAACGGTGAGAGCGCCGCCGCGATCTCGTGGCGGACCTCCTCATCTCCTTCCACATCCAGGCGGTGTTGCAATGCAACCAGCGCCGCCGGCGAGCCGATTCGCCCTAGCGCCCAGGCGACGTGCCCACGTACCATCGGGTGTGGATCGCCGTTGAGGCTCTCGATCAGCGGCCCGACGGTTGCACGGTCGAGTACGTTACCGAGCGCAACCGCGGCATTGCGGCGCAGCACGGCCGCGCCCCGCCAGCCCATCGCCGTTGCACGATAGCGGCGCCGAAAGTCCCCGCTGCGCAGGCGCAGCAGCTCGGTCAGTCCCGGCCGGCCGCTCTCCCGGTCCAGCGGCACCGCGCTTGGATCGCTACAGTGGCCCGCTTCACTCGTCGGCGGGCAGACCAGTTGGCAGATGTCGCACCCCCATACCCACTCGCCAACGAACGGGCGCATCTCCGGCGGAACCCGGTCGGTGCGCTGGGTAAGATCGGAGATGCAGCGGTTCGCGTCGATCGTGTAGTCGCCGCGCAAGGCTTGCGTGGGACAGGCCGCAACGCACCGAACGCAACTGCCGCAGCTCTTTGCCAGCGGCTCGTCCGCCGCAAGCGCTATCGTGGTAACGATCTCACCGAGAAAGACGAACGAGCCCAAACCCGGCGCTATTAGGTTGGTGTGTTTCCCGACCCATCCAAGGCCCGCGCGCGCCGCGAATGCGCGCTCGGCCAACGGCCGCGTGTCGCACGCGACGTACGTGACTGGGCCGCCGGCGGCTTCGTCGATTCGTCGAGCGACCGAATCGAGCAGCAGGCGCAACCGCCGGTGATAGTCTTCCGACCAGGCGTAGTTCGAAACCCGGCCGCGTAACGGAGCGGCCTCGCGAGGCGGCGGCGTCGAGTATGCCAGCGCGATGCAAACGACGCTTTTCGCGCCGGCGAACAGCTCCTCCGGATCGCTCGCGCGGCGTGCGTAATCAGTATCGAAATCCCAGCACGCAAAGTCTTTGCGCTCGAACGCCGCCTGCATTCGGCGGCGAGACTCGTCGTCGGATCGCGCGTCGGTAACGCGCACCGCCCCGGCGCCGAGTTCGAGCGCGCTGCGGATCGCCAGTTGTTTTAGATCTTCGCTCACAAGGTTGCCAACGATCTGCGTCTTCCGCGCGCGAAAGCCCGCTCGATTGCGGCAGCATCCGCGGCATCCAGCTCGATGCCCCCCGCCGCGGCATTCTCTTCGACGTGCGCAATACGCGCAGCCTTGGGTATGGCAAAGAGGTTCGGTTCGCGGGTGAGAAAGCCGAGCGCGATCTGTCGCGGCGTAGCTCCATGCTTGCGCCCGATCTCCTCGAGTACGGCGCGTTTTGTGCCCCCGCGCAAGAAGGCGTCGCGCCCGAACGGTGTGTAGGCCACGATGGCAATCTCACGCGCGAGTGCGGCAGGAAGCAAATCGTGCTCGATACCGCGTTCTCCGAGATGGAAGAGCACCTGATTGCAGGCCAGCGGCACGTTGCGCAAATACGAAGCCGCCTCGAGCATCGCGGCCGTATCGAAGTTGCTCACGCCGACAAAGCGCGTTTTGCCCTCTTCCACCAAGCGCTCGAGCGCCGCCATCGTCTCTTCCAACGGATGGTCGCCGGGCCAGTGGAGCAGGTAGAGATCCAGATACTCGCAGCGTAGCCGCCGGAGGCTGCTATCTGCGGCCCGTAGCGTTCCCTCATAGCTTGCATTGCTTGGGAGCACTTTGCTCGCGATGAAGAGCCTCTCACGCGCGATCCCCGCAATCGCGTCCCCCAGCAGTTCCTCGACGCCGCCGGAACCATACATCTCCGCGGTATCTAGATGCGTCATCCCCAACTCGACGCCACGCCGGAGCGCGCGCTGCGCCTCTTTTCTTCCAGCGCCGCTCAGCGGCATGTTCCAAGTTCCCTGGCCGATGGCTGGAAGCGCAATGCCCGTCGCTCCAAACGCCTTTTGTTTCATCATGCGTAGTTCGTAACTCGCCGGCTAAAAAAACTCAAAGCGCTCTTGGCGCGCCGCGTAGGCGAGCAGTCCGCCGCGCAGGTGCGCGAGACGGCCGAATCCCGCCTCGCGCAATCGTCGCATGGCCCAGAGAGACTTCACACCAACCCGGCAGGCGACGACGTAGCGAGCTGCGCTGTCGAGCTCGCTCATTCGCGCGTCGAGCTGCGAAACGGGAATGTGCATCGCTCCTTCCGGCGACCCGAGAACGGCTTCGTGCGGTTCCCGCACGTCCAGCAATGTTGCGTCGCGCAGCGCCTCGTCGAGCTCGTCTGCCTCGATCTCGGTGAAGTCGCACGCGACGGCTGCCGGCGCATAAGTATCCGGATGGATAGCCGTAATCGAGGGATGCGCGCCGCAGAGCGCGCACTCGGGATCGCGCTCGAAGCGCAGCTCGTGAGTCTTGGCGCGCAGACTATCGAGCAGCAATAAGCGGCCGACCAACGGTTCGCCGATCTCCAGAGTTACTTTGAGCGCCTCCCCGGCTTGCCAAGCGCCAACGAGGCCGGCAAGCGCTCCGAGCACGCCGCCGTCAGCACAGGTCGGCGTAAGCTCCTCCGGCGGCGGCTCCGGGTAAAGGCAGCGATAGCATGGCCCGTCGCGCGCACAGAGCACGCTGAGCTGGCCGTCGAAACGAAAGATCGAGGCGTAGACGTCGATCCTGCGCTCCAAGAAACATGCGTCGTTGATCAGATAGCGTGTCGGGAAACGGTCGGTGCAGTCGAGCACCACGTCGTACGCACGCACCAGCTCGCGCGCGTTTCGAGCATCGAGGCGCAACGGCAGGTCCTCGACGGAAATCAGCGGATTGAGCGCCCGCAAGCGCTGCGCTGCGACGGTTGCTTTGTTGCGGCCGATGTCGGCGGTGGCGAAGATCGTTTGCCGCTGCAGATTCGTCTCATCCACCTCGTCATCGTCGACGATGCCGATTCGTCCAATGCCGGCCGCAGCCAAATATTGCAACGCAGGCGAACCGAGGCCGCCCGCACCCACCACCAGGACGCGCGCTCGCGCAAGCCGTTCTTGGCCGCGCAGTCCAACTTCGGGAATCAACAGGTGGCGGCTATAGCGGCGCAACTCTGTGCGATTCAAAGTAGGGAACCTCTGCAGAAGTCGCTGCACCGATCGCAGCGAGTCAGTTTTGCCGCAGATCGAGGCGCGGCCGAGGGAGCATAGTCGACTGCTCTGTGACCGAGGATGCAACGAAGATATGCGGCAAAACTGCCGCTGCCCGAAGGGTTTGGCCGCAAAGGCGCCATCTGCGTCGTCGAATGCTCGGTCACAGACTGCTTTGAGTATGCTCCCTCGCCTTCTCCTCGCATCTGGTGCCTTTGCGGTTCAAACGATCGGTACATGGACTTCTTCAGAGGTTCCCCCTTCCTCCGCGCGTTGCCGAGCCGGATGCCGCTGGTCGAGCCACTCCAAGACCGTCGCGCGCGCGTGCTCGGCCGCATACGTGTGATCGCTTTCGATCGTTGCGAACGCCTTGGGTTCGGGTGCGCGGTCGTAGAGTTCCTGAACGCTGCGTGGGCTTACCATCGCATCGCGACTCGCGGCAATGTAGAGCGCCGGCCGTCCGGCAAGTCGCGGTAGGAGTTCGTCGTAGCGGTGCTCGACGCCGGCCACCAGCTCCGGCAGCGTTACGCCGACTACGTACGAGGAGCGAAAGTCCGTTACGCCCACCTTGCGCAGAGCCTCCAGCGACGTCGGACGGCCATACCCGGTAGCGATTGCGATCGTGCCCAGGATCTCCACGTCCAGCGCGGCGGCAAAGATTGCCGTCATCCCGCCCATGCTGTGTCCCATCGTATAGATTTCGTTCTCCGCTCGCTCGCGCGCGAACGCGATTGCGCGGCGCATCGCCTCGATGCAGTCCTCAACTCCCCGCAGTTCGCCGCCGCTGGAGCCCAGCTTGTGACCGGGAAAGTCGAGGCTATAGACGCCAAAACCGTGGCTTGCGAGAAAGGAGCAGAGAAAGTCGAGGTTCTGTTTGCTCGATGAGTAGCCGTGCCCGGCGACGATTGCAGCACCTCGCGAGCGGCGCGGTTCGTACCGTAGAACCGCCAGCCGATCGCGTTCCGAGCCAAGATGAAAGAGTTCGACCTTACTCATCGGAGGTGTTGCTTCTCCAAGCCTCGTTGCCGTCGGCGTACCGCTCCTTCTTCCAGATCGGCGCGCGCCGTTTAAGCTCGTCGATGGCGTAGCGGCAGCTTTCGAATGCCGCGCCGCGATGTCCGGCGGTGGCCGTCACGGCCACGGCAATCTCACCAACCGCGAGATCGCCGACGGCATGTACGATCGAAAGCCGAATATCACCGAACCGCTCGCGTGCCTCCGCCTCGATGCGTTCGAACTCGCCGCACGCCATCGATTCGTAGGCCTCGTAGCTCAAAGCGACCACTGTCCTCCCGTCGCGCGCACGGTCGCGCACAACGCCGAGAAAGGTTACGCTGGCGCCCTCGTCGGGACGCAGCGCATCCTGGCACGACCGCAGGTCGATCGCTCCGTTGACGATCCGGAAACTACCCACCGCCCACCGGTGGAAGCACTGCAATCTCGTCGCCGTCGCTCAAGCCGCTTTCGAGCGTTACCAGCCGGCCATTGCGTGCGATTCGCAGCGACGCGCGATGCGCGCCGAGTGCGGGATACTCTCGCTCGAGGAGCTCCCACGCGTCCCGCAACGTCGCTCCCTCCGGGAGCCTCAGCGGCCGCTCCGGAGTTCCGAGCACCTCGCGCAGGCTTGCAAAAGCGATCACTCGAATTTCCATTACTGGTATCGTTCGACGCATGCCGGCTCGAATCGTACCGGCGATTTCATTTATGAGAACCTTCACGTTGGTCGCAGCGGCCACGATCTTTCTCGCGACGGGCGCCCCGACGGTTTGGGCAAGCGCGGCGGACCAATGCACCTCCGAGACGCTCGGCGTGCAAGGAACGCCGGTGACCATCGCTTACTGCGTGACCGGGGCGCCGCGCTCGACCGGGACGCAAGAGATCGTCGTTCCGGTGGTTGGGACTTTTTCGGCCGGCGGACGTTCCACGAGCAGCGCGGCCGAACTCCACTTTCTCGCAGGCGAGCGCGTTTCGCGCGTGCTGCAAAGCTTCGACCTTACGCCGCTCGGCCTGCAGGGCACGCTGCACCTGACGCTCGCCTACGCTCAAGGCGTAGTGCGCGTCGAAGGAGCGCTGCTGACGCCGGGGGCCATCACGATCAAGTGAATCCACACCCCGCCGGCGGCGGCGGTACCTGCAACCCAGGAGCCTCCAGGACGCTTTAAAAGGGACATATGCCTTGTACGGCAACGATTCCGAACCTCACGGCTCGCGACCAAGCGCGCTACCTGTACGACGCGATACCGCCCGGCCTCTTCCGGGTTCAAGACGAAAACGACCGTATCGCGTGGCGCGTCAGCCCCGAGCCGTTTGCTTTGTCCGCGCAACAGGTCGAGGCCATCGAGCGGCTGGGCGGCGATCTGCTCCGTTTCTACCGCGCGCTCAACAATCTCTACAATCGTAGCGTACGGGGCACCGCGCCGGCCTTCATCGCCGATTATCTCGACCGCGGGAAGCCCGAGCAGATCGTTAAGTTAGGGCGGCAGAACCGTTTCAAGCAAGAAGTTCCCGGCGTCATTCGCCCGGATCTCATCATCACGCCCGATGGTTTCGCGGCGACCGAGCTCGACAGCATCCCCGGCGGTATGGGTTTCGTCGGAGCCATGACCGAGGCGTATTGCCGGCTAGGCATCGAGAGCGTTGGTGGCGATGACGGAATCCCAACCGGCTTTGCGGCGATGCTGCGGTACGTTACGGGAGTCGAGCACCCGACCATCGCCATCGTGGTCTCCGACGAGTCCGCCGATTATCGCAACGAGATGTCTTGGCTCGCAGAGGCGCTGCGTCGGCTGGAATTGGTCGACGCGTGGCTGCGGCGGCCGCAAGAGATCATCTTTAGCGAGGAGGGTCTCTTCATTCGTCACGAGGACGGGCGCGAAGCGCGGCTCGACGCGATCTATCGTAACTTCGAGCTCTTCGACCTCTTCAACGTACCCAAACAAGAGTTGATGCTCTACGCGGCCCGCCACAATCGCGTCAAGATGACGCCGCCGCCGAAGGCTTCGCTGGAAGAGAAACTCGCATTCGCACTGCTGCACCACAACGCGCTGGCAGCGTTATGGCGCACCGAGATGGGCAGCGAGACCTTCGAACGGCTGCTCGCGGTCTTCCCAAGCACCTGGGTGATGGACCCGCGTCCGATGCCGGCGCAGGGCGTTATTGCGGGCCTGGAGGCCGGTGGGATGCCGGTCTCGGACTTCCGTCAGCTGGCCGCACTTCCAAAGAGCGAACGGGCTTACGTTGTCAAGCCTTCGGGTTTCTCGCAGCTCGCTTGGGGATCGCGCGGCGTCCGAATCGGCGACGATCTGACGCGTGAAGAGTGGGCCGGCGTCATCGACGTCGCGCTGACCTCCTTCGATCGAACCCCGTACGTGCTTCAACGATTCCACAAAGGCAAGCGCGTGCTGCAAAGCTACTTCGATCGCGATCGCGACGAGATTCGGGAGTACGACGGCCGCGTGCGGCTCTGTCCCTATTATTTCGTGACGGGCGAAGAGAGCGTCGTGCTCGGTGGCGTCTTAGCGACGATTGCGCCAGCCGACAAGCGGCTCATTCACGGTATGGCCGACGCCGTGATGACCTCTTCGATGCAACGACCCGAGGCTAGCGCACCCGCGTAAGCACGGCGCCTTGCGCCGGCACCTCGATTCGGTCCGGAACCAACGTTGTCGGATCGTACCAGAGCGTGAGCGCGATCGGCTGGTTAATCGAAATGACGGCGTCGTTTGCAGGAACGCCCGCGGGCGGTGTCCGCGAGGCCGTCAGGTTTGCCGTTAACGGTTGCGTTTTACCGGTCGTCGGCGCGATCCAAGTAACCGTCGACTCTTTCCAGGCATTCAACTGCGCGGGCAAGGCGAAGAGGCCCGCCAGCAGCCCAGGCTCGACCACGACGAAGTGACGCGTGTTGGGCGCAAGCGTAACCTGCGCCGGCTGGCTCGTAAACGCGCCGGCCACCGTCGCCGACGCAGGCGTCAGCGCGACGCTGACGTTCGCACTCTGCCCGGGCGTTTGATAGTGGCCGTCATATCGCTGCGGCGAGAGGTCGGCTCCCAGCACGAGCGTCGCCCGCGCGGAGAGCTGCATGCCGCCAAGCGATGCTGCAGAGTTTTCGTCCACTTCGCTCCCCGACTCGCCGCTCTTCACGCTCACGCTCCACTGGCCGATCGGCTGACCGTTGAGCGAAGCGTTGTACGTATAGGATCCGGGCGCGGGGAACGTGACCGTGGCGGCCGCCAAAAGAAAAGCGAGCATCCGCGCTGGTTCCCTAAACTATACCGCGGCCCTGGTGCGCGTCCGGCGCCCTACGGCAGCCAACACCGCGTCGATCTCCTCATTCGTGTTGTAGCCGTGCGGTGAGACTCGCACGCCGCCCGTTCGGTAGGTCGCCACGATGCCTTCGCGTTCGAGCTGCTCGCCCAATGCGACGCTGTCGACTCCGGGCAGATGGAAGGTAACGATGCCGGACGAACAGCCAGCTCCTCGCCGCGTCGACAACTCGGCGCCGAGTGCGCCGAGCCCTTCACACAACCGATCCGTCAACGCTAAGATATGCTCCGCGATTGCCTGCGGACCGCTGCGGACAAAAAGGTCGATCGCGCAGGCGAGCGATAACGCGCCCACAAGATTCGGCGTTCCGCCCTCAAAGCGCAGCGCCTGGCGCGTAAACGGCTGAGTGTAGTCGTGAAAATTCCACATGTCTTCCAACGATCGCCATCCCGGCGCCGCAACCTCCAGCCGTTCGCCTAGACTAGGGCTCACGTACAAGAGCGCGGCCCCGTGCAGCGCGCACATCCACTTCGCCCCACCGCAATAGAGCGCGTCGACGCCGGCCGCGCGCACGTCCAGCGGAAGGGCGCCGAGACCTTGCATGGCATCCACGCAGAGAATCGCGCCGGCCTCGTGGGCCGCAGCGGCCAAGCCGGCAAGGTCGTGGCGATAACCGTCGGCGTACGAGACCCACGACACCGTGACGACGCGCGTTCTTGGTGAAAGTTCCTTTCGCAGCCGTTCCGGCGTCAAGCGCTCGGCATGGGTTGAAAGCAATCGCACGTTGACCCCGCGCCGGCGTAAAGCGATCCAAGGAACCGCATTGGCGGGAAACTCGTTTCCGCAAAGCACGACCTCGTCGTCCGGATGCCAGTCGATGCCCAGCGCGATTGCGTTTGCTCCAGCGCCCGTGTTTGCAAGCAGTGCAATCTCGGAGCCCTCCGCACCGATGAAGCGCGCGATCTTCGCACGGTACTCGGCGAGTCGGAGATCGTACGGAAACGTACCGAGTACGCCGCCGGCTGCGTGAGCCTGCGCAAATGTCTGTATCGCCGCTAGGGTCGTGCTCGGGAGTACTCCGGCAGCCGCGTGATTGAGATAGACATAGCGCCGCGTTACCTCAAACTCGTCGCGAGGAAGCGGCGTGCTCACTCGGCGCCGATCATATCCTTTGTGTGCCAGGCGATGTTACCGGCACGATCTCCGACGCGCTCCAACGAGGCCAGAACGAAAAGATAACGCGTTCCGGGGCGGATGATCTCCGGGTCGGCACGCATCTCCGCCTGCAGCAGCTTAATGCTGCGCTTGTAGAGTTTGTCTACTTCGTCGTCACGATCGATCACCGCGCTCGCGAGCTCGGCGTCGCGCTCGGTGTACGCGCGCATCGCATCGAGCATCAACCCGTGTGCGACACTGGCAATCCGGTCGATTTCGACCTTTTGCGGACGCATCGGCTGGTCGGAGAGTTTGATGGCATTCTTGGAAATATCGACCGCGTAATCTCCCACGCGCTCCAGGTCGGTTGCGATCTCCAGCATCGCGGCGATCTCGCGCAGCTCGCCCGCAACCGGCTGCTGTCTCCATATCAGCTCGATGCAGTGGGCCTCGATGCGCCGGCGCAAATCGTCGATGGTGTCGTCGCCGGCAACGACCCGCGCGCCGGCCGCGGCATCACGGTTGTCGAGCGCGTCCACGGCGACGCGGATCGCATCGCTCACCAGCGCGCCGAGCCGCACGACGTCGAGCCTCGTCGCCTCTAGTGCCTCGTGATACGCCGTACGAACCGCCACCATTACCTCCCGTGAAGTGCGCTCACTAGTATAGACCGTCGAGCCCTTCCCCGCAATGGAACGCAGGAACCTGCGTCCTTTATGAAACCATAAGGTTGTGCATGAAATTTGAAGACATCCTGGTCTGCGTAGACGGGCCCGTCGGCATCATCACGTTGAACCGCCCGAGCGTCCTCAACGCGCTGCGAACGCAGCTATTGCGCGAGCTCTCACAAGCGCTCGACGAGTTGGAGAGCGACGCCGCGGTCCGCGCGATCGTCGTCACCGGTGCGGGCGAGAAAGCCTTCGCCGCCGGTGCCGACATCGCCGAGCTCAACGCGCTGGCGACCGCCGGCTCGGGGGCCGATCAGGCGCGCGCCGGTCAAGCGCTGACGCGAAAGATCGAGCGAATGCGCAAGCCCGTCATCATGGCAATCAACGGCTTCGCACTCGGCGGCGGCTGCGAGATCGCGATGGCCGGCGATATACGCGTTGCCAGTGAGAATGCCAAGTTCGGCCAGCCCGAAGTTAACCTCGGCCTCATCCCCGGTTACGGCGGCTCTCAACGCTTAACCCGGCTCGCCGGCAAGGGAATCGCAACCCATCTTTGCCTTACGGGCGAAACGATCGACGCGCAGGAGGCGCTGCGGATCGGCCTCGTCACGCGCGTGGTCCCAGCCGGCGAACTCATGAACGAAGCCAAGCGCATTGCAACCCTCATCGCCTCCAAAGCGCCGCTCGCTATCGCGGCCTGTAAACGCGCGATCAACAACGGCGCGCACCTCTCGATCGACGATGCGCTCGAGCTCGAAGCGCTCGAGTTCGGCATGCTCGTCGATACCGAGGACATCAAGGAAGGCACTACCGCGTTCTTGGAAAAGCGGCGCCCCGCGTGGAAGGGCCGCTAAATCTCGCGTCTAGCAAGAGCTAACGCAAGCGAAGCGCGTTGCTCATCGCCGGTCCGATCGCAGGATTGAGGCCTTCCCACTTCGCGCGGACGAACCCAGCGCCATCGATTACGACGATCGTCGGAAAACCTACGATGCCGAAGAGCGCCCGCGAGCGGCTCTGTGGATCGAGCGCAACGTTTCCTAGGCGATATTGCAACGCAAAGGCAGCCGCGGCGTCGCGCGGCTCGCCGACGTCGACGGGCTGCACGATCGCATCGGGATGCGCGTACGACCAGGACTCCACCAGCGGCAACTCCAGTTTGCACGGCTCGCACCAGCTGGCGTAGAAGTCCAGAAAGAGCAAGTGGCCGCGCGCAGCGGCGACACGAAATGCCTTGCCGTCGAGTCGTTCGTAGCCGGCAGCCGGAGCCGGATGCGCGCTAGCGGGTTCGAACGAGCGAGGCGCGATAAAAATCTTCCATAACGCAAGACCGATCGCCAGCGCCGCAAGCGCGTCCCAGAAGCGTGCGGGCGAAAGGAACTTGCGCCACGCGTCGCTACTCCGCACTTAGAACGGCCGCGATTCCTTGGCCGCCGCCGATGCACGCCGAGGCGATGCCGTATCCGCCGCCGCGCCGGCGCAGTTCGGCCAGCGTCGTGAGTGCGAGCCGAGCGCCCGAGGCGCCGAGCGGATGACCCAGCGCGATTGCCCCTCCGTTTGGGTTGAGACGTTGCCGCACGTTTGAATCGTTCGAGTGCCCCATCTCTCGCAAGCATGCAATGACCTGCGGCGCAAAGGCTTCGTTGATCTCCATCACCGCGATATCGCCCGCTCCAATGCCGCCGCGCTCCAAGGCCTTCGGTATCGCAAACGCCGGTCCGATTCCCATGATCGACGGATCGACTCCGACCACGCTTCCCGAAACGAGACGTCCCATCCATTTCAAACCGTCAGCGCGCGCGTGCTTAACCGTCGTCAGAACGACCGCCGCGGCCCCGTCGGTGATGCCGCTCGCGTTACCGGGCGTCACCACGCCGTCCGCAACGAAACGCGCCGGCAGTTTGCCGAGCTTTTCCATGGTCAGTCCTTCACGCGGCCCCTCGTCCCTTTCAACGCGTACGGTCGAGCCTTTCGGTCCCGGGACCTCCACCGGCACGATCTCTTCGGCAAAGAAGCCGCTGCTTTGCGCGGAGAGCGCGCGCTCTTGGCTTGCCAGCGCAAACTCATCAGACTCCGCGCGAGAGACGCCGTATCGCTTGGCAAGGTTCTCGGCGGTGATAGCCATCGGCGTATTGCCGTACGAATCGATCAGCGCGGTCCACAGCGAATCCTCGAACGCAACCTGCTGGCCTAAATGGAATCCCTTGCGCGCGCCCCGGACCACGTGCGGCGCCTGACTCATGTTTTCGGTGCCGCCCGCCAGCGCATAGTTTGCAGTGCCCAACATCAGCGATTGTGCGGCGGAAAGAATCGCCTGAAGGCCCGAACCGCAGAGACGGTTGACCGTAAGGGCAGGAACGCCGACCGGCAGCCCGGCCCGCAGCCCGATGTGACGCGCGAGGTAGATCGCGTCGGCGCTACTCTGGATAACGTTGCCGAATACGACCTCGTCGATCTGCTCCTTCGGCACGCCGCTGCGCCGAATTGCCTCTTCGGCGGCGGCGACGCCGAGGTCGGTGGCGGTCAGACTCGCGAGTTGGCCGCTAAGATTGCCGAACGGCGTTCGAGCCCCGGCGAGGATGACGATATCGCTGTCTTTGACGGAATTATTCATTACAACCGCCGTTATTCCGCAGCGCCTCGCGCGCGTCCCGGCAGGCGCCGTCGCGCGCGGTCCCTAAGTCCGGCGCGTATGCCGATCAACCGACCTGCCGCGGTCGCACTCGATGCCCGCTCGCTGCTCCCTGCGACGAAGACCGGCCTGATCCTAGAGACCTTCGACAAGCTTCCCATCGGAAGCGCACTGGAAATTACCGAGGAGACCGACCCCCGCGCGCTTCGCAACGAGATGACGCAGCTTCGCCCCGGCCGCTTTTCGTGGGATGCGCGCAACCTTGGCGCCAACCGCTGGACCGTGCGCCTCGAGCGCATCGACGAAAACGCCGACGGCGAGTCCTTCTTGACGTACGTCGCCGCTTTCACCTCAGCCAAGGCCAGTACGATCAAGGAGCTTGCGAGCCAGGTGAGCGAGCGCAGCTACAAGGTCGGCGATACCATTTTCGATGAGGGTGAGGTTTGGCCGTATCTCGGCATCGTTAAAAGCGGTAAGGTCATCTACACGCTGCTCTCGCCCGACGGCAAGACGCACACCATTGGTGAGCGGCTGACGCACGACACGCTCAACGAGAGCGGCACCTTCGATAGCGGTGGTGCGACCACGCGGGCCGAGGCGTTGACCGACGCCACGATCGTGACGCTTCCCAGCGAGGCGCTCATTCACGCAGCTCGCAACGATGCGGAGCTTGCGCTCGGTTTTTTGATCGCGTCGTCGCAAGCGCGGCGCCGCTCGATCGACACGATTGCCGATCTCGCCTTCGCGCACGTGCTGCAGCGCGTCGCCAAGTTTTTGCTCGGCTATGCGCGCACGTCAGTCGCCATGGCTCCCGGACTGCCCGGCGTCGAGAACCTCTCGCAAGCGCAGATCGCCGCCGCCGCGGGCACCGTCCGCGATATGGCCGCGCGCGCGCTGCTCCGGCTCAAGAACGCCGGCGCCGTCGAGCTCGATCGGGGTCGCGTTCGCGCGATCGATCGCGCAAAGCTCGAAGCGTTTGCAGCGAACGTCGCAGCGCCGCCGGTTTAAGTCCTGGCCTTGTCACTGCTCTAGAGCGAGGCGTCGCGACTCTTCGGGCGAGCCATGGACGGCGGAAGCCCGAAGAGCGCGCGAGTAGGAGCGGCGCACGGACGCGCCGCGACGAACGTCCGAGACCTAGAGCAGTGACAAGGTCAGGACTTCTAGATTCTATAGATGTCCGCTGTGGCGTTTGGGTCGACTAACCCCGGGTGAACGCGCGGACCGCTGCACATGATTGAACTGCGACCCATCACGATTCGCAGGTGGGCGACCTCGCCTCCCACGACGTCGTCGACGGCACAGCCTTCGACCTTGCCCGGCAACCGCGCCATCACGATGTAGCGGCCTGGGACGAGCGTGATGTCGCTAAAGAAGCCTCGACCGTTGGTCTCGAGTTTGAAGATGCGATTCGACCCCTGCTCGAGATACGGCGCCCGATAGTAGTACAGCGTTGCGTGCGAAACGGGCTGGCCGCTGGTTGCGTCGACGACCGTGCCGGAGATGCCGGCAGGTTCGTCGGCGAAGGCGGGAACGCATAGCGCGCCGGCGAGCGCGAGCATGATTGGAATCTGTTTCATGCTCGACCTATTCCCGCTGCGCGGTTAGCTTACACCGATTCGAGCGCGGCGGTCTCCTCGGTAGCGCTTTGAAGGTCGAATGCGGCGCGCTTGCTCTTGGCAGCCGCTTCCTCCAACGGCCGCTCGGCGTTCTGGCGCTGGCCTGCAAGCACGTCTCTGCCTTTGCGCACCGTCCCCAACGCGCCCGAAAGGCGCATCTCCATCTCGGCGAGCACCTCGCCGGCGTAGCGGTCGGCTCCCTCGCGAACCTTGCGCGCTTGCTCTTGCGCTTCGGCTAACAGCGCGTCGGCCGCCGTCCGCGCGCGCCGAAGGATCTCGCTGTCGTCGAGAAGCTCTTCGTGCTTGCTCGCGGCTTCGTCGACGATAGCCTGCGCCTTCTCCGCAGCCGCCCGCATCATCCGATCGTGATCTTTGGCAATCACTCGGGCGCGGCCGACCTCCTCGGGCAGCGAAGCGCGCATCTTCTCGATCAGCTCGAGCAGGCGCTCCTCCGAAAGAATGCGATAGCCGGCCGGCAGCCACGTTCCCTCATGAACGTATGCCTCCAGCTTGTCAAGCACGCGATAGACCGACATCGTTACCTCCGTTGAATGCTGTTGCGTTTCTCCGACATGACGCGAAGAACCGGTGTTGGTACGAGTGCGGCGACATCGCCGCCGAGAAAGAAGACCTCCTTAACGAGGCTGGAGCTCACGAACGAGTACTTCTGATCCGCCATCAAGAACAGCGTATCGACCTCTGAGAGCGAGCGGTTCATCATCGCGGCCGACATCTCGCTCTCGAAATCGGAGACGACGCGCAGCCCCTTCACGATCACGTCGGCGCGCGCCGACTTCACGTAATCCGCCAACAGTCCGCGAAAGTGCTCGACGCGGACGCCCCCGATCGCTGCGATGCTGGCTTTGAGCATCTCTTCGCGCTCCTCGAGCGAGAACATCGTGCTGCGTTTTTGGGGGTTGACGACCACGGCGACGATGAGCTCGCCGAAACACCTTGCGGCGCGCTCGATAACGTCCAAATGTCCGTTGGTAGGGGGATCGAACGACCCCGGATAGACGGCGCGCGTCAGGCGGTCAAGCCTCCCGTTCGTCACGGCTCTGGCGACAGAAAGGCGAGGCCGACATCGCCGTAGACTTCTTCGCGCACCGAACGAAACCCGGGTATCTCCGGCAAGATCCGTTTGGCCGCATGCTCGTACACGACCAGCGCGTCGGGCGCCAAGAGATTGCGCTCGCGCATCAACCGGAAGAGTTGCAACGGTACGGGGTCGGCATACGGTGGGTCAAGGTAGACGATGTCGAATGGGCCCTCGAGCCGGTACAGCGCGCGCTCGACCGGCGCCGGAAAGACCGTTACCACGTCGTCGACGCCCAACTGCTTGGCCGCCTCTTCGATGGCCAGCGCGATCTCGCGCTGACCTTCGACGGCGACCACCCGCGCTGCGCCGCGCGAGGCCGCCTCAAAACCGATCGCACCAGTTCCCGAAAACAGATCCAGAACGCGCGCGCCGTCCAGACGCCCGATGAGGATCGAAAAGAGCGACTCTTTAACGCGCCCTGGCGTCGGACGGACGTGCGTACCCTTCGGCGACCGCAGCTTTCGGCTTCCGAGCGACCCGCCGGTAATCTTCGGCACTAAAACTCCTGGGGCGCGAGCGGCGCGATCGTGGGGCGCAGCCACGAATCGTCGCCCAGCCACTCGTAGCGAATCGTGGAGAATGGGACCGTTCCGTAGGAGAGGAGCTGATCGTGGAACTGCTTCAACGAAAAGCCGGCGCCGTCGCGATCCTGCACGAGTCCGCTGAGCGTCTCGATCTGCG
This sequence comes from Vulcanimicrobiota bacterium, assembly GCA_963754565.1. Lineage (GTDB taxonomy): Bacteria > Vulcanimicrobiota > Vulcanimicrobiia > Vulcanimicrobiales > Vulcanimicrobiaceae > Cybelea. Next base: position 170,799 of record CAVWGL010000006.1, on the reverse strand, counting down.
TCTTGCCGACGAGATAATCGATGGCTTGTCCCGGTCCCATCGCAAAGCGGGTTGCCTCGCCGCGCGCCGTCACTTCATCGATTCCCGCGTTCTTTTCAAAGTATGCGATCGCTTGCGGCAACGTCGTCGCGCCGGTCGCCAAGCCGACGTCCACGCCGATTCGCGTCGCCCGATGGCGCATGAGATGAATCACTTGTTGTCGCGCGCCGGGATTGTCGTCGTAGAGCCCCTCGCGCATCAGCATCTCTTCGCCGTAAAAGGCCCAGCCTTCCGCGAAGACGCCATCGCCTTGCACGTGGCGAACGAAGTCGGGATTGTGGTACGCGTAAGTAAACTGCATGAAGTGTCCGGGGATGCCTTCATGCCCCAGCAACGGCAGCACCGATTGACGCGCCTGCTCGACGAAGAAACTCTTGTTCGCCGGGCTGAAATCGGGAACGAAGTAGAAGCCCTGGGGATCGTCGGAGAACATCTGCGGCGGGTTCATGAATCCGCCTGGATAGGTCGCCGCTAGTGCCTTGGGCACCTCGACGATATGAAATGGTCCGATGTAGGACGGGATCGTCACGATATCGTGCGAGTTGATGAAGGCGATAATCTGGGCGAGGCTGCGCTCGTAGTACGCGAGGAACTCCTCTTTCGTGGAAAACTGCGGCTCCGCCGGTCCCGCTGCTTCGTGCGCGTCGCGGCTCTTCTCCCAAACCTCCAGCGCACGGTCGCGCGCTAACTCCAGCCTCCCGATCTCGGCGACTTGATCGGAGTTGAAGGGCAGAAGCAAGACGCGCCGCAGGTACCAATCGTACTGCTTGCGCCCGACTGCAAAGCCGCCCGCTCGAAAGCCGCTCATGTGCGCGTCGAGCCAAGCGCGATAGGCGTGCAGCGCGTTAAGGCAAACGGTTTGCGCCTGCGAGAGCTGCTGTCGCGTCGCCGGCGAAACGTTCGCCGCGATCGTATCGAGGCTCGTGGTATAGAGCGAATCGCCGTCGCGAATATCCTCCGAGGCGATCTCGGCGAACTCGCGTACCGGCTGCGTGAGGTTCCCGCGCCCCTGGTCGAGCACGCGCGGGCAGGCTCGCAGCCGCGCGATCGCATCTTTAATGCGAACCTCGTCGGTAGCGTACTCTCGTTTCACGATCGAGAAGATCCCGTTCGTGCACTCGCCCTCGTAGATGCTCGGGTTGCGCTGCAGTCCGCGCAGAACGGTGCGGTCCCACCATTCACCTTCCAGATTGGCGCGAATCAGCAGGTAGTCGACGCGTTCGTGGGCGGTCGCGCTTGCGGGCGGCTCGAGTGCCGCCAGCTCGTTGCGGTACCGTCGCAACTGCGCCATCTGCGCGGCCTGCGTGCTTGCGGAGAAGTCGGCGAGTTTCGTATCGTAGGTGTGAATGCCGGCATCGGTCGCCGAGCTCGGGTCCTGCGAAAACGACCACATCGTGTAACGCTGCTCGAGATTGACGAGCTTCGCTTGATAGCCGGCGGGCGCAGTTAACGCCGTTGAGGCCACGAGGCACGCGACGCAGGCCCAGATCGAACGGACGATCACGAGCGCGAGACCAACTCGGGCACCAGCTCCAGGAGCTGCGCAAATGAGGTAATCGTGTGCGTGGGCGGGGCGAGCTCCGGCGGATACTGGCCTGCGTCCCAGTTCATCCATACGGTCTGCATGCCGGCCTCGCGCGCGCCGGCAACGTCGCTGTAGGGGTCGTCTCCAACGTACCACGTCGCTTGCGGGGCGCTGCCGAGCACGTCGAGGAGCCGTTCGAAGGCTCTCGGCGACGGCTTGCGCGCGCCGATCTCGCTGCTCACCAATATGGGGCCGTCGAAGCCGGCCTTGCGCGCCTTATCCTCTTGCAATGGATTCCAGCCGTTGGTTAGGACTGCGATCGCGATCCCCCGTTCTCGTAACGTTTCGATTGCCTGCCTCACGCCCGGAAGCGGTATCACGAACTCCTCGATCCTCTCGAGCGCGCTGGTCCGAAACGATTCGACGAGCGATTCGCTGCACTCCACACCGTGTTGGGTGACGAAGAGGCGGACGGCTTCGTCGATCGTCAAGTCGCTGGTGCGCTGCCGGTGCAACAATGCATCGATCGCGTTCATCTCGTCGCCGAACGTTCCCACTGCGTGGCCGCCTTGCGCCAAGACGCCATCGAGGAGTTGCATGAACGCAACCCGCTCGAGGCGGTTGTCGATCGCCAGCGTGTGGTCGAGATCGAAACCGATTCCCCGAACAGCCCCCACCTCAGCGGCCTTCGACGCACCGCTCGCGCGACCCCTAGGCAGGGCCGTTCACGACGACACCACCAGCGCGCGCGTGCTCGGCTGCGCGGCAAGCGCCGCTCGCAGGCCCGCGTACTCCGGCGCGGCAAGGATGGGGTCTCCTGCGACGATCGCTTCGGCGGCCGCCTTCGCCGCGCGGTAAATCTCGATGTCGCGGAGCAGATCGCCGAAGCGCAGGTCCGCCCCGCCCGACTGGATCGTTCCCGAAAGCTGGCCCGGGCCGCGCAGGTGCAGATCCTGGTCGGCAATCTCAAAGCCATCGTTCGAGCGCGTCAAGATTTCGAGCCGCGCGCTTTCGATCTCGTCGGGATAGACCAGAATGCAGTACGATTTCGCCGCGCCGCGTCCCACGCGGCCGCGCAGCTGATGTAACTGCGCCAAGCCGTAACGGTGCGCGTCGAGCACGATCATTACCGTCGCATTGGCGACGTCCACGCCCACCTCGACTACCGTCGTCGCGACCAGGACGTCGAGTTCGCCGCGCGCGAACCGCGACATGATCTCCTCCTTCTCGCGCGAGGGCAGTCGTCCGTGCAGCAGCCCAAGACGCAGATCCGAAAAGGTCTCGCGTCGCAGCCGCTCGACCTCCGCGATCGCGCTCGTCAGCGCGCTCTCTCCCTCTTCGATCGCCGGAGCAACGATGTAGGCTTGGTGCCCGGCCGCAACGTTCTTGCGGACGAAATCGTAGACGCGTTCTAGCCGGCTCGCCCGAACGGCAAAGGTTTCGATCGGCGTTCGGCCCGGCGGCAACTCGTCCAGGCTGGAGAGATCGAGATCCGCGTAGACCGACTGTGCCAAGGTACGCGGTATCGGCGTGGCCGTCATGTGCAGCGTGTGCGGCGACGAGCCCTTGCCGCGCAAGCGCGCGCGCTGCTCGACGCCGAAGCGATGCTGCTCGTCGATGATCACCAGTCCTAAGCGCTCGAAGTCAACGCCCTCGGTAAGCAAAGCATGCGTCCCGACGGCGAGCGCCGCTTCACCGCCGGCGAGTTTTGCAACCGCCGCGCGCCGCGAACGAGCGCTCTGACTTCCGAAGACCGCCTCCACGCCGAGGCCCAAGGGTGCCAGAAGCGGCGCTAGTTTGGCGGCATGCTGCCACGCCAGCAGTTCGGTCGGCGCCATCAGCGCGGATTGCAGCCCGTTCGTGGCGGCGGCGAGCACCGCGGCGGCCGCGACCAGCGTCTTTCCACTTCCGACGTCGCCCTGCAGGAGCCGGTTCATCGGAACGTCGCGCCGCAAATCGTTCCAGATCTCGCGAATCGTCCGGCCCTGCGCGGCCGTCAACGTGAACGGGAGCGATCCCTCGAAACGCTCGAACAGGCCGGCGGGAAGGTCGAACGCATGCGCGTCGTGCTCGCTCTCGCGCTCGGCTCGTCGCAGTTGCGCGCCGGTTGCCAGGGCGAGAAACTCGGCGAAGACGAAGCGTTCGCGCGCGCGCTCTGCCTCCTGCGGAGTCTGCGGCAGATGGATGGCGCGGTAGGCATCGCGCAGCGAATCGTCATGGCGCGCAGCTGCAAGGGACGGCGGCAGGGGATCGGGCGGAGCCAACTCGAGCAGTCGCGGGAGATTCTTTTTCACCACCATTGCAATCTTGCGGCTCGCCAGGTCCTTGCTCGCGCGGTAGACCGGAACCAATTCGCCCTGGTAGCTTTGGCCGGAATTCAGCACGCCGTGCTGCGCCACGTTAACGGCCGGCCCCGTAAAGCTGCGTTCGACGCGACCGCGCACGAAGAGGCGCATACCTTCGCGAAAACGCCCCATCACGTAGCGATTGCGCCCGATCCACTTCGCCGAGAATATGTCACCCGCGTCGTCGCGCAGCTGCAGTTCGACGATTTCCAGCCCGCGCACGCGCCGCTCTTTGACGGCGAGAACCGTCCCGACGGCGTTCTCCTCACCGCCCGTCTCTCCCAGTCGTCGTGCCGGCGTGGGAAAACGCAGATCGTCGTAGCGAAACGGAAGGTAATCCAGCAGCGCCTGCGCCGTATCGATTCCCAGCTCGCGAAAAAGCGCCGCACTCTTGGGTCCGACGCCGGCGAGATCTTCGATATCGGTCACAAAGCCCTGTCCCACTAGCGACGTGCTTCGAGCCGTTGGAGCGCTTCGTACGCGTCGCGCACCGCGGGAGTCGGCACGCCGTAACGGCCCCCCAGTTCGCAGACGGCGCCGAGAATCGGATCGATCTCCAGCGGCCGTCCGCGTTCGTAGTCTTGCAGCATCGAGGTTTTGACGTCGCGCAGCCGCGCCGCATACGTCAGCCTCGCGTCGACGTCGACCTCTCCGACGACCCCGATCGCCCGGCCGACCTGCAAGGCCTCGACCATGAGCCGGCGCACCTCCGCACGCGTCTGAGGATTATCCAGCATCGGCTTGATCGTCATCTGCCGCAGCACGCTCATAGCATTGAGCCCCACGTTGTTCACGAGCTTCAGCCAAACGGTCTGACGAACATTTCGGTCGGCCTCCGGTGCGAGCCCGGCAGCTTCAAAGAGCGCCATCAACTCCATCACGCGCTTCCCGCATCCGCCGCCCGGATCGCCGAAGACGTAGCGCAGCCCTCCGCTCTGCCGGACGTGTCCGGGCGCGACGATCTCGCCCGAAACGTGAACGACCGCGCCGACGACCTGCGCATCGGCAAAGAGACGACCGATCTCGCCCCCGGGATCGACGCTTTCTAACGGCGGCGTGCGCTCGTACCAAAACGGTACGCCGTTTTGCAGCGTTACGAGCGATGCGTGCGCGCCGCTAAACGGTGCGAGTTGTTCGAGAAACGCCGGCCATTGATGCGCCTTGAACGTCAGCAGCAAGAAATCGAAGTCGCCGAGCCGTCGCAGATCGTCGCCGGCCGTAACCGCGACGCGGAAATCCCCGAGGTCGCTTTCGGCGCGCAGGCCGTCGCGGCGGATCGTCGCGGCATGCTCGCCTCGCGCGACGACCGCCACCGAAACGCCCGCCCGCGCGAGCGCGGCGGCGAGAAAGCCGCCGATCGCTCCCGCGCCGACGACGGCAACACGCGTCACGATGAGAGCGTTGAGGCGACGGGCAGATTCGAACTGCCGAATGGGGCTTTTGCAGAGCCCTGCCTTACCACTTGGCTACGTCGCCCTATTGACCAATATGCGTCCCTGCTGCCGGGCTAGCGGGTAGTGGGAATCGAACCCACGCATCGACCTTGGGAAGGTCACAGGCTGCCATTACATCATACCCGCGCCACGCGACCCACCCGCTTCGCGCATCCTGTCACCGCGTCCTACAGCAGGCCGACCGCGCGGGAGAACACGATTGCGATCGTCATCAGCGAGATCATCGCTTCAACGGTCATGAGACCTTTGGCCCACCGGCTCAACGGCATCACGTCGGTCGGACTGAACGCCGTCGAGTTCGTGAACGACAGGTAGAGATAGTCGTAGAACCGCGGCCTCCATCGCGAGTCGACGCAGGGCAGATTGCGTCCGGCCATCTGCATCTGCGGAAAGAGAAAGTCGACGTCTTTATTCTCGATTGCCGCCCCCGCGCCGGCGCGTGCATCAGGTCCGTTTGCATCGAGCTCCCAGTACCACAGCCCAAAGACCAGAATGTTGGTAAGCCAGATCTGCAGGCCGCTGCGCAGGATGATCGCGGCACCATGTACCCTCGTGTTCGCGGGATGGAAGAATCCAGCGACCAGCAGCAAGACGGAGGCGAGATTGAAAAAGTTCACGATCGCGATGAGCACGATGCCCCAAAAGCGAAGTCGCCGCGTCTCCGCGTTCCGGCGCGGAGTAATGATTAGAAGCGGCACCAGAATGACGAGCGTCAGAACGGGTGCCAACCAAACGGGGCCAATGATCAAGCGTGGCGGAAGGGTGATGTAGAGCGCCACTGCTGCCACGACCGCCGCGGCTGCCTCCCATCTCGGCTCCCGCCGCCGGTGGGCTTCCTCGTTTTGCATGCTACGCACGGTTCGCTTGGCTCTCGGACGCAACCCGCCGTTTCGTGCGCGCATTATAGGGCGCATGCCTACCGATTTTCGCAATGGAAGAACCTTCCCACGTCGCGGCCGCGAGGCCATGGGCGATGCCCTGTGGTTGCTGCGCGTCGCCGACAAAGGCCGCGCGTCGGCCGCCGGAACGATTCACGACTATATCTATCCGTGCCCGATGGACCGAGGCGCTATGGAGCGCTGGAAGATTACGCGTGAGGATTTCGACGATGCCTTACGGCGCTATCCCAGCGACGAAGCGCTCTACGCCTGGTTTCGCGAGCGGGTTACTCCGCAGGACGTTCGCGCCGCCAACGAGTGGCTGCTGACCGAGCGTGTCCAGAATCTCGATCGGCAAGATGCCGAAGAGGGCGCGGCATTGGAGCATCGCTGATGGGCTCGATGATCGAGCTTACGCGGCCGGATGGAAAGTCGGCACCCGCCTATTTTGCGCAGGCGCCCGAACATCACGCTCCGGGCGTCGTCCTCTTCGCGGAGTGGTGGGGCCTCGACGACCGCATCAAATCTACTGCCGAGCGCCTCGCGTCCGATGGCTTCAACGTCGTCGTGCCGGATTTGTACCGCGGACGTCATGCAGCAACGGGCGACGAGGCGAATCATCTCATGCAAGGCCTCGATTTTGGCGATGCCTCGACGCAGGATTCCGCTGCGGCCGCGCGCTTCTTGCGCGAGCGCGGCGCGCAACGCGTCGGCGTGATGGGGTTCTGCATGGGGGGCGCGTTGGCGCTGCTCAGCGTGATGCACGGCCGCGAGTTCGATGCCGCAAGCATCTGGTACGGATATCCGCCGCCGGAGGCGGGCGATCCCGGACGCATCGCGGTTCCGCTCCAGGGACACTGGGCACTCGACGACGCTCATTTCACGATCGAGGGCGTCGACGCGCTTGAAAAGCGGCTGAAGGCGGCCGGCGTCTCGTACGAGTTTCATCGCTACGATGCCAAGCACGGTTTTTACAACACCGGCGAACCGGGGCAGGGTGGCCTGGGCCATCACCACCACGAGCACGCCGAGACGGCGTGGCAGCGGACCGTCGAGTTTTTCGACCGCACGCTGGGCTCATAACGCGCGCGCTCCAAAAGGATGGTGCCAAGGGCCAGAATCGAACTGGCGACACCGCGCTTTTCAGGCGCGTGCTCTACCGACTGAGCTACCTTGGCACACCGCTTTTTACGAGCGCACCGCGCTCTTCGATTATATCGTAAACCGCGGTGCGCTCGAGACGCTGGCGACGCTGATGGGGCTCGAACCCACGACCTTCGCCGTGACAGGGCGACGCTCTAACCAACTGAGCTACAGCGCCACGACGCGACCGCCAACTCTGGGGATGGTGGGCACGGTTGGGATTGAACCAACGACCCCCCGCGTGTGAAGCGGATGCTCTCCCACTGAGCTACGCGCCCGTGCCGGTGACGGGTCCTTGGACAAAACAGCATCTTACCCTACTCTCGCTCGAACCGTCCAGCGCCGGAGTCGCCACGCCAACGCTGAAAGGTTCGTCGTGACGCTTGGGGCCATCGTCGTCGCTGCCGCGTTGGCGGCCGCTACCTCGGTCCATCTTCCCGTATCGACGACCGACGCGGCCGCACAATCCGCAATCGATCGCGGTCTCTTCCTTTATTATGCGTACGACGGCGAGGCATCCGCCGAGGCGTTTAACCAGGCCGCCTCTTCCGACCCGCGACTGGCAATGGCGTACTGGGGCCTCGCGCTGGCGGCAGGTCCCGACCTGAACACTCCCCTCACCGCCGCGCAGTTCGCGGTTGCGCAGCATGCGATCGAACGCGCACTTCCGCTATCGCCCAGTTCTGGGAGCGAGCACGCGCTGATCGCGATGATGGCGCGTCGCTATGCCGGCACGTTCGCCGATTGGCCGAGCCACGACGCCGCCTACCGGGGGGCAATGACGGCATTCGCGCAGTCCTCGCACGATGAGAACGTCGCGCTCTTAGCCGCCGAAGCGCTCCTGGAGCATGGCGGACTCGCGTGGCGCGGCGACCGTCCGCTCAGCGACGAATCCTTTACCGCACTGCAACTCGACGCGGCCGTGCTGCGCGACGATCCGGCGAATCCGATGGGCAACCATCTGTGCATCCATATCTACGACCTCGCCTCGGACCGTCGCCCGGCGTTGCCCTGCGCGCAGCGTCTCGACGCAGCCGCCTTCCCGCCCGAGGCCGAGCACCTCGCACACATGCCTGCGCACTACTGGATCGAGACGGGGGATTACGCCGCGGCGCTGGCTTCGAGCGAGCGCGCCTACGCGCTGCTCGCATCACTCGAGGGCGCGGCGGATGGATCGCAACACGTGCATCGCTATCGCAAGCACGACGTCGCGGTCGGGTACTCGGCAGCGATGATGCTGGGAAACTACGCCACCGCGCAGCGCTGGGGGCAGCGCATGGAGGTCGCGTACGATTCGAGTTTCGATGCGTTGACGGCGCTGCGGTTCGGCCGGTACGAGCAAGCCTATGCAGCTGCGGACGCCGCCTTCGGTAACCCCAGCGTGCACGGCCTCGCGTCCCTGCATCTTGCGCGAGCGAGCGAGGCGCGCGCAATCGCTGCGCAGCTCGTGCGCGGCGGAGGCGCGACGCGCGGCTACCTTCCGCCGCTTTTTTTGGCGCGCGTAGCCGAAGCCGACGGCCGGCTTGACGAAGCGCGGCGCTGGATCGCCGCGGCGACTGCCGATCAGCGGAGCGAGTTCGAAGGCGAGCTGATTCCGTTCTTACCCGCCGGCGAAGCGTTGGGGTTTCTCGAGCTGCGCCACGGCGACGGCGCTGCTGCAGCCGCCGCTTTTAACCAAACGTTGGCGAACTATCCAAACGATCCGCGCGCGCTCTACGGTTTGGCCGCCGCGTTGGCAGTTCAGGGGCAAAGCGCGGCGGCGGCGCTTGTGCGCCCCCGTTGTAATGCGGAGTGGGAGGGCGCCGACACGGCGTTGGACGGCGCCGACCTCCCCTAAGCGTTATGCGGTTTCGCCGTCTCGCAGGCCGCTCGCCACCGCGGCCAGCACATCACTCATCGCCTCGACCGCCGCGGCGACTCGGATGCGAATGCTCTTACTTCGTCCGCTTGCAGCAAGGCGCGAGAGCCGGCGGCAGCGGGCGTTTTCGAAGGCATCGTCACGGCGAATCCGGATCTCGCTGTGTAACCAACGATCCATAATTCACCTCGTGTTTTACCTAGTTGTGCTGAAAATGGGAATTGAAAAGGCCCCCGGTTACCGCGGAGGCCTTCGAAGATTCGATGAACCGACGACGTCTTACGTCGGTCCGGTCTCCGAAGGCATGCACGGCGTGCCCACGCCAATATTCGGCGTAGTCCAGGGAAGCTGACGCAGTAGATTCATCGTGCCTCCTTTAGCGTGCGAGTGATACGCGCTAACTTATCACGCGCGGCGCGCACCTGTCAAACGAGAGGCCCGATCGCCGGCGATCTCGGGAAGGTCCCGAAAATCACACTGCGAACTTGGCAGTCCGGACCCAGCGCGGGGGCGGTTAGCTCAGTGGGAGAGCGCTTCCTTGACACGGAAGAGGTCACATGTTCAATCCATGTACCGCCCACCATCAAAAACACCATATGCAGTAGGTATTTTTCGGCCCTCTCTCTGAGAGGCCGGCGCTCGCGCTCGTGAAGCCGCGTCAACTCGCGAACACCTAAGCAACTACCGCTCGACATTTAGGAAACCGCAACAATGGCTGGATTTGGCGTCGGCAAGGTGGCGGGAACGATCTACGTCGTCGTGAGGCATGCGGGCGATTTCGTGCGCTGGCTGCCCGGGTGGGACTGCGCCACGCTCTATCGAATCCTCGCCTCATCCGATGGATTGTCGGTTGGAGGGTTAACATGTTTAATGTCTTACGACTAACATCGATCGCGGCTTTGTCCCTTGCGCTGTCGGCATGTTCCATGCAAGGATTTCCGCCGGCCCAAACGCCCACGAACCCTGGCGCGAAGAGCGCCGGCTCGGTGGATTCCTGGCATCGTTTGCTCGCGCGAAAGGGGCTACCGAGTGCAGGATGCTTTAAGGCGGCGTATCCCTCCACCGAATGGCATCGCATCGCCTGCTCCACTCCGCCGCGTCTTTGGTACCCAGTTTCGCGTTCGCGCCTCATGAGGGAGCAAACCATCGGTAGGGAGCAGACCATCGGTGACGGCCTCGACTTTACTGCGAACACGAACCCTAATCTCATCTCCACGGCTATCGGCGCGTTTCCAAAAGTAAAAGGCGTGACGAGCGTTGAGAGTGTTGGCTGCTGTGGCCTACAAGGGCTAAACAGTTATACGCTGCAGTTGAACTCGTACTTCTTCCCTACCGTCGCGTGCGGCAATGTTAAAAATTGTAACGGTTGGGAACAGTTCGTCTATGAGAATCCGTCAGCCGGTGTTGGAGCACTGTTCATTCAGGATTGGCTGGTGCCGATCGGAGGATCCAGCTTGAGCGGCTGCCCCCCAGGCAAAGGTTGGCAGTTCGTTGTTTATGGATGCGTGCAGAATAGCCCGTTCGGTGTTAACATCCCCAACGTTCCTATCACGGACCTGCGCCAAGTTATCGAGACCGGCACTGCGCTCTCAGGTCCCGCTGCTCCTGGGGCCCCAGGCGAAGACAGTATCTACCTTTCGGCGGGTGGCATGGAGTACGGAATGGAGAACGTTCAGAGCGACGGCATCACCGATCTTGCTTTGCACTGGAAAGGTGCGGAGTTCAACGTCTTCGGTAACGCAGGCGGCGATGTTGCCGACTTCAATTCGGGATCGAAGATAACCGTCAGCCTGCAAACGGATACCGGCTTGACGACAGCGCCGACGTGCCCGGCTAATAGCGGAACGACTGGCGAGTCGAACAACCTATACTTCGTACCGGCACCCAGGAAGCCGGCGAAGCTGCAGTACCCTTCCATCGAGTTCACCATGAGCAGCGAGAGCAAAGGCACTCCGTCGTGCGACGCGGTGAAAGGCACCTAGTCGAGAACCTGAGATCGCTGGGCAGTGCACACATTCTTCAACGATCTCGATGGTGATAGTGATGAGTGACGGCCGAAGTGATGTCATAGAAGGGCCGCAGCTGGCGTTACCTTTCAGGTGACCCACGTTCCAGCATATCAGCAGCACCCGACCTAAACCGCCGCATTCAGCCCGCTCCCTTATCGGAGTGTTTCTAGCCCGGTCCGCCGATGTTCAGCCCGTGTGTCCTTCGAGGAGGTGGGAATGTTGCATACCGCGGCGGGAACCACCCGAGGGGGCGGTGTCTGCAGCACCAACCCGGCCAAAGGGCGTGGCGCCTGCAGCACCGCGCTCTTTGGTTACGGTCCCGAGCCGCACTTCAGCGGCGGCGCCGGCGCTACCAATAACAAGCCTCAACGTTATGAAGAATGCCAGGACGGTGGCACCCTGCAAGAATAGGTTGCGTCCGCAATGACGTGGCACGCTTTTCGGGACGCCAAGACGCGAGCCGCATGGCGCGACGAGCTCATGCGCAAACAGAACGGCTTGTGTGCGATCTGCGGGAATCGGTTCCCGAAAGACGGCGAACTGAGCGAGGAGCTGCAGCTGCAGTACGCAGCGACGTTCGATCACATCATTCCGCGGTCTCGGGGCGGACAGGACGACGTAAGCAACTTGCAACTCGTGCATCGCGGCTGCAACCGCGCTAGAGGCGGCGGAAGCGACGCAAGACCGCTCCCATCGGTGCCGAGGGTATTGCGATCTCAATAAACCCGAGGCTAGTTCATCGTAAAAGCGCAGGGCACGAAAGGTATCCGTTAAGGGTGGCATCGCGAAAAGGCGCCGCTCGCTTACTCTTGTTGCCCCATTGGCCAAGCGGGACAGCGAGGGATTGGGTACAATGTACCAGGTCCGCGCGGGAAGAGAGTTTGGATGCCTTGGTGGGGTTGGATTCTGGGGGGCGTAAGCGTCGCGACTATCGCTGCCGTGTGCTATGTCGTGTTCTTCGTCCTGCCGCTCTTCGGACGGCCCGGAAGCGAGTAGTGAGGGAATCTTCGCTACTCCGCAGGACGTGTACTAAGCGGCAACACGATAAATACGAAAGGGGACCGCTAGAAAGCGACCCCTTTTTGCTCTTTGGTAAAGCCGAGAGGCTTACCAAACCATCCCAACTGAGCTCTCGGTTGGGAGCGCAAGTATATCACGGAACGGCGCTTTGCGCCCGGAAATTCAAAAAATAAGATGATCTTGTGCATCAGAAGTTCCAGCGACGATCTGCGCTCGCGTAGCGCCTGCAACGCGAGCCGGCCAGGCCACGGCTCTCAGGTTAGCCCGTTGCCGGCGTACTCCGTCGTCCCATAAAGATTTCCCGCTTTGTCGAACACGAACGCGCCCGCGGGGATGACCCCGGTCACACGTTCAATCCATGCGGCCCCATTTCTTCGAAGAGCCCGATGATGGCACACGGCCGATTGCGCGGCCGCACCGCGATGATGAAGATGGTTTTTATCACTGCGTGTCGTATGCGGAGTTAGTCGGTTCTCGCGTTCCTCTGACGTTGCTAGGGGGTTCAAGCGCGAGGCTATCGGCATGCGTCGTCCAAGCTTAACGATTCTTAATCGACGCCAGTTTTTCACGTTGCTTAGGGCGACAACAGTGCCAAGCACCCAAACTAAGGAGAGAAAGTATATGACGTTCATGATAAACCTACGAGGGGCTCTCGCAACTCTCGCCGTTGCCGGAACCCTCGCAGGATGTGGCGGGGCGGCAACGCCGTCTTTGACGCCATCGAACGTGCTTTTGTCGTCGTCGAGGAACCTGCAACCCGCCGGTCTGATTGCCGACAAGAGGCGACGCTGTCCCTCCGAGAAGGGTGTTTCCGTCAAGCCGTGCGCAATAAAGTTGACCGTCGCCAAGCCATCAAAAAAAGTCACAACCAAGGGCCCCGACGGCGGCACTTTTACCGTCAGTGACGCGGGATGCACTTCGAGGCAGATCGCGACAATCGCCGGATCGGGTAACAGATACACGATTACGGCCGGCTCTCACGGAAAAGGGCAATGCGTAGCGACTTTCATCGATTACAACTCGTCGGGCAAGCGACTGGGCGCGGCAAAAGTGATCGTCGTGAACAAAGTCGACGAGGGAAGCGAATAGCGACCTGAGCTCGGCGCTTCGCTATTGCGTGTCGATGGGTTCGTTTGATGCCGGTTCGGATTTGAAATACGACGGCGGATACGACGATATGATCGGCGTGAACGGCCGCGGAGTCTGCAAAAAGTCGAAGCTGTCGTCCAGGCTGTTGGCGCGCGTATCGGTGTAGCCCTCCGAGGCCGGCCCGAGCGCCGGAAGATCGAACGTCTCCTCGATAAACTTCAGGATGCTCCCGAACTCGTAGGTGGTGTGCGAGACGTAGCCTTGCTTCGCGTAGGGCGAGATGATGAGGCACGGCACGCGAATTCCTAAACCGCGAAAATCGAGTTGCGGCGGCGGCACGTTGTCGTACCAGCCTCCCCAATCGTCCCAAACGACGATGATCGCGGTGCTCTTCCAGTACGAGCTTTCACCGATGGCGTTTACGATTGACGCCACCCAAGCCGGCCCTTGCGCTCTGTGTCCATCACCGCCCGGGTGATCTGAATCTTGTTTGCTCGGCGTAACCCAGCTTACTTGAGCCAAGTGTTTTTCACTGGGATCGGTCAGAATCAGCGTCTGGGGCGCGATGATCTTCTTTCGCCAGTCGCGGCCGTATCGCACGTACTTAATCGCTTCGAACGGCTCCCATAGACCCGCACCGAGCACCTTGGTCGCGTAGTATTTCCAAGAAATCCCGCCGGCATCCAAGTCCTGCGCCATCGTGTTAAACTGCGTGAAGCATGGAAATGGGCCGGTGAAGCGGCTTTCGTGGCGCCGCCAGTTAATCGTCGAACTCCTCGTCCCCGGCGGCGAATCGCAATCGTCGGGCGCAACACTCGGATAGTCCACCTCCGCTTTTTCGGGTCTTAGGTTGTCCGTGCCGGCGATCAGCGTGAGATGGCCGGTAAAGCTTCCGCCGAACTCCGTCGGAAACATGTGGTCGGCGAGCACGTACTGCTGAGCCATCGTCCAGTACGGTTTTATCAACGGACGGGCGACGTAGGCGTAAGCGGCGGTGCCTTTGAGGCCAACCGCATTGAAACCGTCCATGTTTCCATGGTCCCAGTCCCCGATCGAACTATGCCAATTGTGCGACAGGGAGACACTGTCATACGTAATCGAGTGCAGCGGAATGATGGTGTCGCCCGCAGGACAGCTCGCGTTGGGACGCTGAGACTTCAAGCCCGAGGGCCCCGCGCAGCCGAACATCGGCGCATCGGCGCCGGGATACCCGGCGAAGAAGTTTTCGAAGCTGCGGTTCTCCTGAATGATGACGACGATGTGCTTGATGTATTGGCCCGTCGGGTGTCCGATCGCGGGTCTTACGGGCATCACGCCGGCGGGCGCCGCGCTCGGCGTACCGGCGTAGCCGCCGCTCGAGGAGCACGCTACTTGGGACGCGACGAGCCCTAACGCCGCAACAACGGGGCGCAGCGTAGCAAGCGTCGGTCCTTCATCGCGAGCGTGTCGAATGGCCGGTCGTTCTTCCGACGGGGTTACCGGGAGTCCTACCCGGGGGAGGCGAAGAACCGCACGCGTGAATACTCGGTTTAGAGACCGCGGTGCGTTTGCTATCTGCGCGAGCCTTGCCCTCCTGACGGGCTGTGGCGCGCCGCTGGCGCCCGCCGCGCCAAGCGTTTCTGCGCAGCCGTCGTGGGTGATGACGCAGGCGCGCGCACAGAACCTCCTGTACGTCTCAGACATCGGCACCAACGCGGTAGACATCCTCTCGTATCCAGCCGGAAAACTCATCGGGTCGCTCCACGATTTCGGCGCGGTCGCAGGTCTATGTAGCGATAAGGCCGGCGACGTCTTCGTCGTCGACGAAGCGGGCCCGGTCCAAATGTTTGCCCACGGCGGCTCGAGCCCGATCCGCAAGTTGACGACCACCGGCGCACCATATGGCTGCGCGGTCGACCCGACCACCGGCAATCTCGCACTGACGAATCTGTCGTCGTACGGTTACGGAGCAATCGCCGTCTACGCGAAAGCGAAGGGCACGCCAAAAGAATACTACGACAAGAGTGTAATCGACTCGACGTTCTTCTGTGGATACGACGACAGCGGCAACCTTTTCGCGTCGGCTTGGGATCGCTCGGGAGACCCCATCCTTGTGACGCTCCGCAAGAAGGCGGGCTCGCTTGGCTTCTTCAAGATTTACGAGGACGACCCCGATCCCAGCGGCGTGCAGTGGGACGGTAAGTACGTTGCGCTTGGCGCCAAGGGAGAGGGCAAGATCTATCGCATCAACGGCTCGACCGGCGCAACCGAAGGCACCATCGCTCTGAAAAACGGAACGAACATCGAGCAGTTTTGGATCCAAGGCACGACGCTTATCGGTCCCAATTGGAGCGTTAACGGCACCGTTCCATACTGGCGCTACCCGGCGGGCGGCACGCCTACCAAAACGCTCTCAACGTTCACGGAACCGTTTGGCGCGACGGTCAGCCTCGCAAAGAAGCCCTAAGTACGGCGTAGCTGCGACGCGCGCAGCCGAATGTTCTCCTCGGCTCGCTCTTTAAACTGACCGGCAATGGCCGCTACGATCGAGTTCGCCTGATAGGGCAGGAGCAGCCGGTCTACCTCGTCTTCAATTGACGCAATCGCAGCTCGAAGGCTCGCCTCGTCATTGGGCTCGACGCGAACCGACGCAACGCGGTTCTCCAACTCCCGCAGCGCCGCAATCACAACGCCGTACTGGTCCGCGAGCTGATCCAGTCCCTCGAGGCGCATGGAGAAGCCCATGCAAGAGCACTACGTCCGCATTCGCGCAACCCCTTTGGGCCTGGTGGCCGTAAGCTGCGCTACGGTGCGAGGCTGACGACGAGCCCACTCGGAGACGCGGCGACACCCTGAAGGACTTTGAAGGGATCGCCGCCG
Source organism: Vulcanimicrobiota bacterium (assembly GCA_963754565.1). Taxonomy (GTDB): domain Bacteria; phylum Vulcanimicrobiota; class Vulcanimicrobiia; order Vulcanimicrobiales; family Vulcanimicrobiaceae; genus Cybelea. The sequence continues at coordinate 154,580 of CAVWGL010000006.1, read as the reverse complement.
GCAGGATAGTGCCAGAGCGCGAGACCGTAGGGGGCGCACGGGTAGGGACCTATTTCGACTTTGCCCTGGTGATGGTTGATGGGCGTGTTCTTCTTGCCGAGAATGAACGGATTCACCTGATCGCCATAGCTTTGGCAAGAGGAAGGGAGCGCGAACTTGACCTCTTGCGATGCCGCCGTCAGGGTCGTGCCCGACAGCGTCGCAGGCCATACGCCGTCTTCGAATGTTCCACCGGCCTCCTGATCCCCGAGCGCGATGTACTTGCCATCCCACATCGTCCCCGCGGGGAAGTCGACCGTGATTCCGCTCTCCGATAGCGTCGTCATCGACTTCGCTCCGGCCAAGAGTGCGCAGACAGCGATAAATGAGGACTCGCCCTCGCCGATTAGATTGCCCTTATCATCGTAACCTGCCGTCCAAGAGTACTCGCAATCGGGATCGTTGTACGTCTTACCTTTGCTGCGATCACCTCGGGCAAAAACCGTAACCTCGCCCGGGTCGAAGCTCGTGGAGGCGACGTCGCCCTTTGCATCTACGGAACAGCCGATCGGTTCGCCGCCGGACTTATACGTATTTAGAACCGTCGTGCCGCCGTGCGCGTACTCCACGACCGTGCCGTTGTCGAAGTTCGAGATGTACACATCCCCCGTCGCGTCGACGCACATGCCGTACGGCCCGTTGAATCCCGTGAGCGTTCCTACTTGTTTGCCGGACGTAAAGTCGTAGACGTAGACGTCGTTTGTGCCGTCATCGCCGGCGTAGAGCAGCGCCTTGTGCCTTTTGTGCGCGCCCGCAACGCCGTACGCCGGATCCATCCATGACTTGCCATGGTCGGGACGCACGGGGCGCCGCACGAAATGCGGCATGGTCATGGCAGCGTCCCGCAGCGCCCCTAAGCCTTCCACCGGAAGCGACGAGTCCGGCGACCCGCCGCAGCCCGTGACCATCGCGACTCCCACAAGTATCGCTGAGAAAAGTGCGAGATCCAAACGCTTCATCGCTGTTCCTTTCGAGAGCTAGGTTCCGATGCTGACCGCAGCACTGTACGGGTTTGGGGGAGGCGACGGCAGCACTTTGAATGGCGCCCCGCCGGCGGGATAGTGCCAATAGTCGACCTTGCTTGTGCCCTCTTCGGTGCACCACAAATTTGGGCCGACGAGGACTTTGCCTTGCGTGTGGTTTACCGGTGTGTTCTTCTCGCCCACGACGAAGGGGTTCGGGTCGTCCACATAATCGCTATAGCAGTCATCGTTGAGCACGGTCTCGCCGACCTCAGTCAACGTGGTCCCGCTCAGCGTGACCTGAATGATGCCGGGTTGCATAGGGTTGCCCTGCCCGGACCCCTGGTCTCCTAAAGCGATATACACTCCATCCCAGGTCGTGCCGCCGGGGAACTCGATCGTAATGTTCCGGCTAGCCCCCAGCGTCGTCATCGTCTTCGACCCGGCCAAAAGCGCGCAAACGTCGATCGAGGAGTACTCGCCCTCCCCCATCAGATTGCCCTTATCATCGTAACCCATGGTCCAAAGGAACTCGCAGTCTGGGTCGCTGTACGTCGTAGCTTTGCCGGGGTCGCCGCGCCGAAAGACGGTGACTTCACCCGGATCGAAACTCGTCACGGCAAGGTCGTTCTTCGCATCGACGGCACAGCCGATCGGTTCGCCGCCGGACTTATACGTGTTAATCGCCGTTGTGCCGCCGTGCCCGTACTCGGTCACCGTGCCATTGTCGAAGTTCGAGGTGTAGACGTCACCCTTTGCATCGACGCACATGCCGTAGGGTCCGTCGAATCCGGTCAGCTGCCCAACTTGTTTTCCCGACTTATAGTCATACACGAAGACGTCGTTGGTGCTATCGTCAGCGACGTAGAGCAAGAGCGACTTCTTCTTGTGCGCGCCTGCAATGCCATACGCCGGATCCATCCACGACTTGCCATGGTCGGAACGCACGGGCCTCTGCACGAAGTGCGGCATGGTCAGCGCGGCATCCCGGAGCGCCCCTAAGCCTCCCACCGGAAGCGACGAGTTCGGCGACCCGCTGCAGCCCGCGAGCATCGCGACCCCCACAAGCATCGCTGAGAGAAGTGCGAGATCCAAACGCTTCATCGCTGCGTCTTTCCTGCCGCTACGTTCCGATACTGGCCGCCGCGCCGTACGGGTCTTCGAGCGCTGACAGCCGCTTGAACGGCAAGGCGCCCGCCGGGTAGTGCCAGTAGTCGACGGCGGTCGTGCCCGCGTCGGTGCACCATAGATTGGGGCCGAGAACGACCGTGCCTTGCTTATGGTTTACCGGCGTGTTCTTCTTGCCGACGATAAACGGGTTCACGACGTCGACGTAGTTGCTATAGCAGTCATCGCTCAGGGCCGTCTCACCGACCTTCGTCAACGTCGTCCCGCTTAGTTTCGCTCGAATGATTCCGGTCTGAAACTGACCGCCCAACTCTTGATCGGCAAAGGCAAAGTGCTTCCCGTCCCACATCGTGCCGCCGGCAAAAGCGATCGTGAAATCGGCCTCGAGCGTCTGCATCGACTTCGATCCGGCCAAGACCGCGCAGAAATAGTTCGAGCTCGACTCGCCGATGCCGACGAGGTTTCCCTTATCGTCGTAACCCATCGACCAAATGAACCCGCAATCTGCGTTGCTATAAGTGCTGGCGTCATTTGGGTTGCCGCCCGTATAGACGGTAACTTCGCCGGGATCGAAACTGGTAACGGCGAGGTCGCCCGCAGCATCTACGGCGCAGCCGATCGGTTCGCCGCCCGAATCGTATACATTGATCGCCGTTGTACCGCCATGGGCATACTCGGCCACTGTGCCGGCGTCAAAGTTCGCGACGTAGACGTCGCCCTTCGCATCGACGCACATCCCGAACGGTCCGTCGAACCCAGTCAGTTGTCCCACCTGTTCGTCTGACCTATAGTCGTAGACGTACACGTCGTTGGTGCTATCGTCGGCGACGTAGAGCAGGAGCGATTTCTTCTTGTGAGCGCTCGCAATGCCGTACGCCGGATCCATCCACGACTTGCCATGGTCGGAATGCACGGGCCGCTGCACGAAGTGCGCCACGGCGCGCGCCGCATCGCTTATAGGCGAGACGCGCGAACTCCCCGCCGGCGGCGACGTGTCATCCTGAGCCAGCCTGCCCTGAGCGGAGTCGAAGGGAAGGGCGCCGCAGGCCGCAAGGATCACCGCCGCGAGTACCAGGGCCGCGTAAGACACAAGTGCTCTCATGCCGATTCCTCCCAACGCTCCTCAAGGCTAGCGCTTCCCGCGCCTCGGCAGTATCCGGGATTCTACGGAGCCGCCCGCCCGCGGGTACGTAGCCGGCGCAGGAACGGTACGGAGATGCCTTGGAACGTCATCCGAAAGGGAGCAGATGTGACGGCGGAGGTTGGTTTCGAGCATTTCGTCGGTCGCGAGCCTGAGCTCGCGCGCCTGCTTGCGGCCTTTCGCAAGACGAAAGCCGAGGGAACCGGCACCGCCCTGGTCATCGGAGGCGATGCGGGTGTCGGAAAGTCGCGACTCTTGCGCGAGTTCGAGAATCGCGTGCGGCGCGAGCGCTGCCTGGTGCTGCACGGTGCCTGCGTCGAGTACGTCTCAACGCCCTACGAGCCGCTCATCGAGGCGCTCATTGCCGGCGCTCATGCCGCACCGCTCGAGCGCGAGCTGCGCGGCCTCTCGGAACGCTCCGTTGCGCCGGAGGTCGAGCGGCTGCGGCGTTTTCGTCTGGTCGAGGAGCATCTGCGGCGGCGCTGCGCCGAGGCCGGCGCGCTGATTATTGCAATCGAAGACTTGCAGTGGAGCGATGCCGCCACGCTCGATCTCTGGCGCTACTTGGCACGCCGGCTCGGCGATGCACCGGTGTTAACCGTGGGAACCTATCGCAGCGAGGAGATCGGTCGCGACGCGGCGCGTGCCGCGCAGCTCGCGCGCGCGGTTCGCGACGGCATCGTCAACCTCACGCTCGAGCCGCTCTCCGACGCCGAGATCGGTTCGTTGCTCTCGACCGCCGCCGATGAATCGAAGCCGCTCGAACCGCCGCAGCTTGCGCGGATCATCGAGCTCTCCGAAGGCAGCCCGCTCGTCGCCGAAGAGTTACTGCGCAGCGCCCTCGACGGCGCGCGCTCCGAGGCCAGCAGAATTCCCGGTTCGGTTGCGGCGAGCATCATCGAACGGCTGCGCGCGTTGACGACAACCGAGCAAGAGGCGTTGCTCGCGGCGGCCGTCATCGGCCGCGACTTCGACGCCAGCCTCCTCGCCGCGCTGATCGAAGCGCCCGAGGACTCGATTCTCACCGCATTGCGCCGAGCGCGAAATCTGCAGCTGGTGGTCGAACGGGCCGCGCATCCATCCTTCCGCTTTCGGCACGCGATCACGCGCGAGACTCTCTACCGCGAGCTGCTCCACTCCGAGGCTCGCCGGCTCCACGGCCGCATCGCAGCGCTGCTCGAGCGCTCCTCCGACGCCAATGAGGACGAGATCGCTTATCATCTCTGGGCCGCGCAGGACGCCGCCCGTGCGATCTCCGCAAACGAAGCCGCCGGCGACCGCTTTGCCGCGATGAACGCCTACGGCGACGCATCGCGCTCGTACGAACGCGCGCTCGACTTCGCGCACGATTACGACCGCGCGCGATTGGTCGAAAAGGTCTCCTTCGCGCTCAGTCTCGTCGGAGAGATTCAGCGCGCCCGCATGTGGTGTCAGCTCGGCGCCCAGGAGCTGCGGCTTTCCGGTCAAGAGCACGCCTCCTTTTCGCTGATGCTTCGACTCGCGCGCCAGCTCTACGAGTCGGGCGACGTCGACCGCGCGCTCGAAACGGTCGAGCTGGTGCGAAGCGAGTTGCGCACGCAGGAACCGGCGGCAATTCACTATCACGCCGCGACGACGCTGGCCGGCATGCTCGCCACCCTGGGGCGCGCCCACGATGCCATCGCCGTACTGGACGAGGCCGAAGCCAGTGAGGGCCCGCGCGACGATGCCGATCGCTTTCGCGCGCACGCCGCCCGCGGGAACGCCTTCTCGTCGCTCGGAGACTATTCCACGGCCCGCACGCATCACGCCGCGGCGCTTGCGATCGCGGAGCGCATCGACAACGTGCTCTATCGCGTGCACGCGCTGGGGAACGTCGCGAACGTGGCGCTCTGGGCCGGCGCGCTGACCGAGGCACAATCCACCTATGCCTACGCCGTCGGCTTGGCGGAACGTTACGGCCTGCAGCGCAACGTTGCGATGCTGCGCTGCGATGCGGGGCTCGCCGCGTTGTACGCGGGCAAGCTGGAAGCGGCGCTCCAAGCCTTTCGCGACTCGCTCGAATCGCACTCGATCGCTGCGATGTCCTCGGGCTTTGCGTGGGCGCTGGGGCTGCGGCTGCGCGGGCTCATCGACGCCGAGGATATCGATGCAATCGATATCGAGAGCGCGCTCCAGACTGCGCTGCAGTTGCGCGAGTCGCAGTTGGTTGCCGCCGTCACCGGGGCGGCGACGCGCACGCTCTTCGAGCATGGAGAGATCGAGCGCGCTCGAGCGCTCGTCGAGAGGGCGCTCGAGGTCGTCGCGGTTCCCGACCAGTCTTACTGGCTTTGCAGCGCCGCAGCCGAGCTTCTGGACCACGATAAGGCGGTCGCCGCCCGCGCGCTGCTCGCGGCGGTCGCGAAAGATTCTCGCAATCCGCTGGCGGCGGCATTTCTTCGGCTCTTCGACGCGCGCCGTACCAACGATGCAACCGCAGCGCTCGCGGCGGCCGATGCATTCCACGCGCTTGGCTGTCAAGTCGAAGAGGCAATTGCCGCAGAGGCGGCCGGCGAAATCGAACGGGCGGCGGCGATCTACGGGCGAATTGGCGCGGCGCGCGCGCTGCGCCGGCTGCGCACGGGAAGCATTCGGCCTTCCGAGCGCGGAAGCGGTACCGCGTTGACCCGCCGCGAACGCGAAGTTGTGGAACTCGCCGCGCGGGGCTACTCGAACAAGTTGATCGCGTCGGAGACGGCAATCGGCGAACGCACCGTCGAGACCCATCTTGCGGCCGCCTATCGCAAACTCGGTGTCCGGTCGCGCGCCGAGCTTGCGGCGCTTTTTAGCGCCGGCTCGGCGGCGATCTCGTGAGAGTACTCATCGTGGGCGGTGGCGGCACCATTGGTAAGGCCGTCTTCGACGAACTCCGCGCGCGCCACGAAGTCCTCACCGCGGGACGCGCGAGCGGCGACTTTCGCGTGGACATTGCGGATCGTGCGAGCATCCGCGCGATGTTCGCCAAGGCCGGGCGACTCGACGCCGTCGCCTGCGCGGCGGGCAACGTCCACTTCGGACCGCTCGAAACGATGCTGCCCGAGCAGTTCGATATCGGGCTGCGCGATAAACTGATGGGTCAGGTCAATCTGGTGCTCGAGGGACGCGAGTCGGTCGTCACGGGCGGTTCCTTTACGCTCATCAGCGGGATTCTGGCGCGCGACCCTATTCGCTTGGGCGCTTGCGCATCGATGGTCAACGGAGCAATCGAGAGTTTCGTTCTCGCCGCTGCGATCGAACTGCCCGCACACCGCATCAACGCGGTCAGCCCGACGGTGCTCGAGGAGTCCATGGCCGCGTACGCACCCTACTTTCCTGGCTTCCTGCCCGTCCCGGTTCGCCGCGTGGCGCTGGCCTACGCCAAAAGCATCGAAGGCGCGCAGACCGGTCAGGTCTATCGCATCGAATAGTTTTCGAGCAACTCGAACTCACTTGCGCTCAACGTCAGCTTCGCCGCATCGGCGTTCTCTTCTAAGTGCGCGAGCGACGAGGTTCCGGGGATCGGCAACGTCGCGGCCGAGTGCTCGAGTAGCCACGCCAGCGCAACCTGCCAGATCGTTGCATTGCGTGCCGCAGCAATCGGGGCAAGCGCCTCGATTGCCGGCAGATCGCCGCCGTCGAGCGGAAAATACGGAATGAACGCGATGCCGTTTGCCTCGCAATAGCATAGAATCTCTTCGCTCCGGCGATTTCCCACGTTGTAGTTGTTTTGCACGGAGGCGATCTCGACGATCTCTTGCGCCCGCTGCAGCTGGTCGAGATCGACGTTCGAAAGGCCGACGTGCCGAATCTTGCCCGCCGAGCGCAAGTCGCGCAGCGCGCCGACCTGCTCTTCGAGAGGCACGTGGGGATCGACGGCGTGCATCTGATAGAGATCGATTCGCTCGAGGCGCAGACGCCGCAGGCTTCCTTCGCAGGCCTCGCGCAGATGCTCCGGTCTGCCGTCACGATCCCATTGGCTCGGGCCGCTGCGCGTCGCACCGCCCTTCGTCGCGATGACCAGCTCCGAAGGATACGGATGCAGCGCCGTTGCGATCTGTTCTTCGTTGACGTCCGGACCGTATGCGTCGGCGGTATCGATGAAGTTGACGCCGAGCTCGAGCGCGCGGCGCAGCACCCGCAGCGCGTTTTCCCGGTCGTCGGGCCATCCCCAGATGCCTGGACCGCACAACCGCATCGCGCCGAAACCGAGGCGGCGAACTCCAAGATCGCCGCCGATCTCGATGGTCTGGGAGCTGCGCATCATTCGGCCTTCAGCACAGGAAAAGAAAAGACCGCCCAGCTTTGCCGGGCGGTCTCTAGAGGGACCCCGATACGACGACGTTGTTAGAAAGGCGTTACTTAACGGGCGCCTTGTACGCTGGAGCGGCGGGGGCAGCCGGCGTCTCGGCCTTCATGGTCGCTTGCACTTGCTTCTGGGCGTCGACGATCATCTCGGCGACCTGCATCGTGAAAGCTTTGCGCATCTCGAGGAGCTGGCTGGCGAAGCCGAACGACATCTCGACGAGCTGCGTCGGGCTCGGAACGTTGTCGAACGTGGGCAGCGTGCCGGGCTTCTCGCTGTACTCTTTGCCGAACTCGCGGAATGACGCGAGCGTGTCGAGGCTGGCTTCCTGCGTGCGCTTGAGCGCCGCCAGGCCCTCTTCCTGAAACTTGTTGATGTACTCGGTGACGTTGACGGTCATGGTGTTGCTCGATCTCCTATTACTTAGTTTTGATGTGCTAAGTATACCAAGCAGATGCTGCGTCTGTCAACTGCCCCCGGCGACGAAGCTCCGGTAGATGCGGATCAAGGCCTCTTTCTGGTCGACGCTAAGACGCGAGTCGACTTTTATCGCATGCTCGACGCCGTGGCGGTTTTCGTCGGGGCCCCCCGAGTCGTCCAATAGGCCGGCCTGGGAGTACATGGTCTCCGCCGACATGTGGAGGGCGTGGGCGATGCTCTTGAGGACGTCCGCCGACGGTTTATAGAGCCCGCGCTCGACTTGGCTCAGGTACGGATTGGAGATCTTCGCGATTTCGGCCAGTTGGCGCATGGAGAGATTCGCCAGCTCGCGTTGCCCTCGAATGAACTCGCCCAGGCTGCGCCAGGCGGCGTTGCCGGCTCCCTTCTCCCGTTCGTCGCTCACGAGTGAGCCTCGAGTTTAGGCGCAAAGGGTGCGCCCGCTTCGTTGCGGACGTATCGTCCGGGCGCGGATTCGCCCGGCGGCAGCTCGTAGGCCTCCCTGGACGGCCCGGCGTGCGCTTGTGCCCAAAGCGCCCAATCCTCCCACCACGAACCGTTGTGCCGATCGGCACTCTCGAACCACTCGTCGGCGCTTTCGTTGTGAAGCGCGCGCGGCTTGGTGTAATGCCAGGTCTTCTTGCCCCCGGGCGGATTGATGATGCCGGCAATGTGGCCCGAGTTGGTGAGGACATATTTCGACTCGCCGCCCACGTACTGCGTCGTCAAGTACGTCGCTCGCCACGGCGCGATGTGATCGGTCTCGGCGCCGAGCACGTAGAGGGGAGTTTGAATCCTTCCCAGATCGATCGGCGTGTCGCCGATGACGAACGCGTTGGGCTTCACGATCGCATTGTGGAGGTAGCACGCGCGCAGGTACTGCGAGTGCATCGCCACCGGCATGCGCGTCGAATCGTTGTTCCAGGAGAGAATGTCGAATGCGGGGGGTTGTTTCCCCTTAAACCAATTGTTGACGACGTAGCTCCAGATCAGGTCGCTGGAGCGCATCCAGTCGAAGGTTCGCGCCATCTCCGCCGACTCGAGATAGCCGCGCTCGCGCATTCGCTCTTCGAGCCGCACGATGGTCTCTTCGTCGGTAAAAACGCCCAAATCGCCGGGGATGCTAAAATCGATCAAGGTATTCGTGACCGTCGCCGACGCAATGCGCTCGCCCTGATCGTGCGCCGCCAGGTAGGCCATCGCAATCAGCGCCAGCGTGCCGCCGAGGCAGAGGCCGGCGAGATTTACTTTCGGCGCGCCGGTGATATCCCCAACCGCATCGAGCGCGGCAAGAATACCGTCGCGGAGGTAGTCGTCCATCGTAAGATCGGCGAGCGTTGCATCCGGATTGCGGTACGAGATCATGAAGGTCTGATGGCCGTGCTTAACCGCCCACTCCACGAAGGAACGTCCCGGTGAGAGATCCATGATGTAGTACTTGTTGATCCAAGGCGGGCTGCAGAGGAGCGGCACCGCACCGACCTGCTGGGTTTGCGGCTCGTAGGCGATCAGCTCGATGAGCTCGTTTCGCATAACGACGCGCCCGGGGGTAGCTGCCAGGTTCGAACCGAGTACGAAGCCGGAACGATCCACCTGTCGCGGATACCCGCCGTTGTTGGCAGCGTCGTCTAAGAAGTTTTCCAAGCCACGCACCAAGCTCATGCCCTGCGTCTCGGTCGCCTCTTTCACCACCCCGGGGTTCAGCCAGGGAACGTTGCTCGGCGCGAACGCATCGCACATCAGCTGCATCGCAAAGCGCGCTTTACGCCGCGTCGCTTCGGGCAGGCGGGCCGAATCGACGAGCTGCAGCGCCGCCTCGGTGCGGGCCCGGTACTCTTCGACGACGCCGGCGAGTATCGGATTCTCGCTCCATTCCGCTTCGGCAAAGCGCTTATCGCCCGGAAACGGCAGCGCAGGCTTCTCGCCGGCAAGCCGTCGCAGCATGTTGACGCCCACGTTCTGCTCGGCCAGCGCGAAACTAGCGAGCCACGTGCTCATGCGAATCGGATCCATCATCACGTCGGCGATGACCGCACGCAGCGCGTCGGTCAACGATCCCGGATCGAGCCCGGTTACGTCGATGCCGTATTGCAGTTCCTCGGGAGCGACGCTGCCATTCTGAGCCTGGTCGAAGGACATTACATGTACCATCCGCCGTTGATATTGTAGACCGCGCCCGTGATGTACCCGGCCCTTTCATCGAGCAGAAAGCGCACGAGCCGCGCAACCTCTTCGGGTTGGCCGAGCCGATGCCGCGGCGTCTGCGCGATGGCGTTCTCGATCGCGGCGACCGGCATAGCCTTGGTCATGTCCGTGTCGATGAATCCCGGCGCGACCGCGTTGACCGTGATGCCGCGTTTAGCCACCTCGAGGGCGACGGTCTTCGTCAGGCCGATCAGCCCCGCTTTGGCGGCCGCATAGTTCGCTTGCCCGAAGTTCCCGCTCTCGCCCACGACCGAGCTCACGTTGACGATCCGCCCGAAGCCCTGCTCGACCATCGTGTCGAGCACGGCCTTGATCATAAAAAAAGGCCCCGAAAGATTGACCTGCAGGACCGCTTCCCATTCCTCCACCGTCATTTTGCGGACGGTGTGATCGCGGGTAATTCCCGCGTTATTTACTAGAAAATCGACCCGCCCGTGTTCTTGAAGCACCGCCGCGACCGCCGCGTGGCATTCTTGGTAGACGCTTACGTCGCTCTGGTAGAAATGTATGCGGGAGGATGCTCCGTTGAGCCGAGCGGCCAGGCTGTGCGTCCGCTCCTGGTCCTCCGGCAGACCAAGCACCGCCACGGTGGCACCGTCCTCGGCGAGGACCGTGCTGATGGCGCCGCCGATGCCTCGAGATCCGCCGGTAACGATCCCGACGCGCCCACTGAGAGATAAACTACTCACGCGCTAGATTTACACAACTAGCGCCCGGTTTACCTTCAGTCCTGAGCGGAGTCGAAGGACTATTTCGGCTTCGGAAAGGCCAAGACGTAAATGTACGCTTTGCTCTCGAGGTCCCCGGCGATTGCCATACGGGCGGTGGGCGGAGCATCGGCCCAGCGCTGTGGCGGCGCGTAGCACAACTGGATATGGTCGCTCTTCTTTAGCTTGGTGAGAAACTCGGTCTGATCGTTCTCGGGATGCACGGTGGTGATCTGAAACGACGCGCCGCTCGAAAGCGTAACCGCTCCGCTTCCCGCATGAGACTGATCGGCTGCCGGCCGAATATGCGCGATCGTCGCCGGCGGATCGCAATACATGAAAGGCATCGGCGTTACATATCCAGTCCGCCGTTGATCGAGTACTCGGCTCCGGTGATGTAAGCCGAATCATCCTCGAGCAAAAAGCGCACGACGCGCGCGACCTCTTCGGGGCGCCCGAGCCGCCGCTGCGGAATCCTTTCGATCACCTTTGACAACGCCGCTTCGGGAATCGCAGCGACCATCTCCGTAGCGATGAAACCCGGGGCCACGCAGTTGACCGTTATGCCGCGCTGCGCCATCTCCAACGCCAAGCTCTTGGTAAAGCCAAAGAGTCCCGCCTTCGAGGCGGCGTAGTTGGCTTGCCCGATATTGCCCGTGCCTCCGATGACCGAGCTGATGTTTACGATGCGCCCGGAGCCGCGCTCGATCATATGCTCGAGGACGGCTTTGGTCATTTGAAAGGCGCCCGACAGATTGACGTCGAGCACCTGGTGCCAATCCTCGACGGTCATCTTACGCACCGTCTTATCGACGGTGATGCCGGCATTGTTGATCAAATAGTCGACGCGCCCGAAGCGATCCATAACCTCTTTGACGACGCGATTGCAGTCTTCGGCTTGATCGACGCGGCCCTGATGCACGGAAACTTTTGCGCCCCTCTCCTGCATCTGCGCCTGAAACTTCTCCGCGCTCTCCTTGCCGCGATTGTATCCCGCGGCGACGGTAGCCCCGCTCGCGGCCAACATCTCCGTAATCGCCGCGCCGATGCCACGCGTGCCACCCGTAACCAGCGCGACTCGTTCTTCGAACACGCCGTCCTCCTTCACCGCGAACTTGTGCGGCATGGGAGCTTCCGCGTCCGAGAAGAATACCCCGCCAGGTCACTCGCCCCGCACAGAAAGGTTGGCAACATGCGCGTCTTTCTCGTATCGCTTTGCGCAGCGGCGTTCGCCGCTTCGACCTTACGCCCGGCCCCGGCACGCGCTCAGGATTCGCTGACCGGTGAGATGAGCGCCTTCAACTATCTTCTCGGCGAACCGTGGGGCTGCGCCACCTCCGTTCCCGCATTCGGCGATCAGCCGGCGCGCAACGACGTTCTGACGGTCGCCTTCGACGTTGCGCCGCGCAACGTTCTCCACGATCACGTATCGGGAGGCAGCTACATGGGCGACGACTACTTCGGGTACAGCGCCGATATGAGCAACTACTGGAGCACGAGCGCCAGCAACGGCGCGACGCACGGCTTCATGACATCTGCCGACGGAAAGACCTATACCGGAACAAACTGGATCGGCTCGATAACGATGAGCGTGACCAACACCTTCACTAAGGTGAGCGACAAGGCCGTGAGGATGCGTCAGGTTATATCGGAGAACGGCAAGCAGTTTACCATCGAGGGCACCTGCACGCGCTAAAACCCTTCGGCCTCGCTGCCGACGAGCTTAGCCGAAGCGGCCGGTGATATAGTCCTCGGTCCGCGGATCGCTGGGCTTGGTAAAAAGCTTTCCGGTGTCGTCCATCTCGATCAATCGGCCGATTCCGGTCTCGTCGGCAAGCATGAAGGCGGTTACGTCGGAGACGCGCGCCGCCTGCTGCATGTTGTGGGTCACGGCGACGATCGTGAACTCGTCCGCGAGCGACGACATCAGCTCCTCGATAACCGCGGTTGCGATCGGATCGAGCGAGGCTGTGGGCTCGTCCATGAGCAGCACCTCCGGCTGCGCCGCCATCGCGCGCGCGATGCAGAGACGCTGCTGCTGTCCGCCGGAGAGACGTAGCGGGCTCGTTCGCAGCTTATCCTTGACTTCGTCCCAGAGCGCCGCCGACCGCAGCGCGCGTTCCGCCGCCTCGAGCCGCTGCCGGTGATTCAAACCCTTAGGCGCGCAGGCGGTCGTGTTGTCGAGGATCGAGAGCGTCGGGAACGGATTGGGACGTTGGAAGACCATCCCGACCCGGCGACGGATCGCCATTGGATCGACGTCGCCGTCGTAGATATCCTGTCCGTCGAGGAGAACTCGTCCCTCGACGCGCGCGTCGAAGCTTACCTCGTGAATGCGGTTGAGACAGCGCAGTAGCGTCGTTTTGCCGCAACCCGATGGGCCGATTAGCGCGGTAATTGCCTTGCGGCGAAAGGCAATAGAAACGTCGGCGATCGCTTGGCGACTACCGTAGTACGCGCTCAGCGATTCGGCCGAAAGGACTTCGTCGAGTGCCGGAACGGCGGTCACGCTTCGAGCCCGCGCATCGCACGCCGCAGCATCAGCCGTGCGCCGAGGCTAAGGATGAAGACGGCGAAGACCAGCAAGAAGGCACCGCCCCATGCCTGCTGCTGCCAGTTCGGGTAGGGCGAGATCGCGTAGTTGAAGACTTGGAGCGCGAGGACGGCCATCGGGTTGTTCGGATTGGTCTCCCAGAACTGCGTGCCGAAAGCAGTGAACAGCAGCGGTGCGGTCTCGCCGACGACACGCGCGATTGCCAGCAGTAATGCCGTAATGATCGCCGGTCGGGCCGTGGGCAGCACGATGCCGACCGTGGCGCGGAAGTTCGACATTCCCAGTGCGAGCGCGCCTTCGCGCACCGTCTGGGGCACCGAGCGAATCGCTTGTTCCGAGGTTCTCACCAGCAGCGGCAGCATCAGCATCATGAATGCAAACGACGCGGAGAAGGCCGAAAAATGTTTCAGCGGCGCCACCAGCACCGCGTATGCAAAGAGACCGATGGCGATACTCGGAACGCCGGAGAGCACGTCGGAGAGAAAGCGCAACGCCTCGGGAATCGGTCCGCGTCCAAAAAGCGCGAGATAGATCCCGGTCAGCAGGCCGATCGGCACCGCCATCGCCGTTGCGATGCCGATGACGACGATCGTTCCAAAGATGCCGTTGCCGACCCCCCCGCCCGGCACGCCCACCGGATGCGGCAGCTGCGTCAGAAATGCCCAGTTGATCGCGCCGATGCCCTGCACCATGACGTAGCCGAGGATGATCAGCAGCGCCGCGGCCGCGATCACGGCGCAGCCCAGCGCCAAAGTGATGCCGAGCGCTCCCGCGATGCGTCGCCGGCGCAAGCCCTTGTGCTTAGACGCGCTCTGAGCCACGTACGCTCCAGATCATCAGGCGCGCCAGCGCGTTGACGACCATGCTCACGATGAAGAGGATCAGCCCGAGTTCGATGAGCGCGCTGATGTACATGGGCGTCGTCGCTTCCGTAAACTCATTGGCGATCACGCTTGCGAGCGTATACGACGGAGCGAAGAGCGACGCTGAAATATCCGGCCGGTTGCCGATGACCATCGTTACGGCAATCGTCTCGCCGAGCGCGCGTCCGAGACCCAGCACGCAGGCGCCAAACACGCCGACGCGCGCTGCCGGCAAGACCACGCGCATCGCCGTCTCCCATTTAGTACTGCCCAGCGCCATCGAGGCCTCGCGCAGATCGCGTGGAATTGCCGCCACGACGTCGCGCGAGATGGCCGTCACCGTCGGAACGATCATCAAAGCCAAAATGATGCCCGCGGTAAGCAGGCCGACGCCGTAGATCGGTCCCGAAAAGAGCGGCGTCCACCCTAGCAGCTTTTGCAGCACCGGGCCGATGGCGGTTCGCATGAACGGTGCGAGCACGAAGAGACCCCACAGGCCGTAGACCACGCTGGGCACGGCGGCCAGCAGTTCGATCAGAAATGAGAGCGGCTGGCTCAGCCAGCGCGGCGCGAAGTCGGCCAGAAAGACCGCCGCCATGATCCCAATGAATGCCGCAAGCACGATCGCGATCAATGAGGTTACGACCGTCCCATAGATCATCGGCAACGCGCCGAACTTACTGGTAATCGGATCCCACGAGCTCTTCCAGATAAACGACGGCCCAAACGCAACGATCGACGGCCACGAGCCCAGAACGAGCTCGACGAAAAGCCCGACGATCAACAGCGCGAAGAGCGCGCTTCCAAGGTAGACGACCGCGGCAAAGCCGCGGTCGGCGGGACTTACGAAGCGCGCGACGCGCCTAAACTGCGGCTCCGATGTCATCCCAGTTTAGCCCTTTCCCGAGCCTGTCGAAGGGCAATCAGTGCTGCATCTGGCGAAGCGCCGCTGCGGCCGCATTCTGCACGTTGTGCGGCAGTGGGACGTAATCGACCGACTTCGCGTTATCTTGCCCCTGAGGCCCGACCAGCCACGCGAGCACGTTGTAGAGCAGCTTGCCGCGATTGGCATCGGCAGCCTTCTTGTAGGCAACGATCCACGAGTACCCGGAGATCGGGTACGAGGCGGCGCCCGCGGCGTCTACGATCGAGAAGTTCGTCGCGCTCACTTCGGGTTTACTTGCCGCAGCCGCGGCAACGGTTTCCGGCGTGCAGGCCACCCACTTGCCGGCTTTATTCTGGATCAGCGCCGCCGCCATGTGGTTCTCCACGACGTAGGCCATCTCGACGTAACCGATCGCCCCGGGCGTGCTGCGAACCTGACCGGCAACACCTTCATTGCCCTTGGCGCCGACGGCGCTTGGCGCCGGCCACGCAACGCTCTTACCCGTACCGACCTTGCTCTTCCACTCTGCCGAAACGTGGCTCAAAAAGTCCGTAAAGATGTAGCTCGTACCCGAGCCGTCGGAGCGGTGCACCACGACGATCGGCATGTCCGGCAGGCTCACGCCGTGGTTGAGCTTGGCGATCTGCGGATCGTTCCACTTGAGGATCTTCCCCAGGTAGATATCGGTCAATACTTGGCGAGTGAGGCGGAGCGTCGCGCTGACGCCGGGGAGATTGTACGCGATGGCCGCGCCGCCGAGCGTCACCGGTATTTGGAGCACCGGGTCTTTCGCCCGTGCGAGCTCGTCGGCGTTCATGGGAACGTCCGTGGCGCCGAAATCCACGTTGCGAGCGGTGAACTGCTCGATGCCGCCGCCGCTGCCAATCGACTGATAGTTGACGGTGACGTCCGGATTCTTCTGACTATATATGTAGAAGGCTTTGGAAAAGAAGGGGTAGTCGAAGCTCGACCCGGCCCCGGTAAGCTGAGTAGCGGCAGCTGCCGGAAGGGTCGCCGCGGCCACAACGGCGAGCGTTGACAAGCAGCGGTGCAACGGGCGTATCACAGAGCAAACTCCTTTACTCGGAAGAGAAATTGCGCCCTCGTCCCTGCGGTCGAAAGCACGTTCTAGTTGTAATGCAGCCCGATTAACGTGAGGTTAAGGATCTTGGCAGAGGCTTTCGGCCGGGCGGGCGCCGAAGCCGCGCCCCCATGATTGCCGACAACGGTGTTGACGCTCGCGAGGCGTCGCTTGCCGAGCTGCGGCACACGGCCGCCCACGTCCTGGCCTACGCCGTGCAAGAGCTGTTCCCGGAGGCAAAGCCGACGATCGGCCCTGCAATCGAGAACGGTTTCTACTACGATTTCGATCGTGCCGACCCGTTTACGCCCGACGATCTCCAGCGTCTCGAGCGCCGGATGGATGAGATCGTCACGGCCGACTATCCGATGACCGGTCGGGAGGTCACGCGCGCCGAGGCGCTCGCTCGAATTCGCCGGCAACCCTTACAAGGTAGAGATCGCGCTCGAGATCCCTGAGAACCAGCCGATCACCCTCTATACCATCGGGGCTTTCACGGATCTCTGCCGTGGGGGGCATGCCGCCTCGACCGGCCGGATCGGGGCTTTCAAGCTGACCAGCGTTGCGGGGGCCTACTGGCGTGGGGACGAGCACAAGCCGATGCTGCAGCGAATCTACGGTACGGCTTGGTACGACCGCGCCGCCCTCGACGGGTACCTAGGCCGGCTGGAGGAGGCCCGCCGGCGCGACCACCGCAAGCTGGGCACCGAGCTCGACCTCTTCTCCATCGAGCAGGAGGCCGGCGGCGGACTGGTCTTCTGGCATCCCAAAGGGACGATCGTCCGCGGCATCATTGAGAGCTTTATTCGTGAGGGGCTGCGCGAGCGCGGCTACCAGCCGGTAGTGACGCCCCATATCGCGCACGAGCGTCTCTACGAAATCTCAGGTCACCTCGCTAACTTTAGTGAGAACATGTTCGGTCCCATCGAGGTCGAAAACCAGCGCTTTCGGCTCAAACCAATGAACTGTCCGGGGCATATCCTTATCTACAAGGATCGGCTGCGCAGCTATCGGGAGCTGCCGCTGCGCTATTCCGAGTTTGGCACCGTCTATCGTTTCGAGCGGTCCGGAGTCTTACACGGCACCGAGCGCGTTCGCGGATTCACGCAGGACGATGCGCACCTCTTCTGCACCCCCGATCAGCTGCAGCACGAGTTCGAGCAGACCCTCGATGAAGCGCTTCGCCTCATGAAGGCGTTCGGATTCGAAGACTTTCAGTACGTGCTCTCGACACGGCTCGCCGCCGACCGCGGCGAGACCGACGCCGTCGCTGAGGATGCGATCCGCAAAGCGCTCGAGCGTTACAACCTGCCGTTCGAAATCGACGAAGGCGGCGGTGCATTCTACGGACCGAAGCTCGACGTCAACGTCCGCGATGCGATCGGGCGTTCGTGGCAACTCGGTACCGTTCAAGTAGACTTCGTTTTGCCCGCTCGCTTCGACCTAAAATACCGAGCAGACGACGGCCAGGACCATCGTCCGGTGATGATCCATCGAGCGCTAGCCGGCTCGCTGGAGCGCTTCTTCGGTATCCTCGTCGAGCATTACGGCGGCGCCTTCCCCGCGTGGCTGGCGCCGGTGCAAGCGGTCGTCGCCCCGATCTCTGAGAACGAAGTTGCCTATGCGCGCGAGGTCGTGGGTCGCCTCCAAAAAGCGGGCTTTCGGGCCGAGGTTGACGAATCGAACGAAAAGCTCGGATACAAGATTCGACATTGGAAGACGCAAAAGGTGCCGTACATTCTAGTAGTCGGCAAACGAGAGGTCGAGGACGGTACCGTTAACGTTAATCAACGAGGCATCGATGAGAAACGGACCGTTTCGATCGATTCTTACGTTGAAGAGTTGGATGCTGCAATCAAGGCGAGACAATAGGAAAGATGAAGTGTGACGTACGCGCCGTTTTCGCGGCGCTCGCTCTCCTACTGGCTTCCTGCCAAGGCAGCGGCCTCGATAGCGGTATGGGCGATATGTCCCCTCCCGTCTCGCAGCCGGGTTCGATGGGCGCGGGCGGTATCGGCAATATGAATGGCGGCATGAACGGCGCGATGTCGGGCCCGAGCGTCGGCGCAAACGGCCAGGAAGAGCTCTCCAACCCAGGTGCGACGCTTGCGCCCAACGAGGCGCAATACTCGATTGCGCAGGGTCCCACGGGCATGAAGTGCCCGAACGTTCAACTGAGCTATCAACAGTATGCGTGCACGCT
This sequence comes from Vulcanimicrobiota bacterium, assembly GCA_963754565.1. Lineage (GTDB taxonomy): Bacteria > Vulcanimicrobiota > Vulcanimicrobiia > Vulcanimicrobiales > Vulcanimicrobiaceae > Cybelea. The sequence goes on along the minus strand of CAVWGL010000006.1, from coordinate 136,073 downwards.
GGCCTTCAACATGCCGACGCCGTCGCCGGCGCCGAGCGGCTCCGGGAACCCGACGGCAAAGCCGACGGCCAGCCCAACGCCGACACCCGATCCCAGCCCCTCCTCGGACGACGACGACAGCGACGATACGCCAACCCCATCTCCCACGCCGTACGGAATGATGACGCTCCAAGTCGAGCCGCTTCCCAAAGACGTTCCGGTGATGACTAATCCGAACCCGCTTTTCATGCGCGTTACGCCATTGGTTGCCATCCGTTTGCAGAGCACGATGGATTTCACGCTCAACGGCGGCGCCTCGGTGCAGTACACGCTGCCCGCCATGCAGTTCGCCGGTCGTGTCTTCGGCCTACAGCTCTATAATGAAACGTATCTGCACGGTAAGCGCACCGATCAGCTGATCGCCAACTACGCGAAGTGGACGTCGCCGCAGAGCAACCTGGTTCAGTTCACGTTTTCGGTTCCGAAAGTTACCGTGCGGCACACGCAGATATGGCTGCTCGCAATGTACGGAGCCCAGCTCCCGCCCAACAGCACGCCTACCCCATCGCCCACGCCGTCGCCCACGAGCTCAGCCAGTACGTCACCGTAGGTGACGCTACTTGAGCTGCAAGCTTCTGAACGAGACGCGCGGCAGCCGGTGTGAGTTGCCGAACTGATCGATGATCTCTACATCGGCGACGTAGGCCTGACCGATCGTATAGAGTGGCGTTGGTGAAATGTTAAACACCGCCGTTGCGCGCGCGGTGCCGCCGGGCGGGATGGGCGATGGTACGGCGTTGAGCGCGGTTACGGTCGGAGGCGTTCCGATGCTGGCTTTCACAATGGAGACGGGGGCATCGTCGATGTTCGTGGCGCTGATCTCCAGACGTGCGATGAGACAGCGCTTGCCCGTAAGCGTACTGATCTCCCAACTGCAGCCGAACGGGGACGCGACGACGCTAACGGTGTCGTGCGGCACGTAGGCCGGTTGGGTCTCCATAAGCCAGGCCGAAAAACGCTTCCAGCCGCTAACTAACGCTTCGATTTAGTAAACCTCCCGAAAAGCCGCTCCATACGAAGAGCTCGCCACGGCATAATGCCGCACGCGCCCTTTAGTTGCACTATTCCAGCCACAGACCCCGGCGCCTGCCATCACGCCTCAAGACCCCGCAGCCGCTGCCGCAGGTGCGAGACCGCGGCCGAATGGATTTGTGAGATCCGCGACTCGGAGACGCCGATCTCGCCCTTGATCTCTCGCAGCCGGCGCCCCTTGAAGTAGTACAGCTCGACGACGGTTCGCTCTTGCGGCGGCAGCGAGGCGACCGCGCGAACCAACTCGGCGCGCAACTCGTCCTGTTCGAGATCGCTGGTAACGTCGCTGTGTTCGTCTTCCAGCGTGTCGGCCAGCGGAATCCCTTCGCCCACTCGATTGGGCAGCAACTCTTCCAGCGAGACGAGCGACGTGCCGCGTACGCGTTGGGTTAGGTGATCGAGCTCGGCCGGCGACAGCTCCAGCCGGTCGGCCAACTCTTCGTTCGTCGGTGCGCGGCCGTACTCCATTTCCAGTTCTTCAGACGCGCGTTCCAGCTCGCGCGCGTGGTGCCGGACGGTCCGCGGAACCCAGTCCAGTGCGCGCAATGCATCTAGGATCGCTCCATTGATGCGGGTGACCGCGTAGGTTTCGAACTTGACGGCACGGCTGCCGTCGTATTTTTCGATGGCATCCATCAGCCCGAAGACGCCGTCGTTGATCAAGTCGTTGATATCGACGCTCGAAGGAAGGTGCATGGAGATACGCCCCGCCACATACTTGACGAGGTGCAGGTACTTATGGATGACTTCCTCACGCGACAACTCGGCGCCGGCAATAATATATCGGCGGACGGCTGGCGCGCGCGGTCGCTGTTTAGTCACAGCCTATAAGCAATACATCGGCTAGTGGCATAGTCCCTCGCGAGCCGAGCCGGATAGGACTTGCGCTTACCGCCGGAGTAGGCAAAGCCCTCGGCCCTGCGGGGCCGGTATTTTTGCCGACCTGAAAGAGAAGGATGACCGTACAAACAGCCACTGCAGCCGGCCTGATCGGGGGTACCCTGGCAGTGCTCTACGGCATCGCCCTGACCTTCTGGGTGCTGGGGCAGCCGGCGGGCAACCAGCGAATGCGCGAGATCGCCGCCGCGATCCAGGAGGGCGCCATGGCCTTCCTCCAGCGGCAGTACCGCACGATCGCCATCGTCGCCATCGTCCTGGCGATCGTCATCCTGTTTGCCCCAACGCTCGGCAAGGAGGCGGCGATCGGCTTCCTGATCGGCGCGATCCTCTCGGGCGCGGCGGGCTTCATTGGAATGATCGTCTCCGTCCGGGCCAACGTGCGAACGGCCGAGGCCGCGCGCAGCGGGCTCACGGCGGCGCTCAACGTTGCCTTCCGGGGCGGCTCCGTCACCGGCATGCTCGTGGTCGGCTTGGGGCTGTTGGCGGTCTCCGGCTACTATGCGATCCTGATGGCCGTCAATAACGGCGACGCCGCAAGTTCGCTCAACGCCATGATCGGACTCGCCTTCGGCTGCTCGCTCATCTCCGTCTTTGCGCGGCTCGGGGGGGGCATCTATACCAAGGCGGCCGACGTCGGCGCCGACCTCGTCGGTAAGGTCGAGGCGGGAATTCCCGAGGACGACCCGCGCAACCCGGCGGTTATCGCGGATAACGTGGGCGACAACGTCGGCGACTGCGCCGGCATGGCGGCCGATCTCTTCGAAACCTATTGCGTCACGACCGTCGCGGCTATGCTGCTGGGCAACTTGCTCTTCGGTGCGAAGCTGCCGGGCGCGACGACCTTCCCGCTGCTGCTCGGTGCGATCTCCATCGTTGCTTCTATTATCGGCGTCATTTTCGTCGGCGTCGGGGGCGTGCGGCGCGAGAAGATCATGGCCGCTCTCTACCGCGGCATGATCGTCGCCGGTCTGCTCGCGCTCGTCGGCTTCTATTTCGTCTCCGGCAGCGTCTTTGGGCACCAGACGATCGTCAGCGAAACGGGGGTCTTTCTCTGCGCCGTGATCGGCGTGGTCATCACCGGTTTGATCACCTTCATTACCGAGTATTACACGGGCGCCCAGTTCTCGCCGGTGCAGCGCATCGCGAAAGCCTCGGTTACCGGACACGCGACCAATATCATCGCGGGCCTGGCCGTCTCGATGCAGGCGACGGCGCTCCCGGCAATCGTGATCGTCCTCGGCATTCTCCTGAGCTACGGGCTCGCGGGCGTGTACGGCGTCGGCATCGCCGTCATGGCGATGCTCTCGATGGCCGGCATCGTGGTGGCCATCGATTCGTTCGGTCCGATCACCGACAACGCCGGCGGGATCGCCGAGATGGCCGATATGCCCGAAGAGGTGCGCAACGTCACCGACCCGCTCGACGCGGTCGGCAATACCACAAAGGCCGTCACCAAGGGCTATGCGATCGGCTCGGCCGCGCTTGCCGCCCTCGTGCTCTTCGCCTCGTTCCTCCAGCAGCTGACCAACCACAAGTGCGGGATCGGCGAAGCGCCGCAGTGTATCGAGAACGTGCGCAATCTCTTTGCGGTGGGTAATCCGTTCGTGCTCGCCGGACTCTTCATCGGCGGCCTCCTGCCGTATCTCTTCGCGTCGCTCTCGATGGAGGCGGTCGGTCGCGCGGGGGGCGCCGTCGTCGAAGAGGTGCGCCGTCAGTTCCGTGAGATCCCGGGCATTATGGAGGGAACCACGCGACCGGACTATGGAACGACCGTCGACATCGTCACGCGCGCTGCGCTGCGCGAAATGATTGTCCCCGCGCTCATCCCCGTCGGCGTTCCGGTGATCGTCGTGCTGCTCTCGGCATACAACCTGCTCCCCGGCGATACCGGCGCGCAGATGCTGGGCGGCATCCTCGTCGGCTCGATCGTTACCGGCTTCTTCGTCGCGATCTCGATGACGTCGGGCGGCGGCGCATGGGACAACGCCAAGAAATTCATCGAGGACGGCCACTACGGCGGCAAGGGTTCGATCGCGCACCAGGCCGCCGTCACCGGCGACACCGTCGGCGATCCTTACAAAGACACCGCCGGGCCCGCGATCAATCCCATGATCAAGGTGCTCAACATCGTCGCGCTACTGCTGGTCGGGTTTTTGCGGTAAGTTCCCAGCGGGGGCGTGAGCCAGCTGTTCGTATTTCCTGAAAATTACGAAGTAGCTCGCGGCGATAAAGACGATTGCGAAGGCGAGCAGTCCGTCGCCGATCGCGCCCGTTAAGCTGCCGTGCTGCGGCATCACCAAGCGGATCGTATAGCGTAACCCGAAGGCCGCCGCAAAGATTACGAGCGTCACCCATGAGGAACCGAGATACATAACGCCCTGCCGATCGGTCGGGCGTACGTCGGTGTGCATGCCGCGCAGGACTCCGAACGGTAAGCCGGCGGCCGCACCTAGGATCAACGCTGCCGCAATCTCTGCCGGCGGCGCCGGGTTGAGGAAATTGTTTGCGTAGATCACCCACGCCGTCAAGGCGCACAGAATGATCGGCGACAGCCACAAGCGCGTGACGCTGATACGTTGCGGGCGCAGCATGCGAATGGCCAGCACCACGACGACGATGCCGAGCGGAAGCAGCTGCACCCACGCTGGAGTAGCGGGCGCCTGCGGATTTATTTGATTTCGACCTTGGCGCCGGCTTCTTCGAGTTTCTTCTTGACCTGCTCGGCTTCGTCTTTTGCGACGCCCTCCTTCACCGCTTTGGGCGCGCTCTCGACGAACGCCTTAGCCTCGGTTAGCCCCAGGCTCGTGATCTCGCGGACCGCCTTGATGACTTTGATCTTCTCGGGGCCGATTTCGGAGAGGATGACGTCGAACTCGGTCTTTTCGGCCTCCGGCGCTGCCGCAGCGCCCGGAGCGGCGGCCATCATGGCAACCGGCGCGGCTGCCGAGACGCCGTACTTCTCCTCGAGCTGCTTGACGAGATCCGCCAATTCGAGAACGGTGAGTTTGTCGATCTGTTCGATGACTTCGGCTACTGCCATGATCTGTCTATCTTCCTTATCTAAGCGTTTGGTGCTGCGCCGGCTTTTTGCTCGGCGATGGCGTTGAGAACGCGGACGAGGCCGCTTTGATTTCCCGAGAGAACGGTAACGAGCCCGCGCAACGGATTGGCCACCGTGGCGACGAGTTTCGCGAGAAGTTCGATCCTGGGCGGAAGCTTGGCGAGCGTCTCGACCTGCCCCGCACCGACGATCTTTCCGTCGATGTACGCCGCTTTGACGGCGACGCGTTTGACCGTATCGCTAAAGGTTTTCAGCGCCTTGGCGGGCGCGACCGGATCGTCTCCGCCAAAAACGACTCCGGTCGGACCGGCAAGCACCGACTCGAGCTGCGCCGCGAGGTCGCCCGCGGCGATCCGGAAGAGCGTGTTCTTCACGACCGAGTAGGTATTGCCGTCCTTGCGCAGCTCGCCGCGCAGTTTGGTGATCTCTCCGACGGTCAAGCCGGCGAAGTCGGTAAAGATCAGGCTCTTCGCCGACGCCAGCCTCGCGGCCAGCTCCGCAACTGCGGCTTCCTTACGAGCGGTGGGCATGCGATGTGATTTCCCCGTGCAGACGATCCGAATGGAAATTTAAAAAGCGCCCCGTCGAGGGCGCATCATCGAAGGCCTCGCACCGCCGCAGCGATGCGGAGCGCGCTTCAGTGTGCATCCTCGGTAGCCGAATATTAAGGCCTTGCGGCCGGCTACGGTCTCTGGAGCCGTCGGTTAGACTACCACAGCGCCGCGTGGGAATGCAAGCATTCCGGCGAAAGGGAGGCGGTGCCCGTAAGCTCCACTGAGGCGCTGGCGTTCCTGCGAGCCGGCAACGCTCGCTTCGTCGCCGGCCCGGCCCGCGCGGATTGGTCGACATCGGACGACCCTGGGGCTGGTCAGCAGCCCTTTGCAATCGTGCTGGGCTGCTCCGACTCGCGGGTACCTATCGAAACGATCTTCGATCAGGTGCCCGGCCGCATCTTTGTCGTGCGGGTCGCGGGCAACTTTCTCAACGACGCGAACGTCGGCTCGATCGAGTTCGGCATCGCGGTCTTGAAGGCGCGGCTTGTCCTCGTGCTCGGTCACACGAAGTGCGGCGCGGTCGGCGCGGCTGTTGAGTGGGCAAGAGAGGGCATCTCGCAGCCAGGGCATATCGGCTCGTTAGTCGAGGCAATCGCACCCGCGGTCGAGGCCACGCGACGGCAACCCGGTGACTGGGTCGCCAACGCAGTCGTCGAGAACGTTCGACGTAACGTTGAAGCGTTGAGCTCGGGCTCGAAGATCGTTGCCGACGCCGTCGCGGCCGGCGATGCGGCGGTGCTGGGGGGACTCTACGACCTTGGAAGCGGTGCCGTCAGCTTCTTCTAGCAGATTGCTCAAATCCGCCGTGCGTTTCACGAGCGAGCGGCTTTCGCTCGCCGTCGTCGCCGTCGGCACCGTCGTCATGCTGCTGGTCTTCTTCGTCATCGAGTATAACTCGGCGCACTTAGGGCTCTATCCGATTCTGCTGCAGGACAATACCAACGTGGTACAAGTCGTCGCGGGAACCACCGCGCCGGGCGCGTTGCGAAACGGGGATCGCGTCGATCTGTCGGCGCTCTCGCCACAAGAGCGATTCTCGCTGCTGCGCGGCGCCCACGCCGGCGAGGTGATAACGTTACACGCGGTTCGCAACGGCGAGACCTTCCCGGCGATGCTTTCCGCGGGCTCGCCGGACTACTCGCGCCGGGCGACGCTCACCCGCGACGTCGGCATTCCGGTGAGCTTCTTCCTTCTCTTGGCCTTGGCGAGCGCGCTGCTCTTGATGCGCCCGCGACCGATTACGCTTGCATTCTACATCTACACGATCTTGATGCTTCTCAAGATCAACCAGGCCGCGCTCGATCTTGCGAAGTGGCCGATAAACGTCGTCAGCGACCTCGCCATTCAGGTCGTCTACCCGTTGGCGCAGTTGATGATCCTCGTCTTTGCGCATCGTCTGTACGGCCGCCCAAGCCGAGCGTGGCCCTGGATCTTCGGCAGCGCGGTCGTGCTCTCGCTCGTCGTCTTCATCGTTTGGGTCGATCCGATCGTCTGGACGGTCTTTCAGCGCTACGGGATTGCAGGACCCACCAACCTCTTCATGAGCCTGAGCGACGTCGCGCTGCTCGTCGTCGTTCTGTGCGGTTTAGCCTACATCGCATCCGGCGCAACCGCACTCGATCGCGGGCGCGTTAGCTGGGTCATCGCGGGCATCTCGCTCGCGCCGATCCTCGACCTCGCATGGGCCGTCACGAACGTTTTCACCACGCTGATCGGCAACTCGTCGGCCGGGATTCTCGATCTGCAAGACTGGACGGTCGCGCTGTTGCCATGGTTCAACCTGATCGGCTCGATTTTCGTGTTGTACGGCTTTCTCTCGGAACGGGTGGTGGATTTTCGCTTCGCCATCGGACGCGCTGCGGTCTACGCCGCGATCACCGCCGTCTTACTGCTGCTCTTCGGCACGCTGGAGTGGGGCGCCGAACAGCTCTTTGAGAGCACTCAGCCCGCGATCTATATCAGTCTCTTCGCCGCGCTCTTCATCGGTTTTTCGCTCAATGCCATCCACGGCCGGATCGAAGAGTTCTTGAATACAGTCTTCTTTCGCGAGCAGCGGCGGGGGGAGGAGGCGCTACGCCACGCTGCGCGCGCACTTGCCAACACCTCGTCCGAGAAGACCCTGATCGAGTTTCTCGTCGACGAGCCAATTCGCGTGCTCGGGCTGCGCTCGGCGGCGCTCTTTCTCGCACCGTCGCCGGGCGCACCGTTCGAGCGAACCGCCGACCGCGGGTGGACGCACGCGGAGGCCGAGTCTATCGACGCTGAGGATCCGCTCATTGCCGAGCTGCGCGCCGAACTCGTTCCGGTCGCACTCGACGGGCGGCCGCGCGCGCCGACCATTCTGCCGGGGGGTGCCAAGACACCCTCGCTCGTCGTGCCGTTGCTGATGCGCGGCAACCTTTTCGGCTTCGTCCTCTACGGTCCGCGCAGCAGCGGAGTTCTGCTCACCGCCGACGAGCAGAGTCTGCTCGAAGCGATCGCGCGCAGCGCCGGTGCAGCCTACGATCACATCGATGCCGACCGGTCGCACGCGCGAATTCGCCGCCTGGAAGATCGGCTTCGCGAGCTCGGATCGGCCGTGCCTGATTAGCGCTTGATGCGGTAGAGGAAGTGCCGGCGTAAGGGATCTCCGGCTTGCAGCCGGGGATGGTCGAAGTCGTCGCGTGCATCGTGGCGCATTCCCAGTCGCTCCATCACGCGCTGCGAGCGAAGGTTCGACGCAGCGGTAAAGGCCACGACCTCGTCCCAACCCAAGCGTTCGAACGCAAATGCAAGCGCCGCGCGCGCACCCTCGGTCGCATACCCGCGACCCCAGTGCTCGTACGCGAAGCGCCAGCCGATCTCGTTGGCCGGCGTAAAGGGAGTCTCGAACGGAACCGCTTGCAGGCAGATGAGCCCCGCGAACGGCGTCTCGCCGCGAACCTCAACCACCCACCACCCATAACCGTGAGCCGTTAAGTCGCGCCGCATAGCCGCGGCAAGCGACTCGGAGAGCTCGCGGCTGTAGCTGCGCGCCAAGAACTCCGTCACGCGCGGATCGGCGTTGATCGCAACCAGCTCCTCAACGTCGGCATCCCGCCAGTCGCGCAAGCGCAGCCGCGGAGTCTCGATCGTTGGGACGCTAGCGATAAAAGCCTACGCGGTTGCCTTTACGCGATTGGGATCGACTTTGACGCCGGGACCCATCGTGCTCGCAAGCGTCACACTGCGAAGGTAGGTGCCCTTTGCCGCGGAGGGTTTCGCGCGCACGATCGCGTCGAGCAGCGTCGTAACGTTCTCGAGCAGGTGCTGCTCCTCGAAGCTCGCTTTGCCGACGATCGTGTGGATGATGCCGGTCTTGTCGAGCCGGAACTCCACTTTACCGGCCTTGATGTCGCGAATAGCGGAACCGATGTTGGGCGTAACGGTGCCGGCCTTGGGGTTGGGCATCTTCTGCGCGAGAATACGGCCCAGCTCTTTGCCGACGCCGGCCATCATGTCGGGCGTCGCGACCGCGACGTCGAAATCCATAAAGCCGCCCTTCACCCGCTCGATGAGGTCCTGATCGCCGACGACGTCGGCGCCGGCCTCCTGCGCGGCCTTGGCGTTGTCGCCTTTGGCAAAGGCGATGACGCGCACCGTGCGTCCCGTTCCATGCGGCAGCAGCACCGTGCCGCGAACGTTCTGATCGCTCTTCTTGGGATCGACGCCAAGGCGGATGTGTGCCTCAACGGTCTCGTTGAACTTCGCGTTGGCATTCTTCTTGAGGATCGTAATTGCTTCGGGCGTTGAGAAGAGCCGCTTCGAGTCGAAGCTCGCGGCCACGGCTTTGAAGCGTTTTCCGTGATGTTGCGGCATCTTACGCCTCCACCTCGACGCCCATCGAACGCGCCGTTCCGGCAACGATCTGCTTTGCGGCGTCGATGTCGTTGGCGTTAATATCGGGCATCTTCACCTTCGCGATATCTTCCAGCTGCTTTTGCGTCAGCTTGCCGACCTTGTTGCGGTTGGGCTCTTTGCTGCCCGACTCGATCTTCAGCGCCTGCTTGATGAGGAACGACGCCGGCGGCGTCTTCGTAATAAAGGTAAAGGTTCGGTCCTCAAAGACCGTGATCTCGACGGGGATAATCATGCCCGCTTGCGACTGCGTTCGCTCGTTGTACTGCTTGCAAAAGTCCATGATGTTGAGCGAATAGGGACCCAGCGCCGGACCGATAGGGGGCGCGGGGGTCGCTTTGCCTGCCGGGATCTGGAGGCCGATCTTTCCTACGATCTTCTTAGCCATTTATCTCTCCTTGCGAAGCGGTCACCGCCGCTTCTCCTCCACTCGAGTTATGCTTTGGCTACCAGCGTGTCACCCTGAGCGAGGCCGAAGGCCGCAGTCGAAGGGCGCACGTGTGCGTCACCCTGAGCTGTCATCCTGAGCGGAGTCGAAGGACGAAGCATGACGCGAAGCCAAACTTTGAACTTTAGACTATACCTTCTCCACTTGGAAGAACTCCAGTTCGACGGGAGTCTCGCGACCGAAGATTGAGATCAGCGCGCGCAAGCGCTCCTTCTCCGGCGCGATCTCGTCGACGACGCCCGTGAAGTCGAAGAACGGTCCCGAGGTGACCTTGACGCGGTCGCCCTTCTTGAAGTCGATCTTGAGCTTGGGCGCCTCGATGCCCATCTGCTTGAGGATCGTCTTGACCTCTTTATCTTGCAGCGGCACCGGCTTCTCGCCCGGTCCTGGGCTTCCGACGAACCCGGTGACGCCCTGCGTGTTGCGCACGACGTACCACGATTGATCGTCCATGATCATCTCGACCAGCACGTAGCCCGGAAAGACTTTCTTCGGCGTGATCTTACGCTTGCCGTCCTTGAACTCGACCTCGTCTTCCATCGGAACGAGCACGCGAAAGATCTTATCTTGCATGCCCATCGAGTGGATGCGCCGCTCGAGATTCGCCTTGACCTTGTTTTCGTATCCGGAGTAAGTGTGGACGACGAACCAGTTGCGATCGTCCTTCGGCTTGGGCGCGAGCGCTTCTGCATCGGCCTCGGCATCGATCTCGCCGGCAGGCTGCTCGAAGGGCTCTTGCGCAGTCTCGACCGGATCGCTCATCAGGGTGTCGTCGATCGCCGGAGGGTCGATAGCGGTCTGCTCGACCACGGGCTGATCCGCCGGAGTTTGATCTATCGGGGTTTCGTCCGCAATCGGCTCTATGTCGTACATCGTGGGCACTATCCGGCGGCGGGATGGATCAGACTGAAGAGCCACCCGAAGAACTGGTCGACGATGAACGTGAATAGCCCGATGCCGACCACCAGCACGATCGTGAGGACGGTCGCGGAGATCCATTCCTCACGCGTGGGCCACGTGACGCGCCGCAGCTCCATGATCACGCCGCGAATGAAATCGCCGCCTGCCATCGACTGGGCCGTTCGCTTTTGCTGTTCGTTCACCAATGGTTCACTTCCAAAAAGTGGCAGGGCGGACAGGACTCGAACCTGCAACAACTGGTTTTGGAGACCAGGACTCTACCAATTGAGCTACCGCCCTATCTCGTTTCCCTATGCGGCTTGTGGCAACGGCAGAAGCGGCAGTACTTGCTAAGCTCCAGCCGGTCCGTGGTCTTCTGCTTATTCTTCTGCGTGTTGTAGTTCCGGCGTTTGCACTCCGTGCATGCCAGAACGACCATTACGCGCGTCTCTTTCTTTGCCATCCCTAATCTATCAGAACATGAATAAAACGGACCCGCAGTCCGTTCCGAACACTTATGCTAGCACATCCCATCCCACCCCGCAACGCCTGTGCGGAGCAACCGACCCCCAGCCCGGTAGTACCTGAGCGCGCGATGTCATCCTGAGCGGAGCGAAGCGGAGTCGAAGGACGCCGCGGTGCTTCTGCTGAGCGAGCGCCGCGATGTCATCCTGAGCGGAGCGAAGCGGAGTCGAAGGACGCCGCTGTGCTTCTGCTGAGCGAGCGCCGCGAGCCGAAGCAGAGCCGAAGAGGGGCGAAAGCCTTCATGCGCCCGGCCAGAATCGAACTGGCAACCTTGGGCTTAGGAGTCCCCTGCTCTATCCAGTTTGAGCTACGGGCGCACGGCAAAAACCAATTTCTGGGCTCGTTCGCCTCCTCCGCCGTACCGCCCATTCGCGAGCCGGACAAACCAAAGCTGCCACAGGCTCGTTTTCCACTAGGAGGGGCAGAGAGTAGGCTGCTCCTCCCCTCTGATTACATCGCGACCGATCGAACCCGTCGCCGATCGTTTAGCCGGGGTGCCTCTCCTGCGTCACGTGGATGAATTCGAGGAACTCGACGGAGCGCGCAGGCCGGCGGCTCGTCGCGGGATAGTCGGCAATGACGTCGAGCAACACGACATCACCGCCTTCCGCGTGTGGTGGGATGCGGCAGGCGATTTCGATTGCCAACTCTGGCGCGCCGCCTTGAGCACGGATAGACCATTTTCCCAGCCCTTTCTTTTGGCCTTTACCACCGTGAACGACCCTGACGTTTGTGTCAAGACGCGGCGATTGAAGAACTTGATTGAACGCCGGCAAAAGATAGAGCGGGATAGCGCTCTGCGCTCCGACCAACTTGAGAACGTGTGCCACGCCTCGCGCCTCGGCCGTCCGGCTCCAATGCGCAGGCACGTGGAGCGGTCGTATCTCGATCGCGATCGCTTCGGTAAATTCCCCGGGAAGCTCACCGAAGCTCAACGGCAGTTTGACCAAACTACCTCGGGAGGCAGTCATCGAGTCGGTATTGCGAAAAGCCGAGCAGCCATGGGTCATGGGATGGCCGGGACTGGGTATCTGAAGCGTGGTCGCTGGGTCGATGTCATAACCGGCGTCCGGACTGTAGATGCTGACGGCCGTGCAAATGTGTTCGCCCGGCGCGGCGCTTTCAAATGATGCAGAAGCGTTCACTCTAACCGTCGTCTGGGGCGGTATTAAAACCGTTCGGGGCACGCCGACCATCGCGCCCTGAGTTCCTAAACCTCCTCGAATTTTCCAAAACCGGACGACCACTTCACTCGTCTGCGTCGCTGAATCGTTATGCACGTTCGCGGAGAGTCTGTACTTGCGAGATGGCTCCAGCAAGCTATTGGGACGATGGGGAGCGTCGCCGATTTGTACCGGCAGTTTGGTCGACTCGTCAGTAACGATGATATCTGGACTCTGATAACCGCCGAGCACGTAGGCGCCCTGCATCTGGGTGAGCGCAGTAAGGAGCGCCGTTCCATTTGGACTTCCCAAGCCGGTGACCGCATCCCATCCCGCTCGGACCGGATAACCCGGTACGCCGTTATTGCCGTTATCCGCCGGACCGGCAGCAAGCTGCGGATGGGTGGGATCGCGCCACAAAGGATTTATCGAATTGAAGGCAGCCTCGCCCAGTTTGTAGAGCGTGGGATTTGCAAATCCGATGTTGTGCCCAGTGGTTGCATTGAGCACGGCGATGAGCCCGGCCCAAAGTGGGGCTGCGGCACTGGTGCCGTTTCCCGGTTGTTCGCTCGGAACTCCATAAAGGTAGAGGTCCGAGTATCCACTGTTGATGTCGGCGTTGGACGCAACGTCGGGAACTCCGCGCCCACCCGGTCTCATCGTAGCCGGGTTAATCGATCTCGGAACGTTCGCTTGGCGTTGATAAGAGGGTAACGGAAAGTACGCGCTCACTCCGCCTCCGCTCGCGCCCCACGGGTACGTCGGATCGGGAATGGGATCGTTCCAGGGAAGTTCTACCCAGTCTTGTTGGGGCGAGTGCGCGAGCTGATATTGGCCGATCGTTGTTCCTCCGACCGAGAGCACCCAAGGATCGCTTGCTGGGTACGCGACGTGCGCGCAACCGTCGCCTCCAAATGTACGTGGGTGACCCTTTGCAAATCGCCCAATCATTCCGGAGTTGGTGCCGAAATCTCCAGAGGCAACACAAATCGTAGGTCCCTGTCGAAGGATAGCCGCGTCTTGGAAGGCGGCACTTATGGCTTGCAGCGCATTGACGGTCACGTGGCTCTGCGCTAGCCCGTAACGATCGTCGCCGGCCGCCAGGCTCCAGCTACACGAGAGAACCGACGGCGGGTTAACGCCTGGCGGAAAATCGTCGCCCTCCGGTTCGAGCACCCGATTAATGAGGTCGATCCACCCGACCTGCGTATCGTCCGTGAAATAGACTGCCACATTCGCTCCCGGCGCCGCGGCAGCCGCAATGCAAATGTCTTGGGTAATCTCCATATCAACATCCCACGCATCGCGGGGGGAGAAATAGAACACAGTTCCGGCAGGAACGGTCTTTTTAAGGCCTTTGCTCTCTCTGAATCTGAGCTTGGTACCGCTGACGGACGCGACGCAAACCTTATGCGGGTAGCCATTGATAAAGTAAGTGCCAAACATACCAACGGCGACTCCGCGCGTTGACGCGAAGGAGAGGGTGCGCGCTCCTTTTGGCGCTTCGACGGATGTGACCTGCGCAATCGTACGGTTAACGACGTTGCGCACCGATACCGAAACAACGTGCGGCGCCGGAAATCCGAGCGCGCTGAACATTCGATCAACATCGCCCTTCAAGTAACCGCCTCCGCCATCAGTGGGCGCGATGATTCCTATGGTTTGCGCCGCGATGGCGACGCCGGGGCTTGGGAACTTATAAAGCTGAGTTACCTGCGGCACCGACAAGTTGTTAATGGACGGCGAAACAGCCGGGGGTGCGCCTCGGTGGCCTACCCGCCCGTTGTCCAATCCGAATACTCCCAAGATCGCGCCTGCGAGATCCTTCGGAATCTGAATAGATCCGTCGCGGCCCCGATACTGTCGCGCCGGAAGAGCGGGGCGGCCGCCCCGCGCGCGCTGGCCCGGTTCCCGATAGAGGCCGAACTTGACGTTGAAGGCTCGGCTGAACTGGCGCGCGGTGCCGGTGACCACAAGGGTGCGGCGTCCAAGACTGGTCTTCGTAACTCTCAGACCAAACTTCCTTACAAAGGCGGCGACGTTTTTCACGTCCTGCGGATCCGCGCCGTACTTTCCTGCAAACTCCGCGGCGTGCAAACGCTGACGCTGCGATGGCGGCGTCTTCACAAAGTAGTCGAAGTCCAGAGGCTCTGCGTCGCTCCGGCGATGCAACACGATGGTCACCGAAAATGGCTCCGGCGATCTAAACGACCCTAGGCGCTTCGCCCCTCTGACTGGATACCGTTCGCTGCCGTCAAGGTTGACGTAACCCTTCGGCGGAGTGCGGCCAGTCGACCTTAGCGGCATCAGGAGTTACCTCGAATCAAGGAATCGTCTGTCAAACGTGTGCCTTTCTGCTGCCTTTGTCAATAAGTGAAGTTGCTACCGCAAAATTTTACCGGTATAGACCACCTCGAAAGCGCTGCCGGGCACGTTCTTGAGTTGATCGAGATCGTCGTCATTCCAGCATTTCGAAGCCCTTCCGCCCTCGCCCTGGAAGTACCAGTTCGAGCCGTTGTCAGCAACGAACATGCCGTACTTCTTCATGGCTACGGCGATGACGTGCGACTGCCCGGTGATCTTCGAAATATCGTACGAAGCCTTCATGCGCAGCCGCAACCCCATCGGCGGTAGGCTCGGGTCGCGGCTGTCGCTGGCGTAATGCGTCGCCGGATGGATGTAGCCCATCTGGGTTTCATTGAAGGTCACGCGCAGCGCGTGATCGATCGCGCCCGCCTTGACCTCGGCGCATTTTATCAAGGCCGGAAGGATGGGAAGACCCGCCGCATCGGCCGACGTCCAGCCGTTGGGGCGAAGCTTATTCGTATTTAGCGGGAAGATCGCGCCGGACCCCGCCGTCCAGCTCTTTCCGTGATCGACGGGATAGGCATCCCACATTTCGTAGAGCTTGCATTTGCCTTGCTGCAATACGAGGACGTGGCGGTCGCCGCTGGCATTCTTGCCGCCCTCGATCTGCGCGTTCGGCGGGATCGGATACGGGCCCTTATTGCTCTGCGAGGCGTAGTAGAACGTAACCGGTACCCTCTTCTGCGTGCTCGGGACGATGTTGAACGGAATCCCGTAGTGCGGATCCTCGCCAAAATCCGGATGCAAATTTCCGGGAAGCGCGGCGATGTACTGGGCCGAGTTCTTGTCGAGCGGATACTTCGATATGTCGGTGTTCCACCAGTTGTCCGCGGGAAAGATCTGACAACCGCCTACAACCGGCACGCCATCCGGCCGCACTCCGCTCGCCGACGCGTTCCCCGGGGGAATGGACGGCACGGTGAATCCCGCACACGAGCAAAGCAGCAAAGCCGCAAGCGTTAAAGTAAGCTCACGCCGCATGGCAGTCCCTCCTGCCCCGACCTTACCGCTTTTTCGGCTGCTTGTCACCCTCGCCTACGAAGCCGGACCGGCGCTGGCGCCGATAGGGCGATCGAGGCCGCTGCGCAGCGTGAGCGATTTGGTGCTTCCACTCAGGTCGATGACGGTGACATAACCCGAGCTGCTGCCCGTGGCCGCATTCGGAACCGCCAAGAACCCATCGTTGACAGTCAGGAGGAACGGTGCGCTAAAGCTGCCGTTAACCGTTCCCGCATACGTCCAGACGTATTTCTTGAGGGCGTAGACGTCGACGGCGCCGGCGCAGGTATCGGCCGCATACATGTTGCCTTGCGAATCGAACGCGACGCCCGATACTTGCGAGTTATGCGAGAGCGGAACGACCTGCCATAGCGTTGGGAAGAGGTTCTGAGCTACCGCATAGCCGTTACCGCTTGCGCCCGTACTGCTGCACGCGCCCGAGGGCGGCATTGCGCTGGCGATCGTGGCCGATGCGAAGAACGTCCCTTGCGCGGCGGCCGGATCGACCGCAACCGCCGTATTAAACTGCGTCGAATACCCGAGTCCGCTGATGGCTGTCAAGGGTTTGCCGTCTGAAGAGGTCGTCGAGTACTCGAAGATTTGCTGCGCGTAGCCGTTCGACGCGTTGCCGCGATCGGCAACGTAGAGGGTTCCGTTGGCGACCGCCACGTCCACCGGGTTCGTAAGCCCCTGCGAGTATGTCTGGACGAGCGACGTCCCGCCCGGGGTGAACTCGAGGACGTTGCCGGCGCTGCCGTTTGCAACGTAGACGTCGCCGTTGGCGTCAACCGCGATGCCGCCGGCGTCGACCAGGCCTTTGGTGATCTTCTGGATCGGTGCGCCGCCCGATCCGCTCCCGCTCGACCCGCTCAAAGCGTAAACGAGGAGATCGGATGCGCCGCCCTGGCTTCGGTTGGAGACGTATACGTAGCCGCTAGAATCCTGCGGCCGAGCCTTGCTTCGGCCTGAGCTTTGTACTGCTGGGGCGGCACTGTTGGCACCGAAAGCCGCCGGGATGAATGGCGATTGGGAACCCGCATTGCTGCATCCGGCGAGCACCGCGCCGCACGCTAGAGCCGAGATGAGTTTCACGCGATTTCTCCTTCGCAGACGGGCGAAGGCAGATGCCTTGCCCCGTCACGATCATCGCGTGTAGGGCCGCTCCGAATAACAGACACTCGGACGACCAACTAGCACAACCTACTAGCACGAGTTGAGACGGCTACAGCACCCGAGGAAGCAAGCGTGAGGGCCCGAATGGATAAACCGCTAGGGACAAAATGCTAGGAAGGAGGCCGCACCTCCGGCCCGGCTGACCGGCGAGGTGTCACTATGTCGCGTTTGCGACTCTTGTTGCTTTCTCTCACGAGCGCGGCTCTGCTAGGCGCCTGTGCCGGAGGAGTCTGGCCGATCGCGCTGGCTTCCCGCTCGCTACCGGCAGTCGACAGAACCCGTTTAGGCTACAGAGTTTACGTACCAAACCTTTCCGGTAACGCCGTAACGATTTATAACGCTCGCGGAATCCGGGTGCGAACCATCACTACCGCCATCTACGGCCCGGCAGGCGTAGCGGTCGACGCCAACGGCAAGATCTACGTCGCAAACGAGTTTGGCGGCGGCCACGGCCGGCATCGCGGCCCACACGGGACCGTTACCACCTATACCCGGGAGGGGCAGCAGACGACGCCGTCGATTGTGACCGGGCTTGACTTCCCAACGGGCGTGGCGGTCGATGCGAATGGCAAGATCTACGTCGTAAACAATGGGAACAACACCCTTACCACATACTTGCCGGACGGAACGCAAACGTCGCCGACCATCACCGGGCTGGTCGCACCGACTGGCGTGGCCGTCGACGGCAATGGAACGATCTACGTTACGAACACGGACGACAACACGCTGACGACATATCTGCCGGATGGAACGCCCGCCACACTAACGATCACAGAGGGGCTCGACGCGCCAACAGGCGTGGCGGTCGATGCGAACGACAAGATTTTCGTCGCTAACTTCGGCAATTACGATACAGGGTCCGTGACGACTTACAATGCGGATGGAACGAAGACCACGCCGACGATCACTGCCGGAGTTGACCACGCATCAGGTGTAGCGGTCGATCCGGTTGGCGGTATCCACGTTGCAAACAATCAAGGCCCGGGCAAGAAGGGCGGCTTCGGCTCCATCACTACATACACGGCCGATGGAATCCGGACTACGCCCACGATTACTCACGGAATCTGTTATCCAGTCTTGATCGCTGTTCGCTAAGACAACGGGCTGCGACCATAGAGAGGTGGGCGACATGAAACGTTCGCACATGTTTTTACCGGTTCTCGCCTCCATTTGCATCCTTTGCGCGTGCGGTCGCGGAGCTCCGCCGATCGCGGCCATAGCTGCGGAGGTCCGACCCAATGTGCTCGGATGGGGACCTGCGGACATTCAGGCCGCGTATAATTTACCCTCAGCGTCAGAGGGCTACGGTCAGATCGTCGCGATCGTTGACGCCTACGATAATCCTACGGTCGCTTCGGATCTCGCCACGTATCGTTCGCACTTCGGCCTCCCCCGGGCGAACTTCACCAAGTACAACCAGGAAGGGCGCCGCGGCAACTATCCAAGGGCCAGCGTGCAATACGGCCGCGAGATCGACCTCGACGTCGAGATGGTCTCCGCTAGCTGCCCGAACTGCACGATCTACCTGGTTGAAGCAGACAATTCTCGGGCTGACAATCTAGATGCTGCTGAAGTGGAGGCCGCAAAACTCGGCGCCCACATCGTTAGCGACAGTTGGTTTTGCTACGAATGCAGCAAATCCGCATTCGAGAGTCCCGGCGTGACCTATGTCGCCGCCTCTGGTGATTACGGCTATACTGAAGCGCCGCCGGCGGCCTTCGACAACGTGGTCGCAGTCGGGGGCACGATTCTAGCCAAAATCGGTTCAAAATATAAGGAGGCCGTGTGGCCCTCGACCGGCGGCGGCTGCGCCTACCATTTCCATAAGCCCCCGTGGCAACACGATCCACTATGCAAGCATCGAACGGAAAATGACGTGGCCGCCGTTGCGTCGGACCTCGCGTTGTTCGATAGCTACGGCGGCACCGGCTGGGACACGTTCGTCGGCACTAGCGCATCTGCACCGCTTATCGCCGGCATCTACGGTTTGGCAGGGAACGCCGCCTCACAACACGCCGGCAAGAGATTTTGGACGCTAACCCCGCAGGAGCGCAGGCGGTATCTTCACTATATCAGTCGCGGTTCGGACGGCGGCTGCGGCGGAACTTATCTTTGCACTGCCGGAACGAGACAGTACGGAAGGTACTCCGGTCCTGCCGGATGGGGCACGCCCAACGGCGTAGGAGCATTCTAAGCGGCGGCGCGAAGGGGAACCCCACCATGGAAGAGGGGCGCCGCTCGGGCGGATCAGGTTTCGGAGCGCTTCTGAGAGAGTACCGTTTGGCCGCGGGACTCTCTCAGGAAGCTTTGGCGGAACGCGCCCGAATGAGTAGCCACGGCGTCAGCGCCCTCGAGCGCGGCTATCGCCGCACGCCCCAGCGCGAGACCCTCACGCTCTTAGTGCAGGCGTTAGCGCTCGATGACGAGCAACGCGGGGCCTTTGAGGCAGCCGCTACGCGCACGGGTCTAACCCGCCGAAGCGGCACCTCAATTGCCGACGGATCGCAAGCTAGCGGTGGAATTTCAAGTCTTCCGCTCGCGCTAACTACCTTCGTCGGGCGAGATATCGAACTCGAAGAGATCGGAGCGCTCCTCGGCGAGCACCGGCTCGTAACGCTGACGGGCTCGGGTGGCGTGGGTAAGACCCAGACAGCTTTGCAAGTCGGAAGTGCGCTCGTGGATGCAGACGAGACGCTGTGCTTCGTCGGGCTTGCGCCGCTTGGAGGTTCCTCAGTCGTTCCGACTATTGCCTCGGCGCTCGGTCTCAAAGCCGCGCCCGATCGTCCTCTGCTTCAGACGCTGATCGCATATCTGCGGAACAAATCGGTTGTGCTGATCCTTGACAACTGCGAGCACGTCGTCGCCGAGGTCGCGACGGTTGTGAACGCTCTTCTGGTCGAGTGCGCGAGCGTACGCATCCTTGCCACGAGTCGCGAGCCGCTCAGGGTGAAGGGCGAATACACTTACCGGCTGCCGTCGTTGTCGCTACCGGCGGCAATCGCGCTCTTCACCGACCGCGCGAGCGCAGCCGACCATCACTTCGCGCTCAACGACGATAATGCAGCGGCGGTCACCGAGCTCTGCCGGCGCTTAGACGGCATCCCGTTAGCGATCGAACTTGCCGCGGCGCGAGTACCCCTTCTCTCGGTAAAAGCGATCACCGAGCGACTTCGCGATCGCTTTCGGATTCTTACGGGAGGCGAACGTACCGCACTCCCTCGGCAGCAAACGATGCGCGCAGCAATCGATTGGAGCTACGACCTGCTCCCCGATTCCGAGCAGCGGCTCTTCGAGCGGCTCTCCGTCTTTGCCGCAGGCTGCACGCTCGCCACGGCAGCCGCACTCTACGCGACCGAAGACGTTGCCGAGATGGACCTGCTCGAAGCGCTCTCGTCATTAGTCGACAAGTCATTGGTCGTTGCCGATTTCGAAGGGAACGAGCCGCGATACAATCTCCTAGAATCGTTTCGTGAGTACGGGCGCGAAAAGCTCGTAGCGCGTGGTGAAGAGGATCTCATTGAGAGGCGTCACGCGCTCGCATGGCTCGCGTGGACCGCGCAGCCTCCTGGTGCGCTGGATGTTCTGGAACAAAGCGACCTCGACAACTGGAAGGCGGCGTTGCAGTGGGCGCTGGTCGACCGTCACGACGTCCGGCTCGGCCAACGTCTTGCCGCGTCCTTTCCAGCGGTGCCTCAGATGCCGACAGAAGCAAAGCGATGGGTGAATCTAGCCATCACGCTGATTGACGAAGAGACCCCGACCGAGCTTAGGGCGGATCTTGCCCAGGCAAAGGCGGGCGCGGCCTTTAACCTCCGCGAGCACACGGCTGCGGTTGCGGCTTGCCTGGAGGCCCTAGATCTTTACCGCGAGGTCGGGAGTTGGCGAGGAATCGTGGGCGCCCAGAACATGGCGGGTCACGCGCTAGCCTCCCTCGGGCGGGTTGTCGAGGCGAAGGCCCTCATCGAAGAAGCTCTGGCCAGCGCCCGCAAAATGTGCGATCGCCGAGCCGTCGCGTGGAGCCTACGATGCTTAGGTTACGCCAGCGCAAAAGGTGGCGATTTCGCAGCGGCCCGCAACTATCTCACCGAGGCGCTGCCAATCTACGAATCGGACTTTCACGTAGGCGACCTGGCGTATGCTATCAACGATCTCGGCATGTACCAGTTCTGCGCCGGCGACGCCGAGCTCGCGTTTGCGAGCGCCGCAAAGATGCTCGCTATCGCGCGAGAGGACTGCGACGCACACAGCGCCGCCTCCGCAACCAATGCAATGTCAATTTATCTCTTAGCGCAAAGCTGCTTTGACGAGGCTGCCGATCGCGCGCGGGAAACCCTTCAAACCTCCTCGGACAATCACCTCGACGTTCTTGCGGCCTATGCTTTGCAACACCTCGCGGCGGTCGCGACTCTGCGGCCCCGCGACGACGGAAAGCCTCGAAACGACGCCCTCGCGTACGCGGCCCGGATTCTCGGCTTCGTCGACGCTCAGCTCGCTGCCATGGGGTCGGCGCAGCTGATCACGCAAGAACAGGAGTACGAGCGCGTGAGGCAGACCTTACGCGACGCGCTCAAGCCGGACACCCTTAAACACCTCACGGTCGTCGGGGCAGCGATGACGCAGCGCCAAGCGGTCGAGGAAGCACTTCGCCCTCAGATCGAGTAGTTCCAAGGGTTCCAAAAAAGCGAAACCGGCGACGGTTCGAATCCTCGCAAATCCGCGTTGTACACGACCGGCCCTCTGATAAAGCCGAGCACGATCGTCGGGACGTCGTTCGCAAGCTCCTGTTGGGCAACGAAGTAATCGTGCTTGCGGCGCGATACGTCGACCGTTGCAAGCGCGTCGTTCATCGCCGCGGTCGCCGCTTGGTTTCGCCACTGCAGCGTGTTCTGACCATCCGGCGCAAGGTTATCGCCCGAGTAGAGCGCGCTGTTGTCCGGGTCGGGGCCGCCATCAGAGGTTTGGATTGCCACGTCGTAGCGGCCACCTTCCAGTATACCGTTCGATGAGTAGTCAAAAAAAAGGTTGTGGGAGTAGTTTTTTATTTTGGCGTCAACGCCCACTTCGCGCCACTGCTGCGCGATCAGCGCTTGTGACGCTGTTTCACCCGGATACTCCGAGCACGCACTGAACAAGAACTCCAGTCGCCGGCCATCTTTGCGGCGAATGCCGTCCGGCGCCATTTTCCAGCCGGCGGCGTCGAGAAGCGCGCGCGCCTTTTTTGGATCGTATGGATAGTGCCTCACGTTCGCCGTGTAGGCCCACGAGAGCCTGGGGCTTTGATCGGTGTCGGCGGGAACCGGCAGACCGTGAAAAAGCTTCATTAGGATCTGATTGCGATCGGTAGCATAGGCCAAGGCGACGCGCACGTCGCGATCGCCGACGATCGGCCGTTTGAGGTTGAAATCGATGTGGGTCCATTCGTATGTGTCACCAATTGTTTCAACGAGACCGTTTTCGCGATTCGCGGCGAGTGCCGCGAATCTCAGTGCGTCTTTTTCCGAGCCTGAAACCATGTCAACCTCGTGGGTTTGCAACTGTATCAGGTCGTCGGCAGTAGGTAGAATTTTGAAGATCACTTCGCGAAGACGCGGTTTGCCAAGATAAAAGTGCGGATTTGCGATCAGTCGAATCTCCTGGCCGCGCTCCCAGGCAACGACCTCGAATGGTCCGCTGCCGACTGGTAGCGCGTTATACGGAGCGGTAGTGAGCGAGCCTTTGTCGTCGTTATATCGTGCCAGAATGTGCGCGGGCAAGATCGGCACATTGCCGGCGTTACTCCACAGCTGCTGTAGATAGGGCGCATAGACCCTTTTCAGGTGAATGACCGCAACGTAAGGATCCGAGCAATCAATGCTGCGAATGTCCGTGTAGCCTTCCGTCGAGGCAACATTGTTGTGGGGGTTCACGACTGCTTGCCAAGTAAATTTCAAATCGTTGCAGGTTAGCGGTCGACCGTCTTGCCACGCCATGTTGTGACGCAGTTTGTATTTCAGCGTCAAGCCGTCCCGACTGACGTCGCCGTCTTCAACGGTTGGAACCTCGCGCAGCGCATCGGCCACGGGGCGCCCCTTCGCGTCGTAGCGAATCGTCCACGAATAAATAAAGTCGGAAATCACCGACGTCGGCTGGAGCGGATAGAAGGCTGGGTTGAGCCCCTTGGGATCCGAACTGAACGCGAAACGGAAGACCCCCGGTTTCGTCCAAGGATGGCCTCCAGCGACTGCATTCTTACCCGGCGCGCTGCTACAAGCCGCCAAAGCGACTGCGGCGACAAGCGCCCCGAGCTTAGTGCCAGCCTTCATCTTCGAGAAACGGAAAGGCTGCGGCATCCGGGTGATCGAGGTCGCAGGCGAGAAGCGCGACGCCGACCTTTCCTCTAAAAAGGCTATAGGGACTGTCGGCACTCGAAGCGATGGCGGCGGGCGCGTTTTCGGCAAGCGCGCGAGCGCGCGCCAGCCACTTTGCATCGCCGCCCAAGTGGCGCGACAGCGTCATCAGAGCATATGCGCGGCCCGATTCGCCGCAACAAAGGCTGCCGTTTCCCTCCCCCGCTTCCCACGCGTTCCACGCTGCGCCAATCGCACAATCGAGAAACCGCCGCCCTCCGAGCTCCCGGTGAGCGAGTGTGAAAAGCGGTACGAATCCGGCACTACCGTTACACCAACCCGGCATCGTTCCAGCGTCGATGCCGGAATCGTTCCATCGCCATCTCAACCCACGTTCCCATGGCTGGGCGAGGCCGACGAGTTCTTCGAGACGCCCGCGAAGGCGTGGCGGGCGCGGGCGCCCGAACGTGCGACAGAAACGAAGTGCAGCATAGGCGTAGCCGCACCAACCATGCGCCATGCCGAGGTTCGGATTTCCCTGCACAAGCGGAGGCAATGAATCGAGTTCGCCCCAGAGAGCGTCCAGCATTTCGCCGCCCAAACGCGCAAGTTCGGCGCGTTCCGCAGCGTCATCAGGTAGCGCGTCGCCAAGCAGCGCCGCTGCAAGCAGAACCCCGGCGCGGCCTCCCACGAGGTCTCGGCGTTCCTCTTCGACGCCCTCCAGCGATAGTCGCGCGAATCGCGCTGCAGCCTCGCGTGACGCGGCGATGTCGCCCTGCGCGTTAGATAGTAGTGCACGCAGCGCTGCGAGACCACTCGCGGTCGTAAATGGCGACGTCGTGGACTCAACCTCGAGCAGCCCGCGGTTCGCCGGATCGACAAATGCGTCAGGCTCGTTCGCTGCCATCTCCGCAAAAGAGAGCCACATATCCGCCGCAGCGAGATGTGCCGCATCGCCGGAGAGAAGCGCGAGCCTATACAGGGTATACGCGATTCCTCCGGCGC
The DNA here is from genome assembly GCA_963754565.1 of Vulcanimicrobiota bacterium. Classification (GTDB taxonomy): domain Bacteria; phylum Vulcanimicrobiota; class Vulcanimicrobiia; order Vulcanimicrobiales; family Vulcanimicrobiaceae; genus Cybelea. Next base: position 111,705 of record CAVWGL010000006.1, on the reverse strand, counting down.
CGAAATACAACGACGCGGTCGGAGGTGCGATATCTCCGGGTTCGAGCGTACCGTCAACTGAGATCTCGGCAACAACGCCGTCAAGCAGGGAGCGCGCAGCGGAGACTTCGGTTGAGCGCGTTCGTTCGTCGCCCTCTGAATCAATTTCAGCCAGCGCAGCCGCTAGCGCGTCAATCGTCGGATAGCGTTCGGCAGGCGATTTTGAAAGGGCTCGCGCGAGGATCGCTTCCAGTTGCGGCCATGGCGCGACGCCCCGAGAAGCAAACGGCTCCAGTTGCTCTGCAACGATCTGCCGGAACGCAGCTTCCTCGTAGAGAGAGAAGTTGAGATATTGCGCGCCGGTCGCGAGCAAGTACAGCAGAACCGCAACGGCATACTGCTCGCCGGCGGTGCTCCTCGCCGGAGCAGGCCGCTTCTCAAGAACCGCCGCGACAAACTCAGGCTCGTAAAAGAAAGCGATTCCGGTGCGGTCGGACATTCCCTTTCCGCTGTTACCAGCCTCGTGTTCTTCGCTGATAGCTGCCGCAACGCCGAAATCGATGAGCCGAACTTCGCCCGTGATTCCAACCAGGACGTTACGTTGATGGATGTCACCGTGGACGAATCCGAGTGCGTGAAGACGCGCGTAGGCAGCGACAACGTTCCGGCAAAGCGCGAGGATACCGCCTCGGTCGTTCTCGCTCCGTAGTTCCCCGGCGTAGGTCTCCGCGTCTATACCGCTACACCACTCTATTACGAGATAGAACCGGCCCTCGTGCTCGCCCGTTTCGATGAGGCGCGGAGCAACTCTCCCTTGAAGTGCTTCGAGAACCACCGCCTCGTGCCTAAGCGTCGTTTCCTCGGCAGCCGGCTGCAAAGCGCGAGCACCTACAATCTTCAAGACGGCTATCCGGGTGCCGTCCCTTACCTGGTAAACCTCAGCCTCTTCGAGCAGCTGCAGCGTTTCGCTGATCTCCCACTTCCCCGCGAACCGCCTGCGACCGAGCGCCGCGTGCGTCGCTTTACCGTCTTCAGGGGCATCGGCGACTAGAACCCCGCCGGCAAATAGGCGCGCAAGAAGCGGATAGGCCTCTTCGAGCATGAATTTGGGTGATGCCCCTCGGCCTCGAGCAAACCGAACCACGGCCCGCGCGACAGTGGAAGGGCGGGTAAACTCGCGCAGGAGGTCGGCGGACGCAGCATCGATGATTCGCACGGGGGTCCTGGACTGCGCCCGAGTGAGCGCGAAGTCGCCCTCGCCGCAAGTGAGTCGCTCCCGGACTTCGGCCGGGAGTTCCGCAACCGGCGTCACACTCACGCCGGAAGAGAGCCGCAGCGAATCGGTAATCGACACGTGCTATGCTTCGGTAACTTTCGACAAACTCGGTGTCCAGGTATCCGTATCCACGCCTTCGATGCGGAGACGATCGAGCGCGCAACGCCAAGGCTCGCGCGCGGTTCGCCCGGCGATGATGGCGCCTGCGAGGCGTCGCGCCAGCCAAAGACGCCAACTCTCCGCGGGTGCAGACGGTAGCTTACTGAGCGGTGGATCAGCGCCCCAGGAAAGCAGCCCATCTCTAGCAATTTCGGCCGTAAAGGGCACACCATGTGCCGGCATGCCGGCGAGCCGCTTACGGACGGCGGAGACTCCCTCGGCCAGCGCTTCGAAATCGCAAAAGTACGCGACAAGCTTGTCCGGCCGCAACAGGCCGGTCGCGCCGGCTCCGACTTTGAACTGCGCTGCGCGAGCCGACGTGAGCGCCAAAACAACCTCGGTAAAGCCTTCGCCTGCGAGAGCTTCAGTTGCCGGGCTCACATACAGTTTATACGTGGGACCCTTCCTTATCGGCCTCGAGAAGCGCCCGCTCCAGGCTAGCCAATCGTGTGACGGCGAATGTGCCGACCAGTGACGCGCGAGCGCTCGCGCAGCTACGCCGCCCCCGGCAACTCCAAGATAACGCGCGTGCGCACCCTCGGGCGAGAGGAGGTGACGCCATTGCGGTGTGAGCGGCAGACGGTTGTAGAAGTAGATTCGATTCGCAAGATCCCAATCTGTTTCAATGGGCAGGCGTTGCGCGTAACGGAGGGCGTCCCACGAAAGCGTGGCAATACGACCGCCGCTGGCGCGCGATTCGAGCGGAGCACGGGCATCGGGACCAAACATGAAGCCTCCCGTCGGCGTCGACCTGGAGAGCGTAGACTCCCTGGCTAGCTCTATCTGCGGCGACCGCCCCTAGGGAAGATGGCCCTTCAAGTCTGCGGCCTCTTCAGCAGTTAAGGGCGTGTCAACGATTGCAAGCTCGTCCAACAACTGCTGCCTCAGGTCGTCGGGCATTTTATTCAAGTGCTCGTGCAGTCTTTCGGAGTGTTGATGGCATCGGCTGATTACGATGGTCTTGCAGCCGCTCATGCTTGTGACGCTCCTACGGCACTCCATCGGTCCGACGATCAGTTTATCGACCCGGCCAAATGTCATGATGCTCTCCCGCGATACGGCAGTACTCGAGTAGGGGCTGAGCAGTTCCAGAGCACTCGGTTACCTCCTTCCGGAGGGAGCAGCGATGGCCTCGCCCGTCCGCCTCACGCCGCGCGACGGCCCCGAACACTTGAGCCATCCGCGCTCGGGATAAGCTATGCGCGCAGGCGAATAGCCCAAGCGTCGTGTTGCTCGTTACAGTCGCGATGTGTTCGGTAACGATTTTTCCCCGTTTCGGAAGCTACGCTCCGACGCCACATCTAAATGGGCCGGGGCTCCTTCTCGACGGGGCCGGCGCATCCGGATCGCCGGATTCTACCTTAACCTGGCTTCACAAGCGCTTGCTTGGTGATTCGGCAAAGCGCGGCGGTAATGTCGTGATCCTGCGCGCCTCATACACGAACATCGACGATCGCCACTTTTATCGGGCCGGCAACTTTGCATCGGTGCAGACCGTGCTCATCCCGCCATGCGCCTCACGAGCCCAGGCAGACTCCGTAGCACGCGTCGTCAACGGCGCCGACGCCGTCTACTTTGCCGGCGGCGACCAGGCGCACTACGTGCGATGGAAAGGCAGCGCGTTGATCGCGGCCGTGAAAAACGTGTACGCGCGAGGGGGTGTCGTCGGCGGGGGCAGCGCGGGCCTCGCAATTCAGGGCGCCGTCGTCTACGACTCCGTTGTCGCCGATCGCCTCGATGCCGAAACCACCACCGCCGATGCAACTAGCGATCCGCTCGAGCCCAGGATCAGCTTCACCACCGGCCTCTTCTCGTGGCCGGCTTTGGCCGACACAATCACCGATACGCATCTCGTCGCCCGCGACCGCCTCGGCCGAACCGTTGCCTTTCTCGCGCGCATCTACCACGACCGATTGCTGCGCAACGCGAGCGCGATCTACGCGCTGGGGATCGACGGGGGAAGCGCCGTTGTGGTCGACCCCGACGGTACCGCAACCCTAATCAACGCCAACGGCGCGCGTGGCGCTTACCTGATTCGCGCGAGGACGCCCGCGCAGTTGCTCCCCGCCCAACCGCTGCGTTACACCGTGGAGATAGCCCACGTTGCCCGCAATGGCGAGCGCTTCGATCTCCTCGGTAAGCGAACGCGCGAGCCGTGGTACACGGTCACGGTAGACGGCTCGCGCACCCCGGTGTACAGCCGAAATCCGTACACGCCATGAACGAAACCGGCATCTACGCCCGCCTCGAAGCGCAGGTTCGCGAGCTGTTCGATGCGCAGGCCGGCTTCGGCGCCAACGCCGGCAACTTCGCCGCGCTCATCCAGAGCGAACTTCCCGATGTCAACTGGGCCGGCTTCTATATCGCCGCGCCCGGCGACGAGCTGGTCTTAGGACCGTTCAGCGGACGTCCCGCCTGCACGCGCATCGCCAAAGGACGCGGCGTCTGCGGTACGGCCGCCGCGCAACGTGCGACGCTCGTCGTGGACGACGTGAACGCATTTTCAGACCATATTGCGTGCGACGCCGCCTCACGCGCGGAGATCGTAGTCCCGTTCCTGGTTCGCGACATGTTTTTCGGCGTCTTTGACGTGGATAGTCCGCGGCAGGCCCGTTTTACCGACACCGACCGGATCGGCCTCGAGCGCCTCGTTGCCGTCTTTAGCGAACTGCTTACGCCGCAGACGACCGCACGCTGATCGCAACCCAGGCAAGGTTCGCCAGCGCCATCGCTCCGATGACGACGAACACGGCGGCGAAGCCGAACCGGGCCGCAATGGTTCCACCGAGCAGCGGCCCGGCGAACATGCCGAGAAACGTGGCGCTCGAGGTTATTCCGAAGACCTGGCCGCGGCGGTCGATCGGAAACATGCGCCCGATGAGCGCGTTAGCGGTTGGAAGAACTCCGCCTAAGAAGAGGCCGACGCCGAAACGCAAGGCGATAAACGCGCCGATGCCGCGGACGAAACCTTGCGGAATCGTAAAGCAGGCCACGCCCAGCAGTGAAATGAGCAGCACGCGCCGATAGCCCACGCGATCGCTGCGTTTTCCGAGAAACGGCGAGGCGATGAGGTCGGCAAGACCCATGACGGCAAAGGCGAGCCCGGCTGCGGTCGCCAGCCACGACACGTTGCCGACGAGCGCGCGAACGAAGAGCGGTACGATGGGCTGTACGCCAAAGGCGACGACCTGCGCGAGCAGGACGACGACGAACATCGGGGCGAGCTGCCGGTGGAGTGCAATCTCGTGCAGGCTCTCCCAGAGTGCCGCGCGCTTGACGCGCGGTTGATCCGGCCGAAACTGCTCTCGCACGAAGAAGAGCGTTACGAGCGTCGCGGCGAGTGCGAAAGCCGACGTCGCGAAGAACACGTGCCGGTAATCACCGAGTTGGTCGGCGAGAAAGCCCCCAAAGAGCGGCCCGACGAGGCCACCGACAAGCTGACCGGTCGTCATCCATCCCAGCGAAAATCCGAGGCTCTCCTCGGGCACCTGCGTGCCGACCATCGCGATCGCGGCCGCCGAAAAGCCGCTAAAGATGCCCATGGCGGCGCGCGCTGCAAAGAGCTCGCCGACGTTGCCCACGACGCCCATGATCGCGGTGAAGATCGCGATCGCGGCACAGGAGCGCACGACCATCGCTTTGCGCCCCGTGCGGTCGGCGATGCCGCCCCAGATCGGCGAAAAAATCGCCGCCAGCAAAAAGTTGACCGACGCAATCGCGCCGGCCCACACGGAGACTTTCGCCAGCGGCGTAACGCCTAGCTGAATAATGAAGAGCGGCAGAAACGGCCCGGAGACGGAAAAGGCGAACGACATCATCGCCTGCACCGTCACCATCAGCCAGAGGGTGCGCTGCCAAGGCGCGAGCGGCTGCATGCCGCTCGCTTTACGCGTTTATTGCGGAGGGGGCCCCTCGGGGTGATTGCCGTCCATCATATGTCCCATGCCCATCATCCCGGAAGCGTGTGGCGGCAGGGAGTGGAGCACGATCCATCCAGCGTCGTTCATTCGGCCCTGCATCCCCCCGCCCATCATCGGGTGGTCTCCCATTGGCGCGTGCCCGGCCGGCATCGTTTGCTGGAGCTGCGCCTTCATCTGGTCGTGGAGCTGGCGGCTCTGCGTCGCGAAGGCCTGATGCGCCTGGATGATCCGCTGGCGCTCGCCCGGCGAGAGGAGCGCATCGATCCGCTTAGCCGTCCCTTCGGGATCGGGATTTGCCGACACGGCGAGATCGCCGATCTCCGCAGCGATCGCGCGCCGATGGACCGGCGTCAGGCTCGAGAGAATCTGGCCGCGCATCTGCTGGTGCAGTTGCTCTTCTTGCTGGACGAACGGTTGGAGGGTCTGCCACATCGCTTGCCGCTGGGCATCGCTGGGAGCCGGCGGCGCGCCGGTGGTCTGAGCCAAGGCGCCGGCCGGAATCAGGCTCAGCGCAAAGGCTAGTGCGAGAAAGCTCTTACTCATTGCCCGATTGTACACCGGTTTACCTAAAGTGCCACTGAGAAGCGCTATCCCGTGACGGCATCTAGCCGACGAGGTCGTGCCAGCTCGTCGCCCGCAGCGTGATGCCGTAGTAACTCGCGGCCGCTTTAATGTTGCCGAATGCCTGCGCGCGCTCGGTCTCGCTCACACCCTGCACGGCACCAAAGCGCGCGATCGCGCTACGGACGTGCCCGGCGTCGATGAGTGGCTCCTTACGCTCGTGCGGAAAGGCAAACGCACTCTCGGGCAGCTTGGAACGCGTCTGATCGGCGCCATCGCGCAGCGGCTTCCACGTGATCTGCATCTTCGCAGTCTACGCCCCAAGCGTTACGCGCGTGTTGCCGAAAGGTCGCGCAAGAGCGCATGTGCGGCACGTCTGCCCGGGAAGCCGCTGACGCAGCCGCCCGGATGCGTGCCCGATCCGCAGAGGTACAGACCGCGCACGGGCGTGCGAACGTCGAAGCGATCCTCATAGATCTGCCCCGGCAGCAGCTCCCCGTGGAAGATGTGCCCGCCGACCAACCCAAAGCGATCTTCGAGATCGGGCGGAGCTAGAGTTTGGCGATGCTCGATGGCATTTGGAAGATTGGGCGCGAAGCGCGCGAGGATCGCGACGACCTTATCCGCGGCGGCCTCCCGCCCCGCGTGCGACCAACCGCCGGCGCGATCGTACGGAAAGTATTGCGCGAAGATCGAGAGGATGTGCTTGCCGGCCGGCGCGAGCGACGGATCGGTCGGCGTCTGCAAGAAGCATTCGATCAACGGCTCGTCGCTCTCACCGCGCTCGCGCGCGTCGACATACGCCTTCTGCAGATACTCGATGGACGGCGCGAGGTGAATCGTGGCGCGATGGTGCGGCTGCGCGTTGGTTCCCGGCCGGCAAGTAAAGTTCGGCAGTTCGCCGAGCGCGAGATTTACCTTGAGCGCCGCCCCGATGCTCTGCCAGCCGTTCACCTTCGCAACGAATCCAGCGTCGAGCCGCGCCGCAGCGAGCAGGTCGAGAAACGTTCGCTGCGGATGCGCGTTTGAGAGCACCGCCCGCGCGCGAACCTCGCACGGGTACTCGCCTTCAACCACCACGCCGCACGCGGCGCCCTTTTCATCGACGAGGATCTGCGTGACAGGAGCCTGCGCAAAGATCTGCACGCCGTGTGCCCGTGCCGCCGAGGCCAACGCCTGCGAGATCGATCCCATTCCGCCCCGCACGAAGGCCCACGCGCCTTGTACGCCCAGCAGCCGGCCCGCGAGGTGGTGCACGAGAACGTAGCCGGTTCCCGCATCGCGCGGACCGCGATAGGTTCCAATGAGGCCGTCGTTGACGATCTCCGCCTGGAGCACCGGCGTCGCAACGTAGCGTTCCGCGAGATCGGCCGCCGAGCCGCGCAGCACGGCTTGCGTCTGCGGATCGAAGCGGTCGAACCTTGGCTGCTCGTCGGCAAACGAATCGAAGAGCAGGCGTCCGAAATGCTCCGTGTGCTCGACGTAGGCCGCGAAGCCGTCGACGTCGCGTGGGTTGAAACGCGAAATTTCGCGCGAATTCGCCTGCCCGTCAGAGCCGAGCAGCAACGAGCGGCCGTCGAGCAGCGGCGTAAAGGCGTAGGGATCCTTACGGTAATACGCGAGCCCGTACTCGGGCAGATCCAAACGCTCGACGAGCTGCGGGTCCAACAAGCTGCAGACGTATGACGCGGTCGAGAGTGCATATCCCGGCCAAATGTCTCGCTCCGTAACGGCGGCACCGCCGATAACGCCGCAACGCTCGAAGACCGCAATGCGAAGCCCCGCCTTCGCCAAGAGCGCGGCGCAGGTCAAACCGTTATGTCCGGCGCCGATGACGACGGCGTCGTACGAACGTTTTGGAGTTGCGGTGCTAGCGGTCAGCGATAAGACGGACGCGAGGCGAAACAGTCCCGGCAGTAAACCGGCTTATCGCCACGCGGATTGAACGGGACCTCCGCGACGCCCCCACAGTTGCTGCATGTTGCCGTAAACATCTCGCGCGGGCGTCCAACGCGGTCGCCACCGACGGTCCCGCTGGAGCGCATCTGCTTGCGCGCCTGTCGGCAGTCGGGGCAGCGGTTCGGTTTGTTCTGAAACCCCTTCTGCTCGTAAAAACGCTGTTCGCCAGAACTGAAGACAAACTGACGCCCACAGTCCACACAGTTGAGCATCTCATCTACGTACACGAAAAGAATAACTCCTCAAAGACTCTGCCGACAGTGCGGACGAGAGTAGCAATAGTGCCCGGCTGTTCCGACTTTGGATAGGCGGGTCCCTGCCGCCCGAGAGGTGCCTCCAGCCGGTCTGCCGTACCGGCGCGCAACATCGTGGCCGAAACGATTCCCGACGTACTCGAGCCGGCCTCGCTGGCGGACTACCTCGCGATCATCACGCGCGCGGTTTTCCAAGCGGGGGTGCGCTGGTCCCAAATCGCGGAGCACTGGGATGCCTACCGCGAGGCCTTCGCGGACTTCGACCCGGCCCGTGTCGCCGCATACGACGAACTCGACGTGGAGCGCGTGTTGGCGACGCCCGGCATCCTGCGCATGTCGCGTAAAGTGCACGCGACCATCGCCAATGCGCGCGCCCTTCTCGCGGCCGATCGCGAGCACGCCGGTTTTGCAAACTACCTTCGCTCCTTCACGACCTACGACGCACTCGCGAAGGATTTCAAGAAGCGCTTTGCATTCATGGGCGACATGAACGTCTGGTACTTCCTCTTTCGCGCGGGTCAACCCGTACCGCCCTTTGAAGCGTGGGTCAAAACCATTCCGGGGGAACATCCGCGCATGCGCGAGATGGTCGAACGCGCCCGTAAGGCGGGACGCTCCCCCGAACGCTTAGGGTGACGGCCGCCGGACCGGCGGAATGAAATAGATGCCCAGGCTCGGCGCGTAGTTGAGCTCCGGCACGAGCTTGCCGTCAAAGCCGCGCTGCGTGAGCTCCTCGGTCGTCGTCGTGGCAACGTGCCCGCAGTAGAGCAGCGCCGGAACGACCGTCGGATCGCCGGGATCCAGCTCGTACCACGCGCCGCCTTTGGCGCTATGCGGCGTAATCGTCCAGCTCGGCGTCGGCGCCCCGCTCGCGAAGTGGTTGCGCAGCTCGTCGAGGGCCTGCGCCGCCAGGTTCTTCACTTGACCGGTGCACGCGGCGGCGGTACGAACTTCGAACGGATTCGCGGGCGGCGTCGCCGGCAGCTTGTAGACGCGGAAGGCCTCCTGGCCGGGCTGCTGTTGGCGCGCGACGACGTACAGGCCGACGGCCGGCATAAACGTGAGCTGCGAAACGAAGAAGAGCGGACTCGACGGTGCGTAAAGCTTGCGTTGCGTGACGTCGTCAGCGCGCGCAATATGCAGGGCGATGCATCCGGCCAGGGCGCGCAGCGTTCCGGAGCCCTTCGGCGTGATCGTCAACGCGTAGGTCGTGCCCAAGCCATGATAGGTTAGCGTTGCATCGGTGAGTGCCGGTGCCGCCATCGTCGCCGGATATCCCGCCGGCGTTCGTGCCGCCTCGATCTGCGCCTGAAACGCTTTCAGTTCGGCCGAGAGTTGGCGCGCCTTAGCAACGCTCTCGGCGCTGCAGGTCGTGGGATTGGTACCTACCGCGAACGGATCGGCGGGCGGCGTCTGCGGCAATGGCGAGAAGAGCGAACGGAAGCCTCCGCCATTCTGCGGGGCTTGCCCGGACGACCCGGGCGCCGCACCGGAGGGGCCACCGAAAAAGCCGCCCCCGCCGCCGGTTCCTCGCGCATGAAAGGTGCTTGCGGTTTGCGAGGAGAGCGCGCCCGGTCCGAACTTCACCGAATACGTTGCTGAAAACGTTCGCGGCGTCAAGGGGCGCGCAATGTTTGGAATCTCGTAGCCTCCGAGCGTCGTAAACGGTACGGCGTTGACGGGGCTCGCAAAGATGCCCGAGTAGGTGTTGGTCAGGTTCGTGCCCGCCAGCGTCAGCGTGCCGGTATTCAACTGGGCGGTTACGCCGGCATCGTAGGTCGTATAGGCAGGAAGATTGTTCGGATTGTTCGTCCCGACATGCTGGGCATCGGCAAGCCACTCAAGAATCGAGTGCGGCGCTTTGTAGTCGAGAACGATGCCGGCCTTTTGAAGCGGCACGTTGGGAAGCTGCTGCCCGGGAATCGTTATCGAATAGGCGTTGTCGAAGATATACGTGGACGAGTTTGCCACCGCCCCGGTCAGATTGTAATAGGGCTCGATCACAAGGTCGCCCAGCGTAACGTAGCCTGTCAACTCCGCGCCTTGATAGACCCGTTGCACGCCCGAAACCGGCGTCGTCATGTAGAGCTGCTGCGCGGTAAACGGCGTCCCGCGTGAGGCGTTGCAGCCGGCCGGCGAGTTGTAGATGCTTGCAACCTCCGCTAAATATCCCAATGGCAGCTCCCCGAGCTGGTTGAGCACGCTGCCGTTGACGTAGACTGGAAGCAAGACGCCGTTTTGCACTTGACGATAAACCGTCAGGGAGACGTTGCCGCCATGCAGATTATGCGTGTAGCTGACGCGCACCGAGTTCGAGCTGCTGTTGCCCGGTTGCTCGCCGGGTGCGCTGCCGTACGCGACGTTGCCATTGCAATCGAAGCGCAACGAGGCCGGATCGCTGAGAATCTGCGACCGCCCTTGCGTTGCGGCGGCGCCGCTGAACGCGACGGAGGCGCTATACGAGTCGCGCGCGCTCGGCCGCCAATTCGCCGAGCCACTCACCAGTTCAGAGAGCCCGCTGTTACCGGTCGCCGTGCTGACGCCCGCCGAGCCTGCCAACGTTAGTTTGTCGTTGGAGTGAATCGTGTCGGTTGCCTGCGTGACCGAGTACTCGGTCGTCGTGTTGCCGTTATAGTACAGCGCGGCCTGCGGCACGAGCGGGGTCGTGAGGAACTGCGAACTTGCGCCGTACGATTGGAACGAAATCGTGTGGCGCTGTTGTGCCGGCAGCGTGGCGTTGATCGAGTAGCCGGTGGACTTCGTTTCGGTCGAATAGCCGTTGGGCGACGGCTCGCCGTTCACGTACCGCGCCAGCTGGTTGTAAAGAGTCGACGCGTCGAGAGAAAAAACCGAAGTCTGCAGCTGGGTTGCGCCCAGGAGCGCGTTATCGGTCAGCGAGTAGAGCTGGGTACTTGTGTCGTCGGTGTTGCCCGGACCGTAGCCGCAGGGAAGCGTCGTCTGCGGATCGCCATCGTAACGCAAGCAGACGACGTTGGTGTCGCGCGCTGAGTTCATAAAGAGCCCGCTGAGCGTGTTCGAGTCTCCGAACTCATAGCGTGCGTTGATGACGTTGCCCGAAACGGTGCTGTCGCCGTCGTGCTCGTAGTCCAGGCCGCTGGCGTCGAGATAGACCTCGCCGTCGACCAGGCTTGGATACAGCCGCTGCACGCTCTGGACCGCGATGCCCAGCTTGTCGAACGAACCGGTCTCTCCCACCGAGTAGTTCCACCGTCCATAGCTGCCGGCGGAGAGCTGCAGTTGCGTAATCCAGCTGAGTGTCGGCTGCAGCGTGCTGAAACTGACCGAACCGCCCATGCCGCCCAGGGTTGGTCCCATATGGACCGAGGCGCCCTGAAAAAGGTCCGTGGCGAAGGCGCCGAGGTTGCCGGTTGAGCCGGGTGCATTGAGCGGAATGCCGTCGAGCGTCAACTGCGTTTGCGAGGGATCGTGTCCTTCGAGCGAGATCGTCTGCGTCGCATCGCTATCGTCGCTCGAGGTCGAGACGCTCACGCCGGAGAGCTTGTTGAGCGCGTCGGCCAAGTCGGTCGAGAGCCGGCGCTGCGGCGAGTTCTGATCGATGCTGCTGCTGGAGATCGTTGCCGACGCCTTGGCGGTAACCTCGCCGATGACTTTGAGTCCGCCGGTATCGGGCGCCAGCGAGAAACTCACGGTGACGAGCCGGCCGTCGAGTACCTCAAACGAGTCGGAGGTCAAGCTTTTATAGCCACGCTTTACGATACGCGCACGATAGATGCCGTCAGGAACATCCGTGAAGTCGACCTTGCCGCTCTTGGTGGTGATCTCGGAGGTGATGACCGGGCCATCCAAGAGTACGCGCGCCAGCTCGATCGGCTGCTTGGTCGTCGTATCGACGACGATGATGTCGATTGCGCCCGTGTCCGATTGCGCTTGCAGCGGCGCCGCCACGCTGAGGAAGGCAAGCAGCAAACAAACAGCGGTCTCAACGCAACGTCGTGCCATTCTCAGGGCAGATTATAGGCGAGCACTACGGGAGCAAGCCTTGAACGTCGCTGAGAGCAGGTTAAATCGTGATAGTAACGGCGGTACCGTGGCCGGGGGCACTATCGATTGCAATGTCGCCGCCCACGCGCTGGACGGCACGCTTGGCGATTGCTAAGCCGAGGCCGCTACCGGCAATTTCGCCGCGCTGGTCGCCGCGGTAAAAGCGCTCGAACGCGTGCACGCGTTCCGATTCCGACATACCGGGGCCCTCATCGGTTACCATGATCGTCGCGTGGCCGTTATTGCGGGCGCCCCGCAAGTGAATCGGCGCATCGGGCGCGTACTTCAATGCGTTTTCGATCACGTTCCAAACGGCTTCGGCAAGCTCGCCGCGATCGGCTTGAACGGTCTGCACGCCATCGACGCTGTAGTCGATCATGCGCCGATCGTCGAGACGGCGCGCGGCCTCAACTTGTCCGCGAAGCAGTTCGGCCAGGTCCACCGTCTCGATATGCGGTGCCTCCTCGGAATCGAGCCGCGCCAGACGCATCAGCCGGTCGATCAGACCGCGCATGTGCTCCTTCTCGATCGACATCGTCGCAAGGATCTGACGGGCGATACGAGGCTCCTCGATGGCACCGCGCCGCAACACGTCGATATACCCAGCAATCACGGTGAGCGGCGTGCGCAGTTCGTGCGAGGCATCCGCGGCGAACTGCCGCATGCGCGCCTCGCCTTGGCGCCGGTGCTCGATTGCCGTAGCGACGCTGGCTACCGCGTCGTTGAACGCGGCAGTGAGGGATGCGACTTCATCGACGCCGGCCATGACGAAACGTCGTTGCGTGTAGTCCCCGTCGGCTAGCGCGCGCAGCGAGTCGCTGACCTCGTTGATCGGACGAAGCGACTGCTGTGCGAAGAGCTTTCCAACGAACCACGACAGCAACATCGCCGCAAACGCAATCGTTAGTACGATCCGCCAGTATGGTGCCAGTGACACGAGCAGTAGTGGAAAGGAAGGTACGAAGCCGACATATCCACCCTCTACAGAGGTCAGCGAGAGGGGCTCGAGCTGCGTTGGATCCGGCGGCAACGGCGGCGGCGCGTAGTCGCCACGGTTGACAGAGCTATGACCGACCGACTCCGAGGAGCGGTTTGCGACCTCTTGCGGGTTGCGTAAGGACCGCGGAATAAAGTGCTGCATCCCACCAGCGGCGATGACTTCGTCGAGCAGCTTGGGGCGCAGGGTCTTGTCGCCGGCGAGATAGTGGCCTTTCAAGTTGTAGACCGCGACGCGTAAACCGATCCCGCTGAGGGCGTCGACGATCCGCGGAGCCGCCTGCTCGAACGTGAGGCCTTCGCGCCGGTATTGACCAGCAAGAATGCGGGCCTCGTAATGCTTTGCAACGACCACGTCACGCTCAAACTGACGCAGCTCGAAGACGAGCGCGATAGATGAAGCAAGGATGACAATGAGGACCGTAACGCCGAGAAGCGCCGCGTAGAGCGCGGAGAGACGGGATGCGAGTTTCATCTTACGGCAATAGAACTACTGCGATAGGCCGTAGCCCACCCCTCGCACCGTGCGAATGAAAGATCCCGGGTCGGCAACCCGATCGATCTTAGCGCGCAGGTAGGAGATATACGTCTCGACGATATTTGGACCGCCTTCGAAGTCGTGTCCCCAGACGATCTCGAGCAGGTGATCCTTGCTGAAGACCCGTCGCGGCTCGCGCAAGAAGACTTCCAGTAAATCGAACTCGCGCTGCGTGAACTCGAGCGGTTCCTTCCCTCGCCAGGCCTCGCGCGTACCGGGGTTGATCGAGATGTCGTGCCAGCGCAGCACGTTCTCCTCGATAAGCTGCGGGCGGCGCAGCTTCGCCTGAAGCCGAGCGATTAGTTCCTCGAAGACGAAGGGCTTGACCAGATAATCGTCAGCTCCCGAACTCAGCGAGCGCACCTTGTCTTCGGTGCCGCCTTTCGCGGTGAGCATCACAATAGGCGCTTGGGTAATCTCGCGCAGCCGCGGCAGCAACGTGACGCCGTCGATTTTCGGCATCATGATATCCAAGACGATCAACTCGGGGTCAAAGACCTTGACTAACTCGAGGGCGGCTAGTCCATCGGTCGCCGTCCGCACGTCGTAGCCTTCGCGGGAGAGTCCCAGTTCCAGCATCTCCCGCACCATGCGGTCGTCGTCAATGACCGCAACGCGGGTATTGGGCATGATTTGCATCTCTACGATGCATCCTGCTTGCTTACCCTTGGAAGGGCCTGAACGCGCGGGGCCTGCCCCGCTTACGCAGCCCGAACCCGCGCGGGCCAAAGCGCGATCCGCTGGCCCGAAACCAGTGCAGCTCGACCGATCGCCTCCAAGGGATGCGCGACAAGCGAGATTCCCCTCGCTCGAAGGTCGTCCATGGCCGATCGGCTGGGCTGCCAGTGCGCAAAGAAATGAACCTCCTCCACCTGGACGGCCTGGGCAAGGGTGCCGATCACGTCCGAAAGCCCGCATTCTCGCTGAGCAACCAGCCTAGAAACGACCTCGGCATTAAACTTCGCGCTACTCCAACCCGCCGCCACAATCAGAAGCCGGGAAAGCTCAGCCGCGCTTACCGACTCGAAATCGATTACAGCCGCGCCGACCTGCCGCGCCGGGACGCCTTCGGTCTGCGCATGCAGGGTCGCCCCTGAGATCGTGGCGGTGGGACCAGCCGTCAGGAGCGCGCCCGCCCCGATAAAGTACTCGTCCATGCCGCGATATTGGCATGGACGAGTGCCATCTGGGTGGCGCACAAGTTAGCCGCCACCGAATTCACGCGGCCTAGCGCCGTAAAGTACTTGGTGCTAGAACGGGTCTGGCGGCGTGACTGCGAGAGCGATCAAGAACGCGAGCATGATGCTTAGCATTTCGCATACCTTTCTGCGCGGCTAAGACGGGGCTTACTGAAATCGCTCCCCAAACCCCTGCGATTAATGGGTCGTTCTACGATCTTATACGATCCCTCGCCGACGCGCTCGCTCGACCGCCTCCAGCTGGCCATGGCATTCCAGTTTCCAAATGACGTTGGCGATGTGAACGCGGACGGTATGCACGCTCCGTCCCGTCTCCTGCGCTATCTCTTTTGCAGCAAAACCGTCAGCTAATAGCCGAAGTACGGCGAGTTCTGCCGGTGTCAGATTAGCCATCTCCTGGCCCTCTGTACGCCTGTGAGTCAGGTGTTGGCCTGCGGCTCGCAACAACTGAGCCGCGTCGGAATACCCAAGTGAGTTCAAGTTATCAAAGCTAAGGCCCATCTCTGCAGCGTCCACTCCAAGTCCGCAGACCCCCGCGTAAATGCTTCTCACCGACTCCCAAGCGGCCTTCGCCACGGGATCGCTTTGGTCAAGAGTACGCAAAATCCGCAGCCCGGCGGTTGACCTGTGGTTAGCGATCTCAGCCAGGGCGCAGTAGGCCCGACTAACGGCAACGGATCTCACACCGAAAAGGCTCGTACCCTTGAAAGAGTCCGCCGCTCGTAAAACGTCCTGGACGCCCTTAACAGACAAATCTCTGTGTTCGTCAAGCGCAAGGTACAGTGCATATTGAGCACCGGAGGAAACGCGGTCGAAGTCGAAGTGCATCTGATCCCAACACCCAGCCATGAGGCGGTGCGCCTCGCCAAATCTCCCTTCCCAGCCTAGCCGAGTCGCTCGAAAAAAGGTCACATAACGCCTCGTTAGTTCGTCCAGCGTTGTAGCGAATAGTCGCTCCTCGACAGCCATGCTCTTCTCAAGGTCGCCGCGGCGCGTAGCCGCGCTCAGCAACTGTAATAGCGCAGTGTGCAAAGCGAAAGCGTCACCGGCCTTAGTAGCCGCCGTCGCCGCTAGCTCCGCGTACGCCGCCTGTCGATCAATATCGTCCTCTTCGTGCAAAGCAAGATTTGAAAGAACGGCATTTACCCGACTCGCCAAGCCGAACAAGTGAAGCTCTGCAGCCAGATTGCTCGATTGATGCAACGCTTCGAACGATCGGCCTACGGAACCCACGTGTCTATTCACAATCCCAAGGTGATGAAGGACCTTCGCCCTCGTTGCGTCGGACTCAATTTGCGGTAGCAGCTCCACGATGCTGCTGATCAATCCAGCTGCGGTTTGCGTCTGACCAGCGATTGCGCGGCGGGCGGCAATCAGCGAGACCGCCTCTGCGCGATGTGCGGCACAATAACCGGCGTCGTCAAAAATTGGGCCGAGAAGGGGAGCTACGTCACTCCCTTGGTTCCCGAGCATCGCGGCGAGGCGCAGGCTGGCTGTCGCCATGAGATCGCGGTTGCCGCCGGCGCGCGTCAGGGAGCGTCGGAGCAGCGATTCGGCCCTCGCAAATTTGCCCGCAGTGGCTTGGAGAGCGCCCTGCAAGGCGAGTACCGTGGCATTTTCGCGTTTCGTCGTTTCGTCGAGTGCCTCAATAGCGCGGGAAACAACGTCGCTGCGCGCGCGCTCTAGAAGATCGAAGCCATGCTGTTCTATCAGGCGAAGTACGTCGTCGCGAGCGCGGGCGGCGGCGTATGCGGCAATGGCGTGTTCGATATCGCCGCTCGCCTCGAGCGCTCTTGCCGCGCGAGCTTGCAACTGTTCCTGCGAGCGCTTACCGCCGAGCGCATTTTGGTGGCGAAAGAATTCCCGAAAGAGGTCGTGGCATTGGTAGATGCCGGGCGACTCCTCGTAGACGAAGGCCGTGCGCTCGCAAAGCTGTTCGACGATTTGAAGGGCGCGGTCGAAACCCGCACGTTCGAGCACTCGCACGTCGATTATCGGCAGCGCCATCGCGACCTCAAGCAAGCCCCGCTGCTCGTCGCTGAGCGCGGCATAGACCTGCTCCGCAAGGAATCGGTAGATCATCTCGCGGGTGACGGCTGAAACGCTTCGCAGATCCGATGACCGCGTCGAAGTCCGCAATGCGAAGCTTATCGCCGCAGGCCATCCTTCCGTTAGATCGAGCAAGTCGCTGAGCTCCTGGTCGCGGATAGAAAGCGAGAGGTCGCGCGCCGCTGCTTTTGCCTCCTCCAGCGTAAACCGGAGCTCGTGTTCGTCGATCGGCAGGTCAGCGTCGCGGTACGCGAGCCACGTCCCAACGGGGAGGCCTGTTATCGAGCGCGAGGCGACAATCCACCGAACGCGATCCTTACTTCGCTCGACTAGCGAGGTCAGAAACCGCGCAACCTCCGGGTCCTCATCGGCGACGTGCAAGTCGTCTACCGCGATAATTCCCGAGAACGATTCCAGATGGGCATGCATCCAACGGGCCAAATCCGCGCCACGCTGCGAGGATCCCTGATTGCGCTCGTAGGCGCCGGCCAGCGTGCCAATCGCGTGGGGTGCGTGCTCCCCGAGCGCCTCGGCAAAGCCGCGCAAGAAACTCAGAAGGCTCGTGTGCTCGAAGCGAAGGGTAAAACGGACGCTCGGTTCGCGAACACTCTCAAGGTACTGTCGCAGCACTACGCTCTTGCCGTAACCGGCCGGCGCCACGAGCAATGCGATAGGATAGCTTGCCAGTGCCGAAAGACGCTCGACCAACCGCCGCCGCGCAATCGGTACGAAAGGCGCGCTAGCCATGCGATCGTCGCCTTGCAGCGTACGAATCATCGCGTGTCGTTCTAAAGTGCCTTCAGCGTCGCCTGTTCTCGAAATGCTCCTGGGTCGGGAACGTTGCCCTTGCCGATCAGCAAGCCCAAAAAGTGCGCCAACAGCGCGCCTTCCCACTGAAGGCGCGGCGCGAGCCATGCGCGCTGCGCCGGACAGGTGATCTCGCCAAGTTCGAGTACCAAACTCCCCGCTCGCGCGTTGACCTGCGTGAAGGCATAGTAATCGCGCAAACCCTGAGTGAAATCGTCGGGTTCGAATCCGAAGGGCCAATACCGGCCATACAGGCGATGCCACCCAGACGCGGCCGCCGCCGACGCCTTCGATTGCACGCCGGCGTCGCGCGCGTAACCAATCGATGCGCCGCTGCCGCACGGCGGATCGGAACCGTCGAAGTGGATGAAGACGGCCGCGCCAACGCGATAGCTTCCCGTGAAATCGGCCGGCAGCCGCGCCACCCGAACTCCGTGGTCGCGCAGAATTCGCGTGGCCGCGTCTGCCACGATCGGCGTCCACGCGCGCTCGCCTTGGGCACCGAGATTACAATGATGCTGCGGAAAGCGCGCGCAACTGGCCGGACGCCCTTCGTGACCGGCCGAGATCAAAACGTCGTAGTTCAACATCGCGGCGATGAGAAGCAAACCGTGCATCTACCAGCCGCCCGAAGCGCCGCCACCCCCAAAGCCGCCGCCGCCCGCCGAAAAGCCTCCGCCGCCCCCGCCGAAGCCGCCACCACCGCCGCCAATACCGCCGACAAACGCGCCGCCGAAGAAGCGCGAACGCCGCATCTGTGCGCGCGCCGCCGCCGAGCCTTCGCTAAGCACGAGGAACCCGTACATGATGGTGCGGATAATGTGCACGATAATGACGAGGGCTAAGAAGCCCAAGAACAGCCACAATACCGGAAGATCGGCTCCGCCGCCGCCGTTGTTTTCCTCCGGCGGTGGCGTGACGTTCGCGTAGCTCGGCGTGATCGTCGTGAGCATCGCCGCGACGCCGCTGGTCACCGCGGCGTCGACGTCGCCCGCGCGCATCCGCGGGCGGATAATGTTTTGGATGATCCGGTATGAATCGGCGTCGGTCAGTGCGCTCTCCAGCCCATAACCCACTTCGATGCGCACCTTGTGATCTTGCATGAAGATGAAAAGCACCGCGCCGTCGTCGTACTTGCGTCGCCCGATCTTCCAGTGATCGGCAGTCTGGCCGGTCCAAGTCTCAAGCGGAACCGCCCCGGTCGTTTCGCCGATCCAGACGATGACTTGATGCCCCGTTGCCGACTCGTAGGCGTGCAGCTCGCTTTCCAACGAGGCACGAGTCGCCGCCGAAAGAGCGCCGGCGTGATCGGTAACATATTGACTGGGAGCTGGGGGAATTGCAAACCCTTGCGCGATCGCCGGCAGCGTCAACGCTAGCGCGATCAGTGCGCCCGCCGCCAACGAGACGCGCGCCCTCACCCCGATTGGCCGTCCACCGGCCGCGGAAAGTGCGCGTGCAAAGCCTCGCCGATGCGGGCGACGGCGTGCCGAATACCCGCGACCGTGTCGCCGCCTGCAAAATAGGGCTCGCTCTCCCGTACTAATCCCTTCCAGAACTCGTCGCCGACGCGTTCGTGCAACGCCCGGTCTCCGATCACGGCAAACCGCTTGGCGTTCGGTGCGACTAAAATAAGGGCGGCATTGGCAGCCGAATGCCGATGCAAGCGAATGCGCCCGAACTCCGACTTCGCGCGCTCGAACGCATCGACGCTGCGGTCGGGAATCACGCGAACGGCAATGCGTCCGGTCGTCCCCTCTTCGGCCTCCGCGATGGCGCGCGCGATGCGTCCGCGCTGTTCGGGCGTCACGGGCTGAAGTTCACGACGGGTGCTTTTTCCGCGCCCGGCTGCGATTGGAAGTAGGGCTTCTCGTTGAAGCGGCTGCCGAACATTCCGACGATGAGGACGGTTGGGAACGTGTCGCGCTTGGTGTTGAATGCGCGAGCGGCCTCATTGTACTTCAGGCGTTCGAAGGCAATCCGATTCTCCGTGCCTTCCAACTGCGCTTGGAGCGTCTGAAAGTTCTCGGTCGCCTTGAGTTGGGGGTAGTTTTCGACCACCGCCAGCAAACGTGAGAGCGCCGAGCCGAGTTGATCTTGTGCGGCCGCATACTTCGCGAAGTCCTGCGGGTTGTTGACCGCATTCTGAACTACTTCGGGTGAGATCTGCCCGACGCTCGCGCGCGCTTTGGCTACCGCCTCGTACGTACTCGACTCGAAGTTCGCCGCGCCTTTGACGGTCGCGACGAGATTGGGAATCAAATCCGCGCGCCGCTGGTAGACGTTCTCCACCTGTCCCCATTGAGCGTCGACGGCTTGCCCTAGTGTAACCAGCGAGTTGTACGTTCCGGCGATGAAGAGGCCGATGACGACAACGATGCCGATGATGACGATCGGCCCGACATACGAAGGACGTTGCTGCATAACGTGGCAAATGCGCCGCCATGCGGCCCGCCCCTCCCTCGGGGAGCCTCCTCATCAAGGTGCTCCTTGCGGGCATCCCCATAGTGGCGCTCTCCGTGGCAGTCCCGTTCGTGAACCGCATCGAGCCGCGCCTATTCGGCGTGCCGGTTCTGGGATGCTGGATCGTGGGCTGGGTCATCTTGACGCCGGCCTTCATCTGGACCATCGGACGCCTGGAGCGGCACTGGTGAGCGCTCCCACGATCGCGCTTGGCATCGTCGGCGTCGTCGTCTTCGGCACGATCGGCTTTGCGCTGCTTAGCGTCCGCCATATCAAGATGGATCCGCAGCAGTTCATCGTCGGCGGCCGTTCCTTCGGAACCATCTTTCTCTGGGTGCTCCAAGCCGGCGAAATCTATACCACCTTCACTTTTTTGGGCATTGCGGGGCTCGCGTACTCGCAAGGCGCGCCGGCGCTCTACGTGATGGCCTTCGGCACGATCGCCTACATAATTGCCTACTTCATCACGCCGGCGATCTGGCGCGTCGGGAAAGAGCACGGTTTGCTCACCGGTGCCGACTTCTTCGAACTGCGCTACGGCAGCCGCGCGCTGGGCGTCGGCGTCGCGTTGATCCAGTTTGCCATGATCGTTCCCTACGTCGCCATTCAGCTCAGCGGCATGCAGATTCTCCTGCGCATCGCCGGCTACGGAATGTACGACGCGACGGCCTCGGTCATTATCGGCTTTCTCGTCATCGCGCTCTTCGTCTTTACCTCCGGTCTGCGCGGCACCGCGTGGGCGAGCGTCGTCAAAGACATCCTCGTTCTCGCCGCCGTCTGCTTTGCGGGCATCGCGCTGCCCGCGCACTTTTTCGGCTCGCCCGCTGCAATGCTCGATCGCGTGTTGCAGATCCATCCGCAGATGCTGCTATTGCCGTCGGTTACAGCGCTCCATGGAAGCCTGTGGTACGTGTCGACCGTACTTTTATCGGCGGCTGGATTCTACATGGGGCCGCACACCTTCAATGCGGTCTATAGTGCGCGCAGCGGCGATACACTGCGCCGCAACGCCGTTCTCTTGCCGCTGTATCAGTGTCTCGTAAGCTTGATGGTCTTGGCTGGAGTCTGCGCGGCGCTGGTCAATCCGGGCCTCAAGGGCCCGGCGGTCGATCAATCTTTCCTACTCGTCGTGCAACGCTACTTTCCGGCCTGGATCCTCGGTTTGGTTGCGGCGGCGGGAGCACTCGCGGCGTTGGTTCCCGCATCGGCCCTGCTGCTCGCCGGTGCGAGCGTGATAACCAAGAACGTCGCCGGCGACGCATTGGGTTGGGCCACGAGCGATGCGTCGCGCACGCGGCTAACGCGCGTGCTCGTCCTCGCCGTTGCGGTCATGGCGTTGGGCGTCTGGCTGGTCGCGCAGAAAACCGTCGTCGAGCTTTTGCTGCTTTACTACAACGGCATCTCGCAGTTTCTTCCCGGGGTCGTCGCGACATTCGTGTGGCGGCGGGCCACGGCATTGGCTGTCGGCGCCGGAATCGTCGCCGCGCTCGCCATCGCATTGCCGTTAGCCGCACTGAACATTACGCCGTGGGGCATCAACGCGGGCTTTCTCGGCCTGCTTGCCAACGTCGTCGTGCTGGTCGTGATCTCGTTGCTGACGCCTGTGCGCACTAGAGGCCGGAGCTAGAAAAAGGCCCCGCATGTGCGAGGCCTTTTCTCATTCCGGCTCTGGTGCTACAGGTCTTCCGGGTTGATGCCCTTCAGACGGTCGTACTGCGTCTTCGTCGGCGAGGCGTGCGGGTTTGCGTGCGCCTCGTACTCGCCTTCGTACTGGACGGTCAGCGGCTCGCGACTGCGCTCGTAGGCGCTGACGAGCCGGCTCATCCCATCGCCGTTGGCTCCCATTACCTCGGCGAGGGCAGCATCGTCGGCGGTCATCGTTGCGAACGGCACCTCGTACTCGTGGCGCGGGCGCCCGTCATCGTCAACGTCCTGACCCTCCGGTAGGATCTCGACGTTGCGGTAGCGCGACATCCCGGTGCCGGCCGGAATCAGCTTGCCGATGATGACGTTCTCCTTGAGCCCGAGCAGCGGGTCGTACTTACCCTTGATCGCCGCATCCGTGAGGACGCGCGTCGTCTCTTGGAAGCTCGCGGCGGAGAGGAACGATTCGGTTGCCAGAGAGGCTTTCGTCACGCCGAGCAGGACGGGATTCGCAGTCGCCAGCTCTTTGCCGGCGGCCTTCATCCGCTCGTTGGCCTCGTGGAACTGCGCCGCTTCAACCAACTGGCCCGGCAGCAGCGTCGTGTCGCCGCCTTCGACGATCTTCACCTTGCGCAGCATCGAACGCACGATGACCTCGATGTGCTTGTCGTTGATGTCGACGCCTTGCGAGCGATAGACCTTCTGCACCTCTTGAACGAGGTAGTTCTGCAGCGCGGTCTCGCCTTTGACGCGAAGGATGTCGTGCGGGTTGAGCGAGCCTTCGTTGAGCTGGTCGCCTGCTTCGACGCGCTGGCCATCCTGCACCATCAGATGCGTGCCCGGCGGAATCTCGTACTCGCGCTCTTCGCCGTGAGCGTCGGCCACGTAGACGATGCGCTTGTTGCGCTCGTCGCCCAGCCGCACGGTTCCTCCCACCTCCACGATCGTCGCTTGACCCTTGGGCTTGCGCGCTTCGAAGATCTCCTCGACGCGCGGCAGACCGGTGATGATATCCTCGGTGGCGACGCCGCCGGTGTGGAAGGTCCGCAGCGTCAGCTGGGTACCCGGTTCGCCGATGGACTGCGCCGCGATGATGCCGACCGCCGTACCGATGTCGGCGTGGCTGCCTGCAGCCAAATCGCGACCGTAGCACATCGAACAGACCCCGTATTTCGACTGACAGGTCAGCACCGAACGAATCTTGACCTCGGCGACGCCCGCATCGATGAGTGCCTTGGCCTTCTCTTCATCGATCTCTTTATCGCGAGTGACGATCGCGGTCGTCGGCCGCTTGGGATCGAGGCGAATCTCTTCGGCGGCCCGTCGTCCGATGATGCGGTCGATGAGCGGCTCGATGATCTCCTTGCCCGAGCGGATGTCGCTCACCACGATGCCGTTGGCCGTACCGCAATCTTCCTCGCGGATGATCACGTCTTGCGCGACGTCGACCAGCCGTCGCGTCAGATAGCCGGAGTCGGCCGTACGCAGCGCGGTGTCGGCTAGACCCTTGCGCGCGCCGTGCGTCGAGATGAAGTACTCGAGAACCGTCAGGCCCTCTTTGAGCGACGCCTTCACCGGAATCTCCAGAATTCGCCCGGACGGATCGGACATCAATCCGCGCATGCCTCCGAGTTGCTTGACCTGCGCGATCGAACCGCGCGCCCCCGAAGTCGCCATCATGAAGACCGGATTGAGCGGATTCTGCGAGCTCTGCATCGCCGTCGTCACCTCGTCCGAGGCTTTCGACCAGATGTCGATCGTCTTATTGTACTGCTCGTCTTCCGAGATGAAGCCTTGCTCGTAGAGCCGGTGCAGCTCGTCGACCTCGTCCTGCGCCTTGCCGACGATCTCGTACTTGGCCTCCGGAACGACGACGTCGCTGATGGAGACGGTCGTCCCCGAGAGCGTCGCGTAGTGGAAGCCCAAGTCTTTGATTGCATCGAGGAAGCGCGCCGTCTCGGCATTGCCGTAGCGGCGGTAGCAGTCGGTGATCGTCTTGCGCAGCAAACCTTTGTCGATGATGCGATTGACGAACTCGTGATTCCACCGCTCCGGGAAGGCCATATTGAAAATCACACGGCCGATGGTCGTTTTGATCAGCTCGCCGTTCCAGCGCACGTAGATCCACTCTTGCAGGTCGACCTGTTTGGTCTCGTACGCCATGATGGCTTCCTTGCCATCGTAGAAGGTCGGGATAGCACCGGCGGCGTCGGCCGAGGGCGCGTTCTTGTTCTTCACGCGCTCGACGCGATTGTATTCCTCGGTCACCGCGGCCTTCGCCGGCCCGGTGTACTCTTCGCGCTGGAACGTCAGGTAATAGAGCCCGAGCACCATGTCTTGCGTCGGAATCGAGACCGGATTGCCGTAGGCCGGCAACAGGATGTTGTTCGAGGAGAGCATCAAGATGCGCGCCTCGGCCTGCGCACCCGCCGAGAGGGGCAGATGTACGGCCATCTGATCGCCGTCGAAGTCGGCATTGTACGGCGTGCAGACCAGCGGATGCAAATGCACCGCCTTACCCTCAACCAATACCGGCTCGAAGGCTTGAATGCCCAGACGGTGCAGCGTCGGCGCGCGGTTGAGCAGCACCGGATGCTCCTTGATTACCTCTTCCAGAACGTCCCAGACCTCGGGGCGAACGCGTTCGACCATGCGTTTTGCGCTCTTGATGTTGTGCGCGAGGCCGCGATCCACCAGCTTCTTCATCACGAACGGTTTGAAGAGCTCGAGGGCCATCTCTTTGGGAAGCCCGCACTGATGCAGCTTGAGCGTAGGTCCGACGACGATGACGGAGCGTCCAGAGTAGTCGACGCGTTTACCCAGCAGGTTCTGCCGGAAGCGTCCCTGCTTACCCTTGAGAATGTCGGAGAGCGATTTGAGCGGCCGATTATTGGGGCCCGTAACGGGACGCCCGCGGCGCCCGTTGTCGATCAGCGCGTCGACCGCCTCTTGGAGCATGCGCTTTTCGTTCTTGATGATGATCTCGGGCGCGTTGAGCTCGAGCAGCCGCTTGAGACGGTTGTTCCGGTTGATCACGCGACGGTAAAGATCGTTGAGATCGGAGGTAGCGAAGCGGCCGCCGTCGAGCTGCACCATCGGACGCAGCTCGGGCGCGATGACCGGCACCGAGGCGAGCACCATCCACTCGGGACGATTGCCGCTGCTCAAGAATGCCTCGACGACTTCGAGCCGCTTGATCGCCTTGAGGCGTTTTTGGCCGCTGGTCTCCTTGAACTCCTTACGCAACTCTTCTTGAAGCTTACGCAGGTTCAGGTCGCGCAGTAGCTCGCGGATCGCCTCCGCGCCCATGCCGGCCTTGAATCGGTTGCCGAACTTATCGCGCGCCTCTCGGTATTTCTGCTCCGAGAGCACTTCACGCTTCGTCAGCGACGTGTCGCCCGGATCGATGACCACGTAGGCGGCAAAATAGATCACCTTTTCCAGCTGGCGCGGCGACATGTCCAACAGGATGCCGATGCGGCTCGGTACGCCCTTGAGATACCAAATGTGACTGACCGGCGTCGCAAGCTCGATGTGGCCCATGCGTTCGCGGCGCACCTTTGCCCGCGTGATCTCGACGCCGCAGCGGTCGCAGATCATGCCCTTGAAGCGGATGCGCTTGTACTTGCCGCAGTGGCACTCCCAGTCTTTGGTCGGACCGAAGATCTTCTCGCAAAAAAGGCCGTCGCGCTCGGGCTTCAGGGTGCGGTAGTTGATGGTCTCGGGCTTCTTGACCTCGCCGAAAGACCACGCACGAATCTGCTCCGGCGACGCGAGGCCGATACGCATCGCGTCGAAGTTGTTGACGTCGATCAGGTTCAAAGAAAGGGACTCCGTCCGGCCCGCCGTCGCCGCCGCTTACGCAGGGAAGACACGTCCCACGTCGTCACGTAGGGGTTCCCACCGTCGCTAGGGCCCGGGGCACGGAGAGCCAGTATACCATGCCGGCTACCCGGTGTCACCCGGAGCGCTTGCTTGCCTGCTAGACCTTCGCCCCGCGCCCCCGCAGCAGATTGATGATGACCAGCACCAAGACGACGATGAGCAGCAGGTGAATCAGGGCGCCCCCGATGTGCACGATGAAAAAACCGAAGAGCCAAAAGAAGAACAGGATGACGATGATTGTCCAGAGCAGACCTACCATACACTCTCCTTCTTGTGCGGGAGCCTATCGAGTCTCCGTTCAGAGTTCCTTCATTCTAGAACAGTAAGGTGAAACGATGCGAGGCATAGATCGTCAGACATTCCTAAAGGGTGCGATCCTGTTGCCCGGGCTCGCCGGTCTCTTGACCGCTGCCGCCACCGCCGACTCCTCAAAAGCGTCTCAGGACTCGATGCACTACCAAACGACGCCCAACGGCGGCAAACAGTGCTCGGGCTGTCAGTTCTTCATCCCGGCTACGGACCCCAAAGCAAACGGCAGTTGCAAGGTGGTCGACGGGTCGATCTCGCCCAACGGCTATTGCATCGCCTACAGCGCAAAATAGACGCGTAATCGGCGATGCTTCTGCTGGGGATCGAAACGTCGTGCGACGATACTGCGACGGCGGTCGTACGTGACGGCCGGGAGGTGCTCTCCAGCGTTGCTACGCACCAAAACGAGTTTCACGCAAAGTACGGCGGCATCGTCCCGGAGATCGCCAGTCGCCGCCACGTTTCGCTGCTCTCCGTGGCGATTGCCGACGCGCTCGAGCGTGCCGGCATTACGCTCGACGAGGTCGACGGCGTTGCGGTAACCGCGGGACCGGGGCTAATTGGGAGCCTTGTCGTCGGTGTGGCCGCGGCCAAGGCGCTGACGTTCGGACTCGGCAAGCCGCTCTACGCCGTGAATCATCTGCACGGACACATCTTCGCCCCATTTCTCGACCAGTCGGAACCGCCGCCCTATCCGTTGCTCGCTTTGCTCGTCTCCGGTGGGCACTCGCAGCTCGTTGCCGTGGAGTCGCCGACGCGCATGAATGTTCTCGGCCGAACCCACGACGACGCGGCGGGCGAGGCATACGACAAGACGGCAAGGCTGCTTGGCCTACCGTATCCCGGCGGTCCCGAGCTCGACCGGCTCGCACGCACGGGCAATCCGAAGGCGCACGCGTTTCCCCGCCACCGGCCCGCCCCCGATTCGCTCGATCTTTCGTTTTCTGGCTTGAAGACGTCGGTGCGCTACTTCTTGGAATCCCCCGCGGGACGCGCTGCAGCTCGCGCCGACGTGGCAGCCTCGTTCCAGGCGGCCGTCGTCGACGTCTTGATGGCGCGCCTTCAATCCGCGTTCGACCGTGGCCGCTACCGTGCGGTCGTCGTCTCCGGGGGCGTGGCCGCCAACTCCGCACTGCAGTCGGCGGTCGCAGCCTGGAGCCGGCGCGTTAACGTGCCCGTTTTCATTCCACCGCCCACGTACTGCACCGACAACGCCGCGATGATCGCCGCCGCAGCCTTCTACCAAGGCGACGCCGTGCGCGTCGATCCGCTTAGCCTCTGTGCGGATCCGAGCCTTCCGTTCGAGCTTTCGGCAGCGTAAGGCTTAGGGTTCGAACGCGACGACCTCGTTAGCCGCCCGGTGGTTCGTCCAGAAGCGTGCGCCGTCGTAGGCGAGCGCGCGAGCCGCAAACGGCACCCGCGCTAGATCCTCACACGGAGTCTTCGCCTCGCCGTCGATGCGGCTCAAGAAATAGTCGTCGCTCTCCTCGTCGTCGGTCGTCAGTAGAAAGAAATGACCGTCCACGTAACATTGTCCGCAGATCCCGCGTGGGACGTCGATCTGCCGCACGACGTTGCCGCGATCGTCGAGTCCGAGAATCCGGCGATTGTACCACTGGCTGACGTAGAGCCACGAACCATCGTAGCTCAGCTGCGAACCGGTGTCGTCGGGGCAACTGACGGCGTCGTGCGTCTTGAACCCGTGCCCGGGAACGAACCGGCGAATAATGCGGTCGTCGTCTTCACCCTCGCCGCAGATGACGCGCAGCTCATCGCCGACCGCGGTCATGCCCCAGGGCTTGCCTGGCGCCTGATCCTCCTCGATGAGCCTCCATTGACGCGGATCCAGCGCGTAGAGCCGGTTCGTCTCGATCGATCCGATCCACAGCTTTTCACCGTCGAACGCAAGCGCCTGCGGGCGCGGTGCCGGCGACGGTAGCCGGAGCGCCTCCTTTACATCGTGCACGCGCGAAGCTTGTCCCTTAGGGCACCGACAACCTCTCCGCGAGGTTGACGCAAAAACTACGAGAAACGCCAAATAGAGTGCCGATCTCCATCGCCGCGCCGCCTCAACCCGTTGCGATCTTCAGCGGATTCGACTATGTCACCGTCGACGAGACGCGTCAGCGGGTCTATGCCGCACATAGCGCTAGCAGACGGCTGCTGGTCGTCGATGCGTCGACCGGACGCGTTCTCGCGCAGGTCGCCGTCGGTCCAATGCACGGCGTCGCGGTCGACCCCGCATCGGGCGTCATCTTCACCGGAAATGGGACCGACCAAACGCTCTCCGAAGTGGATCCCTCAAGCCTGCAAGTCACCGCAAAGCTCGGCGTTCCGGGCGAAATCGACGCGATCGCTTACGATCCGGTTCGGCGCCGTATCTACGCCGATCAGCAGGGCGGCGGTTCCGTCTACATCATCGACGCGCAAACGATGAAACTCGCCGGCACCATCGCAATGCCCGCAAACCATCTCGAATCGCCTGCGGTCGATCCCCGAACCGGCACGCTCTATCAAAATCTTGCGGACGGAGGCGGGTTTGCAATCATCGATCCTGCCTCGCTCGGAGTTACGATCGTGAAAACTCCGCAGCTGACCAACAACCACCCGCTGATCTTTTCGCCCGCTGCGGACCAAGTGATCGTCGGCGGCGTAAACGGCGTGATCTCAGCGTATGCCTCCGATGGCACGCACGTCGGCGATGCGCAGGTTCAGCCGGACATCGATCAGTGCAACACCGGATCCCGAGGGAATCTGGTCGTCTGCGCGGGACGTGGCATCGTCAGCGTGCTAGCGGTCGCGCGTGGCTCGGCGCCACGCGTGCTCGCGCGGTTCGATACCGGTCATAAAGGCCTTCATACCGTCGGAATCGACGAATCCACCAATGCGATCTGGGTTGTCTATGCCGACCAGAACGGCGACTGGGTTCAGCGCTTGCGCTGGTCGCCGTGAGCTCGCTAAGGCGGCGGAGAGCTCAGCTGTACCGAGCTGCAGAGTGCCGCGCTTGCCATGACAGCGGTTGCCGCCTCGTTCTCGCGCGCCGAGGTCTGGTCGATCGTCCAATGGAGTGCGTCCACTAGGCGCGTCACCGGATTGTAGCCCAGCGTGAGCCCCGGGATCGTTGCCAGGTCGATGCTGTACGGGTTCGGCGGTAAGCCCGCGTAGTTGGGATTGGAGGTAATCGGATCCGGCGCGGGTGTCGCGGCGATGCCTTTGTTCACATCCGGCTGAGCTATCGAGTTGACGTACTCCTCGCCGGCATGCTGCAGGTCGGACATCTGCTGCGTGTCGACGAAACCGCTGATGATATCCAGTGAGGCGTTCTGCGCCGCCAGTGCTTGGAGCAGTTTTTGACGGATCTCTTGCAGACGCTTGTCGTCGTCAGCGCTGCCGGTACCGACGCGCAGTTCCGGACTATCCAGTACCGTTTGAATGGCGATGATGTTGTTGGCGATAGGGCGGATCAGGCCTTCGAGGCCGAGCAGGGCCATATTTTGCGAGGCGTTGGAGCCGGTGTCGGTTGGAAACTCTTGCTGTTGGCCGCCTTCATTCGTGCTGGAGGGACCGCTGCCCTCGAGCGCACCCGTGTTGTACGCCTTGAACAATTGCGGACTTTTCTTGATGGAAACGTCGTTCTCTAACATCATGCCGATCGCCGGCTTGATATGTTGGTGCAACTCGCTGCAAAGAGGCCGGCTTACGACACGGTAGATCTGGGGAGGCGGTGTAGCCGTTGCCATCGGAGTTTTCTTTACGCGCCGAAGTTAGGTACCCTTCTGAGCGCCTGCATAGAAGATCACCTTGAAGATCGCCTGTGGGACCGTAGTCAATGCGTTCGGGTTGCCGTATGCGAGATAGAGCTCGCTGCTCCGAAGCCGGAGATGATACGCGACCGAGACATTCGAGCAGCGGCCCGCGCAGTCGCCGCCTCCGTTGGGAATCGGCGGATAGCCGATGACCTGACGCAATCCAACGGCAAAGGATGAGTTGCGCCCGATCTGGTACGCGTAGCTAAGGCTTTCGAACCACTGGATGTTATTCGAGGCTGGAGCCGGCAACCACTGGGCCGTATCGTCGATAGCTAAGGTAAGCGCGCCGCGGTTTCCGACTCTTATCGTCGTCGAGCGAAACCACGTATCGAGGCTTCCCGTGCCGTAATGGCCCGTGTTATACGTGATCGTCGTCGGCGTCGACGACGTACCGTGGTAGGGAAACTGCCCGGGGTTATTCGTTTGCAGTCCGCTGTCGTAGGTAAACTGAAATCCGGCGTTCTGCGAGATCGGCGTCAGGATGTCGCCGAAGCGCCAATAGTTCGAGCCCGAGAATACCTGAAAATCGAGCGCACTCTTCGTGAGAACGTCGAGCACGAGCGAGTTGTCGCTCTGCGCGCTGCCCATCGTCGGACCCTGGTAGCGGTCCACGAAACCGGCGATCCCCAAGCTCGCAAGCTTGCTGCTGCCGCTAAAATCCCAGATCTTGGCGCTGTAGAGCGCGTAGCCCGCGATTCCAGGATGCGATACGAACCCATCTACGGGGTCGTAGTACTCGCCGACTTTGCGCGTCGCCGCAAAGAGTCCGAAGGTCTGGTTCGCCCAGCCCCCGCCGACGTCGTAGTATTGCGCCTGGTCGGGAACGAGCACGTTCGTGCCGGAGTCGCTGCCGTAGTTGAAGTACGCGCTAAGATGCTTGAGGTCGTAATATGCGATCCCGGTCTCCGTCGCGTCGTCGTTCAGACCCGGAAGATCCACGGCGACCCGTTGGATGGTGGCGTTCCAACGCGTGTCGGAGGACGTATAATCCAGGGCGCTTGCAAGATCGTTGCGATCGTCGCCGATGGAGTCGAAGGTGGCGAAGCCGAGCGGTCCCTCCTTACCCTCGACGGCGTATCCCTCGCGCGGCGTCGGAATCGCCGGCGTATAGAGCGATTGTACGTTTGGGCAGGCGTCGCAGTTGAACTGGTTATAGAAGTTTGCCGCCTGCGTGAAGAACGGTCTGACCTCGTTGTAGTAACGCTGATAGACCGTCGGCGCGATGGACTGCTGGTCCAGTTCGACGTTCGAGTAGTCCGGATGAAACGTGGAGTAGAAGGAGGCCGTCGGTGAGATCGGCACCGAGAGATCCGCACCGACGCGTGAGGTCGAGCCGCCGATGCTCTTGCTGGCCGCCTCGCCGAGCGCGTAGACGGCGGCGCGCGGCTTCGGGCGTGCCGGCGTAATGCCCGAGAGCTGCGGAATCTCGATCGAACCTGCATGCGCGTAATCTGCGTTGCCAAATGAATCCGGCTGCATCTGTACTTTGTCGTAAGACCAAACTTGCTGCTCGCCGGTCGCGTGAACGTAGCGGACGAACTGCGCCGTCCACTTGCCGCCATGGGCGTTGCGCAGCACGTCGAACGGAATCTTCATCGTAACCGTGTAGCCGTCGCCGTGGATCGCGCCGGCAGATTCCCAGTTGGGCGAATAGCCGGTATTCTCCGACGAATACTGATAGTGCGTACCGTTCGGCGTCGCGTAGAACTGGTAGAAGTAGCCGCTGATGCCGTTGGGCCAGAGATCAACCCAGACTTCGTCGTCGTTGCCTTGGCCGACGTCGTTGGTGTGCTGATTGGCGGCAATCGGCTCGCGCTGAACCGCATCGAATCGCACGTACAGCGCGTGCCCATCGGTAGTGATCCAGGCCTTCGTCGGCTCGCTCGCGGGGCGCGAGCGAATCGCATCCCAGGTTAGCGACAGGTTCGCCGCACCCGACCACTGCGTGGTGGGCGCCGTGGCGTCGAGCGTTGGATCCGCCGATTGAGGCACGTTGAGGCTCGGGTAAGCCGAGCTTCGAGCGGTCGTTGCCGCGAGGGCAACGATGCATGCCGCCCCGACGACCCGTACGTTCATGGAAGAATTGCGCCGTCCAAGCTGGAGTCGCTACCCTCACGCAGCATCGCCGCGGTCAACGGCGTGCAGCTGTGCGGTTCTCGGCTATCGCAGCGTAGCGCCCCGCGAAAATCCGCGCCCTGCAGGTTCGCATCGCGCAGCCCGATGCAGCCGTCGCGGCGCCGGCCATCCTCTGCGCTTTCGTCGCGCGTACACAGCTTTGCGTTACGAAAGTCGGCGCCGCGCAGATCGGCGCCTGCAAAGCTCACGCCCTCCAGATCGGCGCCCACGAACCGGGCGCGCTGCGCGTTCGCGCGCTGCAGGTCGGCGCCCACGATTGAGATGCCCGACAGGTCGAGCCCCGCGATCGTCGCGCCTTGCGCATCGCACCCGATGCACCGCTGCAGGAGACCGCGCGCGTCCTCGTCGTGCGCTCCGTTGAGAACGCCGCGCACGTTGGCTCCGGTGAGCGCCGCGCCCGTAAAGCGTGCGCCGCCGATCTGCGCGTCGCGCAGGTCGACGCCGACGAGCTTGGCATCGCGAAGGTCGGCTCCGCGCAGATCGGCGTTGTGGAAGTCGGCGCCCGTCAGCCGGGATCCACGCAGGTTTGCATTGCGAAGATCGGCCCGCCCAAAGTCAACGCCCAGATAGGCAACGCCGGCCAAATCGGCGGCGCGCAGGTCGCGTCCTGCAAACGAGCAGCCGGAACAGTTTGCGGGCAGGCCACTCGAAGTCGCTACGCTCATCGCAAGCGAGAACAGGACCAGTAAGAGGGGATTCATCGTTGTCGCTCCTTTATGAAGGGCGGCCGAAGCGCGCAGGAAACCAGGCCTCGGCCGCGAGGCAATCTTGACGAGCTGCTTTTGGCGAAGTTTTAGACTATGGTGAGGTGTCTCGGCCTGGGATATCCATTCCGATTATCTTTGTCTTCGAGAGATCTACATGCGTAAGATCGACGCCTTCGAGATCGCAGCCGCTCAGCGTTGCTCCCGAAAGGTTCGCGCCATCCAGTCGCGCGTTGCTAAAATCGCTCCCAACTAATACGGCGCCGCCGAAGTTCACGTTTCGCAGGTCGGCGCCGGTAAAATCGTCGCCGTTGATGCGCACGCCGCTGAGATTCAATCCGGCAAGCTCCGCATGGCTGAAGTCGCACCCCCGGCAGCCGTCGAGCACGCCGCGAAGTTGTGAGTTCCGTAACTTAGCGCGAGTGAAATCGCAGCCCGATATTCGCGCGTCGCTGAAGTCGGCACCCTCCAGATTCGCATCGGTAAAGTCGCAACCGGTCAGGCGTGCGCTGCGAAACGAGGCGCCGCTCACGTTTGCCCTGCTGAAATCCGCGCCGGTAAGCACGCTGTCCGACAGGTTTACGCCGGCGAGATTCGCGCCGCTGAAGTCTACGCCGGTGTAGTTGGCGCCGTGAAGGTCGCGGCCGGCCCAATTCACACCGCGAAGGTCGCAGTCAGCGCATGCTTTCCCTCCGCTCTGCGCGATCGCGGCCTGACTCGCCTCGGTACTGAGTTCCTTGGCGGTGCTTTCGCCAAGTAGCTTCTGCACGTCGACGCCAATTTTCAAATGGTCGGGCACCGATTTCATCCCCAACGCTACCACGTTCTTTATCGCCTCGCTCGTGACGTAGGGCGGCGCGATCGTGGCCTTTGCTGGAATCGGGTTCGCCTTCCGAGGAGCAGGCATCGGCCGTATCGGGGCGACGTTGGTATTGGGGGCGATGCGCGCCGGTTTCATCAGCGCCATTGCCGGTTTCGCGGGAACGGTCGCGTTCACGGGAAGCGACGGCGGCGTCATTTTTGTCGGCCGTGACGCTCTGTACGCGGGATTGGGCGCCGTCTGCGCGATTGCAGAGATAGGCGGAGTGGCTTGTACGGGCGCGGCAATCGATGGCGCCACGAAGGCGATTGCGATCGCCAGCGCCGCAACGGCGGCCACGGCGGCAACAGCCGGACCAATGGCAAGCGTGGTCGCGATATCGCGTCCCGCCCCTAGAAGGCGTTCGATGCGCAGCGAGATCTGCCGCCGCGTGGTGAAGACCCCCGGAGCCGGCATGGCGTGGTGCGGCCACGCCGCGGTCTCGGCCATCTTGGTTAGGCAGAGCGCATATGGACGCACGGCGCCCACCGACGTGAGCACCCAATCGTCGCATGCGACCTCGCGTTCGAGCTCGAGCTGCTGTGCGACGAAGAGTGCTGCGGGGTTCCAGCCGAGCGCCGCAACGAGTACGCGTGCAAGAAAGTTGCTCCAGTCGTCGGCGCGACGCAGGTGCGCGAGCTCGTGCAGGCTGATCTGCTCGACCTCGTGCGGCGAGAGACGCTCGAGCAGCGACTTCGGAATCAAAATCATCGCGTCGAAGAGGCCGACCGCAACCGGCACGTCGATGGCTTCGCTGACGCAGAGCCGCACCGGCCGGCGTCCTTTATTCGCGCGGTTCCACTGCGGCATCGAGTCCCGATACTCGACGGAAAGCGGGAGCGCGTTGCGCTTGAGCTGTTCCAAACGTACTAGGCCGACCAACAATCCGACGAGCGCGTAACCGCTCAGCAATGCCCAGGCGGCGAAGACCGCGGTCGCCAGACTCAACGGCAACGTGATGCGTGGGCGCGGCAGTAGCGAGAGACGCGGCGCCGGCGCGCCAACCGTCGGAAGCTCGCGCGACACCTGTCGCCGCGCCGGCACGACGAACGCATGATGCAGGCTGCGGCTCGTAGAGCTTTCTCGGGCGGTAACCGGCGCGACCGGCTGCGAAGGCGCTAAGAACGCCAGCGTCGTTGCGACCGGAACGACGCACGCCGCGAGCAGCGCCGCGCTCCAAACGACGTACCGGGTTGCAGCATTGACCCGAGGCCAGAGCCTCAAGAGCAGCCAGATGCACGTGACGATCAGCGCATCTTGCCAGAGCGCATTGAGCACGATTGCCGCGACGACGATCATCGTTGCCGCTCCTCGTACTGCTCGATGAGCGCCTTGAGCCGGGTCAGCTCGTCCTTCGAGGGCCGTTCGTTCTCGATCAAACGCAAGGCCAATGTCCCCGCGCTATTGTCGAAAAATCGCGAGAGGAGATGGCCCACGGCGTGCTTCGCCGCGTCGTCGCGCGCGACCAGTGGCCGGTAGAGAAACGCGCGCCCCGCCTCCTCGTGCGCAATGTATCCCTTTCGCTCGAGTATGCGCAGCGTCGTAAGCACGCTGTTGTAAGCGATTGGCGGCGGGGGCAGCGCTGCGGTTACATCGGCAACCGTCGCCTGGCCTCGCTGCCAGAGGACCTCCATGAGCCGCAGTTCGGCCTCGGTCAAGGTATTGGATCGTCGTCTCGCCATCTTCTTCGTCGTCGTTTCCTTCGCCAGGCTAGC
The DNA here is from genome assembly GCA_963754565.1 of Vulcanimicrobiota bacterium. GTDB lineage: Bacteria > Vulcanimicrobiota > Vulcanimicrobiia > Vulcanimicrobiales > Vulcanimicrobiaceae > Cybelea. The sequence goes on along the minus strand of CAVWGL010000006.1, from coordinate 76,461 downwards.
GATGTTCTCTAAGGAAGCCCTGCTTCTATTAATTCCTTAGTTGCATGCTAGCGCATCGTGCCCGCTCTGTCAACTAAGCAATTAGTATTAGAAGGCATCTCCAGCGAGCGCCCCCGTCCGCGCCGTTGGGGGAAAGCGGAAATGCTCTGCCAATAAGGGAGGGCTACTCGTAACCCACCACGCTGAGGAGAAGAAATTGTTGCGAACGACGCAGGCGTTGCTCGTGGTCCTAACGGCCGTCCTACTGGCGGCCTGCGGCAAGGGCACCCCCATCACGAGCGGAACGCCGACGCCGCCGCCCACTCCTCCCCCCGCAGTTACCAGTCAATATCCGATCCCCTCGGCGTCGAGCCGGCCGATGGGAATCGCGCTGGGGGCCGACGGCAACCTCTGGATCACCGAGTTCCACGCCAGCAAGATCGGGCAGCTCAATAGCGCCGGAAACATCTCGGAAAACGTCACCCCGACCCGCAATGCCGGCCCGGTCGGCATCGCATCGGGGCCCGGACCGGACCTCAATGTGTGGTTCACCGAGAAGAGTGTCGCCAAGATCGGTGAGATCACGACCACGGGTCCGCCGTACGTCGAGTACACGATGCCCGATTCCTCGGCAACCCCGGTCGGCATCGCCCTAGGCTCGGACGGCAACATGTGGGTAACCGACCCGGGCACCAACTCGATCTGGCGCGTTCAGCCGCTTAAGAGAAAGCCGTTTGTCCGGTTTACACAGTTCCGCTTGCACGGCAATGCAAAACCGCTGACCATTACCAATGGTCCCGACGGCGCGCTCTGGTTTACCGAGCCCGGCACCAACAGCATCGGGCGCTTGCCGATCAGCGGTGCGCCGTTGAGCGAATATACGGTGCCGACGGCAAATTCGAAACCGACCGGCATCGCCGCGGGCACCGATAATGCGCTCTGGTTTACCGAGGAGAAGGCAAAGCAGATCGGGCGCATCAGCATAACGGGCGTCATCACGGCGGAGTATCCGATACCGCGGTCGTCGACTCCGAATCAAATCCTCCAGGGGGTCGACGGAAACTTCTACTTTACCGATACGGCCGGCAACAAGATGGGGCAGTTCTTCGTCAAGACGCACCACGCCAGCTACTACTCGATACCGACGGCAAACTCACAGCCCACCGCCATGGCGCTCGGACTCGATAGCGAGATCTACTTCGTCGAGACGGCCGGCAACAAGATCGGTCAGTTCAGGTATTTCGCGGTGTAGACACCTCGGCGGCGCTAAGCTCCGCGAGTTTGCAGACTCCGGCGTTCCCGCCGCCAATCAGCAGATACTTCGTGCCGACGCGGAGCAAATGCACGCTGGCATGCGGTGAGAGCATAATCGATTCGACCACGCTGACGTAGCGGCGTTTGCCACGCGCAAAGGTCGCCTTGAGGCGGTGCGCCGCCGCGTAGAGCGCTGCGAGCACGGCGCCCAGCACGAGCAGCTTGATCAGATACGCGCCCCAAAAGCTCAGCGGCATCGGTCGCGCCGCGCGACGCTAGGGCCGGCCATAGATCTTGCGCTTGAACGCGACGACCTTGGCCTCGATCTCCTGCAACGGATCCACGACGACGAGCGCGTTGCCGGTCGTCAGTACGATGACGCTCTTGCCATCCTCTTCTTCTACGGATTCAATCAGATCGCAGTTGAGCATTACGGGCTGACCGTTGGGTCGCGTGAGCGTAATCATCGCGTGTTGCGCCGGCGCGCGTTGGTCTCTTGCAGCTCGAGCTCGTCGTGGCGCGCCTCTTCACGCTCGTACTCCTGCAGCCGGCGCTCCTTGAGCTTTTCGACGAGACGCCGGTCCCGATGGGCGCTTTGCAACTCGGCCGCGGCGTGTTCGACGGCGCTGGCGGAAACGGCGTTTCCCGCCTCGTGCGAATCTATGATGCGCTCGAGGTAGCGCAAATGGGCGTCGTAGACAGACAGGTTAGCGACCCGCCCCGTAAGCGCAGACTCGTGCAAGGCGCGCTCGGCCGCCTGCAACGCATGCGTCAGACGATCGAGTTCTCGCGAGCTTTCCTCGAACGCTTGAGCGGCGCGCGCGAATGCGCGCCGCTTCGTCTCTTCGATGCGCTTGCGTTCGTCGAGCAGCGGCCGCAGGCGAAAGACGAATCCTGGCGCCATATGCGTAGAAAGCTCCCGCAACGTTCGCTCAGCGAGCCAACTGCGATCTCTCACGTCCCACCGAAACTAGCTCGATCGGCAGGTCGAGCAGCTCTGCCAGCCGGTCGAGGTAGGCGCGCGCGGCCCGCGGAAGATCGGCGATTCGCCGGCAATCTGCGATCGGTTCGCTCCACCCGGTAACCTCTTCGACGTCGAGTTCCAGCCCGACAGCTCCCGCGGCTGCGAATCCGGCCCTCCGGCCGCCAAGCCGGTAGCCGGTAACGATTCCGATCCGCTCAAAGCCGGTTAGCACGTCGAGCTTTGTGACGACCGCGCTACTCAAACCGTTGACGCCGACCGCATACCTCGCCGCCACAGCGTCGAACCATCCGCAACGGCGCGGTCTTCCCGTCACCGTTCCAAACTCGCCGCCTTGACGGCGCAACCGCTCTCCGCGCTCGTCAAGCAGCTCCGAAGGCAGGGGGCCCGCACCGACGCGCGTGCAGTACGCCTTGAAGATGCCGATCACGCGGCCGATTGCGGCCGGCCCGATGCCCAGCCCCGTGCACGCGCCGCCGGCGATCGTGTGCGAGCTCGTTACGTAGGGATAGGTGCCGTAGCCGACGTCGAGCAAGGTTCCCTGCGCGCCCTCCAACAGCACCCGCTTGCCGCCGCGCAGGCGTTCCTGCATATACTCGACCCCATCGACAACGTGGCTAGCGAGGCGCTGCGCCGCTTCGAGTGCGCGCGCGGTCGCGTCGTCGCGCTCGACGGCCGTACCGCCGATTATGTCGGCGAATCGAATGCCGCTGCGCGCGGCGCGATCGACGTAGGCCGGGCCGATCCCGCGCCCCGTGGTGCCGATCGCACCGCTTGCACGCTCTCGTTCCGCCGCGGCGTCGCGGGTAACGTGGTGCGGCAGCACGATGTGCGCGCGATCGGAGATCTTGACGCGTGAGACGTCCACGCCGAGCGCCGCGAGCCGTTCGAGCTCGTCGAGCAGCGTATACGGATTGACCACCGTTCCGCCGCCCACAAAAAGCTCGACGTGCGGATGCATCACGCCCGAGGGGACGATTCGCAGTGCGAGCTCGCGCTCGCCGACGACGATCGAGTGGCCCGCGTTATCCCCGCCGGCAAAACGCGCGACGACGTCGTAGTTCGCGGCATAGAGGTCGACGATGCGTCCTTTGCCTTCGTCGCCCCACTGCGCTCCGACGATAAGGTCAGCTCGAGACGGCACCGGATCCTTTCCTTCTAGCGCAGCGCGCTATTCCGTTCGAAACTCTAGGTCGCTGGTATCGCCCATCGGGATCTCGGGAGCGCCCTCGAACTGGGTCATCACGAACTCGGAGAACAACGCATTGGGCCAGCCGAAGTTCTGCCGCGTATATTGCTGCGGATTATCGGGATTGAACGATTCGTGCAAGAGGTGATCGCCCGGGTCGCTCGCGAGCAGCTGCGCGAGCACGTCCTCCTTCTCGGCCGAGGTCGTCGCCGTCATGCCCTCGACGATCATTGCCAGCGGCCAGACCCAGTGGTCGGGCGTGTGCTGGCTACCGATGCCGCGCGCCACGTGTCCTTGATAAAACAACGGATTGTCCTGCGAGAGCAGAAAGCGCCGCGTATTCTGGTAGTAGCGGTCGTCCGGCGTCGTGTAGCCGAAGTATGGGGCGGCCAGCAGGCTTGGAATATTTGCGTCGTCGGTGAGGATCGCATGGCCGAAACCATCCACCTCGTAGGCATAAATGTAGCCGTACTTCGGAACGAGAACGAGACCGTAGGTCTGAATCCCCCGCTGCACTTCGTCGCGCAACGCACGCGCTTCGCGCGCTTTTACAACGTTGTGATAAACCTGCAGCTCGATCTCGGACATGTCGCCCAGGGCCACGACGGCAAACATCTCCGAGGGGATCAAGAAGTTATAGTAGCAGGCGTCATCCGAAGGGCGAAAACCGGTCCAGATCATCCCCGTATAGCTGACCGGGCGCCCCGTGCCATCGGCGGCAAGCTCTTTGTGCGTGTACCGCGAGTAGCGGGGATGATTCTGCTCGCGCTGCATCGTGGCCAGCACCGCGTCGAGCATGAGGGAGAAATCGCCGTTGAAGATCGACGTATCGCCGGTGGTCTTCCAATAACTCCAGGCCAGCGCCGTAGGATAGGCGAGGGAATCCAGCTCGAACTTCTGCTCCCACACGCGGTAATCGAGGGTGTAGGCATTAGCATAGGGATCGATCTGCAGATACTTGACCATGCGCGCGATGATCGCCCGCAACAACGCGCGGACGTCGGGATCTTCCTTTGCAAAGAAGAGATACGGACGCGCTTGGGCGCTTGCGTCGCGCAGCCACTCCGCGGGGATGTCGCCGGTGGGAATGTAGGCCGTGCCGTCGGGCGCATACTGCGCGAGCCGGCTCGTGTCGAGCAACGCGGCTCGGAACATCTCTTCCAAATGCTCGTTCGGACTTCGGTAGTCCGCGGCGGCCTGCTCGATCGAGTGCAGCTCCAGGGCCAAAGTGCGACCCTGCACCAGCACCAGCGCGACGAACAACGCGAGCGCCGCCATCGTGACTCTCCGAAGTGCTGCGCCCTTCACGCGGGCCAGGTACCGTAGGCGTACAAAGCCGGAAGCTCCCTATAGCGTCCTAGATAATCGAGACCATAACCCACGACGAATACGTCGGGGGCTTCAAAGCCTCTATACTTGATTTCGATGTCTGCAATCCTCCTATGCGGCCGATCCAGCAGCGCGCAGACGGCGAGCGAGGCCGGCTCGCGTGCCTGGAGGGTCTTGACCACGTACTGGAGCGTCAAGCCCGTATCTACTGTATCGTCCACTAGGATGACGTGGCGCCGGCCGATCGGGATGGCCAGGTCTTTCTCGAGGACGATGCCGTCGCCGTCGCCATACTTGTTCACAGAGATAACGTCAAGCTGGCATGGGATCGTTACGGCTCTCGTCAGGTCGGCCAGGAAAGTAGCGGCCGCGCCCAGCAGACCCACCATGATCGGGAGCTTGCCTGCATAATCCTCCGAGATAGCTGCTCCAATCTCTGCGACGCGCTCGGCGATGGATTTGGAATCGAAAAGCGGCTCTCCAATCATGAGGCCCGCTTCATCGAGCGTGAAAAGATGCGCTCGACGTCGCGGCGGGTGAAAAGCTTGACGTTGATGCGCGGATGGTGCGATCGCAGCAGGCGAACCTTGCGATTCTTGCGCGTGTTGTGGGCCGGCTTCGCGACGGTGAGCTCGACGTACAGGTCGTACTCGGGCAGATAAAAATCCGGTGTGAAAAACTCAACGGGCCGGCCTCGCTCGTTCCACGCTATCGGGAAGCTGCGAGGCTCGTATTCCCAGGCGATCCGGTAGAAGTCGAAGATTCGCGCGAGCTCGGCTTCACTCGCATGTGCGAACGGAACCCGGGACATAGCCACGGGCTGTTATCTACGCCGGCCGCAGCCCCTTATCCCGCCGGGAGTCGCAAAACGAAGCGAGCGCCGCCGAGCGAGGAGCTCTCGACGCGCACGTCGCCGCCGGCGCATTCGGCGATCGCCTTTACGACGGCAAGCCCAATGCCGCTTCCGGATCCGCCAGTGCCCTCACCGCGAACGCCGACGGCGAAGATTGCTTGCCGCGCGCCCAGTGCCACACCGGCTCCGTCATCTTCGACTAGAATCTCGACGAGCAGTCCAACGCGACGGCATGAAATCTCGACGGTGCCGCGCTCGCAGCCGTGCTTCACGGCGTTCTCCAACAGATTCGCAAGCGCGTGAACGCAGACGTCGCCTTCAATGCTCGCGACTGCCCTCTCCGGCAGGCGCGCGCGAAGGGTTACGCCCCGCGGCCGCGCGAGAGGTTCGATCATCTCGATCGTGTCGCGAATCTGGGTGACGACGTCGCATCGTGCACCTGCCGCGGGCGCCGCGGAGCACGCCATCGAACGTTCCAGCCCGTCGATGAGACGGCTAAGGCGAAGCGTTTCACGACGCGCCGTCTCCAGGAACCGGCGGGCCGTCTGAGGGTCGATCTGATCCTCGAGAACCGTCTCGATGTAGCCGCGTATCGAGGTTAGCGGCGTGCGCAGCTCGTGCCCGAGAGTCGGGAGCACGGCACGCTCGCCGATGGCGTTCGCAAGTTCGTGAAGGTCCAGCACGCCGTCACCGTTGCGTTAAGGTCGCAGAAACTTATAACCGAATCCGTGAACCGTGCGCAGCATCGACGGAAGCTTCCACGGCTCTTCGATCTTCGCGCGCAAGCGATGGACGTGGACATCGATCGTTCGCTCGTCGCCGTTGAAATCGAAACCCCAAACGCGCTGAAGGAGCCAGTCGCGCGAAAGCGCGACGCCGGGGTTCGCCGCGAACTCCATCAAGAGGGCAAACTCGCGCGGCTTGAGCTTGACGTCCGTGCCGTCTACCCGAGCCTCGCGAGCGGCGGGGTCGACTTCGAGACGCCCAAAGTGCATGATCCGGCCGGGTTGCACGACCGGCCGGCCGGTGCGACGCAAGATCGCCTTCACTCGCACGACGAGCTCGCGGGGGGAGAAGGGCTTGCAGAGGTAGTCGTCCGCGCCGAGTTCGAAGCCCACCACGCGATCCAGCTCTTCGGAACGCGCCGTGATCATGACGATCGGTAGCGTACGCTCTTCTCGCCGAAGAGTTCGCGCAACGTCATAACCATTCACGCCGGGCAGCCCAACGTCAAGGACGAGAAGGTCCGCGGCGCTACGCGCATGTCGCAGCGCCGCATTGCCGTCGGAGACGCCGATGGTTGCGAATCCTTCGCGCTCGAAATGATGCGCCAGCAGCTCGCGAATCGCTCGGTCATCGTCGGCAAGCAGAATAGTTTGCGTCGCCATGCTCCAACGAGTGCCCGGCTTCGTAGGGCACTGGGACCTGGGGAACCTAGTTCAGTTCGAGGCCGCTCAACGGGCCGAAGTGCGCGGCGTGGTCGCGCAGGGTCCGGTAGATCGTAGCGGCGGGGAAACCGAGCCGCTCGAGGCGGCGCGCCGCATACGGGTAGGCCACATCCGGCTTTCGGATGAGGATCCGCTCGAAAGCCGCCTCGCAGCGGGCCGCCTCGTCGCGTTCCAACGACGCGACGGCATGGGTCGCGGCGGTGCCGTCGATGCCTTTGCGAATCAGCTCGCCGACCAGCCGTCCGTCGCCGACCGCCTTACGTTTGCGCTCCACGTAGAGTGTTGCGTAGAGGCGGTCGTCAACGAACCCTTCCCGTTTGCATCGTTCGACGGTTTCGCGCACGGCCTCATCAGTGAAGCCCTTCCGCTCGAGGCGTTGCCAGAGCTGCGCTTCGGTCAGGCGCTGCCTCGCCAGCATCGCGAGCGCGGCGCAATACGGGCTGTTTGTCATCCTGAGTCTGTCGAAGGACGCTCGCGTGAAGCGCCTAGTACACCGCCGCGAGGACGAAACGTCATTCTAACGCTATGACATCCTGAGCGCGCGACGCGAGGCGCTGGGAGCACCGCCGCGAGGACGTTCGTCGCGCCGCGTCCATGCGGCGCTCCTACTCGCGCGCTTTTCGGGCTTTCGCCGTCCATGGCTCGCCCGAAAAGTCGCGACGCCTCGCTTACGGTGCCCCCAGCGCCTCACGCTTTCAGAGTCAGCTCTGCGCGGGCATTGTTGAAGGGCCCTATGTGTCATCCCGAGTTTGTCGAAGGGCTGGCTATTCGACGGCGGCTGCTGCCGGAGCCTTACCGTTGGTCGAAGCGACCTTGCTCAGTTCCTCGCGAATTTTGCCTTCGATCTCGGTGGCGATATCCAGGTTCTCTTCAAGGAAGGCCTTGGCGTTTTCGCGCCCTTGACCGATGCGCTGCTCGCCATAGGTATACCAGGAGCCGCTCTTGCCGACGATGTTCTGATCGAGCGCCACGTCGAGAACCGAACCCATCTTCGAGATTCCGTGGCCGTAAGTTATGTCGAACTCGGCCTGCCGGAACGGCGGAGCCACCTTGTTCTTGACCACTTTGACGCGCGTGCGCGTGCCGACTACGTCTTGACCGACCTTGATCGTCTCCAGCTTACGAACGTCGAGGCGCACCGATGCGTAGAACTTCAGCGCGCGGCCACCCGAAGTCGTCTCCGGATTGCCGAACATGACGCCGACCTTTTCACGAAGCTGATTGATGAAGATCATGATCGTCTTGCTGCGCGAGATCGCGGCGGTAAGCTTGCGTAGCGCCTGCGACATCAGACGAGCCTGCAACCCGACGTGCGCGTCGCCCATGTCGCCTTCCAGCTCGGCGCGGGTTACGAGGGCGGCTACCGAGTCGACGACGACCACGTCGACGGCATTGCTTCGCGTCAGCATCTCCGCAATCTCGAGCGCCTGCTCCCCAGTATCCGGCTGCGAGACCAGCAGGTTGTCGAGGTCGACGCCGAGCGCGGCGGCATAGTTCGGATCCAGCGCGTGCTCGACGTCGACGAAGGCCGCGGTTCCTCCGGTCTTTTGCGCCTCGGCAATCGCATGCAGTGCCAACGTCGTCTTGCCGCTCGACTCGGGACCGTAGATTTCGACGATGCGTCCGCGCGGCAAGCCCCCCACCCCAAGCGCTAGATCGAGCGCGATCGAGCCGGTCGATATGACGTCGAACGCCATGCGCTCCTGGAAATCGCCCATCCGCATGATCGACCCTTTGCCGAACTGCCGCTCGATCTGAGTCAGCGCGTTGGCGAGAGCAAGTTGTCGTTCGTCTTCTGCAGCCATTCTGGTTCCTTTCTCTTGCGGGTTTACCGCCCTATTTATCACGCTCTCACGCCTGAGTGCCAAGGGTATGGCATTCTATTAGGACGTTCACGGCGATACGGCGGCCTCCGCCGTATCGTCGAAGAGCGCGTCGATGAACTCGGCCGGCGAAAAGTCGCGCAGATCGTCGGCAGCCTCGCCTAGACCGACGAGCTTAATCGGAATCTCGAGCTCGTCCACGATCGCAACGAGCACGCCACCCTTTGCGGTGGAGTCGAGCTTCGTGATCACGATTCCCGTCAGCTGCGTCGCCGCGTTGAAGAGCTTCGCCTGCGAGATCGCGTTCTGCCCGCTCGTTCCGTCGATGACGAGCAGCGTCTCCGCGGGTGGTTCGCCCATTTCCCGCTCGATGACGCGCCGCATCTTCTTCAGTTCTTCCATGAGGTTGGCTTTGGTTTGAAGCCGGCCGGCCGTATCTACGATGACCACGTCGAAGCCGCGCGCCTTCGCGGCGCGCAAACCGTCGAAGATCACCGACGCCGGATCTGCGCCCTCCGCACCGCGCACGATGATGCTGCCGCTGCGCTCGGCCCAAACGGCAAGTTGCTCGGCGGCAGCGGCCCGGAAGGTATCGCCGGCAACGAACATCACGCGCTTTCCTTCCTTATGCAGTCGCGTCCCAAGCTTGCCGATCGTCGTCGTCTTCCCGCTGCCGTTGACGCCGACGACCAAAATGACGGCCGGCGGCGGTTCGAGTTGCAGTCGTGGATTCGGCAGTGTCAGAAAGCGCTCGACGTCCTTACGGAAGCGCGCGATGACCAGATCGGTCGTCGTCCACTCTTCTTGCTTGGCGACGGTCTGCAGGCCGGTAACGACCTTCGCGGTCGTCGGCACGCCGAAGTCGGCGACGATGAGCGTCTCCTCGAACTCGTCCCAAAACTCCGGCGTTATCGGACGCTGTGGTGATCCCAAACGGGTGACCGCCGAAAGAACTTCACGGGCGCGTCCGAGCGAGGAGCGCAGCCGCGACAGCCAGCTCACGCGACGCTCCGCCTCTTCACGCCATCGACTCTATCATGCGAACGTATGTTCGTCAATCGTGGGTCCGCTGACGGAAGCGGTTAGGCTATACTTTGGCACAGGAGGTTCGTATGCGTTTGCGGTCGATGGCCGGCGGCGTTCTCATTCCAATCTTTGCCGCGTCCTGTACGGCGGCTCGAACCATCCCTACTGCTCCGCTGCAGCCGGCGTTCTCTCGGGCGGTTCCGGCGATCGTGCTCGATGCCCGTTCCAGCGGTCCGACGGTCTCCCGCGATGCATATGGTGCTTCCATCGTCACGTGGTACGACTTCCGTCAGTCGTTCGTCAACCCGTCGCTGCGCAAAGCCGGCATCGGACTCGCGCGCTTTCCCGGCGGCTCGGAGTCCGACGCGTACCACTGGGAGCACGGCGGTTCGCTCTGCGACGGCATGGGCTACATCTCGCCGGGCTCGACGTTCGATCATCTCGTGACGCATACCGCGGGCCCGCTGCACATCGACGTCGCGATCACCCTCAACTACGGCAGCAATCGCGCCTGTAACGGCGGTGGGGAGCCCAGCGAAGCCGCCGCGTGGGTGACCGAGGCAAAGAATCACGGGTATCAGGTACCCTACTGGACCGTCGGCAATGAGGTCTACGGCTCGTGGGAGTACGACCTGCACCCGCATCCCCACGATCCGGCGACGTACTCCGACGCGGTGCGCACGGGCTACTATCCTGCAGTGAAACATGCCGATTCGCAAGCGAAGCTGGGCGTCGTCGTCGACGTTCCATCCGATTACACGTGGAACGACGAGGTCCTCAAGCACGCGCAACCGTTCGATTTCGTCGAGTTGCACTACTATCCGGAGTACAACGTAGATAGCGATAAGAAGCTGCTCGGTCCCGACGTCGACAACTTCGCAAACGATCTTTCCGGTCTGCGCTCGCAGATGAACACCGCCGGGCTTTCCAAGAACATGCCGATCTACCTCGGCGAGTTCAACAACGACGCCGGCGAAGAGGGCAAGCAATCCGTCTCCATCGTCAACGGCTTGTACCTCGGGCAGATCCTCGGTACGATCCTGAACGCCGGCGTTCCGATGGCGACCTGGTGGCTGGCGTACGGCAGTTGCGACGAGAGCGGCGACTACTCCAAAAGGCTCTACGGCTGGCAGCATTTCGGAAGCGAGGCTCTCTTCTCCGATGGTCTTCCCGACGGCGACGAAGGCTGCGCGAACACGCCGAAGATTCCCGGCGGCACACCCTTTCCGACCGCACGCGTGATGGCGCTCTTTGCGAGCACCGTGCCGGCCGGGTCGTACGTTCGCAAGCGTGCCGGCATCGCTGCAGCCGGCCGTTCGCGCCTACGGGTTTGCGGAAACCGCTGGTTATGCGCTCGTGCTCTTCAACAATCGCCTCAAGCCGATCCCCGTTGAGGCACGCCTGAGCAACTCAGGGAAGAGCACCTTCGCCGCAACGTTGTCGGTCTACGGCGCGGCGCAGTACGACAAATCCAAAGGGAATCGTTGGGTCGGCCCCGTGACCAAGAGTCTCGGCACGGTCGGTACGAGCATCCCGCTCACGCTCGATGCGTATAGCATTTCGGTCCTTAGCCTGTCAGGATGAGACCGCGAGGCTTTCGCGGGCGGCGGCCCGCTCTTCGCGCTTGCGCTCGCGCAGGAACGCGAAGAACTCCTTGCCTTCGCGCAACCGGCGCTTCATGACCTGACGGTCGCCGATCATGCCCCCCAACAGCGAGAACATCTTGCGCGGACGGAAGTAGAAGCGACGGTAGAACTCGTCCACCGATTCGAACATCATCGTCGAGGTCAGGCCCGGATAGTTGAGCGCGGCATGCTGCACGCCGTGCGTATCGACCAAGCCGTCCGAAACCTCCAGCCAGCCGTTCTCCTGCGCCTGTTTATAAAGGTACGTGCCGGGATACGGCGCGGCTAGCGAGACTTGGATCGTTTCGGGATCCATCTCGCAGGCAAAGTCGATCGTCTCCTTGATCGTCTCCGGCGTCTCGCCGGGCATGCCGAGGATGAAGGTTCCGTGTACCTTGATCCCCAGCTCGCGGCAATCCTTAGAGAAGCGACGAATAATGTCGATACGCGTCCCCTTCTTCATATTGTTGAGGACTTGCTGATTCCCCGACTCGTAACCGACCAGCAAGAGGCGCAGGCCGTTGGCCCGCATTACCTCGAGCGTTGACCGCGGAACGTTTGGCTTGGCATTGCACGACCACGTAATTCCCAGCGGTCCCAGGCGGCGTGCGATCTCTTCGACGCGCGGACCGTTATCGGTGAGCGTGTCGTCATCGAAGAAGAACTCCTTGACCTCGGGGAACATCTGCTTAGCGCGGGCCATCTCAGCCGCAACGCTGTCGACGCTGCGCACGCGGTAGAGATGCCCGCCGATCGTCTGCGGCCAGAGACAGAAGGTGCATTTCGACTTGCAGCCGCGTCCCGTGTAAAACGAGAGGTATGGGTGGCGCAAGTACCCGTTGAAATAGTTTGGAATCGTCAGGTCGCGCCGGTAGACGTCGAGCACGGAGGGGAAGGCCTCCATGTCCATGATGATCGGCCGCTCGGGCGTCCGCACGATCTCGCCGTTCTCGCGGTACGCCAGACCCTCGATCTCCTTTAGCGGTTTCCCCAACGCGACGTCGACGCACGTATAGTCGAACTCGCCGACGCTCACCCAGTCGACTGCGGGCGCACCGCGCAACGACTCCTCGGGCAGAACGCTGACGTGCGCACCGACCATGCCGACGACCGCATTTGGATTCTCTTCTTTCAAGCGCGCCGCGAAGCGCGCGTCGTTGTTGAACGAGGGAGCGCTCGTGTGAAGAACGATGCGCTCGTAATCCTTCGCCAGCGGTGCGACTTGGTCGACCGTCAAGTCGTCGGGCGGCGCGTCTACGAGCTTGCTGCCGGGCACCATCGCGGCCGGTTGCGCCAACCACGTGGGATACCAAAACGAGCGCACCTCGCGGCGACACTGATAACGCGAGCCCGCGCCCCCATCGAACCCTTCGAAAGTGGGCGGGTTTACGAACAGCGTCTTAAGAAAATCCGGCATGCACTTCTCCTCCGCTGCTCACGGTTTTCTGCGGGCGGCACAAAGCCTTCCGCGCGGTACCGCTACAGCGAGCCCAGCGCGCTCTCCAGGTCCGCAAAGCGACGAAAATCGGAGAAGTCCACCGTCTCGGTTCCCGAGCCGGAAAAGGGCCCATAACTCCCCTTGTACTCTTGGGTCTCTTGCGTCACGGCCCAATAGCCGGGCAATACTTCGGAACGAAGGTCGGTGATCGTTCCCGCGGTCGCGTGCGGCGGCAACGCGTTCGGCGCATACGTGTACGACACGACGTCGGCATCGGCGTCGTAGGTAAAGGTACCGGTTCCGTGCGCCTCGTCGCGCACGCTCGAGGTGAAGGCAATCGTTCGCGCGGCGCCCTGACGGTAGGAGTAATCGGAGAGGTAGCGGGGATCGAAGGGCGGCGCGAAGACTTCGCCCGGTCTGGGATTCTCGTAAGCCTGCGCCATTGCCGCGGCATCCCGGGGGCCGGCCGCCTTACCATCGATCGTGTAGCTGATGACGCGCACCTTTACAATGGTCCCATCCTGATAGATGCCGGTCAAGAGCAAATCCTCGTGACGCTTCGAGAAGCCGGCATGCACGTCGAGCACGCGGTGAAGGCGGAACGATACGATGCCGCGGGTTCCTTGCGAAAAACGCTGCGCCACCAGCGCGACGGCCGGCGGCGCAGTCGCAGCTCCCGCGCTAGGGATGAAGGATTACCCGATTAGCGATAAACGTGCCGTTGCTGTAGTAACCGACCAGCGCCACGCGCTGTCCGGTCGCCGGGGTGCTTCCGGTGGGATAGATAACCGTGCCATGCTTGAGATCGACCGTCTGCACGTCGCCGTTGCGACGCGCCACCGTCAGACGGTACGGCGAAAAGCCGCTGACCGTTCCCAGGATTACGTGGTGACGATCGTAGTGGTAGGCGTCCCAATCGGACTGCCACGTGGTATAGGCCGGAACGCCGTAGTCCTGCGCCACGGCCGGTACGTTGCACGCACCGGCGAGGAGCAGTACCGCCGCGACCAGCGAACTCATTGCCGTATAGAGCTTCATGGTTCGCTGTTACCCGCCGCGGCGGCGCCGTAACGTTAGAGTTTTACTAGAAAGCCCCGATGCCGTCCGGCGTTCCTAACCCCGTCGGACCGTCCCAGCCTGCGCCTGCCGTGCAGAGCGGCACGCCGCAGTCTCCGTTCGCGCCAGTGGTGACGTCGTTCAGGCTGGCCGCGTGCGCATAGAGGTGGGTATCGTCGTTGTTTGCAGTGTTGCCGGCCAGCGCGAAGACCGATGCGATGATCGGCGTTGCGACGGAGGTGCCGCCGAAGACGAGCCAGCCGCTCTCACGATACGTGTCGTAGACGGCAACGCCGGTGTCCGGATCGGCGTCGGCCGACGCATCGGCTTGAGCGCGCATCGCACAGCCGGTGCTCAGCCCGCTTTGGAAGCTCGGCTTGGCATAGACCTTGCTGCAGCCGCTTCCGGCACCGGACCATGCGCTCTCCCTGCGCGGGCTAAACGACGTCAGGCTGGTTCCGCCGACGGCGGTAACCGTCGGAAGGATTGCGGGCCATTGCGCCGTTTTGTTGTAACCGCTGTCGCCGGTAGCCGCCGTAATCGCGACGCCGCTGACGTTGAAGTCGCCGTCGTGGGTTTTGGAGCCCTCGTTTCCGCTCCAACTGTTGCTGACGTAGTTCGCGTGCGCGGTTGCGTATTTCTCGGCGGCGGCGAGCGCAGACGTGCTGTTGGAAGCGGCCTCGACCAGCATGATATTGCACTTCGGGCAGATCGCCGAGACCATATCCACGTCCAGCGACTCTTCTTGCGCCCAACCGGCGTTTGCAGTCTTACCGAGCTCGACCTTCGTAAAGCAGCCGTTCGAAACGTTGCAGGCCGGGAGGCCCCACTGCGACCGGTAGACCGTTAAGTCCGAGGCGGCGTTGGGATCGTTGTATGCGTCGACGATGGCGACGGTCTCGCCGCTCCCGTTACCCGAGCTATAGCCGGACAGGCTGTACGCGGTCTGAAGATCGCTCGGCGAGTAGCCGGCAGGCGTTCCGTTCTTTATGAGCCCCTGAACGTCGGTCCGAATCCATGCCTGGCAGCGCGCGAAACCCTCCGGCACGTCGGCGCAGACGCGCTCGGCGCGGCCCGCGCGCGGCCAGAGTCCGAGTTGCGCCGCGCTGGGATGGATTGCACTCCCGGCCGGCAACGAGTTCATCGCGCCGCTGCAAGCGGTCAATGCAATAACCAAAGTTATTGAGAATAGTGAAGAAAGCCTCAAACTAGACTCCTTTCCTGGTCGCAGTAACGCTGCGACGCGATCTCCGGGTTTCCTGCGTCGAAGAACATGTCACGTTTAGTTAACGGAGTTTCGCGCCGGTTCGTCTCGCCTCCAACGCCAGCAGGCCTTCGCCTCCCGACGGTAAAGCAATTTAGCACATCGTTAGGAGGCCATCTTGAAAAGACGCTCCCCGCTTCTCGCGTTGACTGCGATCGCGTGCCTAACTGCTTGCAACGGTTCCAACGTCGTCCCGCCGCCGGTGCAGCCGCAAAAAATCCAGCACATCATCATCATGATGCAGGAGAACCGAAGCTTCAACAACATTTTCGCAGGCTTTCCCGGCGCGACGACCGCCATGTCCGGGCCCTGCGAACCGGGACACTTCCAACGCAAGAAATGGTGTCAGACCGGTACGGCTACCCTCACGCCGGTAACCCTTGAATCGACGGGCCAGCTCGGGCTCGGCGAGGACATCGACCACAGTCACAATGGTTTTAAGATCGAATGCAACTTGAACCCTTCGGGCGTCTGCCAGAACAACGGCTTCTCGTTGATTAACTTCGGCGAGTCCGGCGGCGCCGGGCCTGCTATGCTCTATCCTTATGCGTACGTCGAGCGTTCCGAGACGAAGGCGTATTGGGACTTTGCAAAACGATATACACTTGCCGACGAAATGTTCTTCACGGAGACCGCGGCCAGTTTCATCTCACACCAGATGATTCTCTCGGGCACGGTGCAGCTTAATGCGGACGAGTCGCTCACCGATCAGCCCGATGCAATCCCATGGGGCTGCGACGCCCCGCCGGGAACGACAACGCCCGTCCTCAAGAAGGACGGCAAAGAGCTCATGAACGGTCCGTTCCCGTGCTTCGACGAGTACGGCACGATCGCCGACCTCATGGACCCAGCGCACGTTTCGTGGAAGGACTACGTGGACTCGTACTCTGAGGATTTCTCGGGCGGCGTTTGGAACGGCTGGGATGCCATTGCCAAGGTCCGGTGTAAAACGTGGACGCCGCCACACAACTCGCCGTACGACTGCCATGGTCACGGTGCCGATTGGGTGCACATTAGCAGCCCAAACACGACGTTCTTCACCGACGTGAAGAACGGCACGTTACCGGCGGTTTCGTGGGTAATACCGACGCTGGCGGATTCAGACCATCCGGCTAGCGGCTGCAACCACGGGCCGCACTGGGTCACCAGCGTCATTAACGCTGTGGGCGAGAGCAAGTACTGGAATAGCACGGCGATCGTTTTGGTCTGGGACGATTGGGGCGGCTGGTATGACTCGGTACCCCCGGCGCAGATCAACTACACCAGCCTGGGATTCCGGGTGGGAATGGTTGTCGTTTCGCCATGGGCGCATCCGAGCACGGTGGTGCACACGCAATACGACTTCGGCAGCATCCTCAAGTTCATCGAGCAGACCTTCGGGCTCGGGTCGCTGCATACGACCGATGCGAGTGCCGCGTCGATGCTGAACATGTTCGACTTCAATCAGAAGCCGGCCGCATATGTCCCCGAAGCGTTGCCTCCTGAAAAGAAATGCACCGGAGGAGCAAATGCCCGCGAGATCATCGAACACGACGGAGGTGTCCCTGAATAGTTAAGGACCGCAATCGTAAGGAGGCCTCTTGAAAAGACGCTCCACCCTTCTCGCGTTGACTGCGATCGCGTGCCTAACCGCTTGCAACGGTTCCAACGTCGTGCCGCCGCCGGTGCAGCCGCAAAAGATCCAGCACGTCATCATCATGATGCAGGAGAATCGAAGCTTCAATAACATCTTCGCGGGCTTTCCCGGCGCGACGACCGCAATGTCGGGTAAGTGTCTCGAGGGGCACTTCGAGGGCAAGAAATGGTGTCAGAGCGGGACCGCCAAGCTGACGCCCGTCACGCTCGAAACGACCGACGATATCGGACTTGGCACCGACATCGACCACAGTCACCACGGCTTCGAAGTCGAGTGTAACGCCAACTCGTCAGGCGTCTGCCAGAACAACGGGTTCTCGTTGATCAACTTCGGCGAGTCCGGGGGCTCCGGGCCTGCAATGCTCTATCCTTATGCGTACGTCGAGCGTTCCGAGACGAAGGCGTATTGGGATTTTGCGAAACGGTACGCCCTCGCCGACGCGATGTTCTTCACGGACACGGCGGCCAGTTTCATCTCACACCAAATGATTCTCTCGGGCACCGTGCGGCTCAACGCGAACGAATCACTCACCGATCAGCCGGAGACCATCCCGTGGGGCTGCGATGCTTACCCGGGCGCGCAGACGGCGGTTCTGCTACCAGACGGTCGAGAAATCATGCCGCCGCATAAAGGTCTGCCATTCCCGTGCTTCACGGAGTACGGCACGATCGCCGACCTGCTCGATCCGGCAAATGTCTCGTGGAAGTACTACGTCGATACCTACTCTCAGGACTTCTCGGGCGGCGTTTGGAACGGCTACGATGCGATCGCCAAGGTCCGGTGTAAAACGTGGACGCCGCCGCACAACTCGCCGTACGACTGCCATGGCCACGGTGCCGATTGGGCGCACATGAGCTTCCCAAACACTTCCTTCTTTAAAGACGTCAAGAGCGGTACGTTGCCCGCCGTTTCGTGGGTGATACCGACGCTCCAGGATTCGGATCATCCCGCCAGTGGTTGCAGCGGTGGACCCCGCTGGGTCAGCTCCGTCGTCAACGCCATCGGCGAGAGCAAGTACTGGAACAGCACCTCCATCATCCTTCTTTGGGACGATTGGGGTGGATGGTACGATCCTGTTCCTCCGGCGCAGACCAACTACACCAGCCTCGGCTTTCGCGTAGGAATGGTCGCGATCTCGCCGTGGGCTCGCTCAAATACGGTCGTGCACACGCAGTACGATTTCGGAAGCATTTTAAAGTTCATCGAGCAGAACTTCGGGTTGGGCTCGCTTCATACAACCGACGAAACCTCGACCTCAATCGGCGACATGTTCAACTTCTCGCAGAAGCCGACGAAGTTTGTGCCGGAGGAGCCACTGCCTCCCAGGGCCACCTGCATCAAAAAACATAAGAATGTGACGACCCAAGAAATCATCGAGCACGACGGAGGTATCCCTGAATAGTTAAGGACCGCGCGGAAGGGGGGCGTCTGCTTGCAGCGGCGCTCGAGAGCTACGCCGACCGCCCCGATGCGATCGTTCTGGCGCTGCCGCGCGGCGGCGTCCCGGTGGGCTACGAAATCGCGACGCGTCTGCACCTTCCGTTTGACGTCTACATCGTTCGCAAACTGGGGGTTCCGGGGCATACGGAACTGGCGATGGGGGCCCTCGCGAGCGACGGAACCTGTGTCGTCGATGAAAAGCTCATCGTTACGCTCGGCCTCGACAAAGAGGTCGTTAGCGGCGTAGTGCAGCGAGAACGCGACGAGATCCGCCGCCGCGAGCATGCGTACCGGGATGGTCGCCCGCCGCCCGACATCGCCGGCAAAATCGTGATCCTCGTTGACGACGGGCTGGCCACCGGCGCGACCATGCGGGCGGCCGCGACGGCGCTGCGGCGCCGTAAACCCGCCGAGATCGTCGTTGCCGTGCCGGTCGCCTCGTACCGCACCTGCGAGACGTTGTACCCCGTCGCCGATCGTGTGGTCTGTCCGTTCACCCCCGAACCCTTCGTCGCCGTCGGTCTCTACTACAGTAACTTCGAACAGACCAGTGACGACGAGGTTCGGCGCCTGCTGACGCAAGCGGCCGCGGCGCAGACAGGGCGCCGCAGGAGCGCGTAGTATCTGCACGGCATGAAGCGCACGTCAGCCGCCATCGCCTTTGCCGTCCTGGTCGCGACGGGAGGTGCCGTCGTGTCGGCGGAGCCGATACTCTACTCGTTTACCGGCCTGCCCGGGGCGGTCGATACCTGCAAATGGTTCGACGACAACCTTGGCGATCGAAGCGTCGACGCGCTGACGCGTCAGACCGATCTGCTGTACAACCGGATTCCGCTGCCGGCCGGTACGCCGGTTACGCTCGGCGCGACCGCGACGTCGGCCGCCGGCGACGAGCTGATCGATTACAAGCTGGGTTCGAAGACCGTCTGTTCGACCGCGCAAGCGATCTACGGCTCCACGCCCCAGCCCTCGAGCTCACCGACGCCGCTACCGACTTAGCGCGTATCCCAAAGTTCGGCTCCGACCGGATACATCAGCATGTTCCGGCGGAATCCGCTTACCCGATTGCTTACGACGTCGACGTTCGACGCGAATGCCACCGCAGCAATTGGCGTGTCCACGCGCACGATGCGCTGCATGCCGATGAAATCGTGCCGGCGCCGAACCGGATCGCCGGTTACGGCCTGATCGTCGAAGAGCGCGTCGAAGCGTGGGTTGCAGTAGTCCATCGAGTTGTTACCGTCGGGTCCACGCTGACTGCAGGCGAAGATGACCGACTGCTCCGGATCCGCCGCGCCGATCCACCAGGTTGCGGCCAGCGTAAAAGCACCCGAGCGTAATGGCCCGTCCGGTGCGTTGAAGAGCGCGGCCGGATAGGGCTTCAGCTGCGCGTCGATGCCGGCGCGGCGCAGCTGCTCTTGTTCGATCAACTGCATCCACGTACCGCGTTCGGGGGCAAGCGCGATCGTAACGCTTAACGGGCGCCCTGCCTTCGTCCAGCGCCCGCCGCTTTGCCGCCAGCCGCCGGCATGCAGCTCGCGTGCGACGGCCGCTGGATCACCCTCAGAGCTCGCGGCATCGTGCCACGAAAAGACGGGCGGCAGAAATGAGTCCGCCGCAGTGAGAACGCCGAACCCTCCGCGCACGATCTGCGCCGGATCGATCGCCGCGGCGATGGCGCGCCGCACGTGCGGGTCGTTCGTCGGCGCAGCGTCGATCCGCATCATCAGCATGTAGAGGCCGTTGATCGGCGTAACGACGACGTGCGCTTGGGGGACGTTTCTCGCGTCCGCAATCTGCGCGGGACTCGCTTCAGCGACGTCCACCGCGCGCGAACTCAGCGCCAGCAGCCCGGCCTGCGTCGTCGGAATCAGCGCAAGCACGATGCGGCGCAGCCGCGGCGCCGGCCGGTAATACGGGTTGGGCTCTAGCACGATGCGGTTTCCACGTTGCCACTGTGTCACGGCAAAAGGCCCCGTACCAAAGGGGCGCCGATTCCAAGCGGCGCGCGTCACGTCATCGGATGCGAATGCATGCGCGGGAAGGATGCCAAAGGCGAAATCCGCCTGGGCAAAGAGCTCGGCGACGGCGGCGTTCCAGCGCCGCTTCAAACGAACGACGACGGTGTAGCGATCGCGTGCCTGCAATGCGGCGATCCGGCGGTAGGCATCGACCGACTCCACCGGGTTGCGAGGGTCGAGGATGGCGCGATAGGTGAAGAGCACGTCGCCGGATGTCAACTCTCGCCCGTCGGCAAACCGGATGCCAGGGCGCAAATGATAGACGATCGTTCTGCCGTCCGGCGAGATGTCGCCGTTTTCGCGCGACGGGACCCGCGTCACGAGGATCGGCTCGAGCCGATTGGCGGCCGAGAGCCCAACGAGCGTTTGCGTGACGAGCAGATCGTAGCCGATGGTCTCCTGATCGTGCGCCAGCAGCGGATTGAGCGACGAGGGATCGACGTTATCGGCGATAACGAGCACGTGCGGCTGGGCCGCCGCCCGCTGGCAACCTCCCAGCACCAGCATGCACAGGAGCGCCATCGCCCAAGCTGGTACGATGACGCCATGGACGAGAACTCTCAAAACGCCGGCCAACCAGATATCGAAGAACGAATTGGTAATCTCCGTGAAGGGATTACCGCGGCCGATGCGACCGGCATGGTCGCAAGCGAAGAGCTCCTGGCGCTCCCGCACGAAGATCTGCACGCCGCGCTACCCGACGATCACGCGGCCCACGCCACCGTCGACGAGCTGCATGCCGAGATCCGTAAGCCGGCGCCGGACCCGGGCGCCATCGAAGCGCACGTTGCGCGTCTGCGCTTGCTGCCCGAGCTCGAAGCGATCATCGTCACTTGGTGGGAGAATCCCAAGGTCCAGCTCATCATTTCCGACCTCGGCCAGATCGGCGTCTGAGGCCGGGCGGACGCGTAGGGCCACGCTGATGCGCGGTCCCACAGGGTTCTTGCTCTTCGGTACGCCGTGATCGTAATGCAGCTGCGTTTCGTAGCTCATCAATAACAGACTCCCGCCCTCGAGATCGAGGTCGAGCACCCGGCGCGGTTTGCTCTTACTACGAATTGTCATCAGCCGCGTGGCGCCGAGAGAGATCAGCGCGATCGGATGGCCGGTGACGATCTCGTAGAGGTGGTCGTTGTGCGGGGCGACGCTATCGCGCCCGTCGCGGTAATAGTTCAGACCGACGCTATTGAATGCGGTGCCGCTTGCCTGTGCCGCGCGGGACGCCGCCTCACGCAACACGGGAGGCAGTCCCTTCGCGTCGAGAGCATAGCGCGCGACGAGGCGCGGGACGACGACCTCGCGATCGTACATCCGGCGGCGTTCGCTCTGCCAGGCGATGCCGTCGCGAAGCGCTTCGAACCAGGCCGCCGCTCTCCCGGAGTCGACGAAGCCCGGGAGATAGAGTATAGAGCCGGTTTCGTCGTCAACGAGCGTTCGAGGGCCCCCGCCGAAGAGGCCCAGTTGCGTCAGGGATAGAGACCGCGCAGTTTCGTCGCCTCCGCAACGCGCGCAACGGCAACGCAGTATGCGCCCTTGCGCATCGAGACGCCGTGCCGCTTCGCTTGCTCGTGCACCTCGCGAAACGCGCGCGTCATCTTGCGCTTCAGACGCTCGTTGATCTCGTCCTCCTCCCAGAAGTTTGCTTGCAGGTCTTGTACCCACTCGAAGTACGAGACCGTCACGCCGCCGGCGTTGGCCAAAATATCGGGCAAAACCATGATGCCTCGATCGAATAGAATGTTGTCGGCATCGGGAAGCGTCGGACCGTTAGCGGCCTCGGCGACGATCTGCGCGCGAATCCGCGGTGCATTTTCGCGGGTGATTACTTTCTCCAGTGCGGCCGGCACGAGCACGTCGCAATCGAACTCGAGCACTTCACGGTTATCGGCGCGTTCCCCGCCGGTAAACCCAACCACGGAGCCCGTTTCGGACTTGTGCGCGATCAGCCGTTTGACGTCGAGGCCCTTGTCGTTGGCCACGCCGCCGAGGGAGTCGGAGACCGCGAGCACGCGATAACCGCGATCGGACATCAGTTGTGCGGCGTACATCCCGGCATTCCCGAAGCCTTGAATCGCAACGGTCGCGCCCTGGATCTCCTTGCCAAGCTCCTCCATCGCCTCGTCGATAACGTAGACGCAGCCGCGCGCCGTCGCTTTGTCGCGGCCTAACGATCCGCCGATAGCCACGGGTTTACCGGTAACGACGCCCGGGATCGAATAGCCGTGCTGCATCGAGAACGTATCCATGATCCACGCCATCATCTGCGGCGTCGTGTAGACGTCGGGTGCGGGGATGTCTTTTTCCGGTCCGATGATGATCGAGATTTCGCTGGTAAAGCGACGCGTGAGGTTTTCCAGCTCCTGCATCGACATGTGCTTGGGATCGCAGATGACACCGCCCTTAGCCCCGCCGAAGGGAAGGTTGACCAGCGCGCACTTCCACGTCATCCACATGGCTAGTGCTTTCACTTCGTCGAGCGTCACGTCGGGGTGAAAGCGGATCCCGCCCTTGCCCGGTCCCCGCGCGAGGTTGTGTTGAACGCGGTAGCCGGTGAATATGCGAAAGGCGCCGTCGTCCATTCGCACCGGAACCGAGACTTCGAGCACGCGCTTGGGCTGGCGCAGGTAGCCGTGCAGCGATTCGTTCAAGCCGATGAGCAAGCTGACCTCATCGAGCTGGCGCTGCGCCATCTCCCAAACGTTGTCGTACGCTTGTACCGCGGAAAGATCTTGAGTCATCACTCTACTCGAACCTAGTGCGGCGGCCTGCCGTACATGCTGGCGCGGTACGCCGGCAGATGCGGATTCTTCCATTTCGAGCCGTCCTCGAAAGTGATCTTCAGCGGGACGCACTTCGCGTAGCTCGTCTGAAGCGGAAAGACGTTGGGACTGAGGCCGAACTTGTGCTTGATCTCGGCGCCCGGGGAGAAGGTTCCCACGTCTTTCACTTCCGCGACCAGGTTGCCGCGGACGATGAGGCCGAACTCGATCTGCTTCATAACGACATTTGTAGCGTTCATATAGTCGATGCCCAGCGTCGGGTCATTCTGAACGGGCGGTTGGTAGTAGGCCGGACCGTATACCGACGGCCAGCCCCAATAACCGCCGTATAGGCCGTAGGTCGGATAGAACCCAGGCGTGTAGCCGGCATAGTTGTAACTGACATTTCGTTCCGGATTGCAGGCGTTGACGTGTATGGGATGGGCCGTCGTGAGGTGCGCGGCGGTGGCCATCGTCGAGCTCTGCGCTCCAGCCAGTGCGGGTAACCCTGCCGCCAGGCAGAGCGCTACGGCGCTCGTCGGAAAGCGTGCTGTTCTCATAGTGGTTTCCAGATCTCCTTAAGTAGCAAACGCGGAAGTGTTCGCTTTGAGCCTTCTGCAAAAGAAAGGGCGGCGCCTTGGCGCCGCCCGAATGCGCGAGCGTACCGCTCTTCCGCTAGTGGCCTAGTGCGGCGGCCTGCCTCCGCCTCCGCCGCGGCTATCACCGCCCGAGGCATGTGGCGCGGATCCGTTCGAGCCGTGTGCGTTTGATGGGGCCGAACCATGTCCGTACGACGGGTATGACGAGCCACGCGAGTCTGACGGATACGATGAGCCACGCGAGTACGAAGGATACGATGAGCCACGCGAGTACGACGGATACGACGAGCCGCGCGCATACGATGGATATGACGAGCCACGCGAGTCCGAAGGATACGACGAGCCACGCGAGTACGACGGGTACGAAGATTCGTGTGCGTACGACGGGTACGAAGATTCGTGCGCGTACGACGGATACGACGAGCCGCGCGAGGAGCCGTAACCTTCGCTGCGCGAGTTATACGCATTGCGCGAGTATGACGGTGCCGCGTTTCCTCGCGATTGCGAGAAGCGGTTCCACGAATCGTTCGTGGGACGCTCGCTTCGCACGCCTTCGCTCGCACTCGAGCTGCGTTCGGCATCGTTCCGCTGCGACTGCGGCACCATGGCACTCTCTCGCTCCGGCGTCCCCCGCGCCTGATCGAAGCGCTGCCACGGATCCGTGCCGCGCGTCGTTTCAGGAGCGCGTGCCGTTTCCGGGGCGCGTGCCGTTTCCGGATCGCGCGCAGCGTTGGCATTGCGCGCCTCAACCGCATTGTCGCCGCGGCTTACCGGTGCGCTTTGGTGCGCCGAATCGCCATGAATCGCGCCGGCGACGGCTCGCTGCTGCTCGTCAAAGGAGGTGCGTGCCGCAAGGGCGCGATTCGATGCGAATCGCGGCGAGTCGAAATCCTTCGAAAAACTCACCGGCGCACTCAACGCTTTACCGACCGCTAAGTTATCCTTACCGGGTGTTACGGGCACGGCGCCGTGAACCGTCCCGAATCGAGAGATATTGTGCGGGTCGATGCTCATGTTGTGAGAGAAGATGCCGTGCTGGAAGTGTCCGGTCAACGTCCCGGTGGCGCCGTGGTGGTAGAAGTTGCGATTGTAATAGTAGTTGTTGATATGCGTGACGTTGACCACGCGCGTGCCCCAGCCGGGATAACCACCCCAGCCGCCCCACCATCCAGGCCAGCCCCAGCCCCATCCGGTCCAAGCCCAGCCGGGATACCAAGGATAGAATGCCGCGTACGGTGCCAAGGGATACCATCCGATTCCCGGATAGCCCCAGTTGCCGACGCTGACGCCCCAACCTGGACCGCCGACGTTAAGTCCGAATCCAAAGAAACCGACTAAGGCCGGCGACCACGCCGGAGTCGAGTACGCCGTGTAGGCGGGCGGATACCATGCCCAGCCGTAGCCATTGGCATAGAACCACCGGCCATAGTGATAGGGAGCCCAGCCCCAGGGCTCGGCACCGACCCAGGTCCACCCGTAGCCGCCCTCCCAGACCCACGACCCGTTTTGATACGGGGCCCAGTTGGCCGACTGGTCGGGGACCCACGCCTGACCGTAGCCCGAGACGTCCTGCCACGTGCCATACTGATCGAGGTTGTCATAGCCGGCGATCGTCGGGTTGACGTTTGGGCTCGCGTTGACGGCCGCGAGCATCGTCTCGTCGCGCTTGGTGTTGAACTCGTCGAATGTGTCGTAGCCGACTTCGGAAGTATAGTTGATCGAGGGGTTGGATGCCGATCCGCGCGCTACCAGCGTCTTGCCGGTGCCGAGATCGTAGGTGCGCTGCGGCGTAATCACGTCGGCACGACCGCGGCGTACCGTAACCCACGTCGAACCGTCTTTGCCGATCGTAATGCGGTAGTCGCCCGAATCTTGGGCGCGAACGCTGACCGACGGCGTGTCGACTTGGAAGGGCTCGACGCCGCGAATGAGGCCGATCTCTATCGTGCCATCCGCCAATTGCAGGGCCCGGTTATTCGGATCGTTGTTGGTGATCCGCGCCTGCACGTTGCCGCCGAGCCGAACGGCGGTTTCGCCGTCGAACTGCAGCTCGGCGCGCGACGTGCCGCCCGTTGAGATATAGTCGCCCGGAAGGAGCGGCGCATTGAGCGCTGCGCTCGACTGAGTATGGCTGTCGCCGCGCTGAACTACCGCCGAGCCTTGGACGACGCTCACCCTGGCGACTCCTGGCCCGTTGTTGTCGGGCGCCGAGCCTGCCGAGGCCGGGACCGCGCTGCTGAAGATCAGCCCTATTAGGGCCGCTCCCGAGAGCACGCTCATGATCCGCTTGCTTGTCATATCTTGTCTTTTTCCCCTCGCCATCATTGAAACCGACGGGGCTCGCAAAAGCATCGAGTCACGATTAGCGTAGCATTAAGCTCCCGTGAGAGGGTCCGGCTTGCCTGGCGCTAAGTGACGAGCTGGAGGTTAAAAATCGCATGGATCATTCAACGAACGACCTGTCCCGTCGCGGCTTCATCTCGGGCGTCGTAGTTCTCCCAGCGCTTGCCGGAATGCTCCTTGCTCAAACGGCGACTGCCGATGCAAAGGGCTCGAAGGCGCAGTTCAAATACCAGAGCACGCCCAACAACGGAAAGAAGTGCTCGAAATGCACGCTCTTCATTCCGGGCGGCTCGCCGAGCGCTAACGGGACGTGCAAGGTCGTCGACGGCGCGATCAGCCCGAACGGCTGGTGCGTCGCCTACTCCGCCAAGTCATAACCTCGACGCGCTAAGCGACCTCGAAGAGCGCCGCGGCACCCATGCCGCCGCCGACGCACATCGTAACAACGACGTATCTTTCGCCGCGGCGGCGGCCTTCGATGAGCGCGTGCATCGTCATGCGCGCGCCGCTCATTCCGTACGGATGGCCGATGGAGATCGCGCCGCCGTCCACGTTGAAACGATCGTTCGGAATGCCGAGCGTGTCGCGGCAATAGAGCGTCTGCACCGCAAAGGCTTCGTTTAGCTCCCAGAGGCCGATCTCGCCGACGCTCAGGCCGTGCTGCGCGAGCAGCTTCGGAACCGCATAGACCGGTCCGATCCCCATCTCGCCCGGATCGCATCCCGCAACCGCGTAGCCGCGATAGATGCCGAGCGGCTCGAGGCCGCGTTTGCGCGCCTCCTGTGCTTCCATAACCGTCACTGCCGCCGCGCCATCCGAGAGTTGCGAAGAGTTGCCCGCAGTAATGCTCGTGTCGGCGATGCCGGGCACCGCACCCTTTAGCGCCGAGAGCGCCTGCAGCGTCGTATCCGGGCGGTTGCCTTCGTCCTTCGTCAACTCGACGCGCCGTTCCGTGACCGCGCCGCTCTCGCTATCGAGAACGTACTTCCACGACGGCAGCGCAACGATCTCGGCGTCGAAGCGCCCGGCAGCCTGCGCCTGCGCCGTCCGCTGTTGGCTCTGCAGCGCGTACTCGTCTTGGCGCTCTCGGGTGATGGCGTACTTTTTCGCGACGTTGTCGGCCGTATAGAGCATCGGCATATAGAGATCCGGAGTGTGGCGCAGCAGCCACTCCTCGGCGAAGAAGTGCAGATTGAGCTCGTTCTGAACCATGCTGATCGACTCGACACCGCCCGCGACGATGACCTTTGCGCCGTCGACGATGACGCGCTTCGCGCCCAGCGCAATCGCATCGAGCCCGGAGGCGCAGTAGCGGCTCACCGTCTGCCCCGCGACGGAGACGGGACATCCGGCGCGCACCGCCGCCGTTCTTCCGACGTTGTTGCCCGTCGCGCCCTCCGGCAGACCGCATCCCATGATGACGTCGTCAACCTCGCCGGGTTCGACCGCCGCGCGTTCCATCGCGTGCTTTACGACGTGCCCAGCCATCGTCGCGCCTGGGGTCTGATTGAACGCGCCGCGAAAGGCGCGGCCGATCGGCGTGCGCGCTGCCGAGACGATGACGGCCTCAGACACGCGCCGGCTCCCCTGCGGGAAGCGCGTCGGCAATCCGGCCTCCGCTTTGCGCAACGCGCGCGAGAAGCCCGGCCGGCTTCCATTGCGCTCCGAACTCCGCTTCGAACTCGCAAATGCGCCCGTAAACTTTCGGTACGCCGATCTCGTCGGCGTACCACATCGGGCCGCCGTGGTGCGGCGGGAAGCCGTAGCCGTAGACGTAGACGATATCGATGTCGCCGGGGCGCAACGCAACGCCCTCTTCGAGCAGATAGGCACCCCGATTGATCAACGCGTAGACGAGGCGCTCGCGAATCTCGCGATCCGTCACGGCCCGTGGGGCGATGCCTGCCTTGCGTGCCTCTTGCGCGAAGAGCGCCTCGACCTCTGGATCGGCGATCGGTTCGCGTCCTTTCCCGACGCCTTTGTCGTACTTGAAGAAGCCGGCCATCGCTTTCTGCCCAAGCCGCCTCTGCCCGACGAGCTGCTCGAGGACGTTCGTGCGAGCGAAACCCTGCGCGCCGAGAGAATTTTGGATGTAGAGGCCGACGTCTAGGCCGGAGAGATCGCTCATCGCAAATGGTCCCATGGGAAAACCGAACGCCTTCATGACAGCGTCGATGCGCGATGGCGTTACACCCTCCTCGGCGAGCGCCGTCGCCTCGCGCACGTAATCGAAGACCATACGATTTCCGATGAACCCGAATGCGTTACCCGCTAGGACCGCTTTCTTGCGCAGCCGCTTGCCGAGCGCAAACGCCGTCGCAAGCGTTTGGGCGGAGGTCTCGCGGGCGCGCACGATCTCCAGTAGCGGCATGATATTTGCCGGTACGAAGAAGTGGAGTCCCAAAACGAGATCGGGACACTGCGTCTCGGCTGCAAGCGCATCGACGTCGAGCGTAGAGGTATTGGTCGCCAGTAATGCGGAGGGCTTCACGATCCCATCGAGTTTGCGAAAAACTTCGCGCTTCACGCCGAGACTCTCGAAGACCGCTTCGACGACGACGTCGGCCTCACCGAGCTCGTTCCAATCGTCGGTAAAGGTGATGGATTGACCGCGCTGCCAGGCCTCCGCTTGCGTCAGGCGTCCCTTCTGAACTTGATACATGAACATTCCCATGACGGTCTGACGCGCCTTGTCGACGGCCTCGTCGTTATTGTCCACGACCACGACGGGAATGCCGGCCTGCGCGAAGGCGATCGCGATACCGCTGCCCATCGTCCCGGCGCCGACGACGCCCGCCCGCTCGATCGGCAGCGGCTCAACCTTAGCCTTGTCATCCTGAGCCGCATCGAAGGACGGGATCTTTGGAAGCTCGCGTTCGGCAAAAAAGAGATGCCGCAACGCCAGTGAAGGCGCCGAGCGCACCAACTCGTCGAAGAGACGGGCTTCGCGCGCGATGCCGTAGGCGAAGGGCAGTTCGAACGAAGCCTGCACGGCGTCGATCAGCTTGTGTGCTGCAAATCCGCCGTTGTTCTCTGCGGGCACCGATTTGTGCGCCTGCGACACGACGAAGGGAGCCGCTTGCGCCGCAACTCCGGGGGCGATCGCGACCGCGAGCTGCGAGACGCGCCGCTTTGCAGGCCTTCTGCGCGCAAGCGCCGTGGCGCGCTCGACAACCTCGGCGTCAACGACTTCGTCGAGGATCCCGAGCTCGAGCGCGCGTTGCGCGCTAGCACTCGAACCTTTGAGCATGAACTCGAGCGCGGCGCGGGCGCCGATGAGCCGTGGAAGACGCTGCGTTCCGCCGGCGCCTGGAAGCAGACCGAGCCGGATCTCCGGCAAGCCGAGCTTCGAGCGCACGGTTGCGATTCGATAGTCGCAGACCAGCGCGAGCTCGAGACCGCCGCCAAGGCAGGCTCCGTCGATCGCGGCGACGTGAAGCTTGCCGCTCGCCTCAATCGTTGCGATGACGTCGCGAATCGTAACGGCGCCGGGTGGAAGCTCATTGTTGAAGTCGTTGACGTCGGCGCCGCCGCTAAAGAGAGCGTTGGCACCCGTGAACACCACCGCTTCCACGGCCTCGTCTGCGTGCGCCGCGACGATCTCGGCATACAACCTCGCGCAGTAGGCAAACGAGAGCGCGTTGACCGGCGCATTGTCGAGCGTGATGACGCGGACAGCCCGTCCCCAACCCGTCGAAGGGTCCGCTGCCTCTTGCGGATTCACCTGTATGCCGGCGTCTTGCGGTCCAGCATGAACTGCGCCTCGTCGAGCGCCAGCACGTCACCGGAACCGTCGACGATCTGTTGGCGGTAAGACGCGCACTCCGAGAGCACGTGCGTCGCATAGAACGCCGCGGTCGCGAGCTTTGCGCGATAGAAGTCGCCCTCGGCATCGCCGGCGGCGAGCTTCGCAGCGGCCACTAGCGCGGCGCGCGCCATCTGCCAACCGCCCGCAACGGTACCCCAGAGTCGCAGATATGGGACCGAGCATGCAAAGGCTTTGTCGAGATCGGCCATTGCATTCATGCCGATCCACTGCGACGTCTCGCTGAGGATCTTCAGCGCCTTTTCCAACGCTTCGCCGATCCGTTTGATGCTCTCGTCCGAGTGCGCGACGCACTCTTTGGCGACCGCCTCCATCGCTTTGCCGACGCTCGTTGCGGTCGCGCCCATGTCGCGAAGCAGCTTGCGCCCGACAAGATCCAGCGATTGAATGCCGGTCGTGCCTTCGTAGATCGTTAGGATCCGCACGTCGCGGTACTGCTGGGCGATGCCCGTCTCCTCAATATAGCCCATTCCGCCGAAGACCTGAAGCGCGAGGGAGCACAACTCGACGCCGCTCTCCGTGCACCAGCCCTTCACGACCGGAATCATCAGCTCGACGAAGGCTTTGTGCGTTTTGCGCACCTTATCGTCGGGATGACGCGCCGCAAAGTCGAGCGAGGCGGCGGTGACGTAGGCGAGCGCGCGCATCGCCTCGATCTTGGCCTTCTGGTACATCAGCATGCGCCGCACGTCGGGGTGCTTGAAGATGACCTCGGGCGCCCTCGAGCCGGGTCGCAGCGCGCGGCCCTGCACGCGCTCCTGCGCGTATTCGAGCGCGCTCTGATACGCGCGGTCGGCCAGCGCGATGCCTTGCACGCCGACTGAGAAGCGCGCCGCATTCATCATGATAAACATGTATTCGAGACCGCGATTGGGCTCGCCGACGAGATACCCCACGGCGCCCGCGCCCTTCTCGCCATAGTTGAGCGTACAGGTGGGATTGCCGTTGATGCCGAGCTTGTGCTCGATGCTCGCGCAGACTACGTCGTTCCGTTCGCCTAAACTCCCGTCGTCGTTCACCAAGAACTTCGGCACGATGAAAAGCGATATGCCCTTCGTGCCCTCGGGTGCGTCGGGCAGACGCGCGAGCACTAGATGGATGATGTTCTCCGCCATGTCGTGCTCGCCGAAGGTGATGAAGATCTTCGTTCCGCTGATGCGATGATGCTCGCCCTCGGGGACTGCGCGCGCGCGAACCTGTGCGAGGTCCGAACCCGCCTGCGGCTCGGTCAGGCACATCGTGCCGGTCCATTTGCCGGAGACGAGATTGGGAATGAAGCGCTTCTTCTGCTCCTCGGAGCCGACCAGCTCGATCGCCTCGATTGCACCCTGATTGAGGAGCGGTCCGTTGGCAAAACCGATGTTTGCGGCGTTCCACATCTCCAGCGTCGGCCCGAGCAGAATCCGCGGCAAGCCCTGGCCGCCGTACTCCGCCGGCACCGGCAAGCCGATCCAGCCTGCCTCGGCGAACTGCTTGTAAGCCTCCTTGAAGCCTGAGGGCGTCGCGACCTCACCCGCGTTCCACGTGCACCCTTGCTCGTCGCCGACGCGGTTGAGCGGGTCGAGCACGCCCGATGCGAAAGCCGCCGCCTCTTCCAGCACTGAGTCGAGCGCGTCGAGGCTCTCCTCGCAGCCCGGAAGCGTAGCGAACTCCGCGATGCCGGCCAACTCTCGAAGGACGAACTGCATCTCGCGCAACGGGGCCCGGTAGGTGCTCATAAAGCCATTCCTCTTAACAACTTATTAGAAATAATATATACGAAACCCGGACGCGCGGCCCTCTGCCTCACGCATTCGGGCATTAGAAATAGTGTAAAAGAGTCCGCCTGCTTGCGTCAGCCGCAACAATTGCGGATAAGCTACTCGTAGACAAACCATATGTCCGTCGCAAGGAGATACGCAACACCGATGTTTCTTATGTCACTTCTCTTGTCCGTGATCACGCTCGCGCCCGCGATGCCGGCGCAACCTACGGCCGCGCGCGAGGGTATGATCTCCGCAGGACCGATCTCGCCCGATAAGGTCTGCCAGCCGGGCGACATCTGCGCCTCGACCACCTTCAATCAGAACGGCTGTCTCTTCGTCAACTTCTATAACAAGACTAAAGGAGGGACTCCGCTGACCATCGACGTCACGCAGACCGGCGCCAACGGTACGGCCGTTTACGTCTACTGGATCAACGCGACCAACACCAACATAGTCATCGCCGGCAAAGCGCAGGCCAAATACTACTGCTTGACTTCAACCTAGCCCCTCATGGCCGCACCACGAGCACGCTGCTTGCGCTGCGGCCAAACTCTTCCGGCGCATCTCGCAGATAGGCGCGCGCGCCGGGCCACCTGAAGGTTCCGGGCGTGACGGAGCGCACGAGATAGTGCACGTCGTACACGCCCGGATCCAGATGCTGCGCGTAGGCAACCACGCGATCCTTATAGATCTGCGTGGCGTCGATCTGCCAGCTGTCGCTCTGCGGAACGATGGCCTTTAGCGTCGTCCGGAACGACGTATCGACCGCCTCGAAGCCGGCCGGCAACGGATCCTCGATGACGAGCCGGTCGACCGGATGATCCACGATCGTCCGAATGCCGATGTCGAAGACTCGCCCCGGCGCAACCGTTACGGAGGGAGCCGCCGGTAGGTCCATCGTCGCAAGCGCCGTCGCGCTCGCATCCGAAATGCTTGGATCGTTGAGCGTGCGAATCACGCGGAATGCCGCAAGCTGGCCCGGCGCGTCGATCGGCACCGGATAGCTGTAGAGCACCGTGTAGTGTGCGCGGCCGTTGATTTCAAGGGGGGCGTTGCCGTGCAGCTCGGATGCGTTCACCCTGAACGTTTGCGCGGAGGCGGTCGTTCCGAACTGCGCTCGCGCGACGACGCGCCCGCCGATCGTCGCGGTCGCCGTTGCGGCCTGCAGCCGTTCGGTAGCCGCGTAGGCCGAGAGGGCGGTCAATGCGGCGGCCGTATCGTCAGTCGTCGGCCAACCGCATCGGCACTGCTGGGCGACAAGCACCCGCACCGCACCGTCGACCTCTTCGGCCGGCGCGCGGCGCTCCATCAAGAGTTGCAGCATCTGCGACTGCCCGTCGACCAGCGAGCCATACCAACTCCACTGCGAGGAAAGGTTGGCCACCGCGTATCGTCCCGTGACGTACACGGTCTGCGCGAGGCGATCCGCCAGCGCCGCGCCCTGCGGCTGCCAGCCCGGCGAACGCAGCAGGTACCGCGCCAGACGGATCTGCGTCGCGCTGTCGAAGTCACTCGATTGCGTCACGATATCGGAGAGGAAATCCGTCCGCGGTTGACCCGCCTGCGCGAGGCTCCACAACGCTTCGAAGCGTAACTGTGCCTTGCAGAGCGCGTCGCGGCACCATTTGAAGCGTCCCGGATTCGCGAGCGCCTGCGACATGAAGCTCACCGCTTGTGCGACCGCGCTCGAACTTACCCGGACGCCGTGGGCGCGCGCGAAGAGCAGCGCGTCGAGCGCTCCCGCGGTCGCAAACGGATCGCTCGTGGAGGCCCCGGCGAATCCACCAAAGCCGCCATCGCCGCGCTGGTAAGAGAGCAGTGCCTGCAAGTTGTTCGCAACCGCGGCGCCCGGATCGAAGCTCAGCTTCAAGTTGTAGGTCCCCCGCAGTCGCGCGAGCGCGCTCGCGATGATCAAGCGCGATGCCGACTCGTCGGCAAGCGGGAGCGAGTCTCCCTCCATCTCACGCTCCGACGGCGTAACGAACTGAGGAACGATCGAGTTTGCGAGCGTAATCTGCAACGATCCCCCCGATCTTACGTCAAGTGGAACCGTTGCCGTGCCCGTGCTCGCGCCGCTCTCGATGACCGACTCCGTGCTCGCGCGGTCGATCGTCGCAAACGCAACGGCGAAAGCGTCGCGCTCCGAGCCTAACCTCCCCGCAGCCTCGAAGAGCGTTGGTGCCGGAGTCCCCGCAACCGCCGGAAAGCGGAAGGCCTGCACGCCCGTCGCCGCGCTCTCGGCCGCGCGTTGCGTCTGCGGATCGCCTTGGGCAAAGGCCAGCGCGCCGGAGAGCTTTAGGACGAGGTCCAGCGCTCCGCCCGAGCCGGTTTGGTTTGCGATCGACACCCCGAGCGCAAGCCGGTCGCCCGGACGTGCGAACTGCGGCAAGAGCGGGTTAGCGATTAGCGGCTGCGTCGAGATAAAGGTTCGGTCGCCCGTGACGAAGTGCGCGGCATCCTCGTCGAGTGCAACCGCCATCACTCGCCACGTGGTGAGGTCGTCGGGCATCTTGAAATCGGCGGTCGCGCGCCCATGCGCGTCAGTCGGCAGCACACCGTAGTAAGCCATCGGCGCAAAGTTGGAGCGCACGCGCGTGCCGGCCGCGCCGGCGAGAAAACCGCCGCCGTAACCGAAGCCCTTTTCAAGCGGCGGTGTCTGCGTCTTGAGGGTCACGTTCTCGCGGTTGTCCGCGAACGTCGTTGCGATCGGCTGATCCGCAAAGATGGTCGTGACGAGATCGGGCAGACGGTACCCGGAGAGTTGCAGAATTGCGTCGTTGACGACCATTGCGACGATCTCGCCGCGTGCGGATGCGCCGGTTCGCCGCGTCAAGGTGAAGTCGATGCGCTGGCCGCCACCCGGCTGCACGGTGGCGCTGCGCGGAGCGATCGCAAGGGTCAAATATCGGTCGGCAAGATCCACGTTGAAGCCCGTCATGCCCGTCAGCGAGAGCGTCGAGTCCCGCATCGCGCGGCCGATCGGCCCGCGCCGCACGACGACCGCCTCGACCGCGGCGTTAGGCATCATCCCGGGCGTGATCCTCAGCGGAACGCGAACCGCGCCGCTGACGCCGCGAAACGTCGTACGATAGATGACGTCGTTGCGCACGACGGCAAGGTAAATGTCGGCGTGGTCGTATGGCGATGCGATCATCGCCGTTGCCGTATCGCCGATCGCGTAGCGCTTCTTATCGAGCTTGATCGCGACGGCGTTATTATCGGTAAGGCCCCAGTCGGCCTCGCCGGCGCCGAATGCAAAGATCTGAGTCATGGTCGCGCTCGCCGCATTGCGCGCCCCGGAAAAGTTGGCGACCAGGCGATACGGTCCGACATCGCTCGGCGTGAGCTGCGCCGTCACTGGTTGCGCGGCCGAAGTAACGTCGGCGCTCGAAACGCTCTCGTACTTGATCGCCTGCTGCGCGTTTTCGCCGCCCTCTTCTTCCTGCGTCACCGAGGTGTAGGTCATCTTTTGAAGCTCCAGATGCACGCCGCGCCCGGCGACGGCCTTACCGTCGCCATCGGTAACGATGACGCGAAACGGCATCGCAGCACCCGCTTTGCCGACGGTATCGCTGGCCAGACCGATCACGGCGTCGGACGGCAGGGCGAGGAAACTCTGCGAGTCGCTGACCGACAGGTTCGAGACGTCGCTAGTCTCCATGTCCACCTCGTAAGTCATCGGAAACGGCAGATCGGAGGGAACCGAAACGTCGAGCGTGGTCGTTCCCTTGGCATCGAGCGCGAGGTCGCGCTGCAGCACGTCGGTGGTGAACGAGGGCTGCTGCTCGGGGTAGAACCACTGCGGCCCAAACGAAAAGTCGTCCCAGCCCTTCGGTTGTACGGTCGCGATGTCGCGCGTGACGTAGGCATGTGCCGTGCCGCCCTGCAGCGGAGCGCCAAAGAGGTAGTTTGCCGCAACGCTTGCCGTAACGCTCGACCCCGCCGTCGCCGAGCTGGCGCCCAGCTTGAGCGTCAAGTTGAAGTTAGGGGGCTTGAACTCGGCAACGCGCAGCGAGCCGTCGAGCTCGTTGCCGTTAGTGCCCTTGGCGGTAAGCGAATAATAGCCCAATGCGTGTTGCTTAGAGAACGCGATCGGAATCGAAAAGATGCCGAGCGCATCGGTTCGATGGCGTCCAAGCGAGGTGGCGGCGTTGCTGGGATCGCTCAGCGTAACGTTATACCAAGCATTTGCATCGGGTACGACGCCGCCGCCCTTGACGTAGTACGCAACGCCGGTAAGCTCACCGCGTTCGCCAGGCTGATACATCTGACGGTCGCTGAAGATCGTGCCGCGCGAGAGCGGAGCGCCGGTCGTCCAGCCGCCGTAAACGTCGAAGCGCGTGAAGCCACTCCAGTTCCACGTCGTGACCGTCGCGAGGTCCGAGCCTTGCGTTACGACGACCCCCAGATTTGGTGCTTGATTTGCCGACGCCGTCACCGAGCAACGCTCGACGTCGACGCCGCTTAAATCCAGCTCCCCGTTCGTCCCGGTCGTGCCGCTCGCGCAGCGCTGCGGCGCCGCCTTATTCTGCTCGTCGATCCGGTAAACGGCGACGGCAGCTCCTCGCACCGGCGCGCCATCGCTCAAGTGCTGGACTAAGACGATGCCGTGCGCCGGAAACCACTGCGCAAAGACGCCGAGATTGGTCACCTGCACAATACCTGTCAAGCTCGTATCCGAATCCTGCGCGTCCAAAGCCGTTCGGAAGCCGTAGGCGAGCGCGCCGTACGCACCGCCAAGACGCGATTGCAACGGAAGGCTCACCACCGATTGCGCGTTTCGGCGCGCTCGCGCCAGAGCGACGCTCGGCCAGCCTCGCCATGGCGAAAGCATGGTTAGGGCGGAGGGAGAGCCGAGCATCGTCGAGGCATCGACGTGCGCCGTGCCCATGCGGTACGTATTGCCCGGCAGGTTCGTGGCGTAGAAGTTCAACGCGACCGGCGCGCCCGCGGGTATCACGGTGATGCCGGTCGGCGCCCAGGCGCCCGGCGCGAAATCCGACGTACGAATCGTCACGCGCTGCTCGTGCCCGAGCTGCTGTCCGAAGACGTCCTTGACCCTTGCCGCAACGGTTGCGACGTAGCTCCTATCGGGGTCGAGCGCGTACGGATCGATTGCGATCGTGTTCGATTGGTCGGCGACGCTGACGAGCGTTTTGACGCCGGCCGGCGCCGGCGAGATCGTCACCGCACCCGCTACGGAGGCCGGGTCGAGCGGATTGCTAAACGCGATGGCGGGATCGCCGGCGGCAAAACGTCCTCCGCTATTTGGGCTCGGAATCGGGGTTGGAGTAATCGCGAGCATATCGTAGGTACGAACGGCGCCGGTGAAGGCTTGCGTGGTCGGCACGTTACCGTACAGCGGTACCACGCCGGGCGCGACGTGCAGCGCATAGGTCGTGCCGCGCCGCAGCTCGCGCGTGGGTCGTAGATCGTAGGTCCAGGCGTCAAGCGACGGATCGAAAAGCTCTTGTGCGTTGTCCCCCGGATATGGCGTCGGCGTCGCTTCCAACGCCGCGGTGACGGTAACGCTGTCGCCGCCTCCGGTCAGCGTGGTGCGAGCGGCGAGCGAGGAGGCGTCGAGCGCCGCGTTCGCGGTGACCTGCAGCTTCGGCGCAAGACTCACCGGCGGTAGCGTCGACTCCTGGTCGCTGCTCTGCACCGCCGGCAGATCGGTCAACCCCACCGCGTCGGTTTCGAAAGTCCAAGCCAAATCGTGCTGCAGCGCGTCGCCCGCGAGGTCGTGCAGCCCCGCCGTAAGCGTAATGCGCACGCGCGTGCCGATCGGGAGAGCCCGCTGCGCAACGTAGCCGACCATGCGCGGAGTCAACACGACGAAGCGCCCTCCGAGCTGCGGCTCGATCTGAAAATGATCGAGCACCTCGCGTGGTCCCGCTCCCGAGAGCGCCTCGACGGCGGTCACGGGCCGGCGAAAGATCACCCGGATCTGCGCGAGCGTCTGCGCGCGCTGCGTCGGCGATATCGAGAGAATCCAGGGCGGTAACGCCGGCTTCGGCAACGCCGCCACCGGCGCGAGCGCGGGGACCTTCGGCGAGCCGCCCGCACATGCGGCCACTGCGACGATGGCAATGACGACGAGCAGCGAATAAACAGCACGCACGTATGCTATCTTTCATCCGGCGATGCGCAAACTCTTCGTAGTTTCGCTCGCCGTTTTCGCTTTGGCGATTTGCGTCTGGCTGCGCGTCACGGGAGTCGACGTTGCAAAGTCGGCCGCGCCTCGCGGATCGGTTACCTACACCGATCGTAACGGCATCGTTCTTGGAACGATCTTAGGCGCGGGGTCGGCGAATACCGCGAGCGTCCCGCTCAAGGCGGTCTCGCCGGTCTTTCTCGCGGCAATCGTCGCCGCCGAGGACGCGCGCTTCCGGCAGCACGGCGCCGTCGATATGCTATCGCTCCTCCGTGCCACCCGCGAGTATGCCGTCTTCGGAGAGGCGCGCAGCGGCGGCTCGACGATCGAGATGCAGCTGGCGCGCCTGCTCTACCCGCCGCCGGTCGCTGCAGGCTCGGTGGCACAGATCCGCGGCAAGCTCGCGCAGATTCTTATCGCCGAACGCATCGAGGCGGCTTCGAGCAAAGACGCGATCCTCGCCGCGTACGTCAACCGCGTACCGATGGGCGGAAATCTCTACGGGGTCGAGGCCGCCGCCCGCGCATATTTCGGCGAGCCCGCGGCCGACCTCGATCTCGCGCAAGCCTCGCTGCTGGCCGCGATTCCAAATGATCCCGAGCGTCTGCGCCCCGATGCCGGCTGGGCGGCTCTCCGGTCGCGTCAGCACTACGTCTTGCGTCGCATGGTCGAGCTCGGCGACGTCAACTCGCAGAGCGCCGCGCGCGCCTTTGCCGAGACGCTCCACGTTCGCCTCGGAGAGAGCGGCATCGCCGACGCACCGCATGCGCTCTTCTTTCTCGAGCGTAGCGCCGGCGCCGGCGGGGGGCTCACGCGGACGACGCTCGATCTTCCACTTCAGCGCTTCGTTGCGGCTCAGACCCAAGACGTGGTCGGAGCCCTGCAACGCTACCACGTTACCGATGCCGCAGCGATCGTGGCCGACAATAACACGGGCGAAGTACTGGCCTACGTCGGCTCGCCCGACTATTTCTCCGATGCGGTGCTCGGGCGCAACGATGGCGTGCAGGCGTTGCGGCAGCCCGGCTCGTCGCTCAAGCCCTTCACCTACGAGTTGGCGCTCGAGCGTGGAACGATTCGCTCGACGACGATCCTCTCCGATACCCCCGCAGCCTTCGCGATTCCCGGCGGCAAGCTCTATGCGCCCAGCGACTACAGTGGCCGCTTCAGCGGGCCCGTCCGCATTCGTTACGCGCTCGCGAACTCGCTCAACGTCCCCGCCGTACGCGTGCTCTCCGATCTTGGCGTAGCAGCGCTGCTGGATCGCTTGCACGCGCTCGGCTTCACGCAACTCGACCATCCCGCGTCGTACTACGGCCTCGGCCTAACGCTGGGCAGCGGCGAGGTCAGCCTCTGGGAGCTGGCGCAAGCGTACGTCGCAATGGCGCGCGGCGGCAGTTTCGTGCCGCTCCACCTCACCGGCTCGAACAGACCCTCACGCGCGATCGGCGAGGCAGCGGATTGGGCGCTCGTCACCGACATGCTCGCCGACCCGCATGCTCGCGCGCACTCGTTCGGTCTCCACTCCGTTCTCGAGATGCCCTTTCCCGCCGCCGTCAAGACCGGTACCTCCTCGGATTTTCACGACACCTGGACCGTTGGGTTTACGCGCGACTATACCGTCGCCGTATGGGTCGGCAACTTTGACGGCAGCCCGATGCGCGGCGTCTCGGGCGTAACGGGCGCGGGCCCCCTCTGGAATCGAATCATGCTGCATTTATACGAGCGAAACGTCGAGCCGTTGCCTTTCGCCGCGCCGCGAGGCTTCGTCCGCAAACCGATATGCGCGCTCACCGGAGGCGTCGTGACGGGGCCGCCGGGCAACTGTCCGATCGTACAAGAGTGGGTGCTGCCGCGCGACGCCGCGGCGGCCCCAGCGAAGGGCGAACGCACCGCGCTGCGCATCGTCTTTCCTCGAAACGGCGATACCTTCGTCTTCAACGATACACGCGGCGCGCTGCAACGACGCGCGCAGCAGCTCGCTTTACAGGCACTGGGGTCGAGCGGCCCCATTCACTGGAGCGTCGACGGCGCTGCGGTAGCGCTCGACGCGAGCGGGAACGCCTTTTGGCCGCTACGTTTGGGAACCTGGCAGATCGTAGCGAGCGAGGGCGGAGCACGGGATCGCGTTACGATCCGGATCGTGCCGCCGCCTTTCGCTCGCCACGGCTTTAGCTTCGCCCGGTAAGCGAACTAGCGCGCTGGTCGTTATTTTTCCAACACCTGCAGATCATTGTCGTTGTCGTCGTTGAAGTAGACTTTGGTGTTGGAATCGTTCGTGCCCGTGGCCACGATCCCGAAGAGCGCCCCCGAGGCGCCTTTATCCACGTTGCGCGTTGCGAGGATCGTGCCGCTCGGCGTCATCTCGACCATGATGTTCTGACCGCTGGCGTTTCCGGTGTTGCCGACGATCAGGTTGTGATTGGGCAGGAGCGTTGCACTGATCGGCCCGTTG
Organism: Vulcanimicrobiota bacterium; assembly: GCA_963754565.1. Classification (GTDB taxonomy): domain Bacteria; phylum Vulcanimicrobiota; class Vulcanimicrobiia; order Vulcanimicrobiales; family Vulcanimicrobiaceae; genus Cybelea. The sequence continues at coordinate 36,217 of CAVWGL010000006.1, read as the reverse complement.
AGTGGGCTGCCGGCGAAAACGAGTTTGGCATCCGACGCGTTCGGACCGCTAAACGTCTTGCCATTCTTTCCGACAGTGATCCCGCCGGCTGGAATCGTGCTGACGTTCGAAAACGAGACGACCGTGTTATTCGTGCCGTCGACGATGTACAGCACGTCGCCTTGCGGATCGTAGGTTAGACCCGAAGGCGCGAAGATGCTGCCCGGCTTACCGTGGTTGACGGCAAAGCCTTTGGCGATGACGTCGTAAGTGAACTTCGATCCCAGGTTGATGCGCACGATCTCGCCATTGCCCGCATTGCTCTCGTAGAATGCGGGGCTGCCCGAAGTCGGGTCGGCGTATGCCTGACCCCACGGGTGGTCGAAGGGCTTGCCGTCGATGTTGACCTCGAGCTTGCCCGTGGCGCCGATGACAGGATTATCGTTCGACGTAAAGGCCGTCGCCCAAATGTCGTCGCCCGGGCTCAGCGCAAGCGCCGCGCATCCGGTCAGCACTTTTTTATCAGACGAAACCAGCAACGGCTTGGAACCGGGCTTGGGATGCAAGGCAACGATGGTAAACCCCGTGCCCTGCACGTTGCTCTTCGCGTTGAAGTTGCAGACGACGAGGTCGCCCGCGGTGAAGTCGCCGTCGGTCGTGGGCGCGACGGTCAGGCCGTAGGGATTGAGCTGGTGGAACTTCGGATCGACCGTCGAGCCGATCTCCAGCTGTTTCTTGTCGAGTTTTAGAATGGAGGTCGTATCTTCGATTACCCCTCCTCCCGTGCGCGCGTTTGCCGCAGCGCCGAGATTGCCGGGCAGCGTGCCCGAGGCGGAGCTGCAGCCGGCAGCCAGCGCGGCCATCGCTGCGATTGCAACGGATCTATGAAAGTTCGTTAACATGTTTCCCCCACTGCAGCCTTGCCGGGTGAGCTCTGGGCGCGGCCCGCCGCCAGAGGGGCCGCGGCCGCAACTGCGATGCTTCTCATGCGCCTCACGCTAGAGGGGCGATATGAAAAAATTCTGAAAACCCCGCCGCAATCGTGCCGCAACCCGCTCGCGGGACGATCTCCCGATGCAAAGAGAGGCCCAGGCCGTCGCGCGCCGGCTCTTCGACTGCGATCGAAGCCGGCCCGTCGAGCCGCCGGTGCTCGAGACGCTGCTTCGTTTCGGTCACGGCGCCCTCGTGTATGCGTCGCGCAACGCAATTCGGATCTTACTGCTTCGGCCGGGCGAGCTCTACCGTCAAGCCTCGCCCGCGCTCGCGCGTCTGGGAATCGACGTGGATGCGTGGCCGGCGCCCCCGGCGGGACTTTTCGTAGTGGAGGAACGCGCGCTCTTCCTGCGCTCGCGCAGCCCAATGACGGTCGCTCACGAGTTCGGGCATGCGCTCGACTGCGCACTTGGCGGCGGCGTCTATCGCAGCGGCATCGACGGCCAAGTTCGCGCTCTCTTCGCCAACGCGCGAAGCTTCATTACGCCGTACGCGGCAACCGGCGTCGACGAGTACTTTGCCGAGTCGCTTCGCGCTTATGTCGAGGCGAACGATCGCGCCTCACCATGGCCGCGCGCAACCCGTGCGCGTCTACGGCACACCGATCCGGGGATGCACGATTACGTCGAGAATCTCTTCGAACTCGAGTTCGGCGGCCGGCTAGAAGTCGCTACAATCGCCTCGATCTAAGCGCAGAGCGCTCACATCGATGCTTTCTCCGCAGTGGGAGGAATGGGTCGGCTCGTTACATGCCTCGGAGAGGGACTCCGACACGAGCGGCATTGACACGGATGTCATGACTTCCTTAGCCGTGCCGCTCGTGCGGCGTAGTAGGAGCCCACATGGACGTGGGCGACGAACGACCTTGACGAGGCATGTAACGAGCCGGCCCATTCATCGCAACGCTACTTTATCGCCTGCACTTGGTCGACGCTGACGCCGCTTGCGTTGTTGTGCCAAGCGCTGCGGATGTAGGTGATTACCGAGGCGATTTGGTCGTCGGAGAGCTGTTTCTTCCAGCTAGGCATGATGCCGCTGTAGGCGGCGCCGTGGACGACGAGGCGCCCCTCGAGTCCGTTCTTGACGATCGCGATTACGGCGACGGGATTCCCGGTTACGGTTGGATTGCCGGCAAGCGGCGGAAAGGCCCCGGCAACGCCGTTGCCGTCGCTTTGATGACAGCTCGAGCAGTTCGTCAGATAGACCGTCGCGCCGTCACTGGCGGAGGCCGGATTCTTCGCCGCGGCGGAGGTATTTGCGCTGCCGGAGCCTTTGGCGCAGCCGGCAACCACGGTAATGAGCAAGAACGAGAGCACGACTCTCATGCGATCCTCCGAGGTCGAGCGCTCATCGCCCAGACGAGCGCCACCAGCAAGAAGTTGGCGACCAGAGAGCTTCCGCCATACGAGATGAACGGAAGCGTGATGCCGGTGAGCGGCAGCAGGCCGATCACGCCGGCGACGATGATGATAACCTGAAATCCGAGGGTCGCGCCGAGCCCCGTGGCGAGCAGCTTCGTGTAAAGATCGGGCTGTTCCAGCCCGGTTGCGAAGATACGTCGCACGAAATCGTAGAAGATCGCCAAGACGGCGACGGCGCCGACGAGTCCGAACTCTTCGGCGAAGGCCGCGTAAACGTAATCGGTTGCGACGTCCGGGATGAACTCCGGATGACCGAGGCGATAGCCGCTCCCCATCAAACCACCGGCTGCAAGCGAGTAGTATGCCTGCGATGACTGGTAGCCCGCGCCGAGGGCGTCGGAGAACGGATGGAGCCACACCGCGATGCGCGTGTGCACGTATGGATAGTGATGGACCGCCCAAAATGCACCGGCGGCAAAGAGGAGCGCGCCGAAAAATACGATGTCGAGCCGGCGCGTCGCCACGAAGAGCATCGTCGCAAACGTCGCCAACAACAGCGTGGCCATGCCGAGATCGCGCTGCACGACGAGGATCGCCATCGAGGCTCCCCACCCGATAAAAAGCGGCCCGAGATACTTTACGTTTGCTCGCAGCGACCACGGGCGTGCCTCCGCAATGACGTCGGCCATCTCCGCAAGATAGGCGGCCAAGAAGAGCACGATGCAGAGTTTGATCAACTCGATCGGCTCGTATTCGACCGGACCGATCTTGATCCAGAGACGCGCGCCGTTAATCTCCTCGCCGAAGAGAAGGAGCATGACGAAGAGCGCCAGCGAGGCGACGACCCACAGATACTTGACCGCCGCCAGGCGGCGGAACTGGGTAAAGCCGGGCCCCAAGGCCAGTGCCAGCCCGAGGGAGAGCAGAAGCCACAGCTGCTGGCGATGCGCCAGCGCCGGCGAGAGCCGCGCGACCATTGCCAAACCCAGCGCGGCCAAAACGACGGCGAGCGCCGGTAAGACGTCATCGCGCACCGTAGTGGCGGGTTGCCAGAGTACCCAAACGATCGCAAGTGCGCCGAGCGCTAGGAGCATCCATGGTGGCCCAATCGCGCCGCGCGGCGCGAACGAGAGCATCAACGCCGCCGCCGCCAACGCGGCCGCCATCGGCGCTAGTCGCCGAACGGTTAGGGCGATCAGTGCGCGAGAACCGCCGCGACGATGAATCCGCTTGCCGCGGCGACGCGCACGAGTATTCGGAGGATGGCTGCCGGCAACGCGCCCACCTTTGGAAGCTCGGCGACGACCGCCGACGCATCATCTTCAAAGCGCGCGACGAGGATCTGCTCGCCGGGCTCGGTGGCCTCGAGACGATCGAACAGCGTGCGCCGTTCGCTCTCCGATGCTAGTCGCCGGCCGAGCAGTACGATCGCATCGCCAGGCACGAGCCTCGCATTGGTGACGACGACGTCGAGCACGGGTGCGACGGCAAACGCGCGCGCCAAGACCGCAACCGGCCGGTCGTCCATCGCATCGTCTTCGCATAGGGGCACGACGTCGCCGGCACGAGCGAGATAGGCCGCCGTCGCGCCGGCGTGAATGACGTAGGCGACGCGCTGCACGACCAGCACCGCCGTCAGCGACGACGCGGCGGTCACGTAATCATCGTGGCTCGCCGTACTCGCATAGAGCGCGCCGTTAACGCGCGCCAAAATAGCCAGCAAGGCCGTCGCGGCGGCCTGGGGCCGGTCGATGGCGCGGCGGAATCGCGGACTTCGCATTCTACGCTGGCATTCGGCGCGAAGGCGAGCGAGCAGCGCCGACTCGGTCGGCGTGCCGCCGACCTGCCCGAAGCCCCGCGCGACCGCGAGGAGCCAGGTGCCGGAGCTAAGCTGCAGGCTCAAACACGAGGCGCGATCGCCGCGAATTGCCAGCGTCACGCTCGTCGCACCGAGCCCAAGAGGATCCGGGTTGTGCCGACGTCGATCTCGTCGCCCTCGCGTAGCTCGATCGCCTCGGTCACGCGCCGTCCGTTTAAGAACGTGCCGTTTCGACTCCCTAGATCTTCCAAATAAACGACCCCGTCGCGACTGGAGAGGCGCGCGTGGTGCCGGCTCACTTCGGGATCGTGGAGCGCAATGCCGGCCGCCTTCGATCGTCCGATCTCGACCGGCGGCCGTACTTCGCAGGGGTGCCGAGCGTTTCGCTCGAGGATCTCCAGGCCGACGTTCATCGGCGTCAGGTTGCCGATCTCGGCCGCTGCGCGAACGCGCGGACGCGCGGCCAGCAGTGCTACCGCTGCGAGCGCGGCGGTAATTTCCAGCGATCCTATCCGCATCTCCCGCGCAAAAGTGGCGACGACTGCCACCGCCGGAGTCATACGGCCTCGAACCTCATTCGCGTATTTCCAAAAAGCAGCTCGTCTCCATCGCGCAATGCTTCGACCTTTACCCGGCGTCCGTTGACGAAGGTACCGTTGGTCGAATCGAGGTCGCGCACGATCGGCTCTCCTTCGTCGAGATCGACGACCGCGTGAAGGCGCGAGACGCTCGGATCGACGAGAACGATCTCACCCTCCTCGCTTCGCCCTACCCGCGTCGTTCCTTGGATTGAGTATACCCCGTCCGGCGGCACGCCCTTGACCATCCGCAAAGAAAACTGCGCCTCGCGCTTGCGCGCCTTGCCGGCCTCGATCGCGATCGCGCCTAAGGGCAGGTTTGGATTTGCGGCCATCGTCACCCGCGGCTCACCATCGTAGAAGGTCACGCCGACCTTTACCGCCAGCTCTCGGACCAGTTCAGCCCAGGCTCGCTCCAGGTACTCCCGGTGCTCCCAGAGGCGCTCGTAATCCGGCGGACTTAAGAACACGGCGTACGCAGCCGGCGCGGTCAGCTGCCCATCCTCGCCGCGCGTCTGCGCCTCCATCGTCGAAACCAGCTTGCGCGCGATCTGCGCGGGCTCGAGATCCGCCGGAAAGGTCTTCGCGAACGCCCGCTCGACGAAAGCCGCGCAAGCCTGCTCCATCCGCTCCAAGAAGTTCACGCCCGGCGCTCCAGTCGCGCGAAATAGAAGCCGTCGCGGCCGTCGATCCCGGGCGGCACGAGCACGTCCCCGGCGCCCGTCAACAGACTGTCGTACGCCGCCGGCATGAGGCCGCGCTCGAAGTTCTCTCGCGACAAAAACCAATCAACCACTTCCGTCGTTTCGCGCGGATCAGTCGAGCAGACTGCGTAGACGAGCGCACCACCCGGATAGACGTAACGCGCCGCTTGCTCGAGAAGCGCTCGCTGCGTGACGGCAAGGCGTTCGCCATCGCCGCTCTTCTTCTTCCAGCGCGCCTCGGGCTGACGTCCGACGATTCCGGTTCCCGAACACGGCGCGTCGAGCAGTACGCGGTCGAACTGCTGCCCCCCGAGTAACGCTTGCGTCGCATCGCCGGTGACGATGCCGGCCACTACGCCGGCCCGTTCCAGACGCGCCGCCAGCGCCGCGCTCTTTCGCTCGTCGCGCTCGATGCAAACCAGCGTGCCCTGTCCCCCAAGCCGCCCACCGATTTGCAGCGCCTTGTTGCCGCGGCCGCTGCAAACGTCGAGAATCGCCTCGCCCGGCTGCGGGTTGAGAATGCCTACCGCCATCGCGGAGCTCTCCGACTGCAGCCACCAGCGAAGCTTACCGCTCGCGTCGGAGCTTTGGCCGGATTGCACCAGCAACGCATCGGATACGACCGGCGAAGGACGAGTCGCCACGCCGCCATCCGCAAGCGCTTGCGCTGCCTGCTCCATCGTGCACTCCAACGCGTTCACGACAATCGCCGCCTGCGACGGCGCATTGACCGCCGTGGCAATCTCCTCGACGCGCCCGTTGAAAACTTCGCGCCACTGGCGCACGAGCCAGGTCGGCAACGAGCAGCGAGTTCCCAGATATTCATCCTCGCCGGGGAAAGACGCGCGCTCTAGCGGGGGCGGCGGCTCGCGGAGGTAGCCGCGCAGCACTGCATTGACCAGATTTGCCAGCCCGCGATGGCCGTAGCGCTTCGCAAGGTTGACGAACTCGAAGACCGTCGCGTACTCGTCAGCACGCGTGTATACCAACTCGTAGATTGCTAGCCGCAGGATCTCCCGGATCGCCGGCGGCAGCTTTTGAATCTCTACGTTGCGCAGCTGCCAGTCGAGCGCGCGCCGCATCTTGATTGCGCCGTAGGCTAACTCTGCCGCGAAAGCCACGTCGCGCTGGCTGCACTGCGAGTGCCGGACCTGGTAGTCAAAGGAGGCGTGCGCGCTTCGCTCGACCGTCCTCCCCTTGCCCGCACCGCCTTGCGCGGGAGGAAAGACGTCTCGCACGACGCGCAGCGCGAGCTCCCGCGCCGTCATCCTTGGTGCTCCGCGGCCTGCCGGCGGCATCCGCCGAAAGCTCTCGCCGCTCATCCTTCCGCGATTGGGCGCGATGAGCTCGTCGATCACGATTTCGCCCGCTTCGCCGGCATGCGCTCGCAGAAGTTTGACGACGATGCCGTCAATCTCCGCCCGCGCCGCCGGTTGCGGCGCATATGCACGCACCGTGCGGACGATACGCTGCGGACTCCAACTCCAATCGATTCGCAGGTCGTCGCGCCCGAGCGGACGCGTTAAGCTCGGCTCGCCGGTCTGAGGAAGCGCGACCAGAGTGCCGCGCTCGGCCATCGCGATAGACGCTTCGAGGAGTTCGGCACCCAGCTCCGCTAGCCGGTCGTGAAGTTCGCCGTAGCTCTCGTCGGGGCCGATCGCGGTGCTGCGCGCGAGCACGACGTCGCCGGTATCCAGGCCGGCATCCATGAGCATGATGGAGACGCCGGTCTCGCGTTCGCCGTTAAGAATCGCGCTTTGAATCGGCGTCGCGCCGCGATAGCGCGGCAGCAACGACGGATGCACGTTGAGCGCGCCGAGTCGAGGCAGTCTCAATAACTCTGGCGGCAGAATGCGGCCGTACGACGCGAGGACGAATAGGTCGAACTCCGCCGAGGCAATCTCGCGAGCAAAGGCGCGCAGGTTCGGCGGTTCGTAGACGGGCAGGCTGAGTTCGAGCGCAGCGGTCTTGACGGGGGTGCTCTGCATGCGAAGACCCCGGCCCGCCGGACGGTCTGGTTGCGTGACGACGCCGGCGCAGCTGGTGCGACGCGCGACGACGCGCAGACTCGGCACGGCGAAGTCGCTAGTGCCGAAGAAAAGAGTCTTCAAGCCTCCGCGACTTCTTTCTCCTCGTCGCTGATCGCCGGACGAACGTTCGTCGCGCGATCGATGTAGAGCGCTCCGTTCAAATGATCGATTTCGTGCTGCAGGCACTGCGCGAGCAACCCTTCGCCCTCGATGCGGATCTTGCGGCCTTGGCGATCCAATCCGCTGACGGCAGCGCGCCGGAATCGAACGATCTCGCCGATCATCCCTGGAACGGAGAGACATCCTTCCCGCAGTTCGAGCTCCTCCTCGAGCTGCTCGATCTTGGGGTTGATCACGACGGCCGGCTCGTGCTCGTCGTCATGCACGTCCATCACGAAAAGGCGTTTCGAGATGTTGATCTGCGGTGCCGCCAACCCTACTCCGGGCGCGGCGTACATCGTCTCGAACATGTCGTCGATCAGTTGCTGAAAGAGCGGCTCTCGAATCTCCTTCGGATCGACTCGCTTCGCGACTTTGCGCAGCGTGGGGTGGCCTTCGGTGAGAATCTCCCGGACGTAGGGCATCGCGGGCGGCTATTCGTTATGCCTGCCGCCCGCTACTCTCGGCGCAGTACGTGCCCTATTTGGCCGTTTTGAACGCGCTAACCAAGAAATGCGGCGTGCAGCCGGTGCCGCCGTCGTTCCAGAAAAGATTGACGACCTGCGCGGGACCGATGGAGTAAGATCCTGACGGACCCGTCACCGAGGATGCATAGTAAATCGCATTTGGGTAGCTTGGCGTCGCGCGCGGCGTCGGGATCTGCTTGGCGCTAATGCCCACGAACGGCCCCGTAAACCATGAGTTCCCGCTGGATGTAGCCAGGAAGAAGTTGAAGCTGTTGCTCGGCGGCAACTGCCCGTTGGTCGACACGTAGATGTTGCCGAGGGCCCCCGGCACGTTCTTGGAGTTCGGTATCGGACGGAGGACCTCCATGTGGTTGGGTGGGCCTCCGCAGTTCGTCCCGCTTCCCGGCGGGGTGGTCACGTTATTGGAACCGTTGCAGGCTGCCAAAGCCACGGCAGCGGCGAAGAGGGCGGCGAAAGCGGCAATCGAGCTTTTCATGGTATAAGAATCCTCTTTCGGCTCAATCTACCCTGCGCGGCCTCATGTGAATCGCCTTAAAGAATGTACCCGGAGAGGTCGGCATTCTCGACCACGCCCGCCAGGCGCGCTCGCACGTACTCGCTGTCAATCGTAACGGTGCCGCCGTTCTCGGGCGCCTCGAAGCTTACGTCCTCGAGCATGCGCTCGAGCACCGTATGCAGCCGGCGCGCGCCGATGTTCTCGGTCTGCTCGTTTACCCGCATCGCAAAGTTTGCCAGCTGCTCGATTGCGTCGTCAGTGAAATCGAGCGTGACGCCGTCGGGGGCCAGCAGCGCTTTGTACTGCTCGACCAGTGCGTTTTTGGGCTGGGTCAAGATCGTCTTGAAATCGGCCGCGGTCAGGGAGTCGAGCTCGACGCGAATCGGGAGGCGCCCTTGCAGCTCCGGAATGAGGTCGGACGGTTTGCTCATATGGAAGGCGCCGGCCGCGATGAAGAGGACGTGGTCGGTCTTGATCGGCCCGTGCTTGGTATTGACGGTCGAGCCCTCGACAATCGGTAGAATGTCCCGCTGTACGCCTTCGCGCGAAACGTCTGGACCGCCGGTATTCCGAGAGCCCGCGACTTTGTCGATCTCGTCGATGAAGATGATACCGTCCTCTGCGGCCCGGCGTAACGCCTCGCGTTTGACGGCGTCCATGTCGATCAGCTTTGCCGACTCTTCCTGCTCGAAGATGCGCCGCGCCTCGACGACCGTAACGCGTTTCTTTACGCGGCGCTTGGGAAGAATTCCACCGAGCATCTCGCCGATATCGCCGCTCTGATCGACGTTGCCTCCGATCACGCCGACCGGCAGCGTCGGACTCTCTTCGACGTCGATCTCGATCAAACGGACGTCGTAGAAACCGCGCCCGATCTCCCCGCGCGTTTGATCGCGCACGCGCTGCGCTTCGGCCGAAACGGCGGCCGACGGTCCCGCCTGCGCTTGCTGCGCCGAATAGTTACCGCCGAAGATGCTGCCTAGAGCGGCGCCCAGCGGGCCGCTCCCCGAGGGTGTTCCGGGAGGCCTCGTCTCGGGGTGAAGCGCGTCGATGACGCGCTCGACGGCATGGCTTGCAGCGAGCTCGCGAACCTCCTCGCGGCGCTCGTCCCCCACGGTGCGAATCGCCGCCTCCACCAGATCCCGCACCATCGATTCCACGTCGCGTCCGACGTAGCCGACCTCCGTGTACTTCGTCGCCTCGACTTTGACGAACGGGGCGCCCGCCAGCGCCGCGAGACGGCGCGCGATCTCGGTCTTGCCGACGCCCGTGGGGCCGATCATAAGAATGTTCTTGGGCGTGATCTCTTCGCGCAGATCCTCTCGTGCCCGCGCGCGCCGGTACCGGTTACGAAGCGCGATGGCAACCGCCCGTTTCGCTTTCGCCTGTCCGACGATGTGTTTGTCCAGCTCTCCGACGATCTGGCGCGGCGTCAGGGTTGCGGGATCGAGCGTGGGAGACGGCGCGATCGTCACGGCAGGCTCTCCACGATAATGTCGTCGTTCGTATAAATGCAGATCTCTGAGGCGATCTCGAGCCCTTTGCGAGCGATCTCCTTCGCCGAAAGTGCCGTGTTACGCAGAAGTGCGGCCGCTGCCGCCTGCGCGTACGGGCCGCCGCTGCCGATTGCCGCAATGCCTTCATCCGGTTCGATGACGTCGCCGGTACCGGAAATCATGAAGAGATGCTCGGGGTCCCCGACGATCATCAGCGCCTCGAGCCGGCGCAGCGCGCGGTCCTGCCGCCAATCCTTTGCCAACTCGACCGCCGCGCGCGTGAGATCTTTGAACTCGGCAAACTTTTCCTCGAACTTTTCGACGATCGTAATGCCGTCGGCGGCCGAGCCGGCGAAGCCGGCCAAGACCTTCCCGCCGCAAATCTTGCGCACTTTGCGCGCCCCGTGCTTGACGATGGTCTTGTCGAGGGTCACCTGTCCGTCGCCGGCGATCGCCAAGCTACCGTCGCGCCGAGCTGCTAGAATTGTCGTAGAGCGAAGCTTCATACTGGGAACCTTTGATACCCGATCGGCGCCGTAACGGTTTCAGCCGCAAACCGGTCGATTGCGGCCAAGGCGCGCTCGGCGGCGTGCTGGCGCCGCTCCCGTTTGCCGATTTTGCGGTCGTACCGCACCTCGCCCGCAAAGTTCCCCCAGGTGACGTTTGAGGGCTGAAAATCCGCCGTATGACCGTTTTGCAAGTGCGCGACAACGGCTCCGAAGGCGGATTGCGGCGGGAACGCAATCGCAGGCAAACCGAGGATCGCGCGTGCGGCGTGGATTCCGGCCATCGCGCCGCACGCGGCCGCCTCGACGTAGCCCTCGGCGCCGGTGATCTGCCCGGCGAAGTAGAGTTCGCGCGTTCCGCGCAGGCGAAGGCGCTCGTCGAGCAGACGCGGCGAATCGATAAACGTGTTGCGATGCATGACGCCCAACCGCAACCACTCCGCGTGCGCTAAGCCCGGAAGCTTCGCGAAAGCTTCTCGCTGTGCCGGCCACGCCAGCCGCGTTTGAAATCCCACGAGATTGTAGGCAGTGCCCTCGGCGTTCTCTTTGCGTAGCTGCACGACGGCGTAGGGCGTCTCGCCGGTTCGCGGATCTCGCAAGCCTACCGGTTTGAGCGGACCGAAACGCAGAACGTCGTCGCCGCGATCGGCCATCTCCTCGATCGGCAGGCAGCCCTCGAAGTAGCGCACCTCTTCAAAGTCCTTCGCCTTGTGCCGCTCCAGCGTGCGCAGGTCATGCAGCAGCTGCGCATACTGCGCACGATCGAGGGGGATGTTGAGATAGTCGGCACCATCGCCTTTGTCGTAGCGAGACTTGCGAAACAACGACGATTCGTCGATCGAGTCGGCCGCCACGATCGGCGAGGCCGCATCGTAGTAGTGAAGCCGCGAGCGCGCAGCCTGCGCGCAGCGAAGTCGAAGTGCCGCGCCTCCGAGCAGCGCATCGAGCGAAGTCAGAAAATCCTCGCTCGGAAGTGGACCGCATGCCACGATCGTCGGCCGCTCGAGCGAGATCGAACACAGCTCCTCGCGATGCAGCGCGATTGCCGGCTCTGCGTTGATTCGCGACTCGATAGCGGCCGAAAAATGCGCGCGGTCGACGGCCAGCGCTCCCCCCGCCGGCACGGCGTTCTCTCGCGCCGAGGTAACGACAAGGGATCCAAGCCGCGCGAGCTCTTCCTTGAGCAGACCGACGGCATTCTCGAGCGACGCGCCGCGAAACGAGTTGCTGCAAACCAGCTCGGCAAGGGCGCCGGTGGTGTGTGCGGGACCGCTGCGATGCGGGCGCATCTCGTAGAGGTCTACTCCGACGCCATAGCGCGCGGCTTGCCACGCGGCCTCGCAACCAGCCAGTCCACCCCCAATGACCGTCAGCCGTTGCATTTCTGCTACGCTTCGACCGGCTCTCGCTCCGCCGTCGCTTGGGGGCCGACGTCGTGACTGCGGTCGGCGGCGCACTCCAAGCGCTCGACGCCGCCGCGACGAGTCTTGAGAACGACGTACGAGTCGCAGACCGGACAGCGCGCAGCAACCACGGGATCCCACGAAACGAAAGCGCACTTTGGATAGGTGGCGCAGCCGTAGAAGGTGCGTCCCCGCTTCGAGCGCCGCTCGACGATCGCGCCGCCGCAGCTCGGACAATCGACGCCGGTCTCCTTGACGATGGGCTTGGCCGTCTTACATTCGGGATACCCGGTGCAAGAGATAAAGCGGCCGAAACGTCCCGTCTTGATCACCATTGGGCGCCCACAGTTCGGGCAGATCTCGTTGGTCGGCTCGTCTCGGAGTTCTAACCGCGGCAGCCGCTTCTCGGCCTCTTCCAGCTCGCTTTCGAACGGCCCGTAAAAACGGCGCAGGAGCGCGATCCAATCCTCGTGTCCCTCGGCGACCTTGTCGAGATCGCCCTCCATTCGCGCCGTAAAGTCTAGGTTCAGTATCTTCGGGAAGTGCTCGACGAGCAGATCGTTGACGGCGGTGCCGATTGGGGTCGGCTGGAAGCGCCGCTCAACCTGCGTCACGTAGCCGCGGGCGCCAATCGTCTCCACAATCGTCGCGTACGTGGAGGGGCGGCCGATCCCGTTGTCTTCGAGTGCCTTGACCAGCGCCGCTTCCGTATAGCGTGGCGGCGGCTCGGTAAAATGCTGTTTCGCGTCGAGTTTGCGGCAGTCGAGCGCTTCGTCTTCGCCCAGCTCCGGAAGCCGCAGGCGTCCTTTTCCGGCTGCGTCGTCGGTGCTCTCCTCGTAGACGCGCGTAAAGCCGGCAAATCGCAGCACGCTGCCGGTTGCACGAAATGTGTACTCGTTGGCCGCTACCTCTACGGTCGTCTGATCGAAGACGGCCGCCGCCATCTGCGAAGCGACGAAGCGTTCCCAGATCATCGTGTAGAGGCGCAGGTCGTCGCGTTTGAGCACGTGGGCGAGGTGGGCCGGCGTACGCAGGACCGAGGTCGGCCGAACTGCCTCATGGGCATCCTGAGCTCCCTCGCGAACGCGGTGACGACGCCCGCCGTGGTATTGCTCGCCGTACTCGGCAACGATGAACTCACGCGCCGCCTCGCGCGCCTGATCGCTAATGCGCGTCGAGTCGGTTCGCATGTAAGTGATTAGCCCAACGGTGCCCTCGCTTCCGCCCAGATCGACGCCCTCGTAGAGTCCTTGGGCAACCTGCATCGCGCGGCGCACGCGCATTCTCAGCTTACGCGAGGCCTCTTGCTGAAGCGTCGACGTGGTAAAAGGCGCGGGGGAGTTGCGGCGCACCTCCCGCTTCTTGATCGAGCTCACGCGATAGCCGGCGCCGTCGAGCGCTAGTAAGACGGCATCGGTCTCGGCCTTCGTCCTCAGCTCGAGCTTTTCGCCGCGATAAGCGACGAGCTCGGCGGCGAACGCCTCAGGCGCATCCTCGCGCCCGCGCGGCGCCAGCAGTGCGGCGAGGCTCCAATACTCCTTGGGCACGAAGGCAGCGATCTCGCGCTCCCGGTCGACGATCAGCTTCACGGCTACCGACTGCACGCGCCCGGCGGAGAGGCCTCCGCGTACCTTGGCCCAGAGCAGCGGTGAGATCTTATAACCTACCAGCCGATCTAAAATTCGGCGGGCCTGCTGCGCGTTCACGCGGTTGGTGTCGATGCGGTGCGGATGTTTGAGCGCCGCCAGGGCCGCCTCTTTGGTAATCTCGTGCAGTTCGATCCGCTTAGGATCGGGGAGCTTTAGCAGTTCTGCGAGATGCCAGGCGATCGCCTCGCCCTCGCGGTCCGGATCGGTCGCAAGGTAGACCTCCGTCGCGCTCTTGACGGCGACGCGCAGCTCTTTGATGACGTCGCCCTTTCCTTTAATGGTGAGGTAGCGCGGCGCAAAATCGTGCTCCACGTCGACCCCGAGCGTACTCTTCGGCAGGTCGCGCACGTGCCCCACAGAGGCCTTCACCGCATATCGCGCGGGAAGAAACTTCTTGATCGTCCTCGCCTTCGCGGGCGATTCGACGATAATGAGGGGCTTTTTCACGGGGCTTAGTATACCGCCGGGGTCAAGGCCCGGCAACTTACCGCGCTGGAAGTCGCTGTTCTGAAGCGCGTCGAGTAGCTTGTTCGCAGCGTAGTCGAAGCATTAACGCACACTTCGACTACGCTGGAGTGCAAGCTGCGAATTTGCATCATTTTAAAAAATCCTCTATGATGCGCTCAAAAGCGCCACGAGCGCTGTCCACTAACGCTTATCGTCCCTTTGGACGAGGAGGAATGAATGGACTCGGATTCCACAACGAACGGCGCCCCAGCGGCGGAAGCCCCGAAGCCGCGCCGTAAAGCGCGCCGTCGTAAGGCCGTTGCGGCCGTTGCCGTTGCCAAGGCCGTCGTCGGCCGTAAGAAACGCAAAGGCGCGCGCAAGGTTCGCAAGGTAGCGCGCAAGGTCGCGCGGGTTCGCCGTAAGGTAGCCCGCAAAGTCGGACGCAAGGCCCGCAAAGCCGTGCGAAAGGGTGCGCGTAAGGTACGCAAGGGCGCGCGTAAGGCGAAGAGAGCGGTCCGTAAAGGCGCACGCAAAGCTCGCAAGACCGCCCGCCGGAAAGGCGCCAAGGGTAAGGCGGCCGTCCGCAAGACCGTACGCAAGAGACGTAAGACGGCTCGCAAGAAGAAGTAGCGCCAACCTCGCAAAGAACGATGGGCGACCGCAGTGCGGCCGCCCCTTCTTTTCTCAAGGAACCTTGGCGAGCTCGGGCGCGCGGCTGTGTTCTTCCACCCAGTGGCACGCGGCAAAGTGGCCCGGCGCATACTCGCGCAACGGCGGCTCCTCCATGACGCAGCGCGCGAAAGCCAACGGGCACCGAGTATTGAAGCGACAGCCCGACGGCGGGTTGACCGGGGACGGAATGTCGCCGGTCAGGACGACGCGCTTGCGCCGCTTCTCGAGCACCGGATCGGGAATCGGGATGGCCGAGAGCAGCGCCTGTGTATAGGGATGAAGCGGATTTTCATAGAGGTCGTCGCGGTCGGCGAGCTCGACGATCTTGCCGACGTACATGACGGCAACGCGAGTCGAGATGTGCCGCACCACCGAGAGGTCGTGAGCGATGAAAAGGTAGGTTAGCTTGAACTGCGCCTGCAGATCCTCGAGCAAGTTGATAACCTGCGCCTGAATCGACACGTCGAGGGCGGAGACCGGCTCGTCGCAGACGATAAAGCGCGGCTGCACGGCAAGCGCTCGCGCTATGCCGACGCGCTGGCGCTGACCGCCGGAGAACTCGTGCGGATAGCGATTTGCATGGTAGGGACGAAGGCCGACCAGGCCGAGCAGCTCGCGAACACGGTCGTCGACCGCTTTTCCGCTGGCGATACCGTGAATGCGCAGCGGCTCGGCAATGATCTCGCCGATCGACATGCGCGGGTTGAGCGAGGCGAACGGGTCCTGGAAAATAATCTGCATGGCGCGGCGTAAGCCGCGCGTTTCGGCCCGGTTCATCGTCAAGATGCTGCGGCCTTCGAAGACGATCTCGCCCTTGGTAACCGGCAGCAGACGCAGCAGAAGCCTGCCTATCGTCGTCTTGCCGGAGCCCGATTCGCCGACCAGGCCGAGCGTATCGCCCTCCTTGATCGTGAAGCTGACGCCGTCGACGGCGCGAACGTCGGCGACGTGACGCGACATCAACCCGGCGTGGATCGGAAAATACTTGTATAGGTCCTTGGCTTCGAGCAGGGCTCCGTTCGTCATAGGCCGCCGGCAGGAATCGTCGGCAGTTCGCGCATCGTCTCGGGCCGTTGATCGCGCGCGCGCTCGTCGTAGAGATAGCAGCGGGCAACGTGCCCCGCGCCAAAGTCGTAGAGCGGGACCGGCTGATCGCAGATCGGCATTCGATACGCGCAGCGTGGCGCGAATGCGCAGCCCGGTGGAAGGCGCAGCAAGTTGGGCGGCTGACCCGCAATCGGCACCAGGCGCCGGCGCTCGCTCTGGTCGAGCCGGGGCAATGACGAGAGCAGTCCTTGCGTGTATGGCATGCGCGGCTCGCCGAAGATCTGTTCGGCCGAACCGTACTCGACCAAGTTCCCGCCGTACATGACGAGCACGTTGCGGCAGAACTCGGCTACGACGCCGAGATCGTGCGTGATCAAGATGATGGCCGCTCCCGTCTCGCGCTGAAGGTCCGCCATCAGCTCCAGCACCTGGGCTTGAATCGTGACGTCAAGCGCAGTGGTCGGCTCGTCCGCGATTAGGACCTCCGGATTACAGGAGAGCGCCATCGCGATCATCACCCGCTGGCGCATGCCGCCCGAAAATTGATGCGGATAGTCGCCCAACCGTTTTTCCGGGTTTGGGATGCGTACTTTCTCGAGCATCTCGACCACGCGCTTACGCGCCTCTTGCTTTCCCAACCCCATGTGCAGGCGAACCGCCTCCGCGATCTGCTCGCCGATGGTCAGCACGGGATTGAGCGAGGTCATCGGGTCCTGAAAGATCATCGCGATTCGCGCGCCGCGAATCCGGCGCATCTCGGCCTCGCTTTTTTGGGGCAAGCTCTCGCCGTGAAACGCGACGCGCTCGGCGGTGACGGTGGCGCTGCGCGGCAGCAGACGCATGATCGAGAGCGCGGTTACCGATTTCCCGGAGCCGGACTCTCCGACGATCCCGAGCGTCTCGCCCGCATCGAGCGAAAAGGAAAGGCCGTTGACCGCGGTTACGGGTCCGTCTTCGGTGCGAAAGGTGGTCCGAAGATTTTCGACCTCGAGCAGTCCCACGCGCTTCGCGACCCGCTAAATGCCGGTGAGCGAGAGCACGAAGCCCGTGATGACGAAGACGACGGCCACGAAACCGGTCAGGCGTTTGAGCTGTTCGTCAGCGCCGAGCCTGCCGCGGTACGCGCTCTCGACTCGCCCGCCGATCGTGCCGGTGAGCCCTTCCTGCTTCGTCGTTTGGATCGCGAGCAAAAAGATCAGCGATATTGCGGCGAGGATGAAAATTCCGGCGAGGCCGTGCGTGAGCCACGCCGCATGCTGCGCGATGGCCGTCTTCGGCTCGGGGCCGATAGGCGCCGCGAGCGGTGCGGCAAGCGGCGCCGCCCCTCGGGGCGCAAGCGACGCGGCCGCCGACGGTATAACGTTTGCGGTGGCGGCGGCGAGGACGAATAACGGATTCAACAGGTCGGTTCTTCCTTAATAATCGGTAATAATCGGTAATGCGGCAACAACTCTACGACCGCCAAGCCCGGGCTGCCTGCACGGGTTGCCCCCTGGAGTAATCTCAGGCAGGCGACCGAAGTGGCTATCGTGGCCAACCCCGGCGGCGCGACGGAGCCGCTCTCTTCGGTCGTTCCGATAAAGAACCGCCGCGTCTGGCGGGACCTGGCGCGCATTCTCTCGACCATCTTCAACCCGTTTTTGACGGCGCTCGCGCTCTTCGTCATTCTGGCGGATATCGGCAGCAGGGGCACGCTCGACTTCTGGCGCCTGCTCTTCGTCTCGACGTTCTTCACCTCGATCGGCCCGATGCTCTACGTCTTCTGGCTCTACGCAAACGACCGAATCTCGGATCTCGACATGTCGGTTCGCGCGGAACGCGAGATGGTCTTCAGCGCCTTCGTCATCTTCGATCTGCTCGGTGCGGCGGTGCTCTGGCTGGTACACGCGCCGCGTTTGATGATAGCGGCGATGCTGGGCTACCTCGTCTCGACGTTGACGGTGCAGTATATCACGCGCTATTGGAAGATCAGCACCCATGCACTCGGGATCACCGCGCCGCTCGCGGCGCTTACGCTCATCTACGGACGGCAACCGCTGCCGTTTATGATTTTGATACCGATGGTCTGCTGGGCGCGCGTCTATCTCAAGGCTCACAGCATATTGCAAGTCCTCGCCGGCGTCGCGCTCGCGATTGTGACGACGGGCTTCTTCTTCTCACTCTTCCACGTCGGGCTGCTTTCGGCGCATTAGCGCCCCGACGCGAGCGACGTTTGCGACGAACGCCGCCTCGTCGCCGCTGGTAAGATACTCCGTCGCGCCGCTCTCCGCAGCGCGCTCGCCGAGCAGTTCCGCGGCGCGTTGCGCCTGCGTCAGAGCCGGATCGACCAGCGCTACGCTCCGGCGCAACACCGCGCGAAAGTGCGACTCCAGCACCGGATAGTGCGTGCAGCCGAAGACCAGTGCATCGAGATCGGTCGGCAAGTGCGCGCAGACCTCGGCCACCGCAGCGCGCGGCCGCGCGCCCTCCAGTATGCCGGCTTCGACCAATGGAACGAGCGCCGGCGCAGGGACCTCGACGACGTCGATAGCCGGAACGCGCGCGCGAATCGTTCGTCCGTAGGAGCCTGCTCCCACGGTGGCGGCAGTCGCAACGACCCCCACGCGCCGAAATCCGCCGCGTTCGACCGCAATCGCCGCGGACTCGATCAGATCCAACACCGGCGCGCGTGTGACGGGCCATCCATAGCGCTCGGCAACCGCACACGACGTGTTGCAGGCCATGACGATGGCGTCAACCCCGCACGCATCGAGGCGCGCCAAGTTGGCGCGAACCAAGTTTAGCAGATCGTCGTGCGTCCGGTCGCCGTATGGCACGTTGGCTTGATCGGCGAAGAAGACGACGTCCGCCGAAGGCATCCGCTCGCGCAGCCGCGCGAGCACCGTCAAGCCTCCGAGGCCTGAATCGAACAATCCGATCATCGCCGTGCCGCGTTATGCGCTTATTGGGCGGGCTGGTTTGCGACCGGATATTGTCGCGCGTACTCGCCGATGCCGTCGGCCATCTCTTGAACGATCTGCTGGCGCCATGCGGCGGAGTTGAGCAGCGCGTAGTCGTGCGGGTTGGTCAAAAATGCCGTCTCGATGAGGACGGCCGGCATCCTCGCATGATAGGTGACGTAATAGTGAGCCTTGATGACGCCGTCGTCCTTCGTGCCGTCTGCCGCGACGTGAGTTTCGATTGCTCGTCCCAAAGGAACGTCCTCCGGCTTGGAGATATACACCGTCGTTCCGTACGGGCCCGGATTGACGAACGCGTTGACGTGGATGCTCACGAACATTCGCGCACCCGCATTGTTTGCGACGTCGTCGCGCGCCTGCAACTCGTCGTGCGCGCTATCGTTTGGTTCGTAGACGTCGACGTCGGTGTCGTGCGTCAGCTTTACCTCCCAACCTTGGGCAACCAGAATCGCGCGAAGCCTTTTTGCCATGTCGAGCGTCAAATCTGCTTCACGGAGGGCGCCGTGCTGGGTTCCTGGGTCGCTGCCGCCATGTCCGGGATCGATAACGATCAGGCGCGGGTTGGTCGGAACGTAGCCGTTGCGAGGTCCGAACTTCCAAGTGGTGTCGTCCGCTGCGGCTGTGCCCGTGCTCTCGTCCTCCGGTGCAGGCGTTACCGCCGGGCCCGTCTGCGCCGCCGCAATGACGCTGCCGACGCTCCCGCTGCCGACGCGCGGTTCGTCGGCGACGTCTTCCCGGCCAATCGAAAGCGCAAGCCCCCCTGCGGACGGCGAGATCGTCATGGCCTTCGGGCCGCTTAACGAGAGTGCGATGCGTACCGTCGTGGGATCGCTCTGCCGCACGCGCATCGAGACGAGCGGGCTTGCCTCGTTCGCCTCGATCGGCGCACCCTGCAACTGCGCGTTTTTGATGTCGATCCAAAAGCGGTTATCCGGCTCGCGCAGCCGGTGCCACTCGTACTCGGCGTCGCCTTGCACGGCAATCGAGACCGTCTCGCCGTCGTCGGCCGGCGTCACGGTTACGCCGGTAACTATCGCAGGCGCGCTCGAGGGCGCGGCTTGGGTTCCTTCGGGCGCGCAAGAGGCTGCAACCGCGCTAGTTTGTGAGGGCGCGGTGCCGCCGGCACTATTGAACGAAAGCACCACGTCGCGGCCATCGGTATTTTGCGGCGCCCCCGCGATCGCTCCGGGCTCGAGCGTGATCGCTACCAGCGTAACGGGCTGGCGTACCGTGCCCGAGCCCGTGATTTGAACGCTGCGAACGCCGCCCGCACCGACCTGCCGCAACCCGTTTAGCGTGGTGCCCACCCCGTCGAACGCGTAGGTTACGCCCGTTGCGGTCTCTTGCACGACGCGCGCGTGCAACGGCGCGCCGGCATGCGCGAAGAGCGTCACCGCGGTGCCTTCTTGGCGCACGTCGAGGGCCGCGAGTTGCGGCTGAAGGATCGCAGCGCCGCCGTCTTGCCGAAGCGCTAGATCGAGGGCGCGAAGCACGTCTTCAAACGGCAGATAGGCCTCTTCACCTTGAACATACGGCGCGAAGTTTGCCTGCAGTGCAATCGTGCCGACATCGTAGCGACGGTCGCCGATCGCGAAGCTCACGACGACGGGAACCGCGGTTGTAATGAGGACGTACCGCTCTTTGGGCTTCCAGGTGAGAAGCGCCCCGGTGTCGTGCAGCAACGCCGTAAATCCCGGATCGTTCACGCCGATTGCGGGGCCACCGGACTGCCACGAAACGTGCGTGAAGCGGATCACGTGCCCGTCGAAGGTTGCGTTGAAGGGCGCGTCGGCCTGTGCCGGCAGCGCGATCGCGGCCGATGCCAGCGTCAGCGCGAGAGGCGCAAGTAGTCTACCAGTCCGAGCGCGCAAGCGGTTGATCCAGTTCAAGGTGTCCTCCCGGCAGCGTCTCCAGCCGGTTGCCTTCGACGAGTATTTGCACGGCATCGACGCCCGTGACTCCGGTTATCGTGTAGACCAGCGCTTTGAACTCGCCATTCTCTCCGAAGCTCCCCCGGCTTGCTGCTCGATCTCTTTCGAAAGGTCGATCGTCGCCGTAGAGCCGTCGACGCTCACGCTAAGGATACGAGTCCCCGGCGGGAACCGAATTGCCTGGACGTCGTTGGGCGGCCCGGCTACGGTTTGCACCGCGGCGTACAGCACCGTGTTATGGAGATGCTCTGCCGCGCTTTCATCGGCCAGACGCGGACGTTCCGAGACGCGCATCGTGCCCAGGCTGGTTCCGTCCAGCTTCGTATAGTAGACCGCGAGCGTCTCGGGCGCGCGCGCCGCGACGTGAGAGAGATAGTACCACGTGCCGGCGGCGACGATTGCCAGGAGCGCGACGAGAACGGGCAGGCGCGGCGATCTCACGTCGGAAGGGTTTCTTCGCGAAGGTCGCCGGAAATACTTCCGTCGAACGGGCGCGCAGTGAGTGGCCGGCTTCGGTGAAGTGGCTAAGGAAGACCCTTGCAAGCGAGCGGCGCGCGTTGGAGCGCGCGCGACGGCGCTTCGTATCGAAACCATCCGAGAGCACTCTGCATTCCGTTCGTACCAGCGGCCGGCGTTTTCGCTCGCTGCTCGAGGACGTGGCCGACGTCGCACCCTGCAAGAGGCTGCTGCGCCGCGTGAAGCGTGCCGCCGCCACAACCGATGCGGCGCGCGACGCAACCATCATCTTGCGACTGTTGGAACGCAGCGTGGACCGTGACGAACTGCAGCATGCCGCCCCACTCCTCGATGAGCTAAGCGCGCGCGCAAAGGAGGCTACGCGCCGAGCCCACCGGCGTCTGAAGCGCACGCGCTTTGACCGCTAGATGAAACCCGAGCGGGTCGACCTTCGCGGGGTCACCGGCGCCGTTGAGCTCGCCCGGTGCGTCGTGGCGACCCGGCTGCGCGAGGTGCGGCGGCTTGCGGTGGGTTTAGAGCGGCGCGGGCGGCAAGAGCTCCACGATTTCCGCATCGCTTGCAAACGCCTGCGTTACGCGTTGGAACGCTTCGCCGATCTGGACCCCGCGCTCGCGGCTTCCGCGACCGAGCTGGCGTCGCTGCAGGACGCCCTTGGCGAGGCACACGATCGCGACGTGCTGCTCGCGATTCTTCCGGCCGCTATGGCGCAAACGCAACGCGGTCTGCATGCGCAGCGAGAGGAGTACGTCGAGCGCGCGGCCCTGCTATGGGTGCGGGTACAACGCGCGCTGCGCGATTGCGATCTCATCGTTTTTGAATAAGGCTCTAATCGTTCACCGTTAGAGCGGTTGGCGCAATGGTGGTAAGGATGAAGCATGATAAAACTTCGCAACGTCCTACTCGCCTGCGCCTTCGTCGCAGGAACCGCGGCGGCGGCAGCACTTCCAGCGTCCGCTCAGGTCTACGGCGGCGCCTACGTCCAAATCGGTCCGCCGGCGCCGATCGTCGAGACGGTCCCCGTTGCGCCGGGTCCTAGCTATTACTGGATTCCGGGATACTGGCGGTGGAACGGGAACCGCTACTACTGGACGCACGGATACTACGGATACCGGCCGTACGCGGGCGCCGTTTGGCACACGGGACATTGGGCTCACGCGCCGGGCGGTTGGTATTGGCGCGGGGGTCACTGGGGACGCCCATAGTTCGCACGACGTCCGTACCTAGCTAGCGCAACGCCCACCGGGAAGCAGACCGCTCCGGTGGGCGTCGCACACTGCGCTGTTGAACGTTGCGGGCCCATGCAGCTTCGGCGCTCGCTGGGCCCAGTCGACGCGGTTTTCTTCTTCATCGTCGCCGGCTCGAATCTGCAATGGGTCGCGGCGGCGGCGGCGGCGGGAGCGAGCTCGCTGACCGTCTGGGTCATCGGCTGCTTCGCGATGTTCGTACCGCTCTCGATTACCGTCGTCTTCCTCTCCTCGCGCTACCCGGATGAAGGCGGCCTCTACGTCTGGAGCAAGCGCGCTTTCGGCCCGTTCGCCGGGTTCATGACCGGCTGGACGTACTGGGCCAGCAATCTCCCCTATTTCCCCGCGCTGCTTTACTTCGCGGCTGGAAACGCGCTCTTCATCGCGGGCTCCCATGGTCGTGCGCTTGCCGGTTCGCCCGCGTACTTCGTCGCGGTAGCGCTGGCAGGCTTGACGCTAGCAACGGTTGTGAACGTCTACGGTCTGCAGATCGGAAAGTGGCTAATCAACGCCGGCGGCGTGGCGCGCTGGAGCGTGACGCTGCTGCTGCTCGTGCTGGGGGCGCTTACGTGGTGGAGGTTTGGCTCGGCGACGCCATTGAATCGCGCCGCCTTGCAGCCGGGCCTGCAGCTCAAAGACCTGATCTTTTGGTCGGTCATCGCCTTTGCGTGGACGGGCCCCGAGAGCATCTCGTTTATGGGCGGCGAGGTAGAGCGACCGCGGCGAACGATTCCGATCGCACTTGCGATCGCGGCACCGGCGATTGCCATCATCTACATTGCGGGGACGCTGAGCCTGCTGGTTGCGGTGCCTCCGCACGCGATCAACCCTTCGTCCGGCGTCATGGATGCCATCTCGAGCATCGCAATGCGATTTCGCTGGGAGGCGCTAACGCCGATAGCCGCCCTGCTCGTCGCCGTCAGTTGTATCGGGAGCACCGGCGCGTGGCTGGGCGCGGTCGCACGAATTCCGTTCGTCGCCGGCATCGATCGCTATCTTCCGCCGGTATTTGCCCGCATGCATCCGCGGTGGGGTTCGCCGGTGGCGGCGCTCGTCACGCAGGCCTCCATCGCCGCGGCGTTCATCTTCCTCGGTCAAGGCGGAACGAGCGTGGGGGGTGCCTACGACGTGCTCGTCAGCTCGACCGTCATTATCACTATGGTTCCGTTCGTCTTTCTCTTTGCGTCGGCAATCAAACTCCGCGGCGTGACTGCAGCGCCGACGGGCATCAACCTGCCCGGAGGCTCGGTTACGATCTGCGCCGCGGCGATCGTCGGACTCGTAACGACGCTGGGAGCGATGGTCTTTGCGGGGTTCCCATCCGCCGACGATCCGAACAAGGCCCTCGCCGTCGTTAAGGTGATCGGCTTAACGCTGCTCATGCTCGCCGGCGGCCTTGCCATCTACGCGCAAGGCCGCCGTAAGCTTGCCGAATAAAGGCTAGCGCCTCGCCTCTCCCGCGTAGTCAACGTCGCGGGCGAGCGCGCGCCGAATCTCTTCCCGGTGTTCTTCCGATCGCGGACGGACCGCGACCAGTATTCCGCCCTCGCGCAGACCCTTTTCGTACTCTCTGGCGCGGTGCTCGCCGATCCCGACACCGATGAATCCGCCAACGATTCCACCGCCGGCAGCTCCAGCCCCTAGCCCCGCTAAAGCCGCTACCAGGGGACCCGCAACCAGGGGCGTCGCAAGGCCGCCGGTTCCGGCGATTGCGGCAACGCTTCCCGTCGCCGTAAGGCCCGCAACGATCGCGCCCAAAACGCCGCCGATTGTGGCGCCGGCCGCGATTCCTTCGCTGCCCTTGGCGTTAACGAGCGACGAGAACGCGCGCTCGCGCGTTTTGTCATCCATCATGACGCCGATCTCGTCTCGCTCGTAGCCCAAACCATGGAGTCGTTCGACCGCAGCCGCCGCCGGATCGCGCTCGTAGTACATCTCGGATTCTAACTCGTCTTCTCTGTGCATTGGTCCTCGCTTTCAGCGCGTTTTCTACCCGACCCAGCGCGGTACGAAACGAGGAAATGAAACTCTTCGCGATTCGCGGCGCCGGCGAGCAGGGAAGCACTCCCACGCCCGGGCTATCGCAAGCGATCCTCTTTATACCATGTACGTCTTTGGCGGGTTTGCCATCTGCAGGATCCGACGCGTGATTTTAAAGGAGCCGAGATCGCTAACGTCTTGCGCGGCGCCCGTCCGTGCGAAGTCGCTAAGGATACGGCCGATGACGGAGGCGAACTTGAAGGCATGCCCCGCGCCGATCGCGACGCTGACGTTAGGATGCTCGGGCAGCGTGTCGATCACAAAATCGCGGTCGGGCGGCAGCGTGTACAGACAGGTTTTGACGAGATGAAGCGGACCGAGCGCGCCGGGAAGATAGCGTCGAAGAAATGCGACGACGCGCGCGGTGATCTCGGCATCCTCTTCGAAGCCGCGCGTGTCGGCATCGACGGGTTTGCCCCCGGCATCTTGCGTGATCTTCACGGCTCCTTCAATGCCGAAAACCGGAAAACCATAGTAGGCGGGATCGTCCATCCAGATCCAGATCGGAAAGGCACCGAACGCGAAGCTCGCGTCGTCGAGCGCATCGAAGTAGATCACCTGCTCCTTGGTGACCTCCAGCGGAATCCGGACGCCGAAATGTGCGAGCGCGCGGGCGCTCCAGGCGCCCGCCGCCAGGATTAAGCTGCCGGCGCGATACCGGCGGCCGCCGGCCTCTACGTCAACCTCGCCGTTGCGCGCGCCGGCCGCGGTTACTTCAATGCCCTCGCGCAGGGTCGCGCCGAATCCGCGCGCCGCGCGCTGGTGTGCGGCGGTGGCCCGCTGCGCCGCCACGATGCCGCCGTCCGGCTGGAAGAGCCCGTGAACGTTGTCGTCGATCTGCCATGCCGGCCACCGCTTTCGGATCGTCTGCGCGTCGAGCGTTTCGAACGGAACGTCGCACGAGCGCAAAGCCTCCGCGTACGGCTCCAAAGGAATCGCTCCGTCGCGCGGACGGATGTCTAGGCCGCCCGTCTTGAAAACGACCTGCTCGCCGGCGTCGCGTTCCAAGCACTCCCATGCCGCATATGCATACTTTGCAAGCTGCACGTATGCCGGCGAGAAGTACGAATACCGGATGATGCGCGAATGGTCGTGGGAGCTGCCGCGAACGTGCCCGAGGTCGAACTGCTCGAGGCCGAGCACGCGCGCGCCGCGTTTTGCCGCCCAGTAGGCGGCGGCACTGCCGATGCCGCCGAGACCCAGGACGATCACGTCGTACTCGCGCGTCATCTAGAGATGCGAGGCGATGTAGCGGCGGATGTCGAGCGATGCATCCTCCATCGGCGCGTAGTAGCCGTACTGGAACGCCGCAGAGCTCATGCCCGCCTGCACGCTTTCGCAGATCGACCAGTCCTGGCGGTTGACGAGATCCCAAAAATCGACGACGTCGGTTGGGTCGAAGCCCGCTTTGCGCATCTCGTCGGGATGAAAGAGAAAGTCGCAGACCACGGTCGTGCGTGACGGTTCGCGCGGAAAGAACCCGAACGCGGCGACGTGCTCGGCGGCCAGACTCAGCATGAAGTTCGGATAGATCAGTTCGCCTTTGTGACGGACGCGCTCGTCGTCGCTAAGACCGGCAAACGGCTCGCGATCGCTGGTACCATTCTCGGTGAAGGTCCATGCGCCGTCGCGATGCGGAATGCCGCGTTCCCAATCGAGCTCGGCGCCGCCGTTGCGTTTGAAGGCCGGAACGACGCGGCAGAGCTCCGGATGGACGCCGGCGCAATGGTAGCACTCGTTGTAGTTCTCCAGCAGAACCTTCCAGTTCGCGCGCACGTCGTAGCGAACCGAGCGTGCCGTCCGCAGTTCGGCAAGCGGATATCGAGCAAGACGTTCGGGTACGGCTCCAAGCGAGTCCGCCAGTTCCGCGCTCGAGTCGCCGGCCGCTGCGCCGATGCGCACGAAAACGAAGCCGCCCCACTGCGCCACGGCGACGCGATGCAGACGGCGCGCGTCGCACGGAATTGCCTCCATCTCGACGAACGGCGAGGCGACGAGTCTGCCGTCGAGTGCGTATGCCCAGCCGTGATACGGGCAGCGAATTGCACCGCGCACGCTGCCCTCTCCCGAGAGCAGACGGCTTCCGCGATGACGGCAGAAGTTGAGATGCCCGTACAAACCGTTGGGACCGCGGATGAGGATCAGGCTCTCGCCGGCGACGTCGACGACCCGATAGGCGCCGGGGCTCGCTAACCCCTCCCCGCGACCGGCATAGAACCACTGGTCCCAAAAGATTGCCCGTTGCTCGCGGGCATAGAAAGAATCGTCCCAGTAGGCCTCGCGCGGGAGTGACTTTTCCATTAAAATACCGGCTTTCAATGGATTACAGCGGATTCCGGCCCGGCCCTGGGAAAGTGAAGAGCCCATTATGGAGACGTTCGTAAGGCCCAGTGTGGGCCCGGGCGCTAACGCGCTGCCCGCCGTTTGGTACACCTCCTCCGACGTCCTCGCGAGGGAGCGCGAGCGAATCTTCTCCTCCTCTTGGCTTTGCGTCGGGCGCGAGGAGTCGCTGGTTCGTACGGGCGACTTCTTTACCGTCGACTGCGCCGGCGAAAGCATGATCGTCACCCGCGACGGCGACGGGCGCATCCACGCGTTCTACAACGTTTGCCGTCATCGCGGAAGCCGCGTCTGCGAGAAGCCGTCGGGACGTTTCCGGCGGTCGATCCAATGCCCGTACCACGCCTGGACGTACGGCCTCGACGGCGAGTTGAAGGTCGCGCGAAACATGGAGGATGTTTCCGGTTTCGATCGCTCGCTCTACGCGCTCAAGGAGGCCGCGGTCGCAACCTGGGAGGGGTTCGTCTTCATCAATCTGTCGCCGCCGCTAACAGCCGTCACCGACGACTTCGGCTTCGCGCGCGACGATCGCGGCTTCGAACACGTCTTCGAGCCGCT
Source organism: Vulcanimicrobiota bacterium (assembly GCA_963754565.1). Classification (GTDB taxonomy): domain Bacteria; phylum Vulcanimicrobiota; class Vulcanimicrobiia; order Vulcanimicrobiales; family Vulcanimicrobiaceae; genus Cybelea. Next base: position 8,840 of record CAVWGL010000006.1, on the reverse strand, counting down.
GATCGGGCGCTTCTCGCAGTGGGATATCGGCTCGCTTCGTACCGCGCGAAGCGTCACGTACGAACTGGCGTGCAACTGGAAACTCGTCTTTCTCAACTACTCGGAATGCTATCATTGCCCGCTCGTGCATCCGCAGCTCGACAAGCTCTCACCCTCGGATAGCGGACGAAACGATCTCTCGGAGGGTCCATTCCTGGGAGGCTACTCCGAACTGCGCAAACCCGGAACGAGTCTGACGATGAGCGGGCAGAGCTCGCGCCCGCCGCTGGGTACCGTCTCAGGCGCCGATCTCGATCGAGTCTACTACTACACGATCTTCCCATCGATGCTTCTAAGCCTGCACCCGGATTACGTCATGGTGCACTACGCCAAGCCGTTGGCGGCCGATCGTACCGAAGTCGTATGCTCGTGGCTCTTCGATCCCAAGACGATGGAGATGCCCGAGTTCGACCCGAGCGACGTGGTCGATTTTTGGGATCTAACGAACCGGCAGGATTGGCACGTCAGCGAACTCACGCAGCTCGGCATGACCTCGCGCGCCTATTCGCCCGGGCCGTATTCGAACGCCGAAGGTCTGCTCGGCGCCTTCGATCGCCACTACATGCAAACGATGGGAGCCTAGCGGCACGTTCGCGCTGCTGCTCGCGGCCGGTCTTGCCGTTCCGCCGTTGGGGGGTCTCCAATGGCGGAATATCGGACCGGCGGTAACGGGCGGCCGCGTCTCGGGCATAGCGGGAACCAACGCCGACCCGAACCTCTATTACTTCGGCGGTGCCGGCGGCGGCGTTTGGAAGACCACCAACGGCGGACTGCGCTGGCAGAGCGTCTGGCCAAAGGACGCCGCCGCCGCGATCGGCGCGATCGCCATCGATCCGCGCGACAAGAACACGGTTTGGGTCGGAACGGGCGAGCCGAACCTGCGAAACGACATCTCCTACGGCGACGGCATTTGGCTCACACGCGACGGCGGCGCGCACTGGCGAAACGCCGGCTTGGGAACGACGTGGGCGATTGCGCAGATCGTCGTTGACCCAAAGAACTCGCGCCGCGTCTGGGTTGCGGCGGTCGGTAATCCATACCGTGACAGCGCGGCGCGCGGGGTCTACCGCACGATCGACGGCGGTCGCAGCTGGCAGCACACGCTCTATCTCGGGCCGTCGAGCGGAGCCTCCGACCTCGCGATCGATACTAACAATGCCAACGTCGTCTTTGCCGGCATCTGGCAGTTTCGCCGCGTCCCGTGGAACTTTACCAGTGGCGGACCGCTCGACGGCATCTTCAAATCGAGCGACGGCGGCGCCACGTGGCGCCGGCTTGCGGGCAATGGATTGCCCGGCGGCGATATGGGGCGGATCGGCCTCGGCGTCGCGGGCTCGCGCGTCTATGCGCTGATTCAGTCGAAGCAGGGCGTGCTTTGGCGTTCGGACGATGGCGGCGCGCATTGGCGTTTATTGACGAAAGACACGCTGGTCAATCAGCGCCCGTTCTACATGAGCCGGCTGGCCATCGATCCCTCGGATCCGGATCGCGTCTTCTTCTCCTCCGAGGACCTTATCGAGACGCGCGACGGCGGACGAACCTTCGACGATGTGACCGGCGCCGTTCATCAGGATCACCACGGGTTGTGGATCTCGCGCGACGGGCGGCGCATCATCGAGGCAAACGACGGCGGCGCGCCGATCTCCATCGACGGCGGCAAGACGTGGGATTGGCGATTCAACGTCGTCATCGCGCAGATTTATCGCGTCGGCTACGACGCGGAGAATCCGTATCACGTCTGCGGGGGATTGCAGGACAACGACTCGTACTGCGGCCCCTCGGATTCCCTCAGTCAGCTCGGCATAACTAACTCGGATTGGCGCGCCGTCGGCAACGATGGCGACGGCTCTTGGGTCTGGCCTCAGCCCGGCGATCCGAACTCGATTTGGAACGTCGGCGTCAGCGAGCTCAACGGACAGCTCGGCATCTTCGATCTGCACTCGCGGCAGAACTACGACATCTCGCCGGACGTGACTGATACGAACGGCCGTGCTCTCGACGGCCTTCCATTTCGCTCCAACTGGGAGGCCCCGATCGCGTTCTCTCCATTTGATTCCACGGCATATTTCGGCGCGAACGTGCTCTTTGCGACTTCCGATCGTGGGCGCTCGTGGCGCGCGATCAGCCCCGATCTCACGCACAACGACCCTTCGAAACAGCAAGTCGCCGGCGGCCCGATCAACACCGACGTCTCCGGTGCGGAGTTTTACGGCACGATCTTCGACATCGCGCCGTCGCGCCTGGAGCGCGGCCGTATCTGGGTCGGAACCGATGACGGACTGGTGCAGCTGACGACCGACGGAGGAACTCATTGGCAAAACGTCACGCCTGCGAGCGTCGCGCCGTGGGGGCGCATCGATACCGTTGAGGCTTCGAACGCCGATCCGCGCCGCGCCTACGTTGCGATCGACCGTCACGTGATGGGCGATCCGCGACCGTACATCCTCGTTACCGACGACTCGGGCGTGAGCTGGCGCGCGATCGTCGACGGCCTTCCTCCAGATCAATACGTGCACGTCGTGCGCGAGGATCCGCTGGACCCCGATGTACTCTACGCCGGACTGGAGCAGGGCGTCTGGTTCTCGCTCGATCGCGGCGCGCACTGGCAGAGTCTGCGTCTCAATATGCCGTCGGTTGCGGTGCACGATCTGCGCGTGCAGCCGCAGCGGCACGATCTGCTGATCGCGACGCACGGGCGCGGGTTCTGGATTCTCGACGATGCCTCGGTGCTGGGCCAGCTGCACGCGGCGGTCGCTAGCGGTGGTCCGGTGCTCTTTGCGCCGCGGACCGCCTACACGTGGTACCGCTGGTGGAGCGACTACTACGGAACGCACCCCGATGAATGCTGCGTCTCCAGTGGAATGTACGCGGCTCCCAATCCGCCCGACGGGGCACTGATTACTTACTACTTACCCTCGCCGGCGCGCGGCCGAATCGAGGTGCGCGATGCGGAGGGCGCGTTGGTCAGTTGCTTCGCTGCGCCCGGTGACGCCGGTCTGCAGCGAACCTCCTGGGATCTCAGCGAGACGCCGCCGGTGGATTGGGAGAGCGCTCGAGATTGGAATGCGGGTGGCCCTGGCGCAACCGTCGTTCCGGGGCGTTACACCGTGACGCTACGGGCCGCCTCACGGACGCTCTCGCAGTCACTCGACGTCGAGCCGGATCCCCGCGCAACGTGGACGCAGGCCGATTACCTCGCGCGCTATCGTTTCGTGAGATCCCTCAACGACGAGCTTTCGGCAATCGACGTCGCCTTGAACCGGCTCGACGCCCTATCGAGCTCGGGCGCAACGGCCGCCGAGCGCCTCTTCACCTCCGGCGTCGTCAACTCCGAGGACGATCAGCTCATGCCGGACCGGCTGCGCGAACGCCTCACGAACCTGCAAGGCGTGATTGCCCTCTCGCAGGGCCCGCCGACGCCGGCGCAAGAGCGGGAAGCCGCGGCCATTTCTGCGCAATACGAGAGCGCAATGCGCTCCTATCGTGGGTTTCTCGCTGCTCACCGCTTGCGGCCGGATCCCAAGCCGGCTCCCTGCGCGCACTCGTGAGATATCTCGCACTCGCGCTTACGCTCGGATACTTCGTCGCGCTTGCGCTGCCGGCGCACGCCGGAACCACGGGCGGCATCAGCGGCATCGTCGTGCTCGCGGGTACCTCAACGCCGATCTCTGGCGCTACCGTCTTGGTTACGAGCCCATCACAGAGTGCGACGACGACTACCGATGCGCGCGGACACTTCGCCTTCGTCTCGCTAACGCCCGACGAATACACGATCTCATTGAGCAAGAGCGGCTATAGCCCCGTCTCGGTTGCCGGTGTGGCCGTCTTTGCCGACGCGCAGCAGACGCTCACCCTCGCGCTGCGCGTGGCGCTGCGCACGATCGCGAGCGTAACCGCGCGCAGCGAATCGGGCCTCGTACGTTCTGGAACGACGGCCGATCTCTACTCGATCAATGCGGCGGCGCAGGACCGAGCCGCCGTCCTCGGAGGCGGCGGCGCACTCAACAGCGCGTACTCCGCCATCGCCTCCGTTCCCGGAGCCTACGTCCCCGCCAATCAAAACGGCTACCTCCAGGCAGTTCACGTGCGCGGCGGCGATTCGTACGAGGTCGGCTATGAGTTCGACGGCGTTCCGGTCAATCGCGCCTTCGATAACTATCCCTCAGGATCGCTCTCGTCACTCGGCCAGCTGGAGCTGCAGGTCTATACCGGCGCGACGCCTTCGAACGCCGAGGCGCAGGGCCTTGCCGGCTTCGTAAACCAGGTCATCAAGACCGGAACCTTTCCCGGCTACGCGACGGCCGATGCGGCGCTCGGCACGCCGACGTTCTACCATAGCTTTAACGTCGAGGCGGGCGGTGCAACCCCGGATCGCATGTTCTCGTACTACGTCGGCATCGGCGGCTACAACCAGGATCACCGGTACGTCGATCAGTTCGGCGGCGCCGCCTACGCCAATGAGTTCGGTCAGCAGCTCGGTGGGTGTCCTGCATCGTTGAGCGGCGTCGACCTTCCGTCGTGTCTCACGAATGGGAAGCCGAACGTCGGGCAAAACGGCACGCCCGGCTGGATTCTCGGGCCGATCGGCTTCGGCACGATCAACGCCGCCAACATCGCCACCCGCACTTCGGTCGTCAACTTGCACATTGGCATCCCGCACAAGACCGACGGCCTGCGCGACGACGTTCAGCTGCTCTACGACAACGACGAGATCTTCACGAGCTTCTTCAGCTCGGTGAACGACGAAGGGCTCAACAACTGGCTGGCGACCGTGGGCACCTTTCCGCCGTACTATTTGGATGCCTGGCAGTACCGCGGCGGCATCGGGACCTTCCTGCCGCAGAACTATCTCTCGCTCGTAACACCCTATCTCTATCCGTCCTCGCCTCCGCATCCGTTCGACGGTCCGATCGCCGATCCGTACAACGAGCGCGATCGCGGCTACAACGGACAGGCAATCGTCAAGCTGCAGTATCAAAAGAACTTCAGCTCCAACGCGTTTCTGCGCCTTTACGGCTACACGTACTACTCGGACTGGATCGAAAACGGCCCGATGATGTCGCTCCAACCCTATGCCTACTACGACTCCGGCGACTATGAGATCAACAGCCACACGCGCGGGATCAGCGCCGCCTTTACGGACCAGCTCAACCCTGAGAACCTGCTCGAAGTCGAAGGATCGTACACGACCTCGACCGGCGCGCGCATCTACAACGAGCAAATGTTTCAGTACGGGCTTGCCTACGCCAATGCGTTCGCGGTGCTGGTGAATCGGAATAACCCGTTTAGCGGAACCTGCTATCGCTACTACGGGAACGGCGGAAACCCGTATACGGTCGCGACGACCTGCTCCGACGGGCAGGCCGGCGGAGTGACCTACGGCCTTTTGCCAAGCTTTCTCCGGCTGAGCGACCCGACCGACCACGCGGCCGCAATTGGCGCGAACTGCGGCGGCGGCCCGTGCGCCTACTACGTCGTCGAGAACGGTGCGTATGGCCTCAACAATACCGTCACGCCCTACTTTACCGGCTACTCCGTCACCGATCAGTGGCGCCCGAGCGACCGGCTCTACTTCAACCTCGGCGTCCGCGTCGATAACTACGCGTACGTCGGCGCCAACACGGTCACGGGCGCGGCGCGCAATTTTTGGTTCAATGCCTTCAACGAAGATACGTGCTACGACACGCAGACGCTGACGCTGGTGGACCGCAGCGCCCTATTGGGGTCGGGAGACTGGAGCACCAACGCCCAGAAGCCGTGTTCGGCATTCGGTAAACAGTACGTGGACGCGAATCTGCAGAATACGCCAGGTCGGTTCGACTACAACGTTCCGCAACCGCGGCTCGGCGCGACCTACACGCTAAATGCCGACACGGTGCTGCGCGCAAGTTACGGCAAGTACATCGAACAGCCCAGCGCTGCGTACGAGCAGTACAACTCGCTGGAGCAGAACCTGCCCGATACGCTGGCGCAGTTCTACTCGCTCGGTTTCAACAGCCCCGGACATGCGGTGGCGCCCTCCATCTCCTTCAACAGCGACTTCTCGCTCGAGCATCACATTCACGGAACCGACATGTCTTTCAAGCTCACGCCCTTCTTGCGCGAGACGCAAGATCAAGTGGAGAACTTCTACATCAACTACACGGCCGGGATTACCTCGGGGCTCAACGCCGGCTATCAAACCTCCTCGGGTTTCGAGTTCGCCTTCGACAAGGGCGACTTTAGCCGTAACGGCTTCGCCGCGCAGCTCTCGTTTGCGTATACCTACGCGACGGTACGCTACAGCACGCTTCCCAACGGTACCAGCGTGCTCTCACCGATCAACTCCGACATCGCGCAGTACAACGCGTATACGGCCGCCTGCGCGCGCGGGGGAAGCGCCTTTGGTAAGCAGCAGTTCGGCCTGGCGCTCTGCGGATACCCAACCAACGGTCAGCCGGCCGCGGCCTGCTACAGCCCCGGCGGCGCCCCCGACGCAACGTGCAAAGCCGCCAACGCCGTCGCGAACCCGTACTGGCGTTCGCCGGCCTTTTCGCTGCTCGATCCCTCGGCGTCGTACCTGCCGTTCTCCATTTTTCCCGGTGGAGTCGGCTCGGGAGTAAACGCATACAACTACCCGTACGTCGCAACGCTGATACTCGGTTACCGCCATAACAAACTGGCGGTCACGCCCTCGCTGCAGTACGTCGCCGGCAATCGTTATGGTGCGCCGATAACGACGCCCGGCATCGATCCGGCTGCCGGCTGCGGCAGGCCGCTGGACACCCCAGTCGGCGGGGATCCGCGTTACCCGTACGGCGCCGACGGAGGCCACCCGTTCAACGCCAACGACGCGGGCTGCGCGGCCGCGCTTTCGATTCCCGATCCCTACACCGGACAGTTCGACGGCATCGGCGCCTTCCGCGAGCCCGCGCAGCTGCTGGGGCATCTGCAGATCGCCTACGATCTGTCGCCGCGCATCACTGCCACCGTCACGCTGGCAAATCTATTGCAGACCTGCTTCGGCGGCCAGCACACCGCGTTTACCTATTACTGGAGCAACTCGACCTGCTTGTATACAAACCTGATCGGCGGTCCGTACACGCCACCGGTCGGCAATGCCTATAATCCGGGCGCCAACGTGCAGACGTTCTTGCGGTATCCGTACGAGCCGTACTTTGGAATCTATAACGACCAAACGAGTTCGCTCAACACGCCTTTCAACGCCTATTTCAGTATCAAGGTTAAGATCTGAAGGCGCAGTACGACGCCGTCATCATCGGGGGTGGACACAACGGCCTCGTGACGGCGTGTTATCTCGCGCGCGCTAAGTGGCGCGTGCTGGTGCTCGAGCGGCGTTATATCGTGGGCGGCGCCTGTGTTACCGAGGAGATCTTTCCGGGCTTTAAGGTTTCGACGGCAGCCTACGTCAACAGCCTCTTCCGCCCGGAGATCATCGCCGATCTTCGTCTGCGCGACTACGGCTTCGAGGCGATCGAGCGCAATCCGGCCTCCTTCTCGCCGTTTCTCGATGGACGTTATCTGATGTTGGGAACCGGCAGCGCGCGCGACGTCGAAGAGATCGCCAAGTTCAGCAAGCGCGATGCCGACAGCTACCCTCGCTACGAGGCGATGCTCGAACGCGTCGCATCGGTCGTCGAACCGACGCTCACGCAGATTCCGCCGAATCTGCTGCGTCCGAACATTTCGCAACTGCTGGAGGCCGGGAAGATGGGCCGGGCGCTGCAGCGCTTAGGCCCCGCAATGGGTGAAGCGATCGAGGTGCTCACCGGCGCGGCGCGACCCATTCTCGATCGCTGGTTCGAGTCGGAGGAGCTCAAGGGCACGATCGCAACCGACGCGATCATCGGCGCTTTCATGGCGCCGTCGATGCCCGGAACCGCGTACGTGCTCTTCCATCACGTGATGGGCGAGACGAACGGAAAGCGCGGGGTCTGGAGTTACGTGCGCGGCGGTATGGGCGGGTTGACGCAGGCGCTAGCGGGGGCCGCGCGCGACCTCGGCGTCGAGATACGAACGGAGGCCGAGGTCGCGCGCATCCTTACGCGCGACGGGAGCGTGGACGGGGTTGCGCTGCGCAACGGCGATGAAATCCGCGCGAAGCACGTAGCCAGCGGCGTCGATTGTCATGTTACCTTCGAAGAGCTGCTCGAGCCTGCGGAGCTGCCGCACGAGTTCCGCGATGCGATCGCGCGCATCTCGTACAGCAGCGCTTCCTGCAAGATCAACGTCGCACTCGAGCGCCTGCCGAGCTTTACCGCGCTGCCCGGACACGAACCGGGACCGCAGCACTTCGGTACGGTGCACCTCTGCCCGGATCAAGACTTCATCGAACACGCTTATGACGACGCGAAGTACGGCGGATTCTCGCGCGAGCCGGTCGTCGAGTGCACGATGCCCTCATCGCTCGATTCGACGGTGGCGCCGCCCGGAAAGCACCTGATGTCCATGTTCACGCAGTACGCGCCCTATCGTCTCGCGCAAGGCCCCTGGACCGACGCATTGCGCAATGAATACGCCGATCGCTGCTTCGACGTCGTCGAACGCTACGCTCCCGGCTTCAAAGACTCGGTGATCGACCGGCAGATTCTCACCCCCGTCGATCTCGAAACGACCTTCGGACTTACCGGCGGCAGCATCTTTCAAGGCGCGATGCCGCTCCATCAGCTCTTCGCCTTCCGCCCCGTGCCGGGATTCGCAAGTTACAAGACTCCGATTCGCGGACTCTATCTCTGTGGCGCAGCGGCCCATCCCGGCGGCGGCGTGATGGGCGCCGCAGGCTGGAACGCGGCGCGCGTCAT
>CAVWGL010000005.1:0-278071 GCA_963754565.1 Vulcanimicrobiota bacterium | reverse complement strand
CTTGGAAAGGCTTAAGAGTCTTCGGGGGTGTCGTGCGCGATTCTGACCCACGCCGCTCGCGAGGCGCGATTGGCGTAAATAGAAATGCCGCGGGACTCAGCGTCGTCGAAAGCGTTGCATGGGACAAGGCGTTTTGCATCGGCCTGCGGTGCAGAACTGAGCGGCATCTAAACGACCGGAACGAGCGTGAGGCTCTTCTGCGGAAGCTCCACGCTCCCCGCCGCGTCGCTGCTCGCGCGACGGGCCCTTCGGCCGCTGAACTGAGAAGCTTGCGGTGGAACGTTCGCTTATAGGCCAATCGTATCGGCCTTGCTAGGATAAATCCCCTCCCGATTCCATCGGAGCTTTGCGCTCTTTATACGAACTCGTTTCACAGAAGGAGATCACAATGAGTTTCTTCTCGCAGCCAGGTATCCTCAACGCGCTCGATCCCTGGGCATCCCCAGCGATCACGGTTGGCTTGACCGCCAACTCCGAAGCGGACGCGGAGCAAAACGCGACTATCCTCCAGCCGCAATTCAAGCAGCACAGAGCTTCACCGGTTGTACAGCAGGGCAGGAAACGGCGCCCTCTACTACATCGCCTGCCCGCCCGGAAACACCGATGCGGAGGGTAACCTCTGTGCAGTCCAGATTGCGTGCAACTGGCCGGTGCTTGCTACTTCATTCTGTTCGCGATCCTGCGTAACCGTGGGCGCTGTGATCGGCGGCTGCCATCCGCTGCAACCGCGAGCAGTACCGCAGCCAAAGTTGAAACGTCTAGGTTTGCAGCGGGGTTTTGAAGGAGCCTGAGCTCTTTACCACTAGGGTGCCTATCTCTTAAGGTTATACGACGTATTGGCTACGGCAATAGTGGCGGGTAGAAAGCGAGGCCCAGAGGATTGAAGAATCCCTTAGTAATCTCCCTGGAAGATGGCTTCAACGAATGCGGCGGAAACTCTAGGATCGCCATCTCGTCTGTATGCTGGCCGTCATTCGCGACGTAAAGCCAACCGTTCTTGTCAGCTATGACGTTGACCGGGTTAATGAGCTGATCTGTGATGGTCCGGTACGGCTTAGTTTGCCCGGATCGATATTCTTCGATATTACCTGATACAGTACCATTGGCCACGTAGAGCGTATCGTGCGCGTCAACGGCGATGCCTATCGGCCAAGTTACGCCGTCGGTGATCGTCCTTGACGGGGTTTTACTCCCTGGCGTAAAGACCTGAATGTTTGAACCACCGCCCGATCCGCCGTTGTCTCCGACGTACATATTACCAGCGCGATCGATGGCAATGCCGTCAGGATGGGTTAACCCTTTCGTGATCGTCGTATGCGGCTTTATCGATCCTTTTAGGTATTCTGCAACGTCATCGAAACCGATGTTCGTCACCCAAAGATTGCCCGACGCATCGATCGCGCAAAATGCCGGAGTATTGATACCGTTGGTGATCACTCGCAGCGGTTTGGTTTGACCAAGCGCGTATTCCGAAACCCAGCCCGCACTTCCGGGTTCGTTCGTTACATACAGGGTGCCATCGCCGTCAACGCAAGCGCCCGCAGAGTTATAGATGTCCTTGCTTATCGTAGCCAGGGGTTTCGGGTCGTCCTTATTCGCGTCGTAAATGGCCAGCGGTGTGATAGCCAGATCGGGGCTAGTTACGTAAAGCAGCGGGCCAGACGCTTTGTATGCCGGGATAACGGGCGGCCGCTCGCCGATTCCCTGGTCTCGGGAACGATTCTGCCGGAAGCTCGACGGCCCGATGGGCGGCTGCGATGCCACGCACCCCGACAGCAATGCCGCAGCCACGAAGCTGCTAAGCGCGCGGCCTCCGAAATCGGAACCCTTCATCTCCCCTTGTCTCCCGAAGGCCGAACGATCATCCGGCCAAAGAGGTTCGGCCCGGGCCATCTGTTCCACTCTAAGCGAGCTGGGTGCAGCTTCGGAGCCAGGTGCACCCGCTTCACCGAGGGGCGCACCGCGCCCATGGGGCCGTCTTCGATGTCGTGGCCGGCGCCGCCACCGCGCCGTTCGAAGCTTCGTCGGTCCTGCCACGGCTGACCCTCGGGCCACGCCGTGCGATTTATCCGGTCTTTGCAGCGACTATCGTCTTCGAGCTGGTTGAACGTGATGGTGTCGCTCGTTCCAGGCCGCCGTAGCGTCTTTCCACAAGCGAATCGTGTTGGCGACAACGCTGTAGCGGCACACGACATCGGCGAACGGGTCTACCCCAGTCGAGCTCCCAACGCTCTCAAGGGCCGCTTCGAGTTTAGCGATTCGTTGACTGAGGCGGCGTCCTTACCGCGTTGAGCAGCGCTTGAATCTGCGATCGGCTGACGCCCGACGTGCGTGCGATCGCCTCGATGCCCGGCGCCTGTATCGCGCGCGCAACGTGGCGACTCGTTCGGCAGAGTTCTCATACTCCATGACGTCGGTCGCGCCCAACATTTCGGCGGTCAGCCCTATCACCGGCACGAGCACTGCGACGAAACTCGTGATGCTCCCAAATTCGCTAAACGAGTATAGCGACATGTTTTCCGTTAATAACAATTTTGGCGCGGGAGATGCGAACATCGGCGGCATTACTTTCCAGGACTTGCAGATCTTCTATCAGCCCATGGGCCCTTTTCTTCCGTCGGGCGCCGCCGTGCGCGTCATCAACAACTCGGTGAATGTTCGGCTGTTTCGTATGGTGTTCGACGATTGCCCCATCGGCATAGCGTTGGATAACTCCCTGCAAGTCAGCATCACCAACTGCGTTGTGTGGTACAGCACCTTCGCTAATGGAAAAGCGATCACGCTGGGAAGCTCGACCGCTACGGCTAGGGAGACCTACATTGCGAACCTAGAGACGAAGACCACCGTAGGAGGGACCGGCGTCTCGATCGTCGGCCAGGGAGCCCAGGAGCTCAGGTTCATGAACACACGTATCGAGGCGTTCGTCGAAGGCGTCGTCATCGCCCCGAGCGCTAGTCAGACCTTTGACGTATTTGCCGAGAACCTGAGCATCTTCACTTTTTCGTCGACGGCGGCTGCAGGTGCGGCCTTACTGATCCAGCCGACCGGCGCGGCAACGGTCGAAAGCGCGGTTTTTGTTGGCTGCCAGTTTGGACCGACCGCGACTCAGACCAGCTACACCGGAGCCGGCGTCATCGTCGATCAAAGCCAAACCGATAATGGCGTTCTCGACCAGGTGCGTTTTGTCTCATGCCACTCCTGCGGGTGGCTCGGGAGCGGCCTGATGGTCAACGGTGGGGTGACGGCCCTCGAGGTCCAGGGCGGTTACTATTCCTGCAACGGCCAGGATGAGGAAATTGGCCCGCAGTATGGCATTACACTCAACGCCGACGCGGGTGCAGCCCCCTCGTACGTGCGGATCGTCGGGGCAGCCTGCAACAACAAAGTCTATTCATCGAACGCCAAAGCATGGCTATCGGCGTCGCAATCTTACGGGGTATCCGTTGCAGCAGCTTGCAAGTATGTCAAAATGCACGGCTGCGATCTTACCGGGAACGTCGATGGTGCGTTATCGGTGACGACACCCGACGTAAGCGTGCAAGCGACCGACTGCGCCGGCTATAACGACCAAGCGACTCAGCTTGCGATAGTTGCGCCGATGGCTGACGAAGCCTTCTCCGCCACCCAGACGTATAGCTACTGTGGTCCGATGGCGTTCTATGCTTCTGGCGGCAATGTGCAGCACATAAAGATCAACAGCAAGACAACGGGGCTTGCCGCCGGCGCGTTTACGCTTAGTCCAGGTGAAAATGCCGAGCTTGACTACACCAGCGCGCCGACATACTACGCAGTCGGTAAGTAGGCACAGGCCTGTGACCCCGGTGGTAGCTCGTCGCGACAACTCAACCGAGACCGCCCAAGGACGCGGCGTAAGATTAGACGCGCCCGCGCGCCGTCGCGATACCACGCCTCTACATAATCGGCGACCAAAACACTGACGAACCGGGGGCGCGGCCCGTTCGCGCTCCCCGTTTCCCGCACATCGCCGGGGGAGTAAAACCAGCTCTGGGACCGCGGTTTACTCGTCGAAAAGCAGGATACAGAGCCCATCCAAGGCGCGAGCAACGGCTAGGTTTTCGCGGCGCTGACCGCAGCCGCAAACGGGTTGTCCACGGAGGCCATCAGAGTGTCATACGGTGCGCCGCCGTGCGGGTACCCAAAGAACTCAACGAGGCCTTTTGGGTGCTTCACCGTCGGGATAATCGGCGCGATAAGCGTCGAGCCATCGACCCAAAACTGGTTTGTGCCGAAACCACGCTCGACGCCTTTCAACACGGTCGCGCTGACGCGCGTCGCGATACTGTCCTTGATGCTATACTCCCCGACAACGTTGCCGTCCCCAAATCCCACGGCCAGGTATTTCCCAACCCATTGAAGGCCTCCGGCGAACGTTGCCCGCCTGGGCAGTTTGAGTTTCAGAGTGGTGAAGTTCTTGCCGCCGGCAGGAAGCTCGGCGAAGCCAATCTCATATTGCCTCCCGTAGCTGTCCACGAATAAGTCACCGGCCCTATCGTAGGCACAGTATGTCATTGCAGCGGGGATATCCGGATCGCTCAGCGCTTCGGGTTTCCCTTTGGCGTGCCTGTAGATCAAAACCGTGCCTTCGGGATAACACGAGCCGCTGGGACCGTCACACCAGTTCGCAATCGCGAGGTTACCGGTGGTCGGGTCGATCGCGCAACCGTAGGGCGATCCATCATCCTGTAATGTCGAAATGGGTTTGGTCCCGCCATGCGCATATTCCACAACCCTTGCTCCGTCGAAGTCGGTAACGAAGACATCGCCCCTTTTGTCGACGCACAGGCCCCGAGGCTCGTTAAAGCCTGTCAGATTTCCAACCAGTCTCCCCTGCGGATACGTATAGACGGTTACGCCGGCATTGAGGTTACCGACGTAAAGAAGATCAGCGTTCTTCGCTTCCGGGAGCATCCACGAGGTGCCGTAAGCGGCGTGAGCTCGGGCCGCCGGCCGAGGCGGCACCGCATCTGTCGGGCCGATCGGCGGCTGCGCCGCGCCACATCCTGTAAGCAACGCCACGGTTGCACTAACGCTCAACGCATAGCGGCCGAACCCAAAGCTACCCATCTGCTGTATTCTCGCCCCCGAAAACTTGACCGAATCTCGCTTGAGAGAGGTTCGCCGGGCCGTGCCTTAGTCCGAGCGTAGCGGCCAAGCGTAAATCGGAAAAGCAATCCCGGTTACTAGAACCCACGCAGGAACCCCAAAAAGTGAGCAGCATGGCTCGTCAGCACGCGAACGTAGCCGCCTTATTGTTGTTTTGTAAAGTCTCCGGGGACGCTAAAGGCGGGATCGTTGGCATCGATCGAGCGAACGTCGCCGCGCTCCATCACGAAGGTCGCTTGGCGACTGCCCTGCACGAAGCCGACCGCATTCCACATGGACAGATCGGCGAGCGGAATGGCCGGCCCACTCTGCGTGATGCTTATCCGTTTGTCGAGTCCGCTCGCTGCGAGCGCCTGCATCAAGCGAGAGATCCCGGCCGTCATGTTGGGGCCTGCCTGACCCGCCGGAGTATGCGCGAGTTCGTCAAAACGCGAACACCGCGCAACGACTTGCGGGAGGTTTGCGTAGTAGCCGATCATATTCATTTGCTGGGTCGTCGTTTCGCCAGAAGTCTTCGTCTCAGTCAGGGTAATGTCGGAACGATAGCCGTTCGTCGCCTCGCCACCGTACTGTAGGGAGCCCAAAGCTTTGTTTGCAACGACGATGGCGAGCTTGCTCATGTCGTCACCGCTCGGTTTGCCGCCCCCTCCGCCTCCACCGGAACTGGGCGCGCCCGGCTGATCCATAGATTCCACCCGATAGGTCTTGTTGCGAAGGTCGAGCGTGGTGATCGTGCGCGCGCCGCAGTCGGTGATTATCGCGGTTTGCGAGGAAAGCATATCCGTACGCTCTTTCGAGCCCGCAACGTAGTGCTTCTCGGCGAGGCCGCTCTGCATCATCGCCTGCATGCCCTTTCCCATCGCCATCGCCTGCTTGAACTTTGCCGTGAGCCCACCGCCTGTCGACTGCGGAAGCTGCACCGCCGATGCCGCCGCGAAGTCGTCCGCGAACGAGCCGGGTTGCAACGTCGCCGGGTCGGCATTGGGCAGCAGTTTGACGACTGAGTCCCACGCCATCCCGCTCGAGGCGGCCGGCGCGACGCACGGCGCGGTCGCAAATCCGATACTCAACACGAGCGTCGTAGCAAGAAAGAGACGAGGCTTCATTCTTCTTCTCCTATCGTGAGCGGTCTGCAGCGCTTGCTTGTGCGCGCGCCGTCGCGGCACCTCGTTGGTGAGGACGGCACCCGCGCGGCGTCGAAGCGACGGCTCATGAGGACCTGGGGCGTGGTCGTCCTCGCCTCGCTTTTTGCGGCATGCGGTGGTCGGAGCAGTCCGTCCCTGCCGGGCGGCCTTGCGGTGCTGCCCTCGACTTCCAACGGCTCGCCGATCCAACATGTCGTGCTCATCGTTCAAGAGAACCGCAGCTTCGATAATCTCTTCGCCCTCTTTCCGGGCGCCCACGGCGCGACGCGCGGCAAGATGAAGGTGAAAGAACACGGCAAGTACGTCGACCGCTGGGTTAAGCTCACGGCGCACGCGCTCGTGATGCCGAGGGACATCGAGCACTGCCATGCCGCCTTCGAGACCGATTACGACGACAAAAAAATGGATGGGTTCGGTCTCTCGCACTTCGGCGTGTGCCATTCAGCCGACGAGCCAGTCGGCACTGCGGTCTATCAATACGTCGAGAAGGCGCAAATCGCGCCGTACTGGGCGATGGCCCAGCAGTACGTTTTAGCCGACGCGATGTTCCAAACACAAGGCAGCGGGAGCTTCACCGCGCACCAAGATCTTAATTCGCGGCGCGACGAGCATCGACAGCAACCGGTCCGGAAGCGGCTATACCGAGAGCATGATCGACACCCCGGAGACTTCTCCCTGGGGTTGCGACTCGCCCAAAGGGGCAAGGATACCGCTCATTACAACCTCCGGACAGTACGTGAGGGACGGTCCGCATCCGTGCACCTCAGCCTTCCCATTGTCGGGCAAGAACTATTTAACGCTGCGCGATCTGCTCGACGCGGCCGGCGTTTCTTGGAAATACTATTCCCCGTGCTTTATCGTAAGCGACGATTGCGACCGTAAGCAAACATGCACGCGCTGCGCCGGCGCCGAACTGAACGCTTTCGATGTGATCTCCCCCGTGCGCTACGGTCCGGAGTGGGGAACCAACGACTCGATGCCCGCGACCAACATCTTCACCGATATCAAAAATGGAACGCTGCCCGCGGTCGCCTGGGTGATTCCCACCGACAACGACGACGACCATCCGGGCGAGAAGGTCGACCACGGACCCTCCTGGGTGGCTAGCATCGTCAATGCCGTCGGCGAGAGCTCCTATTGGAACTCGAGCGCGATTGTCGTGATTTGGGAC
Organism: Vulcanimicrobiota bacterium; assembly: GCA_963754565.1. GTDB lineage: Bacteria > Vulcanimicrobiota > Vulcanimicrobiia > Vulcanimicrobiales > Vulcanimicrobiaceae > Cybelea. Next base: position 270,631 of record CAVWGL010000005.1, on the reverse strand, counting down.
GACTGGGGCGGCTTCTATGACAACGCCGTTCCACCGTTTCAGGACGACCAAGGCGGGCTCGGTTTCCGGGTCCCGGCGATTATCGTTTCGCCTTACGCGGTCAAGGGCAACTCGAGCCTCGGCGGCTACGTCTCGCACACGCAGTACGAGTACGGCAGCATCCTACGCTACATCGAGGACAACTTCAGCCTCGGCCGGCTCGGGACCACCGACAAGCGCGCGACCAGCATCGGCAACGTCTTCAACTACAACCAGCCGGCGCGGCCTTTCTCCGCGATTCCATCGGACTACTCGCCAGAGTACTTCGTTAACCACAGCGAAGCGTTCTCGCACGGCGACCCGGAGTAACAGGCGCCGCGCCTTCCGCCACGCCGACGAACTCGTAAGCCAAAGGGCGCTCAAACACCGCCGGTATGCACGGCGGTCGGAAACGCGATTTCAGTGTCTCATAAACACTATGGGAGCTGCCGTGGGATACTACACAAGGGCCGCGGCAGTTCCGGTCCGGTTCAGTTCCGGGGCCCGGTTCGAGGGGGCGGAAGTCTTAGCGCAACGTTTCGCGATCGCGAACCCGTGCGCGGGGCAGAGGCGCGAGGATGCGCACCTTACGGCGGCCTAAAGCGTGCGCTGGATCGAATGCGAACCCCGCACCGTGATCTTAATCGGGTTCGACTGGAGAAAGATGCCTGTGTTACCCGTATCAACCCAGGTACTAGCAGTAACCGAATACGTCCCATCATCGTTGAGCGGGTAATAATACGTGAGTTGACCAAACCTCGAGTACGCCGACATCTTCGATGCCAACTGATGCGTTATCACCGGAATCTGGATGGCATCTATAAGACCCGACGTCGCTGCGCGATTGATCGGCATTACGAGCCCGGTGTCGCGGCTAATGACCCTAAAAGCATAAACTGCGTTAGCGTCGGTGTACGTCCTACCTTGGTCAGCCCGAACGTAAATACGTTTCGACCGCTTTGAAAGGTTTCGCAACTCGATCGTTACAGATGCCGGACCGCCAGGGTATATCGGCTGCTGCAGCGGTGTAAGCGACAACGCCAGTCCGTCGCGAGCAGCTCCGGCCGGTGTGGTGTGCGATGGCCCGACATACGTTCCGCTCGACTCCTGCGCGGCAGATCGAGCGGCGGCGAGGAAAATCGCCGCGCCGAAGATGCTCGCGTTAAGGACTCTCTTCATCATGGCAGAAAAGCGTTCAAGCACAACGGCATCGGCGCTCGTCAACGCGGGGCGCGGGGGGTCCACGCTGGTAGAATCCCAATCGTTATCGGATTGGAAACCAGGTGCGCGAACACCGGCTTCGATTCTGCATCCATGGAGCTGCCTTGACGAATATCATAGGAAGCTGTTAGCCGGTAAGTGCCGGCCGCCAGGTTGTAGCGCTCGCCGATGTGCAACGTGGTTTCGACGATGGTATTGGCGTCGAAGCCAATTTCGTTAAGTCCGGTTGAATTTATCGGTTCACCGCCGTCTTTCAACGTTACCTCCTTACTTACGTCAACAAGCCTCGTTTCGAACCCCCATGATTCTATAGGCGTCACTCCCATAGCCGCACCGCTATTTCTAATAAGGGAAAAGATCTCGGTCGGCTCTCCAGCAGTGTACGTGGCGCGGACGCTTACGATCGCTAGCTGGAACCCATGCGAACTTGGGCCCCACGAAGATGGGTTAGCGAATTGTGGATACCTCCTCACGAACTGCTCATAACGTGAGCTTTGCGCGCGACAGGTCGATGCCGCGGCTAGCATAAGCGCTAGGGCCGCAGCGACGCCGAGAGCATAGCGGCTAAGAATCGAACTCTTCAACTACCCTATCTCCGCGAAGCCTCTTCGGCATCGAGGCTAAAATGGATTACAGAGTTCTTTGGATGTATCGGCATGTACCTCACGTACCAAACGCTGCTATCGGGTCCAAACGAGTAGTCTATCCCGGCATAAGGATCCTCATTAGGCAAAGGCAACGGGATGACTTGCACTCGGTCGTCCTTGGTGATGCGGACAAACTTTTCAAAGCCTTGAAACCAAACGGAACCATCCGGCGCCATTCTCAAGGAAATGTCGACTTGGGGGTGCATTTCCAAAAATACGGGGTGGCGGAGACGAATCACGCGTAGCATCCCATTTGGATGTAGATGAACAACCTGCGTAAGCGTCGACCCCCAAAACGAACCGTCCGGACCCACCTCCGCTATGCCCATAGTGCCTGAATAGTGATCGACTCCCCTCTGGTTGGCTGGAGGCGATGGCAGCGGAACTTGCGTGTGTAGAAAGCGCGTGTGTGCGCGCGGCCGACCGCCTAGCACGTACAGACCATTATTATGTGCATAAGCCCGACCGGCTGGAGAAAGGAACAGGCCCCCAAAATCCGCCAACCTTTCGATTGCGCCGCTCTGCGGGAAATACGCGTTGATACCGCTTCCGGAAAACCGGTCCGGCTCGTCGATCCAAATGACCCCGTCGTGATCTTGAGCGGCCCGCAGGCTTTCGCCCGTGTAGCCTCCGTGAGGCTCTCCGAGGGGTATGCGAAATGCCAGCGACCCATTCGTCCTCACACCCACGACCCAGCTCTGCCTGTAGTCGGAATTGGGCCAATAGAATGCCAAAACACCCTCTCGAAACGGGGCCATCATTTCGAAGAAATTCTCGCCGCCACTGCTATCGGTGAAGGATGGCCAAAGGGTCGTCACGCGATCGCGGTAATCTATACGAAACAGCGCGTTGGCAGAGACGATCGCGGAGCCGTCTCTGAGCGCAACGACCTTCGAGGGGTTGTCGCCGTGGAAGGCCTCTTCAGAAAATGAGCTGATAACGCGAGTGGAAACTGTCGTGAAGGGCGCGCAGGAATCGTAGTTTTGGGGCGCAGGGCCTCCGACATCACTCCTGAGAGCGCACGGCGAGTCGTTAGAGAAAGGGCTCGGCGCGGTCGAGCTCGGCGCGGTTGGCGCTGGGCTTGGCGCGTGCGCTGAAGACGTTGCCGCCAATAAACTAATGGCGATGCCAAAAACAGCGAGATGTGCTCGTACCATTCCACCACGCAATCCCCTACACCCTAAAGCGTTAGCAGCGAGCTTTCTGTGACCCTGAATGCGCTGATTAAGGTATTGACTTTTCGAGCAGCGCGATCATGCCCTCCCAATGCCGCGGATGCGGAACCTTTGCGCCCGCCCGAATGCGCGAGCAAGCGGTGAGCGAGAGCCCTGTAGCTTCGTCAGGACGCCCTTCAGAAGGGACGGTGGCGCGACTCGTACCTCTACGCGATGCTAGAGGATGACCAAGCAGCGACCGGCCTCAGCTAACCACAAGTACCGCGAGCGCGAGGCGCCTTATGTCCAGACGATCCCCTGTGCGTGGCCGTCAGAAGTGCAAATCGTCGTTTCTGAGCTCGAACTTGACCATGTTCTAACGTTGGTGTAATAGCTGCCATGCCTTAGCTCCAAGCTAATATGCGCGAGCGGACCATGCGCAGAGGCTTGTTCCGCGATGGCAGCGATCACTTCGTATAGCTCGACTCGTTCGTTCATTGACAAGTGCTCTTCGATAACAGTATGCATGATCGCAGTCGTGTATCCTCGGCGGCATCTCACTTCGCGCGGAAGCCACGTCGAGAAGGTTTCAGCGTTAATGATAACTGGTGTCTCCTTCGCCACTTCAATTGCCGAGCGAAGCCGATCGAGACGGTCCGCCTGGTCCGGCCAAACAAACGACTGTAAACGTAACCTGTCATCCTTATTGCCCAGATCGATCGGGGAAAGATCGCAGCCGCGTCGCTCGACTACTTTGAGATTCGCGTTCAGATACTTCGGGCGCCCCTGTTTAGAACGATTGCGCAAAACTAGCGCCGAACCGGCGTCTCCCCAAGACCAATCGGGCTCTTCGTATCTGTAGCGATCGAATCGCAGGTTTAATCCGGCGCTGGCGCCGACTTCAAAGATCCGGATTGGAAGGTTGAATTGTGCCGCGATATATAGGGACGCGCCAAGGATTGGCATCGATCGGGCTGGCTCATTCGTCTGGACAACACCTGTGAATACTCGCTCAACTCGATCGCGATCCTCGGCTAAAATGGCGCGACCTGCGATCCACGCCGCGCGCCCGTCGCCGTCGCCTCCGAGCGATGGGTAGTGCTTTGAAAGTGTAGGTTCTCCGTCCAGTGCCAGATAATGCAGCGCGCCGGCAAGATTAAGGCCGCATCGCGGGTAGTAGGGATACGAGTCGAGCAGGTCGCGGATTGGGCCGCCCCTGTGATAGTCGGATAATGCCGCGCGAATAAGCGCCGCTGTGAAAGGCGAGCCCATGGCAGCGCATGCTTGCGCTTGTAACTCTAGCCTCTTAGAGATATCCGCCATTCCCTAGGCTTCTCCGTCTAGGTGGATTCGGCCGCGGGGCAGAGGCGCGGAGGGCGCTTTCCCCTAGAAGTGTGTGTTAGCTGTGCCCCGGCTCAGGGCAACGCTCGACACGGCTATACCATTGCTGGAGATCTGTCTCGCGTCGAGTTCCCTCCGCCGGAACTTAAGAGCAATACGTCCCTCTGTAGACGTTCGGCCGTAGCGAAGATAGTACGTCATCGTCGTGCAAGACGATGACCCGTTTACGGCGAATACGAACTGAGCGTTTGTCGCGTCGAGTTTGAGAGGCGTCGAACGCGACCATCGTTCCCGTCGTCCCGCTAATCCTGAATCGGCCTAAGATGCACGGCTTCACTGCTTGTTGTGATCCCGACGGCAAGATATCTCCATCCGCATCCACCGCCACGCCAAATGCACCGGCTATCGATTTCGACAGCAGTAACCTGCCGCAGCGCGACATCACCGTGGCACCCGAAGCGTAAACATCCGCGATCCTGCTCCGTAGGTGGCAGGTAGCCGTTGAGGCTAGTGTCAAGTGCAACTTCGAGTAGCGAATAGATCGTCGGCATTGTCGTAACCACAATATTCACGTAGTTGAGGATGTCTGCGCGAAGCCTGCTGTAAAAGGTAGTAGCTGGAGCTCGTGGTAGATTTGCCGCTTGCATCTAATGCGAGGCAATTGGGAAATTTGAGCCGCGTGCTCGGGCTTTTAATTACCCTCGCTGTTCGGCGAGCCCTTCGCCCTAGGATAAACGTACGACCATAGCGCCTTGCCCATCGGGTTCCATAGTCGGTAACGGCAAGGTCGCCGTTGTTAGGATCGACGGCATCACGAAACGGCATTAATCCCCGGCACCGACAGCGTCCGAATCGGCTTCGCTGCCGCCTGCGCGAACTCGACGACGCTGCTCTCATCCGGAATCCCGTTCGTAATATAGAGGTCACCCTTTGAATCGGCTGCAATCGCCAACCGGAGCGGTAAGGCCGCTTCGAGCCCTTGATCTCTTGGATATGAGTCAATACTCGGTGCGGCGATGGTTATACCCTCACGCTCTTGGTGCCCCTGACAGTGGCGCTGATTGGGTAAACGATGTAGAGGCATGTCCTCCCCTTTGGGCCGGAAGCTGGCCACGACGTGCCACGCTCGGCGTGCGTTGCGACGGCAGAAACCTGCGGCATCGCGCCGGGCGCGCCGATCGACGGCTGCGATCCGCCGCACCCGGCGAGCATTCCGACAGCCACGCCTCCGTTTAGCGCGAACGGCTCAAATCTAAACTCTTCATCACCATGCTCCTTGTCGGTAACGAATCGACCCCGGGAACGTTCGGGGCGCCGGCCTCCGTTCCATCGTAAACGACACGGCCTTCGCCGGCGATTCGGCATCGCTAGGGCGCGTCGGCGGGAACCGCGCGATAGGCGGCAACCTCGTCCGACATGATATTTTCGGTCATCACGTATTGTCCGCCGGCATCGACCTCGATCTTCCACTTTTCGTACGCCTTCGCAGCGTTGGCATTGAAGGCGCCGTCGGGAATCTTGCCGAGCGCGTTATACCGGTAAAGGTTGACCTTCTCGCCCCGCTTTAGGCCGGAGACTGTAACCGTGAGCACGAGATGCTCGGGCGCAGGACGTTTGCCCGAACCTTCCGCGATCTGCGGCAGCTCGTAGTTGAGGTTTGTCGTGACGCGCACCGGCAGCGTCTCGTGGTCGAGATCGTTTACGCCGGCGATCGCGATGCCGAAGTCCCGGCTCTCGTCGGAGAGCGAATAGACCGGACCGTGGCGCGCATTGGCCTCTTCGCGCGTCCGTTGAAACGCCCCGAACGCATAGCTGAAGAAGTATTGCGCGTTGCGGCGGCCCGCGCTCCACTCGCCGTTGTCGCTGAAGGTGATGACGTCCCTTGGATAATAGCCGCGGTCGTCGCGCGGATGCCCCGAATCGATGCCGAGCACCGGCACGATATGGTCGTACTGCGGCGAGCCGGCGCGTGGATTGCGGTTGCCGTAAAAGCGGAACTGATTCATGAAGATGCCGATCGCGACCGGACGCCCGAGCAGCACGTTGCGTTTTACCCAAACGAGAAAGTCGCCGGTGCTCTTAGCCCCGCGCGGCGCACTCCATCCAGAGCCCGTCAAATGCATCACGCGCGCGGCGCGCAAGGCATTGACGCCCAACAGCAACTGACTGGCTCTGCGGTTCTGCGGAAGGTCGCTCGCCGCAGCGCGCGCATCGTACTGTGAGATGTACTGTCCATAATAGAGTCCCGCGCTCAAGAGCGAGACCTCACCGCAGTAGCCATAATTGTGATTCCACTGGTAGCGCGGACCGATTGCGTTTCGCCACGAGTGCTGCGGGCGAACCAACGCGGTCGGGACGACCGGTAGGAGCGCAGTCGGATGTAAAGCTCCGCCGCAGGCCGCCAGCAGCGGAAGTGCGAGTGCGACCACGACACGCCGCGTCGTGCTCACGACGTCAGCTCGTGCGTCTTGCCGCCACGCGCAGCGACCGCCAACGCCGCGACGGCCGCCAGTGCCACCAGATTCGAGATCAACGTGAAGCGGTCGTTGAGCGTCATTGAGGCAGCCGACATGCCGGTGACCGCGCTGCCGATCACGCGTTCCATGATCGCGCCGGCCAGCATTGCGCCTAGGGTGAAGAGTGCGACGAATGCCCACGTGAGAGGCGGCGGAAAGGACTTACGGTAGATGCCGATCATCGGCAGGATGAGCAGATCGCCGTAGATGAAGGTCGTGTTCGCGCCCAGCGGAATCCCGGCGTTCGCGAGATAGCGCGCCACCGGCACGTTGCCCATCGAGCAGACGAAGGTAGCCACCGCAATCAGCAGACCCACCAGCAGCAAAAGAACGTAGCCGATGCCCGGAACGGCGCCGACCGCGCGCAACGCGCCGGCCAGGACGCCATTGGGAATGAGCGCGGCCGCGAAGCCCGCAATGAGATAGCCGACGATTAACTCCGTGCGCAGCATCCGCACGTCGGCGAGCGCCGTCCTCGCGACCGCACCCCAGCCACGGTCGGCGGGCGACGATGCATGATGACCGCACTCCATCTCCTCCTCCCGCGCCTGGGTTGCGGCCAGGTACTCCCGCTGCATTCGTGCGAGCCTCTCTCCGCCGAAGAGCAGCGAGAGGCCGAGAACCACGATGACGATGATGATTACTCCGCCGAAGAACTCCGCGAATGCAAACTTCCAGCCGAGCAAGGACCAAAAGAGAATTCAGAATTGCGAGGTTCATATTCGTCGAGGAGATCAAAAATGCGAAGATCGAGCGCGCATCCGCGCCGCTGCGATAAAACCCGCGTGCCGCCGCGGCCGCTCCGTAGGAGCACGAGGACGAGATGATTCCAAAGCCCGTGCCGTAGAGCAAACCGCGCAGTCCCGGACCGAGATAGCGTTCCAGCGTCGCGGGCGTCAGCATGACTTGCACGATCGCCGAGACGAGAAAGCCGAAGATCAGCCCAAAGAGGCTATCCCAAAAGAACGTCGCCGCCGCAAGAACGCCCGCGGCGAGCGCGTGAGCGAAGCCGGTGAGCATTTAGCCGCCGATGGCAACCGGCGCGTGGCCGAAGAGCGGCGGGATGAAATGCCCCGCGAGATAGGAGACCACAAAGACCCCGCAGCCGTAGAGTGCTACCTCGATGCCTTTGCCCACCGGGCCGCGTTCGCTGAGCGTTCCGGCATAGTATCCGACGGCGAAGAGGCCGCCGAGCGCAAAGAGCAGCGAGGTCAGCGTCGCCGAGCCAATCGAGAGCGGGAAGATGTAGCCTGCGATCGGCAGCAGCGAACCGACGGCGAAGGAGCCGCCCATTGCAAGCGGCGCGCGCAACCCGGCGTAATCCGCTTCGCGCGGGTCGATGCCGAACTCGTCGCGCACCATTTCGTAAAGATAGATCTCCGGGTGCTGCGTTAGCCGCCGAACGACCATCTCCGATTCCTCGTCCGTAAAGCCTTTCAGCTTATAGTAGGCGACCAGCTCTTTGAACTCGCCTTGCGGATCGGCCTCCATCTCCCGCTTCTCCATATCGATCGTCGCCGCGACCACTTCGTTCTCCGATTTTCGCCCGAGGTACTCGCCGACGCCCATCGAGAGCGCGCCGGCCAGTAACGCGAGAAAGCCGCTTATCAGCACCGCGCTTCGCGCGCCTTCGGCGACCCCGACGCCGGTGATGATGCCAAGCGTCGTTAAGATGCCGTCTTGCATACCAAAGACGATCTCGCGAATGCTTCGGCGCTTCTCTAGCGTCCGGCGCTGCCACGTATCCGGGATCCGCGCCTGGTCCGGCTGCGCGTCCGAGACGTGTGTGCTCGGCTCGGTCATAAGCAGACCTTGACGGCAGCCTCGCCGAAGTCCTCGCCCATGGCCAGACTACTCTTGATGTTGGCCGCCGTCGCCGGCCTTCTTCCCGCGACGCTTCTCCCCGCGGGCGCCACCGATTGGCCCGTCTTCGGATTCGATTCCGCGCGCAGCTCCTTTAACTCGGCCGAACATAGGATCACCACCGGAAGCGTTCATCGCTTGCACAAGCGCTGGCAGATCGCGCTCGGTAACGTCGCAGACTCAACGCCGATTTTTCTGCAGCGCGTCCGCGTCGGACGCGCCTACATGCCGATGCTCTATCAGACCACGACCAACGGTGTGACGCTCGGCATCGAGGCCGCCTCGGGCAAGATCCTGTGGCATTACACCACGCCGGGCGATACCGTAACTCAGTCGACGCCGGCTGCCGATCCGTCGGGGACCAGCATCTACGTTCCGGGCGTTGATGGAAAGGTGCACAAGCTCAACGCGGCAACCGGCCGCGAAGAGCACGCGCCCGGATTCCCGGCGCGCATCACGCTCCTCCCGCAGACCGAGAAGGACGCCTCGCCGCTCAACGTCGCCAACGGGTATCTCTACGCGGTGACGTCGGGTTACTACGGCGACGCGCCCCCGTATGACGGTCACGTCGTCGCCATTCGACTCAGCGATGGCAAGAAGACCGTCTTCAACTCGCTGTGCAGTCACTACCGCAAGCTCGTGAAGTCCAGCACCTGCTCGCAGCAGCGGTCGGGCATCTGGGGGCGCGGCGGCGCCGTCGTCGATCCGGACAGCTCGATGAACGGCCGAATCTACGCCGCGACCGGCAACGGGCAGTTCGACGCCGGCTCCGGCGGCGATAACTACGGCGATTCGCTGCTCTCGCTGAGCGCCGACCTTTCGAGTCTGCTCGGCAGTTACACGCCGACGGACTTTCAGCAGCTCGAAAATGGCGACACCGACCTCGGGAGCTCGTCGCCCGGAATTCTGCCGGTCCAGTCGTCCAGCCAGACGCCGGCCATGATTATCGAAGGCGGAAAAGATGCGATCCTCAAGCTGCTCAATCGCGCCGCGCTGCCGGGCGTCGGCGGCGAGCTGCAACAGATCGATCTGCCGGGCGGCCTGTTCTCGGCCCCGGCAATCTGGACGGACGCATCGAACCAGGCTTGGGTCTTCCTTGGGTTCAGCAACGAGGTGATGGCGTATCGATTGCAGACGAACTCGTCGGGCCTCAGTCAGCTCAAAAGCATCTGGCAGGTAAGCCCCGGCAACAGCTCGGGTGAAGGCTCCTCGCCCGTCGTCGCCGATGGTTTGGTCTTCGTCGCCTTCGACAGCGCGCTGGTCGCGCTCGATGCGCTCAGCGGCAAGGAGCTATGGAGCAGCGCCGAGACACGCGCCGGCGGCACGATCGGTCCGATTCACTGGGAGAGCCCGATCGTGGTGAACGGCTGGGTTTACTGCTCAGATCAGAACGGAAACCTTACCGCCTACGCGCTGCACTAGCGTCGAGTCGCCGCCGCTGCTCCTCCGAAAGCGGAGCATGCGGCGGCATTGCGCGCTCCCAATCAGGATCCGCGCGTAACGCCGCGGTGAGGTAACGCATCGCCCCCACGAGCGGAAGACCGTCGAGCGCTGCGCGGGCCACGTTCAGCGCATCGGCCAAGGTCGCGTCGTCGCGCTCGAGGACCGACTTTGCCAGCTCCGGCCAGAGCGCGACGCTGCCGGAGATGCAACCGGAGGCGCCGCGGGCCAGCGCTTCGCGCAGACCGCTCTCCGAGCCGGGCAGGATCGTAAAGCTGGGTCGCCGCCGCGCGATCTCCAACTGAAGTGCGGGATCGTTCGAGCTATCCTTCATGCCGAAGATACTCTCGCCGGAACGCGCAACCAACCGGTCGACCAAATCCGCATCGAGCGTGATGCCGCTCATCTTCGGAAAGTTGTAGAGCAGTAGGCTGCCCGGCGGCGGCTTCACCGCCGCGATGAGCGCATCGTAAAACGCTACGATGCCACGCTGCGGCGCTTCGCGGAAGAAGAACGGTGGCAGAATCAAGGCCGCGGCAAAGCCCCACCGTAGCGCAGCGCGCGTCAGACGTATGGCGTCGCCGAGCGAGGAAGCGCCGGTACCAACGATCGTTCGATGCAGCGGCAGACCGCCGGCAACCAGCGCCTCCATGTACCGCAGCCGCTGATCGGCGCTAAACGACATCGCTTCGCCGGTCGTCCCCATGACGTTGATTCCGTCGCAACCTCGCTCCAGCAGCTCGCAATAGTACGGCAACGCCTTGGCCGCATCGGGCTGAAGAGCCGCATCGATCGGCGTCAGTACGGCCGCCCAAACTCCGGCGATCATCTTCGAGCCAAGGCATTCTTGAGGAAGAACGTGAGATTTGCCGGGCGCTCGGCTAAGCGGCGCATCAGATAGGGAAACCAGTAGCTGCCGTACGGTATGGAGAGGCGAACACGATAGCCGCGCTCGACGAGACCGCGCGCGAGCGGCTCGGCGATGCCGTAGAGCATTTGAAACTCGAAGCGCCCGCGCTTTGGCAGACCGCGCGCGGCAGCAAACTCTTCGATCCTCGCAATGATTGCCGGATCGTGCGTTGCGATTGCCGTGTACCCTTCACCGGCGAGGGCGCGCTCCGCGAGCTTGAGGTAGTTCTCGTCGACGTCGCGCTTTCGAGGAAAGGCCAGCGCCGGTGGCTCGAGGTACGCGCCTTTGACGATGCGAACGTTCGGCGCGCTGGGAAGCATAACGGCGAGATCTCCTTCGCTGCGATAGAGATACGACTGGAGCACGAAGCCGGCGCAACCGTAGCGCGCCTGTAAGCTGCGATAGATCGCGAGCGTCCGATCCACGTAACGCGACTGCTCCATGTCCAGGCGAATCGTGCTCTTGTCGGCCTGCGCCTGCGCGGTAATCCGCGAGGCGTTTTCGAGCGCGCACTCGGAGCCGATATCGAGGCCCACGTGGGTCAGTTTGAAGGCGACGTTAGCGTCGAGGCCCTCGCGCGTGAAGGCGGCGATGAGCCCGCAGTATTCCTCGGCGACCGCGCGCGTCTCCGCCGCATCGCCGATGCTCTCGCCCAGCAGCGTGGCCGCGACCGCAAACCCACGCCGATTAGCCTGCCGCACGACCGGCAACAACTCAGCGACACTCTCGCCCGCGACGAAGCGCCCCGCACCTAGCCGCATACCGTAGCGCGTGACGCCGCGCCGCACCAAGGCGTTGTCGGCGGCGGCCAAGATGGCGGTGCGCAAGGGGCGATCGAGCAGCTCGCTCATGCGAGCATCTTTGGCAGCGCCCGCACAGTTCCGCTGCGGGTCCGGCCAACGCGACGGAGAACGGCGCAGTCGTGAAGTTGCCCTGGGTGCTCGTCGCGGCGATCATCGGATCGGCGATGCCCTTCGTCGATAGCACGGCGGTCAACGTCTCGCTGCCCGTTCTCCAGCGCGAGCTTCACGCCACGACCAGCCAAACGCAGTGGGTCATCGAAGGCTACGCGCTCTTTCTTTCGGCCCTCATCCTCACCGGCGGCGCGCTGGGCGACATCTTCGGACGCCGCCTGATCTTTGCGTGCGGGGTCGTGCTCTTCGCGCTGGCCTCCATTGCGTGCGCGTTCGCCGGCAGTATCGACGTGCTGATCGCAGCGCGTTGCATTCAAGGTATCGGCGGTGCGCTGCTGACGCCCGGCAGCTTGGCGTTGATCAGCGCCGCTTACTCCGATGACGAGGCGCGCGGCCGGGCGATCGGTCTTTGGTCGGGTTTCTCGGCGTTGACCTCGGCCGCCGGCCCCGTGATCGGTGGCTGGCTGACGCAAGAGTTCTCGTGGCGCTACGTCTTCGTCATCAACGTTCCGCTTGCGATCGGCGTCCTGGCGATACTTCCGTTGGTTGCGGAGAGCCGCGACGACTCATCCGACCGGCACGTCGACTTCGTCGGCGCAACGCTGGCGACCGTGGGGCTGGCACTGCTGGTATACGGCCTCATCGCGATGAACGCCGGACGCGTAACTTCGAGCGCACTCGTCACGTCGGTCGCCGGACTCGCGGTGCTCGCTGGGTTCGCGCTCTTCGAGCGGCGCACCGCCGATCCGATGGTTCGTTGCGATCTCTTCGCGTCGCGTAGCTTTAGCGCCGCAAATATCTACACGCTCTTCCTCTACATGGCGATCGGCGGAAGCCTCTACTTCGTGCCGTTCGTCCTCATAAACGTGCACCACTACACGCCGACGGAAGCCGGCGCCGCTCTGCTGCCGTTTATCTTCATCATGGTCGCGGCGTCGCGCTGGTCGGGCGGCTTGGTCGCGCGGGTCGGCGCGCGAACGCCCCTCATCCTCGGCGCGCTGCTGGCGGGCGTTGGGTTCTTGGCATTCAGCATGCCCGGGAGTGACGGATCCTACTGGACGACCTTCTTCCCGGCCGCGACCATCCTCGGCTGTGGCGGAGCGCTCTTCGTCGCACCGCTCACGACGACGGTTATGAACTCCGTGCCCGTCGAGCACTCCGGCGTGGCTTCGGGCATCAATAATGCGGTCGCGCGCACCGCCGGCTTGATCGGCGTCGCCGCCCTCGGCGTGATCGTTACGAATGCAGCCTCGTACGTCGCCGGCTTCCGCGGCGCGATGATCGCCTCCGCACTGCTTACCCTCGCAGCGGCCGGCGTTGCCGCCGCGGGATTCAATCGTCGCTACCCGCGACCTCAAGCGCATGAAACCACTATTCGACAATAATCTTTCGCGCTGAAGTTTAGAACTTCGTTAACGACGCTCTGTTAGTCTGAAGTGTGCGCACCTAGCTCTGTGCGAACTCGGAGGTAGCAACACCCGATTATTCGCTCGGGCCGGCCGAAAAGTCACACCGTCGAAATGGCCTTCGTAAGGGCGCGCTCGAGGTCGGCGATGAGATCGCCGGTCGTCTCGAGTCCGATGCTCAAGCGCACGAGGCGATGGTCGTACGGCGGCCGCCCGGAGACCGGACCAAATGAGTACGCAACTGCTAGACTTCGGGTGCCTCCCCAACTGTACCCGATCTCGAAGAGCGCCAGCGCGTCGACGAAGCTTCGAACGGCTTCCCGCGGCGTTTCGGCGCGCAGCACGATGGAGAAGACGCCCGAGGAGCCGAGAAAGTCGCGCGTGTAGTACTCATGCCCCGGGCACGACGGCAGAGCGGGATGCAGGACGCGCTCGACTTCGGGACGCCCGTCGAGCCAACGTGCGATCTCGAGGGCCGAGCTTTCGATCGCGGCCAGGCGAACGGCGAGCGTCTGCAGTCCGCGCAGCGCAAGGCTGCAGTCGTCGGGCGACACAGCGGCGCCGATCACTTGTCGCGCGTCACCGAGCAGCCTATAGATGTTTGAGTCGCGCACCGTGATCGAACCCAGCAGCAGGTCGCTGTGACCGCCGACGTACTTTGTTATTGCCTGCATCGAAACGTCGGCGCCGTGCGCGAACGCGTCGAACAAGACTCCCGCCGACCACGTATTGTCGAGCACGACGAGCGCGTTGCGCGCGTGCGCAACCTCGGCGATCGCCGGCAGATCCTGTACTTCCATGGTTATCGAGCCTGGACTCTCGGTCCAAACGAGGCGCGTCTTCTCGGTAAAGAGCTCGCCGATCTCGCCGCCGATGCACGGATCGTAGAACGTCGCGCTGACCCCGAATCGCGCGAGCAAGTGGGTCGTGAGCCGCCGGTTCGGCCCGTAGACGCTGTGCGGCACCAAAATGTGGTCGCCCGCATCGAGCAACGCGAAGTCGATGAGCGAGATCGCCGACTGACCGCCGGGCGTGAGCATCGTGTGACGTCCCGACTCCAGCTCGCAGATTCGCGCCGCAAGCTCGAGCGACGTCGGCGTTCCGTAAAGGCCGTAGGTATACCCGACGCGTTCCTGATCCCATTCGTCGGTTACCTCCGAAGCCGCGGGGAAGAGCGTGGTCGAGCCGCGGTAGACCGGCGTTGCCAGCGAGCGATAACCCTCGGGAATTTGTGCCTGCGAATGGAGAACGCGCGTTTGCCAGGTCGTCATCTGCGGCGTTATACTCACCGACGGTGAAGTGTTACTTCTTACGCCACGGGATTGCCGTCGAGCCCGACGAGTGGAACGGTCGAGATTTTGACCGGCCGCTCACGCCGGAGGGGCGCGCGCGCATGCAGCGCGAGGCAAGGGCGATCGCCGAGCTTTCGCTCGGCCTCAACGCGATCGTAACGAGCCCGCTGGTTCGAGCGCGCCAGACCGCCGAGATCGTTGCAAAAGCTCTCGATTGCAGCGACCGGCTTATCGAGGACGAACGGCTCGGCGGCGGTTTCGGGCTTGAAGTACTGCCGGCAATTATTGCCGCGCACGAGCAGGCCGACGCGCTCATGCTGGTCGGTCACGAACCGTCATTTAGCATCACGGTCGGACGGCTGGTGGGCGAGGCGCAGCTCGACATGAAAAAAGGGGCGTTAGCCGGAGTCGCCTTCGCCGGCGCCTCCGCCGCGCAGGGCACGCTCATCTGCCTGATTCCGCCGAAGCTCCTGGCGGCATTGGGAAAAGGGCGAAGCCGAGCATAAAAGATCGGGCGAGCCGCTAACGGCCCGCCCGCTTGATTGCGCTCCGACGTATTACTGTTAGGGGAGTGCGCGCTGACCGACGACGCGGCCCACGGGCGGCGTGGTGTCGGCGCCGTTGCCCCAAACGGCGTTGAAGCTGTTGTTGTCATCGTTGAACCAGAACGAGAACCAGCCCGAGCCGCTTGGGCTTACCCACGTCGCTCGGACCTTGTCCGCGGTCCGGAACTTTCCGTTGATCACGATCACGGCGCCGACGTGGCAGACGACCGAGGGTCCGGACTGTTTGCAGGTCATCGGCCCGATGAAGCCGCCCGCGTTGCCGGCGCCCGCCAGCCTCCACTTGCCCGCGGCCGTGACCGGCGAGGGCGGAAGGACCATGTTACCGACGAACGAGCCGTTTGACGCGCGGCCGTTATAGCCCCAGGTACCGTTGAAGCTGTGACCGTTGGGCGTAACGTAAATCGTAAGCCAACCCGCTCCGCCCGGACCGTGCCACTTGCCGTTGATCTGCGAATCGTTGACGAACGTTCCGGTATAACCGGTGCTGGTCTTGGCGTTGTTGCCGATGATGCCCATGCCCGATTGAGTTATGGTAACCGTAGCCGAGGTCGTGCCGTTGGCGCCGGTCTGCTGCACGCTCCAGGTGCCGGTTATGCTAGGTGGGCTTGCCAATGCGGGGGAGATCGATGCCGCCGCAATAGCAAGGCCGCAGAATAATGAGATGCCGAATTTCAAAGCCCTATCTCCTTCACGAAGTAACGACCCCGCCGGAGTTCGTGCCGGCTAGCGGTCTCCCGGTTGTTGTCTTAGCCCCTCCCTAAGACCTTGCGACGCGCGACCCACGATAAGCGCACCCGATGTCGCGCGAGAGGACGAACGAATATCGCGAGAGGATGAACGGATATAAAGATGGTGGAGCTGTCGGGGTACCGCCCCCCGAGTCCAAGAAACCTAACCGGCGCGTTCTCCAGGCTCAGCTTCGAGTTTGTCTTGATCGAACGGACGCCTCGAAGCGTGGCTTACCGTTCGCTGCAGATTCTAAGTCTCGCGCAAGCGTCGAATCACTCCGCTCGCGCCAGCCCGAGTTTGTGACCGGAGGGCAGAGTGGTTCGGGCCGACCCTCTGCGTCCGGTGACTAGCCTAAATTAGGCAGCCAGTGCGTATTCGTTATTGGCAGTTATTGCCGTTGCGATCGTTTTAGGAGTGCTCGCAACTCCGCCTGCTGACGCCGACAACGGACTTCCTGTCGAACCTATTTCAGCCCCATGTCGGACGCCCATTATAACACACTGGCTACCCCCTGGAGATTCGTACGGTTCTAGGCGCCCGCCGTTTGATTCCGAGTGGCCGACATCATGGCGATCAGCGTCCCAATCACCGTGAACGCGATCGCGCCGATAAGGGTCGCCACCCAGTTGCCTTTGACGTTGGGCGTGATCCACACGGCGAGGGCCAGTAGAGCCCAGTTGACGATTATCGAGAAGAGGCCGTGAGTTAGCCACGTGATCGGCGCGCTAAGCAGCCGCAGGATCGGCCCGATGAACATATTCACGAGCCCGAAGATGATGGCAAGGAAGATGACCGTTCCAATGGGATACGCGCCGAAACCGGAGGCCCCAGCACTGTTATGGAAGCCCGGAACGAGGCATATGACCAGCCACAGGACCACAGCGTTGACGATGAAGCGGATCAACAGGTTCATGTTACTCTCCTAGCGCGGCCTTCACTCGCGACGCCAGCTCCGGCGTCATCCCTTTGATCGCAACGATCTCGTCGAGACTGGCCCGCCTAACCGCTGCAACCGAACCAAAGGCCGCCAGAATCCGCTTCTTGCGAACCGGCCCTATACCTTCGAGCGAGTCAAGCGCCGACCGGGTCATCGACTTCGCCCGGCGCTGCCGGTGGTACGTCACCGCAAAGCGGTGGGCTTCGTCGCGAATTCGCGCGACCAAGTGCAGCGCGGCAGAGTTTGGCGGCAGGACGATCGGATCGGATTGATTGGGAAGATAGAGCCATTCGTGCTCTTTTGCCAATCCGGCCACCGGGAGGCCGGTCATGTCGAGCTCTTCCAGAACCTCGACGACGGCGCTAAGCTGACCCTTCCCACCGTCGATCAGCAATAGATCGGGTTTCTTGTTGAACTTCTCACGCTTGGCGAGCTCGCGTTCCATCGGCGTCTCCGTGCGGTCGGTCTCGCGCCGCAAGTAGCGGAGCCGGCGGCGCAGCGTCTCCTGCATCATCGCGAAATCGTTCGGACCGCGGTCGTACTGAATCTTGAACTTTCGGTACTCGCTCTTCTTTGCACGGCCCTCGACGAAGACGACCATCGAGGCGGTTGGGTGGGTGCCTTGAATATTCGAGACGTCGTAACATTCGATGCGATGGGGCGGCTCCGGCAGCTCGAGTGCGTCGGCGAGATCGGTCAGCGCGGTCGCCTGGGCCGTCTCCTGGACTTCCTGATGCGCGAGAAACGCCTTGAGGTTCTGCTCGGCGTTCTTTTGAACGAGCCGCAAATACTCACTTCGCACGCCGCGTTGCGGACGCAAGATTCGCACGCGCTGGCCCTTTATTCCGGAGAGCCACGCTTCGATCGTCGCGCGCTCTTCGGGAAGGACGGCAACGAGCATCTCCTTCGGTATGGCGGCCGCCTGCGTCGCGCTCGAGCGGCGCTTCTCCGGGACGGGCACCTCGTTGTCGCGTGCGATGCGCGCGAGCGACGCGCCCGTGTCTTCCGCAGCGCCGGCGGTACGCGCGGTGTAGAACTGCTTGAGAAACTCGCCGGTTAACAGCTCGTCCGATTGCTCGTAAACGCCGTCGAGAATAAAGTACTCCTGGCCGATGAGCTTGCCGCCGCGCACCAGGAAGACTTGCATGCAGGCCTGCCCCTGCGCGCGCGCCACTGCGATCAGGTCCATGTCGAGCCGCGACCTCCACACGACCTTCTGCCCCTCGGTCACGCGGCGCACCCGGACGATGCGGTCGCGCAGCCGCGCCGCAGCCTCGAAGTTAAACTGCTCGGCGGCGACGGTCATCTCATGCTGCAGTCGCCCAAGCAGCGACTCTTGTTTGCCTTCTAGGAAGAGCACGACCTCGTCGATGGTGCGGTCGTAATCTTCTTCGGTCTGGTAGCCGACGCAGGGCGCGAGACAGCGTTTGATATGGTACTGCAGGCACGGACGTTTGCGCCGTCCGTCGATGGGCTCGCGGCAGGTACGCAGCGGGAAGACCAGGCGCACCAGATCGATCAACTCGCGCAGCCCGTGCGCGTTCGTGTAAGGTCCGAAGTACCGGGCGCCGTCGTTGCGCACCATGCGCGTAAACACTACGCGCGGAAAACGCTCGTTTGTAACCTTTAAGTACGGATAGCGCTTGTCGTCGCGCAGCCGGACGTTGAAGGGCGGCTGGTGACGTTTGATGAGGTTAGCCTCGAGAATGAGGGCCTCGACCTCGTTGGTGACCACGATCGTGCGTACGTCGACGACCCGTTCCACCATCGCGGCCGTGCGGATGGTGTGAACGGCGCCCTCCTGAAAATAGGAGCGCACGCGATTTCGCAGGGAGATCGCTTTGCCGATGTACAGGATCTCGTTGCCGGGCCCGACCATGAGGTAGACGCCGGGCGCGTCCGGGATCTGCGAGAGGGTCGCGGTTGACGTCACCGAGCGCCGATCGGACGCCTCCGCGCTCGCACCACGATGAAACCAGCGACGACAGCCACGATCGCCACCGCGAGCACGACGTAAGCTCCACGCCGCAAGAGCGGAAGCACGGCATCCAAGTGCGCGCCAAGCGCATTACCGAACAGAATCAGAGCCGAGCAGAAGATTAGCGACCCCGCAAACGTCCAGAGATAGAAGAGGCCGAGATTCATCTCGGCGATGCCGGCCGGAATCGAAACCACTCCGCGCAGCACCGGCAGAAAACGGCAAAGAAAGACGGCGAAGGTGCCCCAGCGCTCGAAGAAGCCGTGAACGGCCATCAGCCGCCCGTGCGTAAAGTGCACGTACTTTCCGTAGCGTTCGATCAGCGGAACGCCGCCGAAACGGCCGATCGCGTACCCCGCGGAGCCGCCGGCGAGCTCGCCGGCAAGTGCGACCGCGATCGTAAGCCAGAGACTGCTGAGGTGTCCCGTCGCCGTCAGCGCTCCCGCGACCGGAAGTATGATCTCCGTCCCGATCGGGATGGCCATGTTCCCCAGCGCCAAACCGACGAACAACCCAACGTAACCGTAGGAATCGATGAGCGAAACGACGGCTTGCTGCAGATGTTCCACGTAGTGTCCTGTTACGCGCTACTCCAAGGCAGGGGTTCTGTTTCGCGTCGCCGCGCGCCGTAGAATCTCCGCCGCGGAGCTATGGCCCTCCAGCTGTAGCGCTTCGAAGAGGTCGAGCGGCGCGATCTCGTGCTCTCCAGCGCGCTCTTGCGCCAGCGCAACGATTCGGCGAACCCGCGGCGTAATCAGAATCCCTTCCCACAGGCGATCCTCGCCGGTGCCGAGCGCCCGGCGAACTTGCGCGTGAACCTCGGGAACGTCGATCCCCGCAGCGTCGAGCGCCCGCAGAGTTGCGGGATCGCGCTCCTCGAGCAAAGCAACCAGCAGGTGCTCGGCACCGACGTAGTAATGGCTGTGGTTACGGCACTCTTGCTCCGCTACCCGAAGCACGCGACGCGCCGCTGGGTTAAAGTTGGAAAACAAGCGTCCTTCGACTCCGCTCAGGATGACAGCGACTCCGCTGCGAATGACGGCGACTCCGCTGCGGATGGCAAGGGGATGAGGAGAGATTTCGGGGCGACACGATTTGAACGTGCGACCTCTTCGTCCCGAACGAAGCGCTCTACCAAGCTGAGCCACGCCCCGATGAGCCTCGACAGATTTTGCGGCGCCGTGCCCCCTTCCTCTCCTCTCCGATAGGGCCTGCTCGACCAGGGTAATCGTCGGAGCCCTCTTGAAGCAGGTTCCCTGGTAATGAGATACGTTATCGTCGGGTGCGGGCGCGTCGGTTCCGCGCTTGCAAAACTTCTCGACACCGACGGGCACGAAGTCACGGTCGTCGACGAGAACGCCGCCGCCTTCAAACGGCTCGGCCAGAAGTTCAAAGGCCACGTCGTGGTCGGCACGGGCATCGACTACGACGTGCTCAAGCGAGCCGGCGCCGCGACCGCCGATGGCTTCATTGCCGTCACCAACGGCGACAACCGCAACATCATGGCGGCGCTGATCGCGCAGCGCATGTTCAAGATCAAGAGCATCGTGGCACGCATCTACGATCCGCCGCGCGGCCAAATGTACCGCGAGCTGGGCATTCAGACGGTCTGTCCCACGACTGTCGGTGCGAAGCTGATTCGCGACGTTCTCATCGATGCGCCGTGGGAGAACGAGGCCTTCGATTTCGGCAAGATCACCTCGCTGGCTGCAGTCGTCGGGCCCGGCGATGACGGTAAGCGCGTTAGCGAGATCGAGATCGACGGTCGCGTGCGCATCGCAGCCGTGCGCCGTAAAGCGCAGGACGTACGGATCGCGTCGAGCGATCTCGTGCTGCAAGAAGGTGACGAGATCAACGCCGTCGTCGCGCCCGATGCGATCGGCGAGTTCGCCCAACGCTTCCGCAGCGCGCCGGCGCTCTCGAAGGCGTCCGCGTAACGCATGTTTATCTTAATCGTCGGCGGCGGCAAGGTCGGCTCGTATCTCAGCCGCGCGCTCATCAATCAAGGCCACGAAGTCGTCGTGATCGAGAAGGTCGAGCAGAAGGCAAGGATGCTCGAGCGCCTGATCGACCGT
Organism: Vulcanimicrobiota bacterium; assembly: GCA_963754565.1. Classification (GTDB taxonomy): domain Bacteria; phylum Vulcanimicrobiota; class Vulcanimicrobiia; order Vulcanimicrobiales; family Vulcanimicrobiaceae; genus Cybelea. The sequence continues at coordinate 249,624 of CAVWGL010000005.1, read as the reverse complement.
CACGTAACCGTCGTCGGTGACGGTTGCGACCCGATGGTCTTAGAGGCCGCCGGCGTCAACCGTGCCGACGTCGTCGTGGCCGATACCGGCGATGACGAAGATAATCTCGTCGTGGTGCTTCTCGCGAAGAAGAAATCCAAGGCGCGATGCATCGCGCGCGTCAATAACCCCGCCAACAAGCTCATCTTCAGTTCGCTCGACACCGACGATCCGGTGATCGTCATCTCTTCCACCGAGCTCATCCTCGACGTGCTCAACGAGCACGTCAACGCCTCGAAGTATCGCTCGATGCTCGAGACGATGCATCTTTTTGGCAAGGGCGACATGCAGTTGGTCAAAGTTGCGATTCCCGAAAGCTCGCCGGTCGACGGCAAGCGCCTCTCCGATATCGGGCTCCCCCACAACTCGGTCGTCGTAGCGGTAGACCGGCCGGATCGCGACCTCGAGATTCCGACCGGTGACACGACGCTGCACGCCGGCGACGCGATGATCGTCATCGTCAAGAACGGTGCGGCGGAACGAATCCGCTCGATCCTGGGCGTCTAGCGCGCTCGTAAGAGCTGCCAGCGGCGGAGCGCGACCGCGGCCCAGATCGCCTCGAGCACTCCGAACGGCCACGCCCCCTGTAAGAAGCCGTAGGCCGAACCAAGTACGCACGCGACGGCAAATCCCAAGACGAACCACGGACTTCTTCTCTCCAAGGAATATGTAACGAGCATCGCTCCGACGGCGAACAACCCGAAGAGAGAGAGCGCGGTCACAGTTCGGTTAGATGTACCCTTTTCGAAGGGCGACGACGGCGGCTTGAGTGCGATCGGCGGCCGACAGCTTCTCGAGAATATCGCGAATGTGTCCTTTGACCGTGCCTAGTCCGATGTGCAGCTGTTCGGCAATCTCGGAGTTGGCGCGCCCCTCGGAGATCAAACGCAGTATCTCCGTCTCGCGCTGCGTGAGCGGCGAGCTGCGGATGCTGCTCGGCGAGTTCGACGAGAAGCGGGCCAGCACGATATGCGCGATCTGCGGGTCGAAGTAGGCGCCGCCTTCGGCGGCGATTCTCACGGCATCGACGATGCGCTCGGGCTCCGAGCTTTTGAGGCAGTACGCGTCCGCGCCGGCGGCGAGAGCGGCTAAGACTTCGTCCTCGAGATCGACCATCGTCACGATGACGACGCGGGTGCCAGGCAGCTCGGCGCGGACGCGCTGCGTCAGCGTCACGCCGTCGAGCACGGGGATGCCGATATCGACGACCGCAACGTCGGGCCGCTCGCGCGCGATCATCGCCCACCCTGCGGCGCCGTCGGCCGCCTCGCCGGCGACCTCGAAAGCGCCCTCGAGCGCGGTGCGCAGCCCAGCTCGCGTGAGCGCGTGATCCTCCACGATGACGACGCGAGGGCGAGACTCCGGCCGCACGTTACGCCGCTGCCGGAAGGATCAAGGTAAAAGTGCTGCCCTGCGGCTCCCGCGGCGCGTACCGAACCTCGCCGCCGTACTTCTCGGCGATACGGCGCACGATGTAGAGCCCGAGCCCGGTACCCGAGCCCGGATGGCCTCCTCCAAAACGCTGAAATAGGCCATCGCGACGCGCTTCCGGTACGCCGTAGCCGTCATCTTCCACCGCGATTGCGATTCGTTCGCCATTGCGGTATCCATGCACGACGACGTGGCCGTTGCGTGGAGTCGCATCGATCGCATTGGCGATCAGGTTGGCGAGTGCGCGGCGGATCTCATGCGGATCGCCGATCGTCACCAGGGAATCGGAGGTTAAATCGGCGCGTAATTCCAGGCCTTTCACTTCGGCCACCGGCTGCAGCTCCTCGGCGACGCGTTCCATGAGCTCGCCGGACGCTACGCGCTCGCGAACCGTGGAACTTTCTCCCGCCTCGTAACGCGCCACGAGCAGTAGCGTCTCGACGAGGCGACGCTCGTCGCTGTTTGCCGCAAGCGTCGTGCTCAAGATGCCGCGATACCGCTGCGGAAGCTCGCCGTAGGCGCCCGCGAGGGCCTGGGTCATCGTCACGTGCGCCGCCGCGAGGGGCGTCCGTAGATCGTGCGCAAGTGCGTAGACGATATCGCGAATGACGTCGCTGCGATCGGAGAGCTCGTCTTTTTGTCTCGCGATCTCTTCGTTTCGCTCGCCGAGCTGGGTAAAGAGATAGGCCTGTTCCAGCGCCATTGCCGCTTGTTGGGCGAAGGCTCGCAACGTCGTTAGCGCGTCGGCCACGAACGGTCTTCCCTCGCTCGCCGAGGTGACGAGAACGTGCTCGGCGGCGCCGTAGGCGCGAATCGAGGTAACGAGCGCGCCGGTCGCGCCCAGCGCATCTAGCGTCACGCGGCCGAGCAGATCGTTGCCGGTCAACGCAAAGACGTCGTCGCTCTCGGCGGCGCGCGCGACGAGCGACGCCATCTCCGTCGAGAGCGCGCGGCGCTCGACCGAAAGGTCCGCGTCGCCGGCGCGGTACGTCAGTACGAGAGGCGCGGAGAACGGGCTCTCGCGTACGACGAGCGTTGCACTCGAGGCGTTGAGCAGCGAGACCGACTCCTTGGTTATCGCTCGCTGCACGAGCTCCACGTTCAGCGTCTCGCGCACGCGACCGGTCGCTTCGCGCAGCGCCTTCTCGATCTCGATTTGGCGAACGCGTCCTGCCGATAAGCCGGCCTCGCGCGCGTACTCCTGCGTCCTCACGCTAAGGTAACCGACGAGCACGAACGACGCCGCCAAGAGAAGCCGATCTCCGACGGCGACCGCATCCCAATGGCCTCCGGCATGCACTCCGTTGAAGTATCCGGCCAGTGCGTTCGTTATCTCGGCTGTAACGACCAAACTCATCGTAAGGCGGCTCTTCAGTGCAAGACTGCTGAGCGCGATGGGTCCGTTGGATAAGATCGCCGCAATGAATAGTTGGGGTGTTAGGAGATCGAGGATCGCGACGCCCGCCAGCAGGCCGTAACAGAGCCAAGCCACGAGCGCGCTTTTTCTGCAACCGCGGCGGGGCCGCCTTGGCATAAAGCGAAGGGCTGGAGCCGATGGACCGCACCGCAAAAGCCGAGGAACTCTTGCGCGAGCTCGGCGGCTGTGCCCGACTCGTCGTCTACATCGCGAGCGCTCCGGGGTCCGGCAAAACGCGGCGTCTTCTCGAGGACGCGCGGCGGCTCGCCGCCGACGGGAAGCGCGTCGCAATCGGCTGGATCGAAACCAAGGGACGCCCCGACCTAGAGCGCGTCGCGGCCGGGCTTCCCCGGATTCCGCCACGACAAGCAAAGGCCGGCGATCGTACCTTTGAGGATTTTGACTACGAGGCGGCCATACGCGAAAAGCCCGACGTGATCGTGCTCGACGAACTCGCGCACGACAACCTCGGCGACGCCGCACACGCCAAGCGTTGGCAAGATGCGTTGGCGCTGCGGGCGCATGGGATCGGCGTCATCGGGGCGTTCAACATTCAACATTTGGAGACGGTGGCGCCGACGGCCGAAGCGCTGATCGGTTATCCGGTCCGCGAGATCGTTCCGCTTTCGTTTCTCCAGGCCGCAGATGAAGTAATTGCGCTCGACGTTTCGCCGCAAGTACTTCAAGGCCGGGTGAAGGCCGGCAAGATCGTCAACGAACAGGATGTAGACCGCGCGCTCAACGGGGTTTTTAAGGAGCAAACGCTCTATATGCTGCGCGAACTGCTCCTGCGGACGGTGGACAGCCTTACGCTGCCCGTCGTACGGGCCGGCCGCACCTCGATCGCGGCCGCCTTCGCCTATCCCAACGTCGAGCTGCTGCCGTACCTCAAACGCACCGCCGCGGTGGCGCATGCGCTCGACCTCGCGCTGGAGGTCGTCCCCACCAACGGCACCGATCGCGCGGCGCTGGAGCGCATTACGCGCGAAGTCGGCGGCGAGATGCTGCGCGAACCCATCGATCCTTCGAGCATCGCGGGCGACGCGCTGCGCGCCTCGCTCGTCGCGCTTCCCAACGGCCAATATGCCGCCAAACTCGCGAACGCGCCGCTACCCTACGACCTTTTCATCGTCGGAGGAGGGCAAACGTACATCGGCGAGAACCCGGCGCGCTCGCCTTACTCGCAGACCGCGGGGGATCGTCTGCGCGTCGGGTACGGCAAGCTCACAGTCTATCTCGGTGCGGCCGCCGGCGCCGGAAAGACCTACGCGATGCTCGATCGCGCCCACCAACTGCAGGCAGACGGCGTCGACGTCGTGGGCGGCTTCATCGAAACGCATGGGCGAAAAGAGACGGCCGCGCTGCTCGACGGGCTCGAGGTCGTTCCCCCCAAGATCGTAAGTGTCAACGGAGTGACCTACCGCGAGTTCGACCGCGACGCCCTCTTGGCGCGCAAACCGCAGGTCGCGCTAATCGACGAGCTCGCACACACCAACGCGCCCGGTTCGGTCGCACCCAAACGATACCAAGACGTGCTCGCGGTCTTGCGCGCCGGCATCGACGTCATCACGACGCTCAACATTCAGCACCTGGAAGGCCTGGGCGACACCGTACAGCGGCTGACGGGCACCATCGTCCGTGAGACCCTGCCCGACGGAATTCTATCGCTGGCCGATGACGTGATTCTCATCGACGTGACGCCGGAGACCCTGCGCCAACGGCTGCGTGACGGCAAGATCTATCCGCCCGAGCGCTGCGAAGCGGCCCTCGCAAACTTCTTCCGCACCGAGAACCTCTTCGCGCTGCGCGAGCTGGCCTTACGCGAGGCGCTGCGCGCGCGCCAGCGCGAGCGCATCGCGTCGCCCTTCGACCGCATTCTGCTTGCGATCGGTTCGCGAACGATTGATCTTCCTATGATCGCGCGAGCCGGTCGAGTTGCTGCGCGCCTCGCCATCGACTTTGCGATCGCGCACGTCGTTAGCCCGCGCGAACGCGTCGACCCGGCCGTCGTCGAGATGCTGCGCGCCGAGGCGCGCAAGACGAACGTGGAGTGGATCGAGGCGGTCGCGGAGGACGTTCCCAAACGTTTGATCGAGATCGCGCGCGCGGTCCCGCAGACGACGGTCGCGCTAGCCGGGACTCAACGCGCGCCACGTTGGCTCGCGCGCCCATCCTTTGCGCGCAGATTGCTGGAGGCGGGCGCACACGAGCTCCTAATACTCATGCGCCCCACGAATACCGGACTCGAAGAGCAGTCATCCTGAGCTAAGGCTTCCTGTCATCCTGAGCGAAGCGAGCCGCAGCGAGCGAAGTCGAAGGACTCGCACTCCTGTCATCCTGAGCGAGGCGCGTAGCGCCGCAGTCGAAGGACTCGCCCTCCTGTCATCCTGAGCGAGGCGCGTAGCGCCGAGTCGAAGGACTCGACCCGTGTCATCCTGAGCGAGGCGCGCAGCGACGAAGTCGAAGGACTCGCCCTCCTGTCATCCTGAGCGAGGCGCGGAGCGCCGCAGTCGAAGGACTCGTACTCCTGTCATCCTGAGCGAAGCGAGCCGCAGCGAGCGAAGTCGAAGGACTCGCCCTCCTGTCATCCTGAGCGAGGCGCGGAGCGCCGCCGTCGAAGGACTCGCCCTCCTGTCATCCTGAGCGAAGTCGAAGGACGCGTACTCCTGTCATCCTGAGCGAAGCGAGCCGCAGCGAGCGAAGTCGAAGGACTCGTACTCCTGTCATCCTGAGCGAAGCGAGCCGCAGCGAGCGAAGTCGAAGGACGCGGACTCCTGTCATCCTGAGCGAAGCGAGCCGCAGCGAGCGAAGTCGAAGGACGCGTACTCCTGTCATCCTGAGCGAAGCGAGCCGCAGCGAGCGAAGTCGAAGGACTGCGTACACGTGTCATCCTGAGCGACGCTGAGCGAGCGCAGCGAGTCGAAGTGGAGTCGAAGGATGATCTCACGCGTGATTACTTGCCGGCAACGACGCTGGTCGCAGAGTGGCGGGCGTGAAGACTTACTACGTGTATATGCTCCTCTGTGCGGATCGCTCATTTTACATCGGCATCACCAACAACCCCGAAGCGCGCGTCGCCCAGCATCAAAACGGAATCGACCCTGAATGCTACACGTTCAATCGCCGGCCTCTAAAGCTGGTCCACTGCTCGGACTTCCGCAACGTGGACGATGCGATTGCTTGGGAAAAGCAGCTCAAGGGCTGGTCCCGTGCAAAAAAAGTCGCCTTTGTGAGCGGAAACTGGGAACTAGTCCACGACCTCGCTAAGCGCACGGCGCGAAGGCGTGGTTAACTCTTGGTCATCCTTCGACTCCACTTCGACTCGCTGCGCTCGCTCAGCGTCGCTCAGGATGACAGGTGTAGGCGTCCTTCGACTGCGGCGCTACGCGCCTCGCTCAGGATGACACACACGTAAGCCCGTCCTTCGACTGCGGCGCTACGCGCCTCGCTCAGGATGACACGTGTACCAGTCCTTCGACTGCGGCGCTACGCGCCTCGCTCAGGATGACAGCGTAAACGCGTCCTTCGACTGCGGCGCTACGCGCCTCGCTCAGGATGACACACGTAAGCCCGTCCTTCGACTGCGGCGCTCCGCGCCTCGCTCAGGATGACACGGGGCCTTCCGCTCAGGGTGACAGGTGGTCGAGTGCCAGATTAAGCTCGAGGACGTTAACGTGAGGCTCGCCCAAAATACCGAAGGTTCTTCCCGCAACGTGTGCGGCGATAAGTGCGTCGATCGAGGCGAGGCTCTTTCCGCGCGCCTTTGCGACACGCGGCGCCTGCCAGTACGCACCTTCAGGGCTGATGTCGGGATCGATGCCGCTCCCGCTCGAGGTCACCAAATCGATCGGCGGAGCGCCGGCCGCATCGGGATTCTCTTTTATGAGGGCGGCAATCGTGGCCTTTGTGGAGTCGATCAGCTTCTTCGACGTCGGTCCAAAGTTCGTGCCGCCGGTCGCCGTCGGATCGTAGCCCTTGCCCGCAGCGGACGGCCGGCCATGAAAGTACTGTGGCTTCGTCCACAGCTGTCCGATGATCTCCGAGCCGACGACCTTTCCGTTTACCATGATGAGCGAGCCGTTGGCCTGATGCGGAAAGAGCGCCTGCGCGAGTACGGTCATCGCCAACGGATAGATCAATCCCAGAAGCACGATCGTAACGATCGTCATTCGCAAAGCAACGCTGAGGTGCTTTAACATACGCGTAACCTACGTGAGATGGAGAGCCGCCAGGATCATGTCGATGAGCTTGATCCCGATGAAGGGTATGATGATCCCGCCGACGCCGTACAGCATTACGTTCTCGAAAAGGACGCGGTTAGCGCCCTTCGGCTCATAGCGTACGCCGCGCAGCGCGAGCGGAATGAGCGCGACGATAATGAGCGCGTTGAAGATCACGGCCGAGAGAATCGCGCTCTGCGGCGTCGTCAGCCGCATGACGTTGAGCACGGCCATCGCCGGATAGGCGATCGCGAACATAGCGGGCAGGATCGCGAAGTACTTTGCCACGTCGTTGGCGATCGAGAAGGTCGTCAGAGCGCCGCGCGTCATCAGCAGCTGTTTGCCGATCTCGACGATCTCGATTAGTTTGGTCGGGTCGGAATCGAGATCGACCATGTTGGCTGCCTCTTTAGCCGCCTGCGTGCCCGAGTTCATGGCAACGCCGACATCCGACTGGGCGAGCGCCGGCGCGTCGTTCGTTCCGTCGCCCGTCATCGCGACGAGCCGCCCGGAGCCTTGCTCGCGCTTGATCAGCTCCATCTTCGTCTCCGGGGTTGCCTCGGCTAAGAAATCGTCGACGCCGGCCTCCTTCGCGATGGTCGCTGCCGTAAGGGGATTGTCGCCCGTAATCATCACGGTGCGAATGCCCATCGCGCGCAGCCGATTGAAGCGCTCCGTCATGTTCGGCTTCAAAATATCCTTTAAGTAAATCACGCCGATCACGACGCCGTTGCGCGCGAGCAAGAGCGGCGTGCCGCCGCTGCGAGCGATTCGCTCGACCTGCGGCAGGAGCTCTTCCGAAGGGGCTCCCCCCGTATCTTTAATCCACGCGAGCACCGAGTCGGGCGCACCCTTACGGATCTTCGTGCCGTCCGCGAGATCGAGGCCGCTCATGCGCGTGTAGGCGCTAAAGGGGACGAACGTCGATCCCGCGGGAGCCTCTCCGCCAAGCGCACCCGATTGCTGGGCCAGCGCCACAATCGAACGCCCCTCCGGCGTCTCGTCGGCGAGCGACGAAAGGTAGGCGATCTGCGCCGCATCTTGCCGATCGATTCCGGGTGCCGTGATGATCTCGACGGCCTGCCGATTCCCAAGCGTGATCGTCCCCGTCTTGTCGAGTAGCAGCGTATCCACGTCGCCGGCCGCTTCGACCGCACGCCCGCTCATCGCCAAGACGTTGCGCTGCATGACGCGATCCATCCCCGCGATGCCGATCGCCGAGAGCAGTCCGCCGATCGTCGTCGGGATGAGGCAGACGAGCAGCGCGATGAGCACCGTGACGCTTTGATGCGTGCCGGCGTAGACCGAAAACGGCGAGAGCGTCGCCACGGCGATCAGAAAAATGATCGTCAGTCCGGCGAGCAGGATCGAAAGCGCGATCTCGTTCGGCGTCTTCTGCCGTTGCGCACCCTCGACCAACCGAATCATCCGGTCGAGGAAACTCTCGCCCGGGTTGGCCGTCACGCGAACCACGATGCGATCGGAGAGCACGCGCGTTCCACCGGTTACGGCGCTGCGGTCGCCGCCGGATTCGCGAACGACGGGCGCCGATTCGCCGGTAATCGCCGATTCGTCGATCGTTGCCGCGCCTTCGAGCACGTCGCCGTCGGCGGGGACGATCTCGCCCGCCTCGACGGCGTAGCGATCGCCCTTGCGAAGCATCGTGCTGACGATACGCTCCTCCGACCCATCCTCGTGAAGCTTGCGCGCGTAGGTGTCCGACTTGGTTCGCCGCAGCGTCTCGGCCTGCGCCTTACCCCGGCCTTCGGCAACCGCCTCGGCGAAGTTCGCGAAGATTACCGTAAACCACAGCCAGGCGGCGATCGCAAAGTCGAAGCCCGCCGTCCCGGAATGCGCTATCAGATCGCGTGCGAAGAACAGCGTCGTCGCGGCTGCGCCAACTTCGACGACGAACATCACCGGATTGCGGGCCTGCCATCGCGGATCCAGCTTCTTCACGGAATCGGCAAACGCTCGCGTGACGATCGCTCGATCGAAGAGGGAGAGTGCTTTCGGACGGCGTTCCAAGCGCCGCTGACTCAGCATCAGAACACCTTTCCTTGCTGGAGCAGCAGATGCTCGACGATCGGGCCAAGCGAATCTGCCGGAAGGAAGGTGAGCGCGCCTACTATGACGATCACGCCAATCAGCAGCGCGACGAAGATACCGGAGTGCGTAGTAAAGGTCCCCGGGCCCTCCGGCACCGACTGCTTTCCGGCAAGAGCCCCCGCCAGCGCGAGCGCCGGAATCGCGACGGCGAATCGCCCGAACATCATGTTGACGCCGGTCGCGAGGTTGTAGAAGAGATTCGGCCCGAGCCCCGCAAAGGCCGAGCCGTTATTGGCATTCGTCGAGGTGAACGCATAGAGAATCTCGGAGAAGCCGTGCGGTCCGCCGTTATTGAGCGTTGCCAAGCCGGCGGGAATCACGGCCGCCAGCGCCGTCGGAACGAGGCACAGTACCGGCGTCACGAGCGCGGCGAGAATCGCGAACTGTACCTCGCGACGCTCGATCTTCTTCCCGAGATACTCCGGCGTCCGCCCGACCATGAGGCCCGCGATGAAGACCGTCAAGACGACGAAGACGATCATGCCGTAAAGGCCGCTGCCGACGCCTCCGAAGACGATCTCGCCCAGCTGCATATCCACCAGCGGAACGAGACCCCCCAGCGGCGTGAAGGAGTCGTGCATAGAGTTTACCGCACCGCACGACGTGTCGGTGGTAACCGTTGCGAAGAGCGCCGAACCCGAAACGCCGAAGCGGCACTCCTTTCCCTCCATGTTGCCGCCCGCAACGGCGAGCTGGTGCACGATCGGATTTCCCGCGGCCTCGGCCCAATACGCCAGCGTAAAGCCGGCGAAGAAAAGGATCGCCATGGCGGTAAAGATCGCCCAGCCCTGCCGCGTGTCTTTGACCATCCGTCCGTACATGTACGTCAAGCCCGCGCCCAATGAAAAGATCAGAAGCAGCTCGACGAGGTTGCTCAGCGGCGTCGGATTCTCGTTGGGCGATGCGGAGTTTGCGTTGACGAAACCGCCGCCGTTGGTACCCAGCTCCTTGATGACCTCCTGCGAGGCCATCGGGCCGCCGGTGATCGTTTGCGCAAAGCCCTCAATGGACTTCACGCTCGAATAAGCGTGAAGGTTTTGGGGCATCCCTTGCCAGACGAAAAAGAGCGCGACGAGAATCGAGATCGGCAGCAGCACGTAGAGCGAGCAGCGCGTTAAGTCCACCCAGAAGTTGCCCAGCGTCTTGGTGGTCGTGCGAACCAAGCCGCGTACCACCGCGACCGCGATCGCGATGCCCGTCGCCGCCGAGACGAAGTTGTGCCACGCCAAGCCGGCCATCTGTGAGAGGTAGCTCATCGCCGTCTCGCCCGAATAGAACTGCCAGTTGGTATTCGTCGTAAAGCTGACTGCGGTGTTCCAGGCCAGATCGGGCGCCATGTTGTCGATGTGCTGGGGATTAAAGGGCAGCCACTTCTGCGTGCGCAGCAAGATGTAGAGATAGGCGAGCCCGATCAATGAGAAAGCCAGCATGGAGAGCGCGTATGCATACCACGTCATCTCTTGATCCTGGCGCACGCCGCAGAGGCGGTAGATGAGCCGCTCGACCGGCGCAAAGACCGGCGACAGCCATACGTTTGCTCGCCTCCGAAGACCCGTGCCATATACGACCCGATCGGCTTCGTTACGGCAAATATGATGCGAAGAATACGATGGCCTGCGGCCAATCCGATGGCAGTCATGCCCGTTAGAACTCTCTCCGGGCGGAGCATGGCAAATACGAGGTATGCGAGGCCCGTCGACCGTAAGGATCAGGCCCAGGACATCGTCGAACTGCATCGCTAAACCCTTTTGCAGCCGACCACGTAAAGATCAAGTAAAACGAAACAAACGATCGTGAGGGCCACGATTCCGATTTCGAGCAGCATCTAGCACCTAGCATACGCGCAGCCCCGCCCTCTGCCAGCCGCCGAACGGATGATCCGTTCGGACAGGCTTCCTTCACCATAGCCAAGTAGCTCCCGGGATGACCGTCGCATGCCTCTGCAGGCTTGCCGTCTTTCCTGCGGCATTCGCGCTGTGCAGCGCCGTCGCCGCGGCCCAGATGCCGCCGCCCGCGGTGGTGCAACCGTCGCCCTCGCCTACTCCCGGCGTGAGCGACCCGTGCGGATCAATCCTATCTATCGTAAACCGGCCGACGGTAACGACTGGCGTTTGCACGGTGCGCACGGGACACTTCGATCTTGAAAACGGCTACACGAACACGACGATAACGGGCCCAGGCGGCGGCAGCAACGCGAACTATCCGCAGTCGCTCGTGCGAATCGGTACCGCCGATCCGCATCTCGATTTGGAGATCGGTCCGCCCAGCTACGAAACGACGACCGCCGGCGAACCTCGCGTCGCCGGAAGCAGTGACGTCAATATCGGCGCCAAGTACGAGCTCGGATATAGCACTCGATGGTTGTAGGCGTCAACGCCGTCGCAACGTTCCCGACGGGACGCAAGCGTTCACCGCGGGCAATGCGCAGTACACCGGCAACTTCAACTGGGGCTATGCCGTGAACTCAATTATCGGGCTAGACGGAAGCCTGAGCTTTAACTCGCTCTCCGGCTTCGCCACCGCGCATAACGCCGCAGTCCTATTTTTCGTTCGTCCCCAGCCTCGAGGTCACGGCCTCGCTACCCGGGCCGGCGGAGTTTTTCGGCGAGTACGCCTACTTTAGCCAGGCAGGTGTCGGGCTCGGCAGCAAAAGTCTGATCGACTTCGGGTACGTCCGCGACCTTGGAGAGCACGTACAGTTCGACGTCGAGTACGGATTCTCACCGACCGCTGCTCGACGGGCAGAAAGAGCACTATATCGGAGCGGGCGCCTCGCTAATGCTCTGACTCAGTTATCGTTTCCGTAGTTTATGATTGCATCGATGCCGAACGTCGTCTGATAGGCCTTCGTGCCGTTATCCCACGGCGTCACGCCCGCGCGGAACGCCTTCTCGAGCCGGAACTCTGGGCGCACCTCGACGATGGACGAAAAGCGGTGCGTTACTCCCAACGTCAAGCTGCCGTACGCAGTGGCAAAGCCGGAGCGCTCGCCCTGCGGGTCGTTGATGTAATCCGGGCGAAACGTAATGAAATCCGTCGGCGAAAACTTGTAGGCGAGGTAGTCGACGAGACCTACGGCGCCCGATCGCCCCGGTATGAATGCACCCGGCCCGCCGCCCGCTCCTAGATAGAGCGGACCGCCCGTGGCAACGTTGTAGTTGTTGAACGTGCCGCCGACGTACGCATTGTACTCATATATGTAATACGCCTCGAACTCGTTCTGGAACTGCGGGTTAAAGACGTGCGTCCAGGTGACGTTTTGCTGCTGGAGGTCGTCGTGCCCCCACGTCAGCGGCTCGACCTCCTTGGTGAGCTGACTGTAGTACGTACCGTACTCGTACGGCTTGAAGTTGGCCCCGTCGAATGAGTGCGAATCGATACCGAACAGCACCGAATCCCGGTTCGAATGCGTCACGTATCTCGCGATCAGCAGGAAGGTCGGAATGTGCGCCGAGCCGTTCCAGGAGGCGACGTCGTCCCCTGAGTGTACGCCGTATTCCAGCGTCCAGTAGTTGCTCATCTTCGTTTGGAACAGGACGCCCATCTGCGTATAACAGTCGAAATCGAACATCAGCGAATGCGTGTACAGGAAATTCTCCGGCGCGAGCTGCGCTTCGATGTCCGGCGGCGAGATATAACGTCCAACCTGAATAACGGTTCCCTCACCCCACCTTGGAAAGTAAAGGATGCCGTACGCTTCAACGGGATCGTAACCATTGGTCTGGTTGCGGAGCAGCAACTGGTTGCTCAAAACACCCTGCATCGTCGTCCAGCGATAGTCGACGCCGTAGAGATTGCTTAGGCGAAAGCCCCAGTCGAAATGATCGGTTTGAACCGTATCGGGCTGGCGCTCGAAACGCAGGACGAATTGATCCATCTGCGGATCGTTGGGAACGTCGTCGTAAGTGAGCGGGTAGTTGGAGTACTTGGAAGTACTCATCTCCGTCCCCGGGTCGATCCACCCGTATGCGCGCAACCCGGCAGCTGAAGCAACGCCGATCGTCGGTCCCGGAAACTCTCCGCCACTTGGGAAGATCTGGTCGAACGGCTGCGGTAAAGCGCGCCGGAGCTGCGGCGCACTCGACGCGGCCGGGCTAGCGACGTTTAGCGGCGTCTGCGCGACGCTCAGGGGCGAGGCAGAAGGGGAGGGCGAGGGAACGGTCTGCGCGCTCGCCGGGCGTGCGATGAGCACTAGCTCGGCGAATACGTAGACGACGAGAACGAGGCGCAACGAAAAATTCGACATTGCCGCCTACAGATTACGCCGCGCAATCCAGCGAACGCCAGCCGCCGAATGGATGATCCGTTCGGACCACACGGTGCCGTCCGAAAAACTAACGTAATCGACGCGGCAACTGCTCGGCGCCGCGCCGCGATACGGCGCATCGTAAAAGCCCTCGAAGGTGTGGTCGATCCGAACGTTTTGGGAAAACGTTCCCCGATCGACGATGCGCTCGGTCAGGCCGGCGTAGACGACGCTGAAACGAACGATATTCGCCGCAACAGCCGCCCGGTTTGTGAATGAGAGTACGATGGGCTTGTAGGCCGACACGTAGGCACGGTTCCCGACGATGCGGCACTCGTTGATATCCACGGGAACCGGCGAAGTCGCCGCCGTCGCTGCAGCGGGTTGCAGCAGCAAAGCGCAAGCGGTTGCAAGCACGAACCCGGCGATGCGAGCCCGATAGCTCCGACTTCCAGTCATGGTGTAACACGTATAGCGTACGCCGCGCGTCGCGCCGGCGGCAGCCTCCGGACGGATGATCCGTTAGGCTACTGTTCCTCGGGACGCGTTCCATCATATAATTGCGCCAGATGCCCTGGTTGAACGCGGCCGTTTTCATCGCACTGCTCCTGCTGGGAGCTGCACCGCTGGCGCGATATATGCAGGCGGTCTTCGAGGGACGCCTACGCTGGAAGGGCGAGGCGGTAATCTACCGCTGGTGCGGCATCGATGCCTCGCACGAGATGGGTTGGGCCCAATACGCCCTCGCGGCGCTCGCGTTTTCGCTCGTTGCCACGCTCGCCGCCTATACGATCATGCGCACGCAAGCGTGGCACGGCCGACTCTTCAACCCGCAAGGCTTTCCCGACGTCGATCCGTTCATAGCGTGGAACACGGCGGTTAGCTTCGTCACGACGACCGACTGGCAGTTCTACTCGGGCGAGAACACGATGAGTTATCTCTCGCAGATGGCCGCACTTTCGTGGTTGAACTTTATCGCGGGCGCCATCGGCCTGGCGGCGGGAGTCGCCGTAATCCGCGGCTTTGCCAGAAAAGACTCAAAGACGCTAGGCAACTTCTGGGTGGATTGCATGCGCAGCCTTCTCTACGTGTTGCTGCCGCTCTGCATTCTCTTCTCGTTGCTCTTTGAAGCGCAAGGTATCCCGCAGAACTTCTCGCACTACGTTAAGGCGACGAACGCTGCGGGCTTCGTGCAAAGCGTTACCGGCGGTCCCATAGCCTCGCAGGAAGCTCCAAAACTGCTGGGCGGAAACGGCGGCGGCTTTGTTGGGGCGAACTCCGCGTCGCCCAGTGAAAATCCAAACGGTCTTGCAAACTTGCTCGAGCTGCTGGCTATTTGGCTTATTCCCGCGGCATTTCCACTGCTCTTCGGAAGAATGATCGGGAACCGGCGCGCCGGACAGGCGCTGTTGGTCGCGATGCTGGTTCTCGGCATCGGCTCCTTTGTTGGAGCGCAGTTGGCCGAACAGGCCGGAAATCCGATTGTGCACGCGATGGGCGTTCATGGCGGAAACATGGAAGGGAAAGAGGTTCGCTTCGGGGTCGCAAACGCCGGCCTTTCCCTCGCAGTCGCAACCGACTCGGGGACCGGCTCTTCAAACTTCGCATACGATTCGCTGACGCCGCTCGGCGGCTTCTTCGCATTACTCAATCTCGAACTGGCCGAGATCATCTTTGGCGGTGTGGGTAGCGGTCTTTACGGCATCCTGGTCTTCGCCGTCGTAACGGTCTTCTTGGCGGGTTTGATGGTCGGACGAACCCCGGAGTATCTCGGAAAGAGAATCGAACGGCGAGAAGTTCAGTACGCGATGCTTGCGGTGCTCATTTTTCCGTGCATCATTCTATTCGGAACGGCCATCGCCGTCGTTATCCCCGCGGGACGCGCGACGCTAGGCAACTCCGGCCCGCACGGGTTCACCGAAATACTGTACGCATTTGCCTCGGGAGCGGCCAACAACGGGTCCGCATTTGCGGGCCTCGGGCCGAACGTCTTCTACGATGTAGCGCTCGGCCTCGTCATGCTGGGTGGCCGCTTTCTGGTGCTGATCCCGACGTTGGCGTTGGCGTCGTGTCTGGCGGCGCGGCCGACCAACGATCTTTCACACGCGGGCACCTTTCGCACCGACAACGCGCTTTTTATCGGGCTCCTCATCGGCGTCATCCTCCTCGTCGGTGCGCTAACGTTCTTGCCGGCGGATCTGCTCGGGCCAATCGTCGAGCACTTCGAGCTGCAGCGTCTGACGGTGTATTAGGGCGCTGCCGAGGCGGGAAAACACGGCGAGCCGCCTAACCGCCTGCCAAAACGCCTCTTCCTCGTATTCACACGGAGGGAATGCCGATGGGAACCGCCGCGACGCCCATAAATATCGGAAACACCGGCTTTATGCTGCTCTGCGCGAGCCTCGTCATGCTGATGACGCCCGGCCTCGCCTTTTTTTATGGCGGCCTGGTGCAGCGCAAGAACGTGCTCACCATCATGATGCAAAGCTTCATGTCCTTGGGATGGACGACGGTCCTATGGTTCGCCTTCGGCTACTCGGAAAGCTTTGGTCCTGATTGGCACGGCATCATCGGAAATCCGTCTACGTACGCATTCCTGCACGGGGTGACGCTCCAAACGATGTTTGCCAGCACCGCGAACATCCCGCTCATCGTGCATATTGCCTATCAGATGATGTTCGCGATCATTACCCCCGCGCTGATCACCGGCGCCTTCGCGAATCGCGTTACGTTCAAGGCGTACTTCTGGTTCTTGACCGGCTGGCTCATCTTCGTCTACTTCCCGTTCGTGCATATGCTGTGGAGTCCGGACGGCCTCTTAGCAAAATGGGGCTGCCTTGACTTTGCCGGGGGCATCGTGGTCCACGCCTCGGCCGGCTTTGCAGCTTTAGCATCGGTGCTCTACGTCGGACGGCGCCACGTCATCGACAACAAGCCGCATAACGTTCCACTCATCGCGCTGGGAACGGGACTTCTCTGGTTCGGCTGGTACGGCTTCAACGCGGGATCCGAGCTTCGCGTCGACGCCGTCACCGCTTCGGCATTTCTGAACACCGACATCGCCGCATCGTTCGCGGCCGTCGCGTGGCTTTTCGTCGAGTGGGCGCGCGGACATCAACCGAAGTTCGTCGGCCTTCTCACCGGTGCGGTCGCGGGGCTCGCTACGATAACCCCGGCGGCCGGTTACGTCTCGCCGACGACGGCGGTGATCATCGGACTTGCGGCCGGCGTCGTCTGTTACTTCGCCGTTACGCTGAAGAATCAACTTGGCTGGGATGACGCGCTCGACGTCTGGGGCGTTCACGGTGTCGGCGGCTTCTTGGGCATTTGCCTTCTCGGCGTCTTTGCGTCGACGCTGTGGAATCCCAATGGAGCCGACGGTCTGCTCCGCGGCAATCCCGCGTTCCTCGGCAAGCAGTTCGTGGCAGCGACCGTCTGCAGTGCGTGGGCGTTCTGTTTTACATACGCGATGTTGTGGCTCATCAATCTCGTAACGCGCGTTAAAGTCGACGAGACGGCCGAAGAACGCGGCCTCGACGTCGAACTTCACGGTGAGGAGGCTTACCCACTTGGGGTCTAACCCGAGAGCTGACGCTTTAGCGCGGCACGCCGAACGGTTGGAACGAGCGCGAAGCTCCCTACCGCGAGTGTGGCTAGCGATACCGCGAAGGTCGCGTCTATAATCGCCTCGCGATACGGTACGGATGGCGGAATCGCGACCGCAAGCGCGAGCGAGAGGGCGCCGCGAATCCCCGCAACGCGGACGACGTCGATCCATTCACGCGGATAGGGCCAAAGCAACAGCAATCCTCCGACGGCCGCGCGCGCCACGGCAACGCCTACAATGGAAGCGACGGCAAAGGCCGGCTCGGCAAAGAGGCGCCCGATCTCCAAGCCGGCCCCAACCATGAAAAAAACCAGCGCGTTTGCCAGCAGCGCAGCTAGGTCCCAAAACCGGTTGACGTCGCCGGCGATGCGCAGGGTGATCCAGGAGCGCTCGTAGTAGCGCAGAGCGATTCCGAACGCAATCGTCGCAAAGATACCCGAAAGATGGAGATAGTCGGCCGCAAAGTACGTACCGTACGCGCAAAGGACCGTCGCAACGATCTGCATTCGGGCACGGAGGCTGCCGCGAAGTGCGCGCGCGATGACGAAGGCGACTGCAATCCCTAGCACCACGCCGCCGCCGGCGCCGGCTAGCGTCTGCAACGTCACGAGCGCGATTGCACCGCCGCTGACCGCTCCCAGCCCCAGCGCAAGCAAGACGCCGCGGTAGAGCGCAACCGCCACCGCGTCGTTGAAGAGCGACTCGCATTCCACGATCGTTGCCAGCGTCCGCGGAACGCGCAGCCGCCGAAAGACCGCGACGACCGCGATCGGATCGGTCGCGCTCAGAATGGCGCCTGTAAGCAATGCCGGCCCGAACGGCACCCGGACGACGGAGAGCGCGCCCGCGACGATCGCGGCTGTCAGCACGACTCCAGGTCCGGCGAGCGTCGCGATGGCCGCCCATTGCCGGCGCATCGCACTAAAGTTGAGATTCCAGGCAGCTTCGAAGAGCAGTGGCGGCAGGAATACATAGAGCGTCGCGTGGCCCAGCGCATAGGCGAGGCGTCCGGGCTGGACTAATCCGTACAAGACGCCAAGCCCGACGATTGCCAGGATCTGCCAGAGTCTCATGCGTTACGCTTCCTAATGCGTGTGCGTAAAGTTGCCGACGCGCGTTGACTCGCGCATTGCTGCGATCGCGCGGCGCATGCCCAGCGCCGCCCGCGGCCGCCCAACGGTTTCGAAATAGAGGGCCGGATCGATATTGAGCGTGCGGGTTTGAATCATCGCAACCGGCGCCTCGCGCAGGAAGGATTCCATCGCCTCAATCTCTTCCACGTCGTCGGTAATGCCGGGATGCGTCAATAGATTTAGGCTCACGCGCAGACTTCGTTCGACCGCCAGACGAATCGATTCGAAGACCTCGTCGAGCGAATATCCCTGCGGACGGTAGTAGGCCGCATACACACGCGGCCGAAACGAGTTGAGACTGATTCGCACGGCCTGCAAGCCCGCATCGATGCAGCGCGCCAGGGCGGAGGGCTGACTGCCGTTCGTGTTGAGATTGATCGTTCCGTTGCCGCGTGCGGCGCGAATGCGCTCGATCGCGCGAGCAATCGTGACGGAGCGCAGCAACGGTTCGCCCTCGCAACCCTGTCCAAACGATACGATTCCGCTCTCGACGCGCTCCAAGTGGTAGAGGGCGACCTCGGCGAGCTCCGCAGCTTCAACCTCGTCGACGATGCGCGCCTGGGGCGACGGTACGCCGGCGTCCGCGTCCTGTTCGGAGATGCAGCCGATGCAGCGTGCATTGCACTTGGGGGAGACGGGCAGCGCCGCTTCGCCGCGTTCGAGAAAGACGTTTTGAGCGGTAAAGCAGGCATAGTCGCGCGAGCAGAGCGCGACCTGCCTTAAGACGCGGTTGCGCGGCTGCGCGTGCAGCCGCCGCGCGATCAAGACTTCGAGCTCGCCGGGCTCGAAGTGGCGAGGGCTCCAGTCGTCACTCTCGTCGGTCTTCGTTGCGGCGACGAAGAGCCGGTCGCTGTGAGCGCAGGCAAAGGTGTAGCCGAAGAGGGGAAGCGCCGCAGCGCCCCGCTGCGTCGCGTATGCCGGTACGAGCAGACGCGTGTAGCCGGCCGGCAGCGCGACGGCGAGCGCGGTACGGCCCGCGATCGGCCCGATCGTCGTCATCGGATGCCGGCCGGGCATCGAGATCTTCAGCGTGCCCGGCGGCGCCGGGATCAGCTCGTCGGGAAGCGCCTCACGTACGATTCCGCCGTCGGCAAGCGGCAGCAGCGCAGGATCGTACGCAATTCTATCTTTCGCGTCACACGAGGCGAGGCCGGGGGTAACCGCTTCATTGCGGTGCGTTATCATCGAACTCGACCTCCGCATCGAAGACGCGCGCGGCCGGACCGGTCAAGTACGCCTCGCCGGAGGCATCCGTCTCGACGCGCAGACGGCCGCCGGGCACGAACAACTCGATGGGTCCAGGCGCCAATCCGCTGCGCAGCGCAACCGCGGCGCAGGCGACGGCGCCCGTTCCGCAGGCCAGCGTCAAGCCGACGCCGCGCTCCCAATGCCGAACGCGCAACGAGCGTTCGCCTAGGCGCGCCATCACGTGAACGTTCGTCCCCGCCGGAAAGCGTGAATCCCGCTGAAGCCCCTCCGCTACTTCGATTAGGTCGACCGCCTCGAGATCCGGACGAATCAGCACCACGTGGGGATTTCCAAGGTCGACGAACCACGTTCCATCCCCCGGTGCGAGCGCCAACTCCGACAGATTCGGCCGCCCCATCGCGACGCGCACCGAGTACTCGCGACCGCGTGCGACGATCTCGGTTGCAACGATACCGGCATCCGTCTCAAAGGTGAGGCTCGTTCCTTCACCGGCTTCGTCGAGCCAGCGCGCGGCACACCGAATCCCGTTGCCGCACATCTCTGCCTCGCTTCCATCGGCATTGATAGTTCGCATGCGCGCGCCGGCAACTTTCGACGCTTCGATGGCGATCAGGCCGTCGGCGCCGATGCCGGCGTGACGATCGCAGGCCCAGCGCGCAAAGCGGACAAGATCCCCGCGCCCTTCCTTTCGTCGATCCAGCACCACGAAATCGTTGCGCGCGCCGTGCATCTTGGTGATGGAAAAGCGCATATCAGCCGCGCTTCGTAGACCATCCGAGCTTTTCCCGTACCACGGCCTCGACAGCCTCCGGCGCACACCACAGCGTCGCAGTCTCCCCGCGAAACCATGCGCGTTGCCGGCGCGCGTAGCGCCGCGTCGCTCGCTCCAGCGATGCGCGCAGCTCCGCATGCGTGCTCCAGCCGCGCAGATGCGCGAGCGCCTGCGGGTAACCGACCGCATTTGCCGCCACAGCCAGGCCGCCAACTCGTTCCGCTTCGTCGAGCAGACCAGCCGCCAACATGCGTTCCGTTCGCGTCGAAATGCGGCGATCGATCTCCGCTTGCGGCATATCGAGGAAGAGCAGTAACGAGTCTAGACCCTCGCTTGCTAAACTCGCTACGCGCTCCGCGCGCATCGGCGGTGCCAAGGCCACCTCGAGCGCGCGCAGCACGCGATACGTATCGCCGGGATGCAACGCATCGGCACGAGCCGCATCGCGGTGCGCCAGCCACGCGTGCAAGAACTCGGCCGGATGGAACCTGGCTTCTTGGGCGAGCCGAACGCGCAACGTCTCGTCGTACTGCGGCGCGAGCGCGACGCCGCCAACCAGCGCGCGAATATAGAATCCCGTGCCGCCCGCGACGATCGCGCGTTTACCGCGGCGCCGAATCGCGCGAATTGCCGCAAGCGCGTCAACGGCGTAACGAGCCGCGGAATAACGCTCGACGGGGTCGAGAAAACCGACGAGATGGTGCGGCACGCGCTCGAGTTGTTCGGGCGACGGAGCCGCCGTCCCGATCGGCATCCCGCGATAGATCTGTCGCGAGTCGGCGCCGACGATCTCCGCATCGAACGCGCGTGCGAGGGCAATCGCGAGCTCCGTCTTGCCGCTTGCGGTCGGTCCGGCCAGAATAAGGACTCCGTCAGACACGCTTGAACATGCGCGCGATCTCTTCGGGACCAAGGCGGACCATCGTCGGACGACCGTGCGGGCAGTGCATGGGATTCGCGCAGCTTTGCAGCCGGTCGACCAGCGTCGTCATCTCTTGGAGTGCGAGCGTTTCGCCGGCGACCGTCACGCTGTGACACGCAAGCGAGGCCCAAACCCGTTCGCGAACGCCGCGCGCCTTGGGCTGCTCGGTCAAATCGTCGAGCAGACCCGCGAAATCGAAGGAACGCGCACCGTAGCCCGCGGGCGTTGCGACGATGCGATAGGTGCGCTCGCCGAAACTCTCGATCTCTAGACCGCCCTCGCGCAGCAGCTCCAGAACCGCATCGAGCGCCGCGCTTTGCGCCGGATCGAGCTCCATTACTTGGGGAACCAAGAGCGGTTCCGATACTCGACTCGCCCGCGCGGCGGCGACGATCGCCTCGTACGCGATACGTTCGTGCGCGGCATGCTGGTCGACGAGCAGCAGACCCTCACCGTCGGTAACCACGATGAAGGTTCGATCGAGCTGTGCCAGAACGCGCAGCCCGCCGGCCGGCCTCCCTTCTTCGTGCAGCCCCTCGCCCGTGAATAGCGAAACACGCGCGCCCGGTTCGGGGGCACCGCGCTCGTCAAGGGGCGCCTGACCGGTCTCTCGATCGAAGCGGCTGCGAGCGTGGTCGAGAAGGGTCGCTGCAATGCTCCGCCGGGTCGCATCGAAGACCTGATTCCCATAACGTAAGCGCACGTCGCTCTTGGTCGGGTGGACGTTTGGATCCACCTGATCGGGTGCAAGCTCTAGGAAGAGCACGCCGTAGGGGTGCCGGCCGATCTTTGTAAAGCCGGTATAGCCGCTCGTCCACGCGCCGGCCAGCAGAGTACTGCGCAACAATCGGCCGTTGACGAAGAGCAGTTGCATGCGCCGGTCGGGCCGATCGTTTCCGGGAGCGCTGATGAAGCCTCGCAGCCGGCCATCGAGCGCGCGCGCTGCCGCGCCGTCGAGCGGTAGGAGCCTATCGGTGCTCCCAAAGACCATTGCGAGCCGTTCGCGCTCGTCCTCGGCGGCCGGCATCACCCAGACCTCCCGGCCGTCGTGACGCAGCGCGAAAGTCACGTCTGGATAGGCCAATGCAAAGGTCGCCAGCCACGACGAGATTCGATTGAACTCGGCGCCGGGCGCCCGGAGGTACTCTCGGCGGACCGGCACGTTGGCGAACAGATCGCGTACGCTGACCCGCGTGCCCACCGGTGAAGCGGCCGGCTGCACCTCGGAGATACGTTCGCCGCTCGCCTCGACGCGCGCACCGATCTCTGTACCTGCTTCGCGTGAAACGATCTCGAGTTTTGAGACCGCGGCGATCGAGGCCAAGCCTTCGCCGCGAAATCCGAGCGTTGCAATCGATTCTAACTCCGCGACGGCACCCAACTTGCTGGTCGCATAACGTCGAACCGCAAGCGACAACTGCGCTGCGACAATTCCCGCACCGTTATCGACGACCTCGATACCTTCGATTCCACCTCGCTCGACGCTAACGGTAATGCGCGACGCGCCCGCGTCGACCGCGTTCTCGACAAGCTCTTTGACTACCGAAGACGGACGCTCGATGATCTCTCCGGCCGCAATCTGACCGATTGTCACCGCATCGAGCTCGCGAATACTAGTGTCGCGCACCACGCCGCTGGGTTCGCCGCGGGGTTGACAAAGTGCTTGACGCGAGTATCCTAGGCAAGGATTCCTCGTTAGGTGAGGCGTCTGCACGAAGAGATGCCGCTGCCCGGAAAGGTCGAGAGACCCCAACGGGTGACCAGATCCCGCCGAATCAAGGCGGAATCTAATGCGGCTGAGGCCCTCGGGGACCTCTACGTTGTGCAGTGCTAAAGCTCGACAGTGAGGGAGGTGGCGCGCTAAGCCGCGCTAGGTTTCTGAAGCTGTCGGACAACGAGGAAGGCCGGCGGCTCTTTTATTTTCCGGAAGGGGGTGATCTCTCGCCATGGACGACGGACGAAGTAGCCGATTTGTGCGGCTCGCAACGAGCCGTTTATTTGCTGCCGCGCCCGTTTGTACGGCGCGGTGAACGGTAAAGCATAGGAGGTACGTGTCATGAAAATTTTCCTGCTACGCCACGCTGCGTGGCACGGCGACCGGCTGCGGTAAGAAGCCTGCGCCGATGCTGCTCGCAGCACTGCCGATTCCTCAAACCACTGCGGTCGCGACACCCGCGGCGTCGCCCGCGCCCGCGCCGGCGCCGCGGTTTTCGCTGAAGGTCGATGGGGCGAACGTCTTCATCGATCAGGCGACGAACGGACCCGGGACTACGCCGCCTGAGGGTCCGGGCTTCGCGCGCGGCTCGCCGATATCACCGATGTCGCCCTACGATTGGTTCAGCAGCGCGCCGGTAACGCCGGGAGTTGCCGGGATCGCGCAATACGAGCTCTCAGGGACCTATCACGCGACGGACCTCGATTTCGGCGCGAGCTTCGGCCTTGGCGGCTTGAGCGGCAGCACGACCAACGCGCTCTATTGGAGCGAGCCGCTCATTCCAAACTTGAACGACCACGCGCTCTCGCGCCAAGTGCCCTATGCAATCGTCTTTCCGACTCATGCCGGTCAAGACGATGCGACCGTCGGGGGTGCGAGCTTACTGCAAGGTTCGCTCGCCGCGGCCGACGGCAGCTGGCGCGTGCGCGGCGGTTACTTCGATCTCACGCAGAGCGACCGTTTCGTCTTTGCCCCGCCGCCGATTACCAGCGTCGTGCCGAGCTTAGGCGCACAGACGGCGGAGACGCTGGGTCCGGGCATCCCGTCCATCAAGGATTGGGCCGCGAGCCCCTCCACGCTGCCCCTCCTCGGCGCCGACGCCCTGTACACGCACGGGAGCGCGACGCTCGAGCTGACCGATGCGCTGCTGCCCTCATTGCCGAACACCAACGTGCGACTGACGATGGGCTCGCTGGTCCTCGATCGCGGCGACTTCGGGCGCTTCTCGCTGCAGTTGGCGCATCTTTGGTCGTCCGGCGATCCGATTTTGACAACGACGTACTTTGGCGTCGATCCCGAAATCCACTACAGCAATCAAGGACGGCTCTATACCAGCGAGCTTGCAAACCAGGAGCAGACGATTGCCGGCGGCCGCGCGCTCTTTCACCCGCATGCGGATTGGGACGCGTTGGCCGAGTTGGGGCGCGCTTGGTACGACGCAGGAT
This sequence comes from Vulcanimicrobiota bacterium, assembly GCA_963754565.1. Lineage (GTDB taxonomy): Bacteria > Vulcanimicrobiota > Vulcanimicrobiia > Vulcanimicrobiales > Vulcanimicrobiaceae > Cybelea. The sequence goes on along the minus strand of CAVWGL010000005.1, from coordinate 225,360 downwards.
TGGTAGGCAATCCAGGTACCCAGCGCTTCGGCAACTACGAGCATTTCAGCCTCGCACGCCATCTCGGCGCGGACCTGGCGACGCTCGAGTACCATCGCTTCGATCCAACCTACGCGACGATGAATCTGCCGTACGGCATCCCCGAGAACATTTGGAGCGTCGCCTGGTCCTGGCCCGGCGTGTGGCTCAAGTCGACGTACCAGCTCGTTGACAACAGCGTCATCGGCGCCAACCGCGCCGGCTATCATCTTCGGTACGATCACGACAGCAAGTACTTGGAGGTCCACGCTTCGTACGGTGACTGGCGGCAGCTCATTCCGGAGACTGAGGCTAACGCGTCGCAGGTGGGTTTCGTGGACGGCTTCTTCCTCTTACAAAAAGACGCGTTCGGGACGTTCGGGCGCGACCAGCAGCTCGGCCTATACGTCGCGTGGCATCTGCCGCACGACGATTTGGCCTTCGACGGCGTTGACGACTATCTCAGCCGACCGGCCGATGCGGGGCAGGCGATCGACACGGTCAACACGCGCGCGCCACAGGCCGTAATCACCTGGGCGCATCATTTCAACGATCGATTGCTCGCCGTCGGCGGCTATGGACGTTACGCGATAAACGGAACGTGGGCTTTTACGCCGGTCAATGCGATCTACGGCGTCGGATTCGCCGGCGTGCAGGTCGCAACCGGACCCAACATGGCCTTCCTCGTGGAGGGGCGCCGCTACGCACTCGTCGGTCTGCCCTCAATTCCCGGCGGACCGCCGCCGACGATGCGGGGCACCGCCTTGATCGTCGACCAAAAGATCGGAATCGTCACCCAATGAAGCGTAAAGCGCCGTGAGTACCGAAGCGATTCCCGTCGGGCGCCGTACCCGACCGAACGTCTGGCGTTCGGTCGTCATGTTCCTCTCCATCGTGGGGCCCGGTCTCATTACCGCGAATGCGGACAACGACGTCGGCGGAATACTCACGTATTCGCAGGCCGGCGCACAGTTCGGATATTCGCTGCTGTGGCTTCTCGTGCCGATAACGATCGCGCTCATCGTCGTCCAGGAGATGTGCGCGCGGATGGGCGCCGTCACCGGAAAGGGCCTTGCCGACCTGATCCGCGAGAATTTCGGCGTCAAGGTCACCTTCTGGTGTCTGTTGCTCTTCGTGCTCGGCGACGTCGGCAATACCGCAACCGAGTTTGCCGGCGTAGCCTCGTCCGCGCCGATCCTCGGGGGTTATCTGCATTTGGCCAACTCTGAGGCCTTCAAGATCGCGCTCGTGGCTGGAGCGGCGATATTCGTCTTTGCGACGGTGACGCGCGGAACCGCCAAAGTGATCGAGCGCATTTTCTTCGCCTTCTGTTTCGTCTATATCGCCTACATCGTCAGCGCCTTCTTGGTTCATCCGGACTGGAGCGATGTTGCGCGTCAGTCGGTGGTTCCGCATTGGCAGGCATCCAAGGCCTATATCGTGATGGTCATCGCCGTCATCGGGACGACGATCTCGCCCTGGATGCAGTTCTACATTCAGGCCGCCGTCGTTGAAAAGGGGATCCGCGCCGGTGACTATGCCTATTCGCGCCTCGACGTCGTGACCGGCGGCATCTGGACCGACGTCATAGCTTACTTCATCATCGTCTCGTGCGCGGCCACGATCTTCATTCACAATCTGCATGCCGTGCATCCGATTGTGGTAAACAACGTCGGCGACGTCGCGATCGCGCTGCAGCCGCTCGCCGGGAAGTTCGCAGCCCTTCTCTTCGCGCTGGGACTTCTCAACGCGGCCGTCTTCACGGCCTCGATCCTTCCGCTCTCGACCGCGTACTACGTCTGCGAGGCCTTCGGCTTCGAGCGCGGGGTCGACAACCGGTTCGCCGAGGCGCCCATCTTCTATAGTCTCTACCTCGCGCTGATCGTGATCGGCGCCGGCGCAGTCGTCATTCCGGGCGCGCCGCTGCTGGCCATCATCTTCTACTCCCAGGTCCTCAACGGCGCGCTGTTGCCGATCGTCCTAGTGCTCATGCTGCTGCTGATCAACAACAAGCGGCTGATGGGACGATGGACGAACGGACCGCTCTTCAACGTCATCGCCTGGGCGACCGCGATCGCCGTCGGCGCGCTGACGGTCATCTCAACAGCCCAGACGATCTTCCCTTCGCTGGGGGGCTAGCGCGCCGCTACTCGGTCTGCGGCGCGAGATCGGCGCCGATAATCAGCGCCGTCCTCGATCCGGGTTTGGTAGCGGTCGCGAAGGTCCGGGCGAGGGCCGCGGCGGCGGGCGTTTCGCCGACCACGATGCTGGTGCGTTTCACCTTCTCGTCGACGAAGGTCGGCACGTTCCAGCCCGCGCCGCGCAGCGCCCCGACGATTGTTCGATCGAAGGCCGCGTTTCCGGTCGCGTTCGCAACGAAGACCTCATCCTGCGGGGGCTCCTTTCCCCCGAAGAGCAGCGTTCCGATGAGCTTCGCCCAACGCTGGTCCGCAAAGACGACCGAGGCATCGCCGACCCAACCGGGCTTGCTCGGCAGCGTGAACGAACGAATGTTGTCTTCGGGGACGTTGCGGTAGATCGTCACCAGCGAGGCTAACTGCCCATCGGTCAGCGTCGTGTGCACGTACTTGCGCGCCAGTTGGAGGATCGCAGGAAGCTTGGCGAAGTTTTGCGGCTCGCTGAACTGGTTAACCATCAGCTTGAGGACTTGCTGCTGGCGCGCGACCCGGCCGAAGTCGGAGGCCGCGTCGTGGCGGAAGCGCACGTAGCCGGCAACCTGATCGCCGGTGAGGTGCTGCTCGCCCTTCTTCAAATGTATGTGGAGATCGCCGTTCTCGTCGTCGTAATCCATATCCTCATCGACGTTGACGTCGAGCCCGCCCATGGCATCGACGATTGCCGCGGCGCCTTCGGGCTGCAGCGCGACGATCGCATCGATCGGCGGCCCTCCAAGAAGCTTGGCGACGACGCGCGCGGTCGCGTGCGCTCCACCATAGGCGTAGGCGGCGTTGATCTTCGTCGAGCCTGCGCCGGGAACTGGAACCCATGTGTCGCGCGGAATCGAGACCAGCGTCGCAGTACGCCGGTCCACGTCGAGATGCGCTAAGAGAATCGTATCGGTCGTCGCCTCATCGGCTTGATAGCCCAAGATCAGCAGGTTCAGCTTGAGTTGGCCGAACGAGCGTTGGGCCGTTTGCCGCACGATTTGCTGGTGAATCGGTGCGCGAAAGATCAGAAAGCCGGCGGTCACCGCGACGGCGGCCGCCGTCGCCAGCATGGCGATGCGAGCCCACAGGGTGGAAAACATTAGATATCCTCAATTCGTCGGTTCGGAGCGAGTGCTTTTTTATGAACGAACCGGCGCTAGAGGGGGCGCGCGTTCTCCGACCCTGCGGCGGGCACGGAGCAGCTCGCGGCAGATGCCTTCGAGCCGGCGGAGGATCGTTACGCCGGCCGTGCGGACGGCGAGCGTCGCAATGGCGGCAATGAAACGAATCACGCGCAGCGTTGTCAAGGCGAGACCGCGCGCCGAACGTGCGATCATATAGGTCACCGCAATGCAAATCGCGGCGTGAATCGCCAGACTGACCGGCAACGGTCCGCCGAGCCAGATGGTCGGACCCAGCAGATGACGGTACACAACCAGCTGTTCGAGCGTCTCCATCGCGTACAGCGTAAGAATCTGAAGCACGAAGATAAACGGCAGCTGTCGCACGATCCCGCGCGACAGCCAACGGTCGGTAACCAGCGTTCGTGCTTTGCTAATGAGGTAGAGCGCGAGCAGCCCGACGCCCATCAGCAGCGAGGGAATGACGTCGAGAGTGCTTCGATCGGTGAAGTGCCCCGGCCCGAACCAGCCGGCATTCGAGGCGAGCTCGACGGCCGGATCGGCGATTGCCGCGCCGATAACCGCCATGCCTAACGAAAGTCGAATGCGTTTCACGAGAGAAGCGTGAGCTGCCGCTCGGGTGGTGGCCGCTTTGGCATCGGCCGGCGAAGTGGAACGCGCGTCTCGATGTCGGCCTCTCCGGAGAGTGCATCGGCGATCTCTTGCGCACGCTCGACGACCGCGTCGGGTAGGCCGGCCATGCGCGCAACCTCGATGCCGAAGGAGCGCGAAGAACTGCCCGGTTGGACACGGTGCGAAAAGACCGGCGCGCCGCCCCTCGCCCTATCTTCGACGGCCGTGATGTGATAGTTGGCTACGACTTTCCAGTGTTCGGCCAGCGCACACAGCTCGTGAAAGTGCGTCGCAAATAGCACCAGCGGCGCCTGCTCCTCGAGGCCGAGCAGCGACTCGCAGATCGCCTGAGCGATCGCCAGCCCGTCGAGCGTTCCGGTTCCGCGCCCCACCTCGTCGATGAGCAGCAACGAACGCGCGGTACTGCGGCGCAAAATGTTGGCGGCCTCCGCCATCTCCATATAGAACGTCGACTGGCCCGACGCGAGATCGTCGCCCGCGCCGATGCGCGTGAAAATCCGGTCTACCATGCCGAGCCTCATCGACTTCGCCGGTACGAACGAGCCGATCTGCGCCATGATTGCGAGCAGCCCCGCCTGGCGAAGGTAGGTCGACTTTCCGCCCATGTTCGGACCCGTGAGGAGGATGAAACGGTGCTCGGCGATGCCGAGCTTGAGGTCGTTCGGCACGAAGTTCGCGTGGAGCACGGCCTCCATTACCGGATGACGTCCCTCTTCGATCGTTACGATGCTCTCGTCTACAAAACTCGGACGCACATACCCTCGCTCCGCGGCGCAGGTCGCCAACGAGGCCAGAACGTCGATCTCCGCGATCGCACCGGCCGCGTTCGACAACGCTTCGGTCTGCGCCGCAACGCGCTCGACCAGCTCCTTGAAGAGCTGCAGTTCGAGCCGTTCTTGACGCGTCTGCGCGGTTGAGATTGCCAGCTCCAGCTCTTTGAGCTCGGAGGTGACGTAGCGTTCGCCCGTCGTTAGCGTCTGCTTACGAACGTAGTCGGGAGGAACGGCTCCCGCGTAGCTCTTGCCGACCTCGATCGCGTAACCGAAGGTGCCGGTATACTTGACCCGCAGCGTCTTGATGCCGGTGCGGTCGCGTTCGCGCTGCTCGAGCTCGGAGAGTCGCGCGCGGCTGTCCGTGCGCAACGCGACGCACTGTGCGAGCTCGGCGTCGGCCTGCGGCCGAATCGCGTTGCCATCCGAGATCTGCACGGGGGGTTCGTCGACGAGCGTGCGTTGCAGATCGGCGAGCAGGTCGCCGAACTCGCCCACACGCGCCAGCAAAGGCGCAATCGCGGGGACGCCGGCCTGCCGCAATGGGCCCAGCATCTCCAGCGTGCGCCGCAGCGATGCGAGATCGCGCGGCGTGGCTCGGCGAAAGCGAACCTTTTGAGCGATGCGCTCGAGGTCGAAGACACCCTTGAGAATCTCGCGCAGCATTTGCCGGCGCGCATGTTCCGCCAGCAATGCTTCAACGGCGTCCTGACGCAGCGCGACCGCAGCCGCGTCGATGAGCGGTGCGAGGATCCAGCGCGTCAGCATGCGTGAACCCATGGACGTCGCGCACAGGTCGAGCGTCGCAACCAGCGTCGCGCGCGGGTTGGCACCCTGTGCGGTAATGAGCTCGAGGTGTTTGCGCGTCGCCGGATCGAGGACGAGGAACTCTTGACGGCGGTAAAGCTGCGGCGCGCCCAAGCCGCTCTCGCCGTTGGTAACGCCGGTCCGTTTCACGAAGGCGCCGAGCGCGTCGAGCGCGCGATGAATCGCCGCCGACTCCTCGATCGAGAAACCGTCCAGCGTCGCACGTTCGCGCGCTTCAACCAAACCGATCCCGGGCGTGGCCAGCCGGGCGCCGGCGCTCTCGAGCGCCGTGGCGATGCCGGCGCGTACGGCCGCCGGAACGTCTACCACGATCTCCGCCGGGCCGACGCGCGCCAGCTCGGCGAGCAGTTCGTCATACGAGCTCTCGCCGCCGATGGCCGTCGCTGCCGCATAGCTCGTCGAGACGTCGGTATACGCTAGCGCAAAGGTTTCGCCGGCCATCGTCATTGCCGCGAGATAGTTGTTCTGCTTGCCCTCGAGAAGTTGATCTTCGATCAGCGTGCCCGGCGTGACGAGGCGCACGACGTCCCGGCGAACCAGCCGGTTGGGCTGCGGCACTTCGAGCTGCTCGGCGAGCGCGACGATGAAACGCTGCTGCACGAGCTTCGCGAGATAGCCCGACAACGCATGGTGCGGCACGCCCGCCATCGCCACGCGTTGACCGGCGCCGGCCTCCTTACTCGTCAGCGCAATCTGCAGCGCGCGTGCGATGGTTTCGGCATCCTCGCCATAGGCTTCGTAGAAATCGCCGACGCGCGAGAGCAGGATCGCTTCGGGATGCTTTGTTTTCATCCCAAAGTACTGCTCGAGCATCGGCGAGTACTTGTTCAGATCTACGCCGTTGCGGTCAGATCGAGAAGCGGTTGCATGACGCTCGCTCCCGTCTCGTAGAAGCGCGCGGCGCGGCGAACGACCGTTCCGAAGCAACCCCAAACGTGGGCGCTCTCCACCGCGACATCGAGCCACGGCGTCTGCGCGTAGGGATGCATCTGCGCGCCGGCCACAGGGTAATCGGCGGGTTTGGGCGCGACAACCGTCACGTTGTCGAGCGCTTTGGCCGAGAGCCGCCGTGGATCTTTCTTCGACTCGCCGGCGATCAAGACGCGGAGGACCGTTCCTACCTTGCGCTCGTGGTAGTCACGCGTCACCTCGTTTTGCGCCTCGTACAGGCGCCGGAAACGCTCGCTTGCGATCTCGCGCGGCACCTGCTCCCAATGTGCGGCAGGCGTACCACGTCGAATCGAATAGATGAAGGCGAAGGCGTTGGCGAAGACGCCGGTACGTACGTACTCCAACGTCGCGTCGAAATCGCGCTCGGTCTCGCCGGGAAACCCGACGACGATATCGGTAGTGATCGCGCAGCCGGGCATGCGGCGCCGGATCGACTGGACGATTTCGTCAAAGCGCGCGAGCGTGTACTTGCGGTTCATGCGCCGCAGGATTGCGTCGCTCGCCGACTGCAACGGGAGGTGGATGCGGGGGTTGAGCGCTTCGATGGATCCGAGATCGTCGAGAATCTTTTCGGTGAAGTCCTTTGGGTGCGGCGAGATAAAGCCGAGCCGCTCCAATCCGGGCAGCGCTGCGACGCGGCGGCAAAGATCTCCGAAATCCTCGCCGGTCGCCGGATCGTTCCACGCGTTGACGGTCTGGCCGACCAAGACGATCTCGCGCGCCCCCTGCGCGATTCGCCGCTCCGTCTCGTCGAGGATCGCGCGCCGCGAGCGATGGTCGAAACGCCCGCGCACGTGTGGAACGATACAAAAGGTGCAGTAGTACGAACAGCCGCGCTGTACCGTAACGAAGGCGCGAAGGTGCGAGAACGCATCGGCGACTGCGTCCGCGGTGCCGCCCAGCGGCGCGAGCAAGACGCGCTCGTCGGCGAAGTCTACGTTGTCGAAGTCCGGTTGCCAAGCGGCGAGCTGATCGCCGAGTTCGGCAAGCTCGCGCGTCCCGAAGATCGCATCCACGTGCGGCGCCAAGCGTTTCATGCGGTCCCGGTCCTGCTCGGCCAGGCAGCCGGTAACGACCAGCCGCAGGCTGGGATCGACGCGCTTGAGCGCGTTGAGATGGTTCATGCGGCCGTACGCGCGGCGCTCGGCATTGTCGCGCACGGTGCACGTGTTGAGGACGATCACGTTCGCCTCCTCGGCCAGCGCCGCGACGGTATAGCCGGCGGAGGCCGCGCGTTCTGCAATTGCCTGCGAATCGGCCTCGTTCATTTGACAGCCGAAGGTCTCGATGTAAATACTGGGCATTCGTCTGGCGCGCACTTCGTGCGGCGCCCTTGGCTTTCCGGCCCCGATGGGTGCCGCTCGGTCGCATTGAGAAAGGAGGGGCCGTGCTTCACCCCGCGACCGTGGCGATCGTCGGCCGACCCAACGTCGGCAAGAGCGCCCTTTTCAACCGGCTGATCGGCCGCCGGCTCGCGATCGTCGAGGATACGCCCGGCGTAACGCGCGATCGCCTGTACGCCCTGTGCGATTGGCGCGGACGTATCTTCAGCCTCGTCGATACGGCGGGTATCGATCCCGACGCCGCCGTCGCCCATGGCGCGGAGCTTGCCGACGCGACACGCCGGCAGGCCGAAGCCGCCGCCGAACAAGCCGACGTCGTCGTTATGGTCGTCGACGCGCAGGATGGTCTGCATCCGCTCGACGACGACGTCGCACGGATTCTGCGGCGCAAGCGCCGCCCGCTGGTGCTGGTCGCAAACAAGGCCGAATCGCCAAGCGCAGCCGCGGCCGTCCATGCAGAGTTTGCGAGCCTCGGCTTTGGGGAGCCGACTGCCGTGTCGGCGATCCACGGTGAGGGCACTGGCGATCTGCTCGACCGCATCGTCGCGCTCTTGCCGGCGCAAGCGGAGACGAGCGAAGCCGGTGGTGAGCTCGCGCTGGCGGTAATCGGACGCCCCAACGTCGGAAAGAGCTCGCTGGTCAACGCGCTGCTCGGCGAGGAGCGAACGTTGGTATCGGAGACGCCGGGCACGACGCGCGACGCGATCGACTCGCAGTTTCGCTGGCGCGATCGAAGCTATCGGCTCGTGGACACCGCAGGCATGCACAAACGGCCGCAGGCGCACGGCGCAATCGAGTACTATTCGGCGCTGCGATCGCTGAGCGCGCTCGCGCGGTGCGATATCGCCGTGCTCGTCTTCGACGCCATGACCGGCATCCTGGCGCAGGACCGCCGCCTCGCCGGCCTCGCCATCGAAGAGCGTAAGGGGCTCATCGTCGTCGGCAACAAGTGGGATCTCGTGCGCGAACAAGCCGGCGACTGGAGCCGCAGCGATTTGGTTGGCGCCGTGCGCGAATCGATTCCATTTGCCGACTTCGCACCGGTGGTCTTTCTCTCGGCCAAGACGCAGCGGCGTTTGGGAAGTTTGATGCCGGTCGTCGCGGAACTCGCCGAGAATCTCGAGCGCCGCGTTCCAACCGCGCAACTCAACACGGTGATTCGCGACGCCGTGCTCGCCCATCCGCCCGCCTTCTCTGCCGGCAAGGTTCTTCGCATCTACTACGCGTCGCAGCCGGCGACGCATCCGCCGCTCTTCGTCTTTCACTGCAACGATCCCGAGCTCGTACAATCGCACTACAAGCGTTTCTTGGAGAACGTCATTCGCCAGCACTTCGATTTCGAAGGGATTCCACTCACCCTTGAGTTTCGAGCGCGGCGCGAGTCGCAGGAATAGCCGTAATGAGCGATATTGGACTCTCGAACTCGGTGGCCTATTCGCTGCTGGCGATCCTTATCTCCATGCTGATCGGGTGCTTCATCGTCGCCTTCCTGATCGGCTCAATTCCTTTCGGGTATCTCGTCGGCCGCTTCTTCTACAATACCGATATCCGCGCGCGCGGCTCGGGAAACATCGGCGCGATGAACGCGCTGAGAACGCTGGGTACGGCCGGCGCCGCCGCGGTGCTGCTGCTCGACGCGCTCAAAGGCTTTCTGCCGACGCTTTGGGCACTCTCGTTCTTCCGCGGACACCTCGACATGGAAGGCTTTGCGCCGGGCCAGGAGATCGTTGCCGCGCTGGTAGCGGCCGGCGCCGTTTTAGGTCACTGTTACTCGCCGTGGCTACGGTTTCGCGGCGGTAAGGGCGTCGCAACGTCGTTCGGAGCGATCTTTGCGCTCAGCTGGCCGGCGGGACTCGTCGCGGTGGCTGGTTGGGCCGCCGGCGCGGCCATCACCCGCTATTCGTCGGTCGGTTCGATGTTGGGAAGCGTGCTGGCGCCGTTTGCACTTTGGTTCTTCACCCGCTCGGTCCCCGAGACGCTCTATGGCATCTTCGCCGCATGCCTGATCTTGCTCAAACATCGCGATAATATCGCCCGGCTTCGTGCGGGAGCGGAGAGTCCGATTCGTCTTTCGAAGCCTACAGTCGTGCCTAAGGATACTAACGCATGATTTCGTCAAACGACCTGCGCAACGGTGTGACCATCGTCGTAGACGGGCAGCTCTGGACCGTCATCGAGTTTCTGCACGTCAAGCCCGGCAAGGGGTCGGCCTTCGTTCGCACGCGCTTGAAGAACGTCAAGACCGGAACGACCCTCGAGCGCACCTTTCGCGCCGGCGAAAAACTAGAGCGCGCGACCGTCGACAACCGGCAGATGCAGATGCTCTACAACGACGCCGACGGCTATCATTTCATGGATCAAGAGAGCTTCGAAAACGTCACGCTGCAGCGAGATCTCATCGGCGATCCGGCCGACTTCTTGAAGGACGGGATGGTTGTCGACGTACAGTTCCACGACGCAGCGGCAATCGGCGTCGATCTTCCCGCCCACGTCGAGCTGCGCATCGTCGAGACGGATCCCGGCTTCCGGGGCGACACTGCGCAGAATGCGACGAAGCCTGCGAAGCTAGAGACGGGCGCGACCGTCAACGTACCGCTCTTCGTCGAGAGCGGCGACGTCATCCGCATCGATACGCGCGACCGGCGGTACATCGGCCGCTCGAGCTAGCCGCTGCAGTTCGCGCTCGAACTCTTCGGCGCCGCCTTCCTCGCGAGCGTCTTCGGCTCGATGGTGGGACTCGGCGGCGGTTTCATCCTCGTTCCGATCCTGCGGCTCTTCCTCGGATTCTCACCGGCGTATGCGGCCGGGACCTCGCTGATCCTCATCGTCGCCAATAGCGCGAGCGGGGCCTTCACCTACCTGTTGCAGCGCCGCGTTCATTTAAAGATCGGCTGGCTGATCGCTGCCGGCGGTTTGCCCGGAGGCATTCTCGGCGCGATCGCGTCGCTCCACATCTCGCCACGCCTCTTCGACACGATTCTCGCGGTGCTGCTCGTCGCCGTCTCGGTGGACATGGCGCTCAACGCGCAGCGCCGCATGGCGGGGCGTCCCGAGCACCATCGCGTCGCCGCGATCAAAGGCATGTCCTATCGCGCCGCCTTGGCCCTCGGCTTTGTCGTCGGCATCTTCTCGAGCCTTTTCGGGCTGGGCGGCGGCATCATCTTGGTGCCGACCTTTCTGTATTTCTCCGAGCTCCCCGCGCACGCGATCAGCGCGACGTCGCACTTCGCGATTCTTCTGACTTCGCCGGTCGGGCTCGCCGTCCACATTCTCCAGCACGACATCGTCGCGCACGACATCGTCCCGCTGGTCGCCGGTGGGCTGCTCGGCGGGCCCGTCGGAGCTCGGCTCTCACTGCGGCTTCGCTCGCCTCAGCTCCTGATCGTCGTCGCAGTCGCGCTGCTAATTGCGGCGGTGACCCTCGTGTGGCGTCAACTATGACGCACTCGCGAACGGCTTAGCGAGAATCCAGCAGCATGCGCGGCCACGCCAGGCGCAAGAGGTGCGTCTCGGCGGCGTGCGCCGTGCCGGCGCCGTAGATCTCGAGGCTCGCGGCCGAAAGACTCGGAGCATCGGCAGCCTTGCAGCCCGCGAGCATCGCGGCGGTCACGCAGAGGCTTAGTGCGGCGGCCTCGAGCCGGCGATGGTCTTGATCCTGCTTCGCGTGCATGAGAGTGCTCCTTCTCAGGCGCGCAGACGCGCCTGTCTTCATCACCATCATGCGGCCGCGCGGCCTTGCGGATAAGGCACAACCACCCGCACAACCCCGCCTCGAGCAAAAGTGTGCGAGTCGGCCTTTGGGCTGCGGGGACTAGTGGGGCGAGGTCATCTCCTTGGGCACCACGATCCGGTCGTACTGATCCTCGGTCACGTGGCCGAGCGCGAGGGCCGCTCTCTTGAGCGTCGTCTTCTCGTGATGCGCCTTTTTGGCGATCTCGGCGGCCTTATCGTAGCCGATGTGCGGCGAGAGTGCAGTAACCACCATCAACGATTCCTCGAGATACTTCTGGATCTGTTCTTCGTTGGGTTGCAGTCCTTCAACCGCGTGCTCGCGGAACATCGTGCATGCGTCGCGCAAGAGCGTCGTTGAATGCAAGAAGTTGTAGATCATCACCGGGTTGAAGACGTTGAGCTCGAAGTTGCCTTGCGAGGCGCCGAAACTGACCGCTAGGTCGTTGCCATAGACCTGCACGCAGACCATCGTCATCGCCTCGGATTGCGTCGGATTCACTTTACCCGGCATGATCGAACTGCCCGGTTCGTTCTCGGGAAGAACCAGCTCGCCGATGCCCGCGCGCGGTCCCGAGGCCAGCCAGCGGATGTCGTTGGCAATCTTCATCAGCGCGGCAGCAAGCATCTTGAGCGCGCCGGAGGCAAAGACGAAATCGTCGTGTGAGGCGAGCGCCGTAAACTTGTTGGGATGGGAGCGGAAGGGCAGGCCGGTAAGCTCGGCGATCTTGCGCGCAACGCGCGCGCCGAACTCGGGATGCGCGTTGAGCCCCGTTCCGACCGCAGTTCCGCCGATCGCTAGATCGTACAACGGATCGAGCGCCTCGCGGCAGGCATGGATCGCGCGGTCGAGCTGCGTGACGTAGCCGGAGAACTCTTGACCGAGCGTCAGCGGAGTGGCGTCTTGCAGATGCGTTCGCCCAACCTTGACGATATGCGACCAGGCCTGCGCCTTGGCATGCAACGCGTCGCGCAGGGCTTGCACTGCCGGCAGCATTTGCACCATCCCCTGCGCGGCCGCCACATGCATTGCCGTTGGAAAGGTGTCGTTGGACGACTGCGACATGTTGACGTGGTCGTTGGGGTGAACCGGCTTCTTCGACCCCATCTCGCCGCCGGCAAGCTCGATCGCGCGGTTGGAGATGACCTCGTTGACGTTCATATTCGTCTGGGTTCCCGAGCCCGTCTGCCAGACGCGCAGCGGAAAGTGAGCGTCGAGCTTTCCCGCGATGACCTCGTCGGCGGCCGCGACGATGAGCCGCGTTGCCTCGTCGTCGAGCTTTCCGAGCTCGTGATTCACCAGCGCTGCCGACTTCTTGAGCAGCGCCATCGCGTGCACGACCTGCCTCGGCATCACGTCGCGCGGCCAAGCACCGTCGCCGATATCGAAGTGAACTAGCGAACGGGCGGATTGCGCGCCGTAGTATCGGTCGGCCGGCACCGCGATGCTTCCCATCGAGTCGCTCTCCATGCGCGCCGGCGCATTCTCATCTGTTTTCGTGGTCGTCATAGCAACCTGTGCTTCGGCGTTACGCGCGGCCTCTCCGGGCGGCAGTGCGCAGCTCGAGCGTGTTTCCCAGGGCGCGAATCTCGACGATTTCGTAAACCGTGAGCGGAAAGCGGGGATCGAACCGACTTTTGTTGCAGCGCGCACAGCTCGAGGCCCGGCCGGGCCGGCTGCGCCGCAGTACCTCGAGCCCGCACCGCTCGCATCGCAGGATATAGCGTTTGGCCGACTCCTTGCGCGGCAAGGCGTTTCCGAGCTCGTGATAGATGGAGTGCAGGCCGCACTCGCGCAGCTTGCGTTTGAAATGCCGCCCGTGCCCGGTCTCTTTGAAGCGCGCGAAGCACCATGCGTGGATCATCTCGTGCAGGAGGGTCTCCTCGAGTGCCTCCGGGCGTTGGCTGAAATGCTTGGGCGATAGCTCGATGAGCATCGGGTGAGCGGTGAAGCTGATGCGGCCGGCCGAGTTCGAGAAGCGCTCGTTGTAGGCGATGCGGCAGTCCGGCACCTCGCCGTTGAAAAAGTCGTAGTTTAGACGCGCAAAAAGCAGTTGAAGATCGGCCTCGCCGGGTAGCATGAATGTATTTTTCGCGGTGCGTCCAACCGACTCTTCGTGCAGCGCAACGAATCCCAGGGACTTCCGCCGCGCATCTACGTACCGATCGTGCTCGTCATCGGCGCGATCTTTCTCGGCATCATGGGGTATCTCGTCGCCGATGGATTCGGCGTTACCGGCTCGGTCTTCGGTCGAGCCGCCGGCGGCCATGCCGCGGGCACGACGGCGGCGCAGGGCTCGCAGAACGACGTCGAGGGGGGACCGCCGGCGCCCGTCGTCGCGCAACTGCGAACGCTGCGCGCTCGCATCGCGGCTCACCCGCGTGACGACGTCGCGCTGACGCAGTTGGCCGACATGTATCTCGCCTCGAATCATTTCCAAGAGGCGATCCCGCTGTACGAGCGCGCTCTGCGCGTGAACCCGCGTAACGTTGCGGCGCAGACCGGGCTCGCCCAAGCGCAACAAGCACTCCGTCAATGAATCTGTACATCTCCTGCGATATGGAGGGCACCGCCGGGATCTCTTCGTGGAACCAGTGCGATCCGAGCAACGCGCACGAGTATCCGGTATTTCGCCGGTATATGACGCAAGAGGTTCGCGCGGCGATCGAGGGCGCGCGCGAGGCCGGCGTACGGCGAGTCGTGGTCAACGATTCGCACTGGTCGATGCGTAATCTCTTGTTCGACGAGCTTCCCGGCGACGAGGAGCTGCGCGTAGTCTCCGGAGCGCCGAAGCCCTGGAGCATGGTGCAGGGGGTAAACGACGGAATCGACGCTGCCTTCTTTACCGGCTACCATGCTAAAGCCGGCGACGCGGCGACGCTCTCGCACACGAACTCGGATCTCGTCTACAACGTTGAGATTAACGGAACGCGCTGCAGCGAGGCGCTGCTCAACGCGGCCTTGGCGGGAAGCTTCGGCGTCCCCGTCGTGCTTATAACCGGCGACAGCACGATCGTTGCCGAGAGCGTCGCCGCGATGCCGTGGGCGGTCGGCGTGCCGGTCAAGGATGCGATCGGGTACTCCGCGGTCGAGTCGTTGACGCCGCCGGCGGCGCAAGCGGCGATTCGCGCCGGTGCGCGTGAGGCGATCGGTCGCCTCGAACGTGCGAAGCCATTCGTTTTCACGTCGCCCTTCGAGCTGACGATCGAGACCGCGCAGGTCGAGCACGCCGACTTCATCGAGCTCTTGCCGGGCTTCATGCGGATCGGCGGTCGTGCCGTTCAATTTCGCGGCGCCGAGTATCCGGCGGTTTTCGAGGCGTTTCTCGCCGCGACGCGCATCGCCGCGGCCGCCACGCCCATCGCATGAATATCTACATATCGGGTGACATGGAGGGGGTCGCCGGCGTCTGCTCGTGGCAGCAAGTCGACGCGCGAACGCCGCATCCCGAGTACGCGATCTACCGCCGCTACTATACGCAGGAAGTTGCCGCCGCGATCGAAGGGGCGCGTGCAGCCGGCGCAGCCGAGGTGCTCGTCAACGACTCGCACGGGCCGATGCGCAACCTCCTGCTCGACGAGCTTCCCGCGGATGTTCGCGTAATCTTCGGGAACCGCAAGCCCTTCTCGATGGTGCAAGGCGCGGATCGCGGCTTCGGCGGGGCGTTTTTCGTCGGCTATCACGGTGGCGCGGGCGACGCCGATGCGGTCCTGTGCCACACCTACACGCCTTCAGTGATATACGACGTGCGGATCAACGGCGTGCGCTGCAGCGAGGCGACGATCAACGCCGGACTGCTCGGATACTACCGCGTTCCGCTGCTGCTGGTGAGCGGGGACCGTACGACGGTCGAAGGCGTTCGCGAACAGATGCCGTGGGTTCGCGGCGCGATCGTCAAGGATTCGATTGGAAACTTTGCGGCCAACTCCATGACGCCCGCCGCGGCTGCTCGCGCGATTGCCAGGGAGGCCGAGGCCGCAGTGCGCGACGCCGCGACCGCGCAGATCTTTCGTTTTGAACCGCCAATCACGCTCGATGTGCAACTGGTCACCGCCGCGCAGGCCCATCTCGTCGCGACGATTCCGCGCTTCGAACGCACCGGCTCGCGGAGCGTGCGCTTCACCGATGACTCGTTTCCAGTGGTCTTCAAAGCCTTCGTTGCAACGTGGCGTCTCGGCGCCACCGCCTGACGCTTTGCTCCCAAACTTCCGATTCCGCTGAAGTCATGCGTCATCCATCCGCTAGCCTAAGGCATGGCACGCGGGGAGAGGAGCCAAGCCACTTTAAAACGAGGCCCCTCTTCCGGCGCGGGTTGCGGGGTCGAAGGCCGTGGGCGCGCGGACCGGAGCTAGGGGCTTAGTCCAATCCTGCGACAAAGCCCTACATTAGCTATGGCGCTTTTCGGAGGGTTTTATGTCTTTGGAACTCGTTAATACTTTCGCAACGTTAGGCACGTTCGTCGTAATCGCCGCGACGGCGATCGCGGCTATCGTCCAACTTAGCCACGCGCGCAGCAGTAACCAGATCGCCGCGTTAAATGAGCTCCGTGAAACTATGGAGACGCCGGATTTCCAAGTCGCGCAGCAATTCGTGATGGCGGGGTTGCAGGCATGCGTTCGCGATCCTGCGTTCCGGCATCAGTATTTCGACCGATCCGCGCGCACTGATGAGGGCTGGCTCAAAATTGCAAAGATCAACCGCGTCGGAAATTTTTTCGAGACGTTGGGGACGCTCGTGAAAGCGGGGATGGTCGATCGCGAGCTGACCCTTGACGTGCTGTCCGGCACCATCGCGCAGGGCTGGGCACTCCTCGCGCCCATTACGGCAATAGCCCGGCGCCGAGAGGGCTCCGGCCTCTGGGAAAACTTTGAGTACGTCACGGTGCTTAGCCAAGACTGGCTGGCCGCGCATCCCAACGGCACCTATCCTGCGGGGCTACGGCGTATTGACCTCAAGGACGAGTGGCTCGAAGCCGATCGGCAATACGCAACCTCGCTCGCGCCCAAATAATAGCTAAGGACGGAACGCTTTGCATTCAGTGTCTAATGGCGACCATCGAGTTTGAGGCGGGACACTACATAAGGGCTTCCAAACGTCCGGTTTCGGTCCGCCGGCAATAGCCGCTATCTGCGAATGCTTAGTGAAGATGGGGCCAACGAGAAGGCTAGGCCGTACGCTTGCTCAACCGAAAGATACGCCTCGTATTGCCCCGAGGGGTAGTCATAGATTTCAACTTGGCCGTTGGAGACAACAACTTGTCCGTATTTAGGGACAAGACAAAATTGGTACGCTCCCCCCTCCGTGTTCAAAACGACGCCGACCTCGTCTAGCTTCTTTCGCCGCACTTGATAACGAGCGAGTTCGCGTGCCAAGATTACCAAATAGGTGCCGTCCCAGCCTAAGTCATTACCGAGGGAATGTTGGTGGACGCTCGGCACTCTGAGGTTGTGGAGAATACTTCCACGAGGCGGGAGCACGTTGAAGTTATAGCAGGAGTAGTAATAAGTGTGACAGGTCTTAAACCCGAGAAGGAAGTTTTGACCTCCCGCTCCGTAAGCAGTCGACCAAACGGCGTGCATGTTGGGAGTGGACTTATAGATCGTGGGACTTCCCTTTGCCTTGTGATAGACAAGAAGTGCTGATCCGTAGCTGCCACGGATTTCGTTAGCAGCGACCGCCAGGTCGCCGCTCTTTGGCGCCACTGAACAGCTATTCGGCTGATACGGGGCAGTAGGAATCGTGCGCTCGGGGTTTGACGCACCATGCTTGAACTCGAGCAGCTGGCCCGCATATTTGACCTCTTCTGTCACGTAAATGTCTCCGTGCGTGTCACTGCACAGGCCCACGGGCGTACCGCCAAGCTCTAGCGTCCCGACTAAGCTAAGCGAGGGATACCCATACACGAAAAGCGCGCTATGAGACGACGTGGTTAATCCGCCGACGTACAAAAGGTCCTCACGCTGTGCTTCCGGTAGCATCCACGACGTGACATGATTGGCGTGCGCTGCGAGGGCGAAGGTTTGCGGCATCGCGCCCGGTGCGCCGACCGGCGGCTGCGATCCGCCGCACCCTGCAAGCAATACAGCGGCCGCGCCTCCACTCAGGGCGTACCTGCCAAGACTAAGCGTTGCCATGTCCCGCACTCCGCTGACGGGAACGAATCGATCGCTGAGGATTCCGGAGCGCCACTCTCGCCCGATGCTGAGCGTTCACTTGAGACTGACCGTTTCCCCGGTCGGAGCTTCTGCCAAAAAACTTTTCAAAGGGTGACCACCGCTGGGAAACCGCCAGAAGCCAATGTCCCGCGCCGAGTCGTATGATGTTGGCCCGATAACGGTACCGCCCTGAATCCAAAACTGCGCCAGCGCGTGGGACAGATCGAGCTTGGTCGTGCTCACTTTCTTCCCTGACCGTCCGCTTAACGCAAACCGATAGATGACAGCGGCTGAGTCAATCGTCTTGCCAAAATCCGCGATGGCCAGATACTTTCCGTCCCACTGCATCGATCCCGCTTTGCTAATACTCTTATCGAGGCGAATCGGACTGAACGTATCACCGCCCTCTGGGAGCTCCGCGAGAACAAAGTTGTTGTTAGAGTCCTGGCCATCTACGAAAAGATCGCCAACGCGATCGTAGGCGCAGAAACTGACAGTTTGCATTCCCGCATCTGAAAAGGTCTTAGCAAAACGCCAGCCTCGCTTGGGTGTGTACGGAAAAACGACAACGATGTTTTGGTCGTACGTAGTTGCGGCCAGGCGCTCGGAGCTAGAATCCACGGAGCAACCAGTGGCCGAGTACGGAGCGTTTAGAATAGCCTTCGGTTCTGCTGAGCCGTGAGCGTAAACCGAAACCTGTGTGGCTATGGGACCTCCGGGAACAAAGACGTTGCCGGCTGCGTCAGAGCAAAGGTACCCTCCAAAGGGCCCAAGGGAGCCGACCAGCCGGCCGCGTGGGTACGTGTAGACGTTGACTCCGTCACCGCCAAGCCCGACATAGAGCAAGTCTCGCCCCTTCGCCTCCGGCAGCATCCACGACTTGCCACGCTCGGCGTGCGTTGCGAGGGCGGAGATTTGCGGCATCGCGCCCGGCGCGCCGATCGGCGGCTGCGATCCACCGCAGCCCGCGAGCATTGCCGCTGCCGCGCAGCTGAAGAGTGCGTAGCGGCTAAATGCTGACGACTTCATTCTGCTTTGGTCGGTTCATGCGCGAGATGCGAAGCGTTGAGCGCCTACTTTTCCGAACCGACGCTGATCGCGACACCGTCAAGGAGGCTTGAGTGCCGCCAGAAGCTGAAAACCTGCGTGGCGGCTCCGCCCTTGGGGTACGTCCAGTACGCAATCTCGAACGCGGCGCCGATACGCGTCTTTCCGTACACGGAGATCAGCTGGTTCCCGTCGATCGTCCACGGGCTCTCCAGGCGGTGATGAACCGTTTTACCCACGATGCTTCCAGATGAGCCAGAGATCTTTACGTGGTACACGACGTGCCTCGAGCTGCTGACCGCCAAGTACCCTCCCATCCACTGCATGGAGGCGAGCTGGCCGATTTTCCTGTCCAGGATGACGTCGGTGAACGAACCGCTTCCGTTGGGAAGCTCGCCGAGGAGCGGGGAGCCGTCTTCGTATTGCCCGTCAACAAAGAGGTTCCCGCTGTCGTCGTAGGCACAGTAGAATGCCGAAAACATATTGAGATCGGCATAGTAGGTTGGTGTGCCTTGAGCGTTCGCGTAAATGGCGATGTCGCCATAACCGTTGTCCGCTACCGCGAGATTGCCGGTCGTCGGATCGACGGCGCACGCCGAGGGGTCGAAGTTTTCATCATCGAGCGCCGCGATCGGGCTCGTACCGCCATGCGCGTACTCGTAGATGTTGCCACCGGCCGCCGTCACGAAAACGTCACCGCTCTGGTCGGAACACATGCCTAGCACGCCTCCGCCTCCTGGGGGTTGGAACTGCGTTACGAGCTGCCCCTGCGGATAGCTCAGGATGGAAACGCCATACCTCCCGCTGCCGACATACAGGAGGTCTCCGCTAGAACTGGATGCCTTCCAAACATGGCTCGCCGCGGTTTGCGCCATCGCGCCCGGCGTGCCGATCGGCGGCTGCGATCCGCCGCACCCTGAGAGCATTGCTGCCACGGCGCAGCTGCTGAGCACGTAGCGGAAAACTAAAACCGTCATTTCTTATCTTGCCCCTACCTCGGAACGTCACGGGCCTTGTTGACGTTTCGGCGGTCACGGGCTCACTCCCACCGGAGCGGCCGTTTGAGGAGCCTTATGTAGTAGCGCTACGGCTTCGCACCGAAACGAACTCTCATGTTTCCGAGCATCGACCCCTTCGACAGCGGGATGCTTGACGTTGGCGATGCACAGCAGATCTATTGGGAATGCTCCGGCAATCCGGACGGTCGCCCCGTTCTGTACCTTCACGGTGGCCCAGGCTCAGGCTGTACGCCGAGAAATAGATGTTACTTTGATCCGGAAGTTTACAAAACAGTCTTAACCGACCAGCGAGGCTGTGGGCGCAGCCGACCGCGCGTCGAAAAGGCAGCGGACCTCGAAGTCAATACAACCGCTCACCTTATTGAGGACCTGGAGCGGTTGCGCGAACATCTGAGGATCGATCGCTGGCTTCTTCTCGGTGCTTCATGGGGCACCACGCTTGGACTCGCCTACGCTCAAAGGTATCCGCACCGCGTTGCGGCCATGGTACTAGCATGCGTAACCACAACGTCTCGCCGCGAAGTAAACTGGATAACCCGCGATATGGGCCGCATCTTCCCAGAGCAATGGGAAAAGTTTGCCTCAGTGGCTGCTCTTTGTCCGAGCGCGCCTCCGAACTTAGTTGACGTTTACGCGGCGTTAGCATTTAGCTCAGATCCGGGAGTTCGAGAGCTAGCGGCCCGAGAATGGTGTGCGTGGGAAGATACCCATATTTCGCTGACTCCCGGATACCAGCCAAGCCGCCGTTTTGACGATCGGGATTTTCGGTTGCTCTTTACACGCCTCGTTACGCACTATTGGAGAAACGCCGCGTTCTTGGCGGAGGATCAATTGATCCGGAACGCCTCCTTACTCAACGGCATTCCGGGTGTTCTTCTCCACGGGCGCTACGACATCAGCAGCCCCCTCGAGACCGCCTGGAAGCTGCACCAGCAATGGCAAGGTAGCGTATTACGCGTCATCGATGATGCGGGGCACGGGGGCGGGACCATGTCTGAAA
Source organism: Vulcanimicrobiota bacterium (assembly GCA_963754565.1). Classification (GTDB taxonomy): domain Bacteria; phylum Vulcanimicrobiota; class Vulcanimicrobiia; order Vulcanimicrobiales; family Vulcanimicrobiaceae; genus Cybelea. Next base: position 204,556 of record CAVWGL010000005.1, on the reverse strand, counting down.
GCATTGTCGAGGCGATGAACCGAAGGACGGGCCAGGGATCGTTTTGAACGACCGCAGCATGAAAATAACCTTCGGTGTCGTCGCAATAACCGTGGCGACGCTTCTCTTCGCGACACCCGCGGCGAAGGCGGACTCCAACGGCCCAATGAGCACGATCCGGCGCGTCGCTATGGACTTCAACCAGGGTAATCTCAAGGGCTTCGCAGCCTTGTGCACCTCGCCGGCTTCGGTTCTCGACGATTTCCCGCCGCATACGTGGAACGGCCCGGGCGCCTGCACCGATTGGGCGAACGCACTAAGTGTCTCATTCAAGAAGAACGATATTACGAACGGAACGGTGGTCTTCGGAACGCCTTGGCACGTCGACGTCACCGGCAACGTTGCGTACGTCGTCGTCCCTGCGACGCTCACCTACAATCAAAACAAGAAGCCGGTCAAGGAAACGGGCTCGGTATTTACGGTGGTGCTCACCAAAACCCCGAAAGGTTGGCTCATTTCTTCATGGGCTTGGGCGCGGCACTAGCATCGGCGTAAAGCGCGCCGTTTTCGAGCGTATCGACCACGTCCAACTCGCCATCCCGCAAGGAGGTGAAGGGACGGCGCGCCGCTTTTACGGTCAGATCCTTGGAATGGAAGAGGTGCCCAAGCCGGCCGAACTATCATTACGCGGCGGCCTGTGGTTGCGCTCCGGAACCGTTTTCATACACCTTGGAGTTGACGAAGAGTTCCGTCCCGCCCGAAAGGCTCATCCGGCTTTCCTTTGCTCCGATTTCGACGAGCTTCTCAAACGACTGCGGGAACGCGAAGTGCCGATTTCCGGTGACAAGCCCTTGGCCGATGGGCGAGAACACTGCTATATCAGCGATCCCTTCGGCAACCGGATCGAGTTGATTAAGGGCTAGTTATCGCAACGTCAGGCACTATTGTCCTTCGACTCCGTTCGCTGCGCTCACTTCGCTCAGGATGACAGGCAATATTGTCCTTCGACTCCGTTCGCTGCGCTCACTTCGCTCAGGATGACAGGCAATACCGTCCTTCGACTCCGTTCGCTGCGCTCACTTCGCTCAGGATGACAGGCAATACCGTCCTTCGACTCCGTTCGCTGCGCTCACTTCGCTCAGGATGACAGGCAATACTGTCCTTCGACTCCGTTCGCTGCGCTCACTTCGCTCAGGATGACTGGGGCTACGACGCTTTAGCCGGAGCTCCCAAGGCGATCGCGATGTCGACGACGTCGTCTTCGCTTAAAGAGAGGCGGCGCATTGCGGCTTCGTAGAGCTCGATCGTCTCCTCGCTCTTACTGGAGGCCGCACGCTCTTCGCGCAGCCGCTTGACTTCGTCGGTGACGCGATGCGCGAGCTCGGGGCCTGCTTGCACTCCGGCGCTGCTCAGTCGATCGGCGTGACGACGCAGCGTATCCTCGACGAGCGCGGCGCCCGTGTGTTTTCCGAAGACCCAGCTCGTGCTGCCGCCCACCAGCTCGCCGGGAACGGCTTCGTACATCCGATGGTCGATGAGCATAGCCTGCGTGTGAATGCCGGACTCGTGCGCAAAGACTTTGGCGCCCACAATCGGCTCGTGTTGTTGCAGCGGGATGCCGCTCATGCGCTCCATGAAGCGCGCCAGCTCTCGCAGCTTCGCGTACTTAAAACCCGGAAGCTCGATACCGTAGAGCACCCGCAGCGCTACTACGAACTCGTGCAGCTTGACGTTGCCGGCGCGTTCGCCGTAGCCGTTGGCAGTAACGGATACGACCTTGAATCCGCACGAGACGGCAGTGATCGCGTTAATCGTCCCGAGACCGTAGTCGTTGTGGAGGTGTGCGACGATCGGCAGCCCCGCCGGCAACCCTGCGACGATGCGCGAGCAATACCACCGCGTCGCTTCGGGGGTGAGAGTTCCAACGGTGTCGGGCCACGCCGGACGCGTGCCGCCGGCGGCCAAGCCCGCCTTGAAGTACTCGATGAAGTACTCGACCTCGCCGCGGCTGCCGTCCTCGGCGCCGAACTCGATGCGTTCGACGCCGCACTCGCGAGCGTGGCGGATCGCATCGCACTGCAGACGCACGTTGGCGTCACGATAGAACGCCAGCGGGAGGTCGAGCCACTCGCTTTCGTCGCGTCCTTCGTAGCGCAGGAGCGTCTTGCCGATCTTGTACTTGAGGTGCAGATCGCTGCCGCTGGTAAAGACGAAAAAGGTTACTTCTTTGGGTTCGATCCCGACGTCACGCAGCGTCTTGACCGTTACGTCGATGTCGTTGCGGTTGCTGCGGCACATCACGACGATCTCGACGTCGCCAAGCTCGCCGCGATGTTTGGCGTCCATGACCAGCTGCAGTGTGCGGCGATCGCTCTCCGAGGCGGCCGGAAAGCCGACGCTCATGATGTGCACGCCGATGCCGGCTAGTGCCTCGGCGATCTCGAGCTTTTGTCCGGGCGTGTAACAGACGCCGGGCATCTGTTCTCCGTCGCGCAGCGTCTCGTCGTAGATACGGATCTCGCCGGGTGCGGGGAAGCCGACTTCGCGGGTAAACTCCTTGGGATCCCGGATCAGGCGCTCGATGGGTTCGCGTAACATGCTCGTTGTGCGTTCTACGAAGGACGCCGCATCTCATCGTTGCGCGCGTCGCCCACACGCTCGCCCAAGCGCAGCTCGGCCGTGTCGCGTGGGAAGAGCAGCTCGAGCGTCCAGTCGAAAGCGACGCGCAGCTTTCGATCTAGACCGGGCAGGCGCAGCAGATAGTAGGTGCGCCATATGAACCACGCGATGAATCCGGTGATCACGAGGCCTCCGGGAAGCTCGGCGACGGCCTTGCGCCCGCCCAAGGCGGCCATCATTCCAAGCGAACGGTACGCAAACACTTTGGTTGGCTTGCCGCGCAAGACCGCAACGAGATTGTCGGCGAGATGGGGACCCTCGCGAATCGCATGCTGCGCAGTCATCGGATAGACGCCGCCCTCTCCATCGGGAATTGACGCGCAATCGCCCAGCGCCCAGACGTCCGCGCTGCCCACGACGCGCATGTCGCGCTGCGCTTCGACCGCGCCGCGCCTGGTCGTCGGAAGCGCCGTCTTCGCGATCGTCGGGGAGGGCTTCACTCCGGCGCTCCAGATGACGGTCTCGCTTTCGATGCGTCGCCCGCTCTGCAGCGTCAGGCCGCGCGCATCGACCGCGGCAACGCCGTCACCCGTGATAACTTCGACGCCGCGGCGTTCGAGGATTCTCCGCGCATATTTGCCCATCTTAGAAGGAAGGCCGGCCAGCAGTACCGGCCCGGCCTCGACGAGGATCATCTTCACTTCATCGGGCCGCAGGCGCTTATAGAGGGGCAACACGCTGCGAAAGAGCTCGACGATCTCTCCGGCGGTTTCGACGCCGGTGAAACCGCCGCCGACGACGACGAGCGTCAGCAGCCGTTTTCTCCGAGCCTCGTCGTCGATCGTATCGGCCAGCTCCAGCAGCCAGACCAAATGATTGCGCACCGAGTCGGCGTCGTCGAGCGTCTTGAGCGCCCACGAGTACTCCGCCACGCCCGGCAACCCGAATGTCGAAGTGGACGCACCGAGTGCCAGCACGAGCTGATCGTACCGCAACGTCACGTTCGTTCCCGTGAGCACGTGATGGTACGTAACGGTGCGCGCAGCGACGTCGATCGCGTCGACGTCGGCCAAGACGAAGCGACTTCGCTTGAGCTGCATGCGAATCGGCGTCACGACGTGGCGCACTTCCAGCTCGCCGGAGGTCACTTCGGGGAGCATCGGCGTGAAGAGCGTGTAGTTTTCGCGGCTGAGCACGACGATCTCGGCTTCGTCCGGCCGCAGACGCCGCTCGAGCCGGCGCGCCACGGCCATCCCGGCGAAGCCTCCGCCGACGATCACGATGACCGGCACGAGGCGCGGTTGAAGATAGCTCCGTGAGTTACCTGCCGCAACCGCAACCGCAACCGCAGCACCAGCCCGGATCGCCCGAGGGCGAGCGCCAAGAGCAAAAGCCGGCGCAGCGCCGCAACCGCGGCATCGGCGCGATCCTCGCCGCGCTTCTCGCGGCGCTGCTGAAGTTCAAGTTCCTCCTTTTTTTCGGCGCCAAGCTCTTCGCAGTCAGCTGGAGCTTTTTGCTCTCGCTCTGGATCTACGTCGTGATCTTCGGCTGGAAGCTCGCCGTCGTCATCATGCTGCTGTTGCTCGCACACGAGCTCGGACACTACTTCGCGTTTCGCGCTTACGGCTTGCCGGCGCGCCTGCCCGCATTCATCCCGCTCTTGGGCGCCTTTACCGCCGGAACGCCGCCCGAGGATCTGGAGCACGACGCCTACATCGCGTTGGCGGGACCGCTCACCGGCCTCGGGCTTGCGGCCGCCTGCTACGGCATCGGTTTGGCCACCAACGATCGCTTTTGGTTCGCGTGCGCCGACCTCTCCGCGTTCTTGAATCTCTTCAACATGATTCCGACGCCGCCGTTCGATGGCGGACGAATCATCGGAGCTTTGTGGCCCCCGCTGTGGATCGCAGGCTTCGTGCTCTTTCTTGGTCTCGCGGTATTCTGGCACATTCCGCTGCTCTTCATCGCGCTTATCGGCGTGCTCGGGCTCCCTTCGATCATGGGAGCCTGGCGCGGTCACGTCGATCCGCGTGCCGCAGGCATGACGCTCGGCGCGCGCGCCCGCATAAGCGTCTGGTATCTTGCGACGGTTTTGGGGCTGCTGCTCGTGATGTCGCAAGCCCACGTCATCGCGACACCAGGTTCGACGGGCCACTTCGCCTGGTGATTCGCGCGTGGCCGCTCGCGCTCGCATACGTTGCGATCGCCGTTGCGCTCTTCGCCCTGCGCCCGGCGCCGGCACCCGGCCTGGCCGCGCGCGATTTTGAGGCCTATTGGGCGGCCGGCGCGACGTGGAACGCGCGAGGCGATCCGTACGCGCGCAGCATCTGGGAGGCCGAACGGCACGTACCGAGCGTCGATGCGCGCCGCGACGAGCTCTTACCGTTTATCGATCCACCCGCAACGCTTCCGGTGTGGAGCGCCTTCGCGCGCCTGCCCTACACCGTCGCATCCGCGATCTGGCTCGCGCTTCTGGCGATAGCGCTCGCGGCGCTGGTCTGCATCACGCTCGATGGCAGCACGTTGCCCGTGACGCGCTTGCGACTCTTCGGGGGGCTTGCGCTGGCGCTCGCCTTCGGACCGGTCACCAGCGATCTTGCACTCGGCCAACTCGCCTTGCCGGCATTTGTAGGAGCGGCGCTCGTGGTCGCGATGGCAGACCGTTGTTTGCCGGCGGCCGCGGCCGCGGCAATCCTCGCCTTTGCCGCGCCGAATATGGCCCTCGGATTGATCTCGCAACTCAATCGAAAGCGCGCGTTTGCCGCGCTCGCGCTCGGATTTCTCGTCACCTACGGATTAGGCGCGTGGACTGCGGGCTGGAACTGGCCGCTTCGCTACGCAAAGGCGGCAGCGGCGCAGGCCGGCGCAGAGCACTTCGTCGCGATTCAGCTAAGCCCGGCCGCGGTTGCCTACGGCTTCGGCGCGGCACCGCCGGTGACGCTCGCCATCGCGGCGGTTGCGGCGCTGCTCGCTTCTGCGATGGCAATCCTCATCATCGTGCGCGTGCGCGAACCCTTTGCCCGATTCGCGGGATGCTCGCGCACTGATCCCTTTCGTCGCGGCGTTCGTTCACGAGCACAACCTGGTCGTTGCCTTTCCCGCCGCTCTCTGGTGCGCGCTGCGCACGCAAACGACGGCACGCGCGCTCGCATTTACCGGAGCGCTGCTCGTTGCGATCAATTGGCTGGGACTCGCACAGCGCCCGAGCAGCATTGCGCAGAGCGGGCTGCTCGCGCTCGCCGCTGCGCTCGCCTTCATCGTGCTGGGTCAGCCCTCGCAACCCCGAAGCCTGTTGCCGGCGGGCCTCTGCGTCGCGGCACTTTTCGCCATAGCCGCCGCGCTTGCAGCGCATCATCCGGCGCCGGTCTGGCCCGACGCGCTCGGTGCTTTCCACGCGCCGCCAAGCGACGGCGCGGCCGCGGTCTGGCTCGCCGAGCAGCGGGCGAGCGGACTGCTCGCGGTCGTGCCGGCCTGGGCCGCACTGCGCACGCTCTCGCTCTTAGGCTGCGCGCTCCTGGCGTGCGCTATATATCGACATTCATTATATTGTCGAACGGCGTGACGGCGTTAGGATGGAAGTTCTTGAGATCCTTATCGTAGGCAAAGATGTCTTCGCGCAATGAGGTCACGACCGAGGGAACGTCATTCACGAACTCCCGCTGAAGGGTCAGCACGTCGCCGTTGCGCTGGTCCTGGTCGAAGTGCGTCCAAACGGCGTCTATTGCGGCCTGTGCGCGAGCGTTGCACCAACGAAGATCGTTCTGGCCTTGGGGTGGGAACGAGTGGCAGGAGTAGAGCGGCGAATAGTCGCCGATCGCGTCGTTGAGCCAAGCGAAGAAGATGACGTCCCACTTATTGTTTGAGTAGACGATGCCGCCTTGTTGAAGCGGCGCGAACATCAAAGCCGGCGGATAATGTTGGACCGTAAAATCGACGCCGATCTGCTTCCACCAGGACCGGATCAACTCGATCTGCCTGTCGACGTCCTGCGAGCCGGCGACGGTTGCAATAACGAGCGAGAGCCGCAACCCGCCTTTTCGACGAACCCCGTCGGCGCCGCGCTTCCAGCCGTCCTGGTCCAAAAGCGCATTGGCACGCGCGATGCTGAAAGGCTCGGGCGGTATCGATGTCACCGCATAAGGAGCACTCTTTGGGGTCGTCACGTCCTGCAGGATGCCGACGCCGTGCGAGATCTTATCGATGATCGTTTGGCGGTCGAGGGCCAGCTTCAAGGCCTCGCGCACGTCCCGGTCGCGCAGCACCGGTCGCGTGACGTTGAAATCGATATGGTTGTAGTAGTAGCTAGGCAGGCGAAGGATCGTGATTCCGGAGACCGCCGCGGCGCGCGAGAGGTAGGCACCCGGAACGATATGCCACATGTCGATCTCGTGCGCTTCGAGCTGCGAGAGCACGGTGTTGCGGTCGGGAATGATCTTGAAGATGACCTTCTGCAGCTTCGGCTGACCGCGCCAGTAGAGCGGATTTGGCACGAGGATGACATCCTGCGCGCGATCCCAGCGCAGATATTTGAACGGCCCGATCCCGACGGGCAGCGAATTGTAAGCGACGTGGTTGATATTGGGATACTGCGCCAGCAAGTGCTTGGGAAGGATGCACGGATTGGCGCCGGCGGTCGAAAAGAAGGTCTCGATAAACGGCGAGTAGGGTTTCCTCATGTGATAGACGACGGTGTACTTGTCCGGCTCGTCGATCTTCGTGATCAGATCCCAGCCGAGGCGGCCGACTTCGTTGTTGTCGGGATTGAGCACAACCTTGGTCGAGAAGACCACGTCGTCGGCATTGAACGGCGCGCCGTCCGACCAGCGCACGCCCTTGCGAAGGTGGAAGGTGATCGTGAGGCCGTCCTTGCTGACGCCGCCGTTCGCCTGCGTTGGGATCTCCGTTGCAAGCTCCGGATAGGGACGGTTCTGCTCGTCCCATTTGATCAGGTACGCCATCGTCATCGACGAGAGATAGCCGATGTCGGCGAACTGTCCGAGGTGTGGGTTGAGCGTGTTCACGTCGCCGGCGTCCGCCATGCGCAAGACGTGGGGCTGCGTCCACGAGTTCGAGCGACCGCCGAGACCGCCGCCCGTGCCCTCCTTCGTGCAACCGGTGACTACTGTAACGACGACCACGCCGGCTAGAACCTGGAGAAACCGTCTTTTCATCGTCCTGCGCTCCTAAATCGAGTAGTTCCAGGGGTCCCAGAATGCGGAGATGACCGGCGAAGGCGTAAATCCCTTCAAGTCGGTGTTGTAGACGTACGGGTCGCGCCGAAAGTACAGGATGATGGTGGGAACGTCGAGGGCCAGTTGCTGCTGAACGATTAGGTAGTCGCGCTTGCGGCGTGCTTGATCGACCGTCTTGAGGGCATCGTTCATAGCGTCGGTGGCAGTCCGGTTGTTCCAATACATCGCGTTCTGCCCGTGCGGCGCAAAGTTATCGGCCGAATAGACCGCGCTATCGTCGGGATCGGCCGCGCCGAACCACGCAAACGAGGCGACGTCGTAGTGGCCGCCCTGCAGAATGCCGTTGACGGAGTTGTCGAAGAACTCGCTGGTAGGGTAGTTCTTCACGTCCGCCTGTACGCCGACGTCGCGCCATTGGCGCTGCAAAACGGTCTCGGTGGCCTTTCCAACGTTGGACTCGGTCTGCGTGCTCAAGGTAACCTCGAGCCGCTGACCGTTCTTCGTGCGAATCCCGTCCGGCCCGACCTTCCAGCCGTCCGCATCGAGCAGCGCTTTGGCCTTCGCGGGATCGTAAGGATAGTGCACGATATCGGTGGTGCGCGCCCAGGAGTAGTGCGGCTGCTGATCCGTCTCACCCGCGATGGCCGACCCGTGAAGTATCTTCTGAATGATCTCGTTACGATCGGTCGCGTACGCGATCGCGCGGCGAACCTGCACGTCGCTTACGATGGGATGTCTCAAATTGAAATCGATGTGCGACCACAAGAACTGTTCGACCCGAATGGCGCGCAGGCCATTGTTCGGATCGGCCGCAAGTGCCTGGTACTGGGGCCATTTCATCCCGCTCCCAACTGCTACCATATCGAGCTCGTGCGTCTGCAGCTGAGTAAAGGCCGTGTTTTCATCCGGAAGGATCTTGTAGATCACCTCGTTGAGTTTAGGTTTGCCGAGGTAGAATTTCGGATTGGCCACCATGCGTACGTCCTGACCGCGATCCCATGCGACGACCTTGAAGGGCCCGCTGCCGACGGGCAGCGCGTTGTAGGGAGCCGTATTGAACGAGCCCTTGTCGTCGTTGTACTTCGCGAGCAAGTGCTCCGGTAGAATGGGGGCGTTGCCGTTCACGCTCCAGAGCTGCTGCAGAAACGGTGCGTAGATCCTCTTCATGTGGACCACGGCGACCGTCGGATCCGAGCAGTCGATGCTGCCGATGTCTTTGTAGCCGTCAGTCGTGACCACGTTGTTATGGGTATTCATCACGACCTGCCACGTGAACTTGAGGTCGTTACAGGTCAAGGCGACGCCGTCTTGCCATTTGATGTTCGGCCGCAACTTGTATTTGAGCGTCAGACCATCTTTGCTGACGTCGCCATTTTCTATCGTCGGGATCTCGCGCAGGGCGTCGGGAACGGGATGCGCGTTCTGATCGTACCGCACGGTCCAGGAATAGATGAACATCGAAAGGTCGAGCATCGGCGCGGCGGCGTCGAGCACCGGATTGAGATTCTTGGGATCGGCGAACTCCGACCAACGCAGCACACCCGCTTGAGTCCAGGAGTTCCGCTGCCCCACAACCGCGCCGGCTCCGCCTGACTTAGTGCAACCGGTAACCGCGACCGCAAGCGCAAGCGTCATGCCGACGAACCGCAGGTTCATGCCGAGCCTCCTTCATCGTTCGATTCGGCGCGCATTGACGCGGGGTCGATGCCGTGCCGTTTGCAATACTCACGGTAGGCGCCGGGATCGATCTCGGATGGCTTGATCTCGCTGCGCCCGCCCCAGAAGACGTTTGTATAGGAGCAATCGATGCCCGCCTCCCGCAGGTGCGCGTCGATCGCCGCCTTGTGGCCCAGTACGACGTCCTTCTCCATTCCGTGCGCGACGGCCATGACGTTCACGTCGTGAAACTCCGGTCCGCCTTCCCGCCAGTACGCGTGCGTTATCACGTAGTGCCGTCCGACCTCGCAGCCGGCGCGCACCTCCATGCCCGGCGCGACGGCCCAGTGAAAGAGCGCGTTGTAGCGGGTGACCCGCTCGTTTCCGGCGGTCGCCTTCACATGCTCGAGGAAGGTGGAGAAACGCCCGATGACGCCGCGCCGTTCGAGCGATTGGGAAATCTCCAAAAACGACTCGCGGTCGAGGCCGGCCTCCTGCGCGCGCGGCGTCCACAGGTCGCGTACGAGTTCGGCCGGCGCAAACTCGCGCTTCAATGCGACCAGCGCGCGCCACTCGAGCTCGGAAAGCTCGACGATGGTGGTGTCGAGCGGTTGCGCGGTGCGGTCGGCACGCGCGCCGGGCTCGAGACCGCGCCGGCGCACGTGCCCGACGCCGAGCGTGAAGAGCATCTTCGCCGGCATCAGCCGCCAGCGCACCGCTCCGACCTGCTCGGCCAGCCACTGCGCGTGCTTGCGCAGCGAGAATCCTTGTGGAACCTTGAGCGTCGTCCAGAGTCTGTAGTTGCTACCGGGCGAGACGGCGTCGGTAGTGCGAATCACGACGTGGCCGGAGAACGGATCGTCGCGCACCATATACTCAAAGGCGCCATCCAGTTTTGCCGCGGGAACCTCCCACGCGCAAAGTGCTCCGCGCGCGAGGCTCGTTGAAAGCAGCGTCTGACGCACGCGCCGGATCGTGCCGGCCTGCAGCATCGCCACGATCCGTTCGATGACGGTATCGACTGGCAACTGCGTTCGCTGCGCGATCTCACCAAAGGGATCGCTCTGGAAGCCGGCTAGACGGTCCTCCGAGACGGCGAGGATCGCGGCATTGACCGGATCGGATATCGTCGCCGGCGCGCGCGATGCCGCCGGCGTCACCTATGGAGCCTCCTTAGAGTTGGACGTCGCTGATACCCATCGCGTACAGGTAGTTTTGCTGGGCGGTGTAGACGCCGTACAGCGCGGTGATGTACGAGGACTGCGCCGTCGTCAGGTTCGCTTCGGCCGTAACCACGTTGAGAATCGTCGATGCCCCCACGCGATACTGTGCCTGCGTCGCGTCCAGCGATACCTGCGCTGAGGTCAGCTCGGAACGCGCTTGCACCAACGAGGCTCGCGAGGAGATCAGTGTCGCAAGCGCCGACCGGACGTCCGATTCGACGGTCAGCCGCGTCGTGTTGAGGGTCGCGATCGCCTGATCGAGCTGCGATGCGGCGACGGCAACGTTGTAGTTCGTTTGGCCTTGGTCGTAAATCGGGACCGTCAGATTGATTCCCAGCGCTTTGTCGTTCGACCACGCCGGCGGTCCCGGACACTCCGAGCTCGAAGCGGTCACGAGGCAGTTGATAAAGGTACGGCTTATACCGTCGCTCGCCGACGCGCCGAGCACCGGAAAGCGCGCCAGCTTCGCGTAGCGTAACCCTTCCTGCTCCGACTGCACCTCGTATGCCGCCGAGATGTAGTCGGGACGCATGAGCAGCGCGCGCTTGAGCGACGCGGCATAGCTGGGATTCGGTGCCGCCGGTTGTGCGCTCAGTGGGTGTGGTACGACCATGGCGTCGGCATCTAGGCCGAGCGTCGTCGCAAAGGTTGCCTGCGCGCCGATCGCGGTGCCCTGCGCCGTAACTAGATTCCCGCGCGCTTGCGCGGTTTGGAACTGCGCGGCGGCGATGTCCGATCGTGCGGCCGCACCGGCCCGGATTTGAGCAGCGGTCGAGGCTTCGTTGACTTCGAACTCGTGCACGAGCTGCGCGTCCGCGGTAACCGTCGCGTTGTCTTCGAGGACGGTGTAGTACGCGTTGGCAATGTTGAGCGCCAGCGTCTGCAGCTGCCGAAGCAGCGTTGCTCGCCCGGCGATGTCGGCCTCTTTGGCCGAGCGGATCGCGGCGATGGTGCGTCCGCCGTCGTAGATCAACTGCGTGATCGAGATCCCCGCCGACTCGGTCGAGATCGTGCTCGCGCTATAGGTGCCGAACGGCGGTCTCGTCGGGCCCGGCGCGGCCCCCGGCGAGAGAACTCCGCCGATTGCCGGAACCGCGGCCGCTGCCGGCGTCGGACTGCTCACCGTCGAGGTCGTGCCGTTGGTATAGGATTTGGCCGCTTGGGCGTTGCCGCTGATTGCGGGAAAGAGCGCCTGGCGCTCCGAGGTGTACTTCGCGTGGATCGCCGCCCACTGCGCGTTGTCGTTGGCGAAGGCCGGCGAGAGCGCGACGCCGATGCGAATGGCATCCGAAAGCGAGATGGATTGCGGGACGCCCTTCTTCGGCTTGAGCTGCTCGACGTCGGGCGCAGGCGTTCCGTAGGCAGGGTAGGGAAGCGGCGTTCCGCTGATCGTCGGCTGCGGAAGCGGCGACGGCATCACGACGCCGGGAACCACTTGAATCTGGTTAGCACTCTGCGCCAAGGCCACGCTGGTCGCAAGAGCACCGAGCACGAGCGCAGCGGCGACCTCTCGTGCATGGTACCGATTTCGCGACACCCTTCGATTTCGCGACATCCTTAATGCACCGCGCCGGGGCCGGACGAAGATGACGAACCGGCACCGGTCACGGCAACCACGCTTCCGTCCTTGAGCGCGTCGGGGCGGGTGGTAATCACCATCACCCCAGGCTGGACGCGTGGGCTCATCACCTGAGCGAGCGTATCGGTCTGGACCCCAACGCGGACGGGGACCGCTTGGGCCTTGCTGTCGGAGACGACGTAAACGAGGTTGCCGCTGGGTCCCTGCGCCACGGCGCTGCGCGGAACGACAATGGCGCCGACGGCGCGTTGCTTCGTGACGGTCACCGTCACCAGCATGCCGCCACGCAGCACGTAGCCGGGATTCTGCAACTGGAGCCGGGCCAGGTACGAGAGCGTCCCCGAGGTCGGGACGGCATTGACCGTCTGGATTGGCGCGCTGAAGCGGCGGCCCGGCAAAGAGGAGGAGGAAAACGATACGACGTTCCCGGCGCGGACGAATGAAAGATCGTCGTCGGGCACGTTGACGTTGATCCAGACGCGGTCGATACGGGCAACCTGCAGTACCGGTTGCGAGGGCGAGGCGTAGGCACCCGGGTCGAGTAGCCGATTCGCGATCACCGCGTCGTAGGGCGAATAGAGGTACGTCTGCGACAGCTGCGTGCTTAGAACGTGCGCCTGGGCCGAGGCGGCGGCGGCCTGCGCCTCCTGCGACTTCACGCTCTGGAAGCTGACCGCATTGTTGCGCAGGCCGACGACGGAGTTGTTGTAGGTCTGCTGCGCCTGCACGTAGTTGGCCTCGGACTGCTGTAGCTGCGTTTCGGAGACATAGCCCTGCTTGTAGAGCTGCTGATTTTGGTTGTAGACCAGCTTGGCGTTCTCGAGCGATGCCTTCGCGGTCTGGACGGCGGCCGCGTTGGTCTGGGTCGCCACGGGATAGCCGACGACTGCGCCTTGCGCGGTGGCCGATGCCTGCGCGGCCTGCGCCTGCGCTTGCTGGAGCTGGGCCGAAAGCGTCGACGGATCGATGGTCGCCAGCAGCGCGCCCTTGTGCACCATGTCGCCGATGTTCACGTTGATCTTCGTGATCGTGCCGCTCTGCTGAAAGGCAAGGGTCGATTGGTCGAGCGGAGCGATCTGTCCATCCAGCGTCACGTAGGTGGCGATATTCTGACGCGTGGCCGCGGCGGCGTCGACGCTTAGTGGCGGTGGCCCCGGGGGCGGCTTCTTGCCGCAGCCGCCGAGAGCGGGTAGCGCGGTCGCGGCGGCAAGCGCCAGCAACGTCGTCCTGAGCATCTGCTTTACAGTCCGTTCCTTCATGGTCTCATATACGGCGAGCAATGGCTTTTGATTCAAACCTCGACCTCACCCTGCCCTATCGTGGAACCACGGCATGAGGTCATCGGCTGCAGGGCGTATCAACCGGGGGCATGACCGCGAAACTCGACATCGGCCGCTCTTACAGCCTTCAGAGCCGCGTCGAGGAGTGGATGACGGCCGAGAAGGCCGGCAACAAAGGCGTTGACGTGCTGTCGACCTCGATGCTCGTTCAATTGGTCGAGAGCGCGGCGATTCATTGCGTCGAGCCGATCTTGGGGTCCGGTCAAATCACCCTCGGGACGCATATCGATCTCGAGCATCGCAAGCCGGTTCCCGTGGGGTTCATCATTAGAACGGAAGTCGAAGTGGTGATGCTCGACGGTCCGCGCGTGAGCTTCGCAGTCCAGGTTTTTGACGAACAGGAAGCGGTCGCCGAGGGAACTCACGAGCGCTATATTATCTCGAAGGCCAAGTTCGAGGCAAAGCTTCGCGAAAAGCTCGCCTAACGATTATCGGCACGTACGGCTCCCACTGCAGGGGAGGCAAACGGCCGTTCCCGAAAAGGGCTGAACGGGCAGTGCCCTAGCCCGTCCCCCAGGGCCGGTCGAAGGCAACCCTCAGGTCTCATAACAGCTAGGAGGACACATTGAAGCGACTGAGCACTGGAGTCCTGGCCGTGCTAATGGCAGCCGGCGTAGGATTCACCGCGGTCGCAGCCCAGCCTGGCGCTTCGCATGGCAACATTGGAACCAACGCGATCGCGCAAGACCAGGGCGCGAACCCTGCTGCTCCGCCGGCGAACTTCGGTTCGCCGCCGTCGGGTCAGTACCCGATTCTCTACAATGACCATCACGTCTATACCAAACCCGACATTTTGAAGCAGGGCCGCGTGCTCGCGGCGCTGGTGCGGGGCGGAACCATATTGATCCCGTTGCGCTCGATGTTTGAGCAGATGGGGCCGCCCTACCCGACAGTGTCGTGGGATGCCGGTAGCAAGACGGCGACGGTCAGCAAACCCGGCTCCGAAGTAAAGGTTACTATCGGCAAGCCGGAGGTCATGATCAACGGCGAGTCGCGTCCGCTTGACGTGCCGCCGATGATGTATCAAGGCACCGTTCTCGTACCGGTCCGAGTTATCTCGGAAGCGATGGGCGCGTATGTGCTGTGGGTCCCGGATCGCCGGCTCGTAGTCGTGCGTTACATTCCGGCGACTCCGCCGCCGTCACCGCCCCCGCCGCCACCACCCCCGCCGCCGCCGGTAGCCACGCCGTCGCCGACACCGCCGCCATACTACGACTTCTACGTCGCCGGCGATTACATTATCTCGCCGAAGGTGTACAACGAGTTCGTTAACGGCGCGTCGAGCGACAACAACAACAACGGGTTCTCGTATCGCTTGCACGGCGCAATCGAGATCCCGGTCATGAACTTGCCGTTCATGATTGCCGTCGATTACCGTCAGTTTAACTGGCAGCACCAGTGCGGTGGCGGTGGCGCCCCGGACTGCTACGTCACGACCATCGGCGGACTCGGCCAATCGTCTGTTCCGTCCTTCGGCGGAAGCAACTACGATTTCGATGCGGCCTTGGGCATTCGGGTGCTCAAACCGCGCATCTATCTCGCGGGCGCTTACATGTGGCTGAGAAACAACTACGGCTATCCGGAGATGACGGGCGCCGGCGTTGGGCTCCAAGCACTGCCCAACCTCGACCGCACCTTCTCGTTCTACGGTAGTGCGTACTACTTCTTCGGCGTCAACGGTAACTACACGAGCGTTCCGTTGGCCTGCGGAGCCGGCGTAACGTCGAGTTGCACCTACTCCGTTGGGTACAATATCCTGAAGTACGACATCGGCGTATCCTACACGTGGCCGGGATTCCCGCTCTTCGTTGAGGCGGGCTTCTTAGGCGATCGCGGTTGGAATCAGAACGCCGCACCTATTGGGTTCTCCATGTACGGTCCATACGCAGGTATCGGCCTGAAGATCTAATCTTCTCGCCGGTCTCCTACGATAGTGAAAGCCCCTGCAGAACTGCAGGGGCTTTCTTCTATCCTACTCGCCGGACCGGGCAGCTATGGATGCGGACTCGCCATTGTCGTCTGCGGATCCAGCGAAGACTGAACGCATGGCGGCGTGATCACGTCGACGTTGGGCCGTCCGGGCGCGGGCGACGGCACCTCGGTCGCGCTCGGCGCGGCGTCCGGCATCACGCCCTTGGGCAGCGGGGTCGGACAGATCTGCGCGAGTCCGAACCAATGCTCCGTGTAGCCGGTTGCGATCGTGCTCTTCGCAGTCTTTCCGAAATAGGTGTTGGGGTACTTGGTGGCGAGCAGGGTCAAAAACTGCCACGTCACGTCTTGCTCGTGCTGAGTGTAGACCTTTTCCAACACGAGTACTCCCAGATAGTACGACCGTGCGAGCTCGGGGTCTTTCGGATACTTTGCCGCCCATTTTTGCAGCGCTTCGGTAGCAAAATCCAGCTTAGCGATCAAGTGCGGGTCGGTGGTATAAGCACCGGCGCTCACCGCACCATCCTTGTAAGTGTTGTCGATGCCCAGATAGCTCATCTTCATGCGCCCGAAGTATTCGTCTCCGGGCGCCGACTCGTTGAACTCCTCACACTTTAGATGCGCCCACTTGCTCTTGGTCGCACCGCACACGCCGCCGCTCGCGCTCTTCGATGTCGGCGCGGTCGTGGGCGCGGCGGAGGCAAGGACGGGCGTAGCGAGCCGCGGGGTCGCGAACAAAACGGCCGAAACCGCGGCAGCAGTAAGAACTGATAACGTTGATAGCGCGGGTTTCACCGGCACCTCCTTATGTGAGACTGACCCGAGGGCCTTTACTTAATTTTTCGGACGAAACCCCGGCAATTCCCCAGGGGCGCCTGGAAATTGAGGCTCCTAAGGGCGTTGGCGCGCCCCCACGCGAACGACCCGTCGTGACTCGCTCTATTGCGGTCGCGGCGCTGCAGCTGCGGGCGCACGACCGCAGCGACTTCCCCGGCAGCCTCGATTCAATCCTCGACGCGCTTAGACGCTCTGCGAGGGAAGCCGACTTGGTCGTGCTGCCGGAAGGCACGTTCCCAGCCTACGTATTGGGAGATGAACCGTTCGATGAGGCAGCGGTCGAAGACGCAATCGAGCGCGTTCGCGAGATTGCGCGGGAATCGCAGGCTGTGATCGTTGCGGGGGTAGCGGTGCGACGCGACGGCGGCCTGCGCAACGCCGCGCTGGTCGTCGATGCCGATGGTTCGCTTGCCGGCCACGTTGACAAGCTCTTCCTCTGGCACTTCGACCGGCGCTGGTTCGAGCGGGGCCGGCGGCTCGAACCGATTGCGACGAAGGCGGGGCTTCTCGGCGTGCTCATCTGCGCCGACGGGCGCCTTCCGACCATCTCGCGCGCATTGGTCGACCGCGGCGCCGAGCTCTTGGTGATGCCGACCGCCTGGGTAACGAGCGGCCGCGATCCTGGGGCGTTAGAGAACGTGCAAGCCGACCTGCTGGCGCGCGTGCGCGCCTACGAGAACCGCGTTCCGTTCGTCGCGGCGAACAAGTGCGGCAGCGAGCTAGGCATGGTCGCCTACTGCGGAAAGAGTCAGATCGTCGACGCGAGCGGAGAGATCCTTGCAATTGCAAGCGAAAGCCAGCCGCAAACGCTGCACGCGCCGGTGACGCTGCGTGCGCAACGCCCTCCTCGGGGCAAGGCTGTGCAGCCGGCTCGCCGTCACAATCGTTCGCCGCGCGCGCTTCGACTTGCAGTGGCGTACGAAACGCTCCCTGCGGACATCGACGCGCGCCTTGCCGTACTAGACGACGCATTCGCGATCGCACCCGAGGATCGCGCGCGCTTCGCGGCGCTCGACGAGATAGTCCCGCTCGCATCCGTCGACGACGATATCGTGCTCGATCCCGGCGGATTGGTTTCGTACCGGCGCGCCGGTTACGCGCTTTTCTGCTGGACGACGAATCTGCGTCAGCCCTGGCTGCAGCGAGTCGCGCGCGCGCGCGCGATCGAACTGCGCGCCTACGTCGTCGTCTTCGACCACTCCGAGCGGCGCGCGTTCGTCGTCGATCCCGATGGTGCGGTCGTCGCGGGAACCTTCGGAGGATATCGTCTCGCCAGCTTTACCTTCGACGCGCGAAAGACCGAGGAGACGACGGTCGCGCCCGGCACCGACGTTCGAGAAGGGCTCGAGGAGATCGCGGCGATCCTCGCTCGAGAGGAGCGCCTTGAACGTTGAACACGCTCGCTCGCGCCCTTCGAACCATCGTTCTGCTCGTGGCGGCCTCATCGACGCTTTCTGGGGCGATCGCCAGAACGGCGGCGCCCCATCTCGCGACCGCGACGATAGCGCTCTCTCGCTGGCCCTACCTGCCGGGGAGTGTGCTGCCGCTCAACATTGAGGGGCTCGCCGCTCCCTACCACATCGAGGTGATCGGCCCCGGGCGAGTTCTACCTCCCAACACGTACGAGCTCTCCGACGCTCAAGGCGCCGGGAGCGCCCTTTTGGTCGCCGGAAACGGCTCGGCGCTAGCGTCGAAGCGTCTGCGTATCGGCTCGGCGCCCCGAGCCGATCGGCCGCTGGTTCTCGTAGCCTGCTATGAGGATGGTTTGGTGCTGCACCGCGGAGGCAGCCTTACGGTGGCGGGCGTTCTCGGAACCGGCGGCGCCCCAAGCGACGTCGCCATCGATCGCCTCGGACGCGCCGCAGTTACCGACACGCAGGGCAGCGACCTGACGATGCTGCGGCTGCTGCCGTGGAGCGTCTCACGCATCACCGGCGTGATTACCGGTGACGACGTCGCGGTCGACGCAGCGACCGGTGCGTTCTTCGTGACCGATCGCGAGTGGAACGGATCCGGCGCGCTCACCCGTATCGGCGCCGATGGAAGCGTCGCACGCGTGGTCACCGGCGATACGGCCGAAGGGCTAGCCGTGGACGAGCATCGTCAGATCGTCTACGTCGCCAACACGAACGATGGTACGATTGCCTTCGTGGACGCGCGTTCGATGCGGGTTCTTCGGCGTTTCCCGGCGGTGGCGCGAGTCTTCTCGCTCGCCCTCTCTCACGACGGCACTCGGCTTTACGCAACCTCAAACGAAGCGGCGGATTCGCCATTTGGCAGCGCGGGCCGCGTCATAGCGATCGCGCTCGATCGTCGAAGTCCGCGCATCGTCGCGCGCAGCGACAGCCTCGTCTTTCCCGTGGGAATCGCTCTGGATGACCGCACGCAGACGCTCTTCGTCAGCGATGAGGAGCGCAACGAGATCGACGTTCTGGATGCCGCAACGCTGCGCCCCAGACACGACCCTCTGGCGACCTGCGCCATTCCATGGAAGTTGACGTTCGACGGGCCGAGCGGCCGCCTTTACGTTCCCTGCGCGGGCGGCAATGCGATCGACGTCTTCGATGCACGTACGCTGCACCGTATTGCCGGCGCGCCATTTGCGACAGGCGGCTACCCGCTCGCCATCGCAATATGGCGGCCATGAGGATCGTTGCAGGCTGCATCTTTCTCGCGTGTTTTGTTGCGACGAGCCTTACGGCAGGCGCACAACAGCTGCCCGGGCGGCTCGACCCGCCGCCACCGTTTCCTCGCATTCTGGAACAGGCTCCGACGATTGAAGAGGTAGCGCCGGGCATCGACTATGGCGACTACCAGCTTCTCACGGCCGACGGCCCTCTCTCGATTCACGTCGTCGCCGTCGCGCCGCATCGCAGCGACGTCCACCTCGATAACGTGCTCGCCTGGAACGCGCTCGAATCTCGCGGCGAAACCGTCGGCTCGATGGCAAAGCGAACCAGAGCGGTCGCCGGTATAAACGGCGACTACTTCGATATCGGCAACACCAACCGGCCGCAAAACATTGTCGTTAATGACGGCGCGCTCATACAGCCGCCCTATAGGCGCTATGCGCTCGCCATTACGCGCGACGGCGTCGCGCACATTGCGGAATTTTCGTTCTCCGGACAGCTGAAAGTCAACGACCGCACGAGCTCGTTGGACGGAATCGACGAGCTGCCCCCACCCAACGGCGGCATAGCGCTGGTGACGCCGCAGTATGGCCGCGTGCGCCCGCAAGAGAACGTTACCCTCATCACGCTCGACCTGCTTTCGGGAACGCCGCCCCTTGCGCGTTACCGCGTGACCGGTGTCGCCGACAATCTCAGCACGCAGCCGTCCGGATACTACGTTGCAATCGGCCCGAACGAGTACAATGTGGTCGACGATTTCGGCGTCAACGCAATCGTCGACGCGAGCGGTACGCTCGATCCGATCGAACTTTCGTCGATTGCGACCGCAATCGGCGGCGGTCCGTTGATCCTGCACGACGGCAGCTGGTACGACGACGCCGACGGACCGAACGGCCGCGAGTTTTCCAAGCGCATTCCGTGCTCCGGCGCGGCGATCGCGCCCGACGGCCGTCTCTTCTTAATCGAGGTTGACGGGCGGCAAGCCGAAGTCAGCGTCGGTCTGAAGCGTCCGGAGTTCGCGGCGCTGATGCGAGCGCTCGGCGCGACCGAAGGTTTGGCGTTCGATGGGGGCGGCTCGTCCACCATCGTCGTGCGGCGGCTCGGTGAGAGCGACGCTACGGTCTCAAACTCGCCCTCGGACGGCATCGAGCGTCCCGTCGGCGACGGACTCTTCGTCTACAGTACCGCGCCCGCCGGCCCCCCGGTCCGGCTCGTCGCGCGGCCGAGCGTCGTGCGCGCGATCGTCGGCGCGCAAGTTCCACTGCGGATTGCAGCAGTCGACGCCGCAAATCACGTCGCGACGAGCGGCGGCGCGTTGCAAGTAAGCGTCGCTCCCGCAACGCTTGGGGAGTACCGCGACGGTGAGTTCGTGGCGTTGCACGCCGGCACGGGGCATCTGACGATGCGCGGCGACAACTTGCACGGCGAGGTCGCGCTGGAGGTCGATGCGATGCCTGCGCGCACGCGGATCACACCGCCTCGGCCGAACGTGGATCCCAACTCCACGATCGCGCTGGTCGCTCAGGCGTACGACGCGCGCGGGTACCGGCTGGAGCTTCCCGATTCGCTTGCGTGGAGAGCGACCGCCGGCGCGATCGACGCGCGTGGCGAGTTCCATGCCGGCGACCGTAACGCCGACGTCAGCGTTCGCATCGGGGACGCGATCACGACAACCCGCGTCACGGTCGGATCGCACGAAGAGGATCTGCCGTTCGCGGCGAGCGCGCACTTCGTGACGCTACCGCATGGGGGCGGCGGCGCAGTTACCAAAGCCGACGGCTGCGGTAGCTGCATCGGGTTGCGCTTCGCGTTCTCCGGCGGCGAGCGAGCGGCCTACGCGATGGCCGACATTCCGCTTCCAGACGACGCGATCGGCGTCACTTTCGATATACAAGACGACGGCAGCGCCGGCCGCGTGCGGGTGGCCGTTCGCAACGAGATCAATGAGGACGTTCTGCTCGACGCAACGGAGCTCGGTCAGATTGGTTGGCGCACCGTCGTTGTGCGCTTTCCTCCCGACTCGCAGGCCACGCGATTGGTCGCGATCTACGTGCTTCCGTCGAAAGGCATCGAGCTCTCCGAAGGGAGCATCGTCTTGCGGAATGTCCGCGCGATCGTGGCCGGCCGATAAGCGGCCAGGCCGGCGAGACCTGCGAGCGTGAGTAGCGCTCCGATCGCCGCAGCGGTCAGGTTTGGCGACGAAACAACCGAGATCTCCGGATAGCTTCGAATCTCAGCGCGCAGCAGCAAACCGTCGATCCGAACCGGACGCTCCCCGGTGCTCACGGCGATGCCGTGGGGAATCACTCGATCGTTTTCGTCGTCGACGGCAAAGAGCACGGCGCCCTCTCCCGGAAGCCCGGTACCGTGCAGCATCACGGCAGCTTGCGCGGGAGTAAACATGACCGCTTTGACCGCGTGCTGCGCCGAGGGAACGTTGAAGGAGTCGAAGGGCAGGTCCATTCCCGCGATGGTTTGGCGGTGCTGCATCAGCAGGACGGGCGATAAAAAGACCGCTCCATTCGGCTGCGTTACCGTCAAACGGTTTCCGCGAAGATCGCGAACTTCGACGTACACGACGTCGCGCGGCAGCGCGCGCAGGATGAAGCTGCCCGCATACCTTCGCCCCGCACCGATCGATAGGGAGGCGTGCAACGGCCGCACGAGCGATACCGGAATCGGCGCGGTCGGGCCTTCGTTCGCAATTGGGAAGACGAGCGTGCCCAGCTCTTCGACGCGAACGCGTTCGCCGGGCGCACCGACGATCGCGCGATTGTCGGGCGCAAAGAGCCCGTTCGCTATGCCGGCAAAACCGAGTATCACCGTGCCGAAGATAACCGCAACGAACGGGAAGCGCGCGCGCAGATCGGGGGACGCCTTGTACGCCTTGCGTCCGCTTGCGATGGCGATTACGAGCAGCGCGGCGAGCCCGACATTGTACCAGCCGCTGTGATAGATCGTGCGCCCCGGCAACGCGAGTTCGACGAGCACCCCGGCGCTTACAGCCAGCGTTGCCGCGAGCAATCCTCTCAACGCGCGCGTGCCGCCGCCACCGCCGCGCGCATCTGATCGAGGGTCAACGCGCCATCGAAGCCGCGCATGACGATGCCGCGGCGGTCCACGAGAACCGTAGTCGGGAGGCCGAGCGCGCCGTAGACCCGTCCGTACCGCTGCGCCGCGTCGATCCAGATTGGAAAGCGAATACCGAGCGAATCGGCGAACGTACGCGCCCTCTGCGGCGATTCTCCCTCATTGACGCCCACGACGGCGATGCCGTAGCGCTTGTCGGCATCGGCTAAGCGCTGTAGGTCGGGCATCTCGGCGCGGCATGGCGGGCACCACGAGGCCCACAAGTTCATCACGACGACGGATCCTCGATATCGATCGAGCGAGACCGCGCGACCGCGATCGTCACGCAGCTCGAGAACCGGCGCCGGTTGGCCGGCCAGGCCGCTCGGACCGCCGGCCGTCTCGCGTTGCGTCGCGAAGTATGGCTCCGCCACGAAGACGACGACGACCCCCGCAAGCCCGACGGCAAGCCAAAGAATGTAGCGCTGCATTAGCAGAATCCCGCTTTTCGGGACGCGCTACTCGTGGCCTGTTCCAGGGAACCGCCACTCGCGCGCACGAACGGCGACGGCGTGCCTGCTACGATTCTTGACGGCCGCAGTCTCGCCGCCGACTTGCGTACCGAACTCGTCGGCCGGACGAACGCGTTGCGCGAGCGCGGAATCCATCCGCGCCTCGCGATCGTTTTCGTCGGCGAGAACGAGTCGAGCCTCGCATACGTGCGCAACTTGGCTCGCACCGGCGAGCGCTCCGGCATCGGCGTCGTCGTCAAGCATCTTCCGGTCAACGCGACGGTGAGCGAGGTTCGTTCGATGCTCGAGGAGCTGCACGACGATCCGGAGACGCATGGCGTTATGCTGCAGCAGCCATTGCCGCCGCATCTTCGGATTCGCGAGATTGCCGACGCGATTCCCGCGCATAAGGACGTCGACGGCGCGCATCCAACGAACCAAGGGCATCTGGCCTTCGGAAGCGGAACGGAGTACGTTCCCGCGACGCCCGCCGCCGTAATGCTGCTGCTCGAGCGCAGCCCGCATTGGCCGCTTCGCGGACGGCGCGCCGCGATGGTGGGACGCTCCATCGTCGTGGGAGCGCCGGTGGCGATGTTAATGCTGGCGCAAGACGCGACGGTCACCGTCCTGCACAGAGAATCCGGCCCGCTTGCGCCCTATCTCAAGCTAGCCGAAGTGGTCGTCGTCGCCGCAGGCGTTCCTGGTTTGATTCGCGGCGACGATCTGATGCCCGGCGCAACGGTCATAGATGTGGGCACTACCCTCGTGGACGGCGCGCTCAAAGGCGACGTCGATTTCGAGAGCGCCCTCCAAGTCGCCGGCGCGATTACGCCGGTTCCCGGCGGCGTCGGTCCCGTAACCAACGTTGCATTACTCCGCAACGTCGTCAAAGCGGCCGAATACGCAGGGGCGGCCCGCTAGTTACACCAAAGCGGGTCGGCGTGGATCCCTCCGCGCGCGATCTCGATGCCCTGCACGCTCAACCGCATCCGTTGCTGCTCGAACTCGAAGCGCAGGCTCGCAAGGACGAGGTTCCGATCGTCTCGCGTGAGACTGGGCGCCTTCTTTCGACGCTCGTTACCGCAATGCAGGCCAGTCGAATCTTGGAGGTCGGTACCGCCTACGGTTCTGCGACGCTGTGGATGGCGCTCGCTCAGCCTCGTATGGGCCGCATTTGGACGATCGAAGCCGATATGCGCCGCACGGACGTCGCGCGTTCGTATTTCCAGCGCGCCGGCGAGGACGATTACATCGAGGTCTTCAACACGCCGGCGCTCGAGCTGCTGGAGAACTTTCCGCACCGCAACCTCGATATTGCCTTCATCGCCGCAAACGAGCGCGAGTGCAACCGGTATCTCGAGCTGGTGATTCCAATGCTCAAGCTCTCCGGACTCGTCATCTTTGACGGTGCGATGCAGGCGCCCGACGGATTTCGCAATGCATTCTTGCAGCGGGCCGACCTCGACGCAACGATTCTATCGCTTGGCAACGGGATCGCCATCGGCGCGCGCAGGCAGTGACGAGGGGCAGATGCTGCATTTGGAGATCTTCCCGGTAGGCCCGCTGGCCTGCAACTGTATCATCATCGCGGACGACGATACCGGCGAAGCGATCGTCGTCGACGGAGGCGACGGCGCCGACGAGGTTGCCGCGCGTTTACACCGGCACAATCGGCGCGCAAAACTGCTCGTGCATACGCACGCGCATATCGATCACATCCGCGAAGTTGGGCGGCTGCGCGAGCTTACCGCCGCTCGCGCGCTCCTTCATCCCGCCGACCTGCCGCTCTACGAAACGCTTGCGCTGCAAGCGCGCTTGCTGGGTCTTCATGACCCACCGGCGATAATCGCGCTCGACGGCGACCTGCACGACGGTGACCGGCTGACGGTCGGGGCGGGGGGAGTCGAGGTTCTTCACACGCCGGGACATACGCCCGGCAGCGTCTCGTTCGCAGTCGACGACGGAACGCAGACGACCCTACTCACCGGCGACACGCTTTTCGCCGGCTCCATCGGACGTTGGGATATTGGGGGCACGTCCATGGAGGATATCGTCGATTCGATCGAGCGCAAGCTCATGGATTTTAGCGACGCGACGACCGTTATTCCCGGCCACGGCCCCTTCACGACCATCGGAGCCGAGCGCAGATCTAACCCGTACCTTCGTGGCTGAGGTCGAGATGCGCCGGCGGCTCTTCGCCGGCATCGCACTCGACGACGTTGCGCGTGCCGCTTGCGCCGCAGCCGGCGCGCAGCTGCAGCGAATAGGCTTGGCTGCCAGGTACGAAGCGCCGGAGAAGCTGCACGTCACGCTCGCATTCCTCGGCAACGTGCCGCAGTCACAGTACCAGACGGTCGTTGACGCGCTCGAACGCGCTGCCTCGCAGAGCGCCTCGCTCACGGTGACGCTCGATAAGTTCGCCGCCTTTCCGCACGAGCGCAAGCCACGCGTCGTTTTCATCGGGGCGCGCGAGCAGGGCGCCGCCTTCCGAGAGCTGGCGCAAAACGTGCGCGCACTCTACTGCGAGCTCGGCTTCCCCTTTCGCGGTGATCCCGTGGCCCACGTTACGATCGCGCGCGTCACAGATCCGCGAGGCCCCTTACCAGCCGTCGAGTTTGCGCCGATCGCGCTTCGCGTCAATTCGCTTACGCTCTTTGAGTCGATCTTCGATCCCGAAGCAAAGACGACGCGATACGAAGTGCGCCGCCGCGCTACGTTAAGCGGAGGATGACCCCTCTGTAAGCGGAGGATGACCACTCTGTCACCCTGAGCGAAGGCCACTGAGCTTGTCGAAGTGGCCGAAGTCGAAGGGCGAAGTGCTCGTGTCAGCCTGAGCGAGCGCAGCGAGTCGAAGGGAAGTAGAAGGTGTCGTGCTTCGACTCGCTACCGCTCGCTCAGCACGACGATAATTCCGTCCTTCGACTACGGCGCTGCGCGCCTTCGCTCAGGATGACCCCTCTGTAAGCGGAGGATGACCACTCTGTCACCCTGAGCGAAGGCCACTGAGCTTGTCGAAGTGGCCGAAGTCGAAGGGCGAAGTGCTCGTGTCAGCCTGAGCGAGCGCAGCGAGTCGAAGGGAAGTAGAACGTGTCGTGCTTCGACTCGCTACCGCTCGCTCAGCACGACGATAATTCCGTCCTTCGACTACGGCGCTGCGCGCCTTCGCTCAGGATGACCCCTCTGTAAGCGGAGGATGACCACTCTGTCACCCTGAGCGAAGGCCACTGAGCTTGTCGAAGTGGCCGAAGTCGAAGGGCGAAGTGCTCGTGTCAGCCTGAGCGAGCGCAGCGAGTCGAAGGGAAGTAGAAGGTGTCGTGCTTCGACTCGCTACCGCTCGCTCAGCACGACGATAATTCCGTCCTTCGACTACGGCGCTGCGCGCCTTCGCTCAGGATGACAGGCAGATTCGTCCTTCGACTACGGCGCTGCGCGCCTTCGCTCAGGATGACAGGCAGATTCGTCCTTCGACTACGGCGCTGCGCGCCTTCGCTCAGGATGACAGGCAGATTCGTCCTTCGACTACGGCGCTGCGCGCCTTCGCTCAGGATGACAGGCTGATTCGTCCTTCGACTGCGGCGCTGCGCGCCTTCGCTCAGGATGACAGGCAGATTCGTCCTTCGACTACGGCGCTGCGCGCCTTCGCTCAGGATGACAGGCAGATTCGTCCTTCGGCTACGGCGCTGCGCGCCTTCGCTCAGGATGACAGGCCGATTCGTCCTTCGGCTAGTGGAGTTTGATGAGGAGTTTGCCGTCGCCGTTGGGGCTGGGCGGCGCAGGTGCGGGCGATTCCGGCGTTGGAGCTGCGGCACGCGGCATTGCGGAGTAATCGGGAATAGTGCCCGCGGAGACTTTCTCGCGGTAGTCGGCGAGTGCAACCTGCAGCGCCTCGAGCGCGCGTTCGGGATAATCCTTCTTCTTCTCGGGATAGCCGTCGAGTTGCGCCTCGATCTCCGCGCTGGTTATCGCGGCCGCTTCGTCGACCGTCTTTCCCTTCGCCAGCTCGACCACCAGGCTGCACGTCGCCGTGCCGAAGCCGCAGCCCGTCGTAAAGTACGAGATGTCGTCGATGACCGCCCCAGGCCCGACCTTCAAGAAAAAGTTATACATGTCGCCGCAGGAGTCGCTGAAGTACTCGCCGCTGGCGGTGGCGTTCTCCATCGTTCGGAAGCCGCCGCGCTCTTCGACCAATCGCTGAAACTTAGGAAAGTTCACGAACCAACCATCTCCTTGGGGTGCATTTCAAAACGGCACTCTTTCCCGCCGTGCGCGAGCGACTCCGTCTGCGCGTGCGTGCCGCCGATCGTTTCGTCGATCACGTTGTGAATGACGCTGCAGACCTCCGGATGCTCTTTTGCCGTGTTCGAATACGGACAGTTATGCTCGTGGAGAGCGAACCCGCCCTCGATCAAGCTGTACTCAGCGACGACCCCGGTCTTACGCAGCATCTCCGTGAGCTGCGCGACACGCTCTTCGGGGTTGCCGGAGGTGACGTTTAAGCGAGCGCGTGCGACCGCTCGCCGGGAGAGACCGTCGAAGATTCGCGCGACTGCCTGGCCGCCGAACTGCTCGCGGACCTCGCGCAGAACGGCGTCGAGCATCTTGTCGTAGGCCTGCGGAAAGAGCTGATCGGCCTGCGGCGTGAGCGAGAACTCGTAAGTCGGCTTAGTCGGTCCCCGGCGGACCGAGGTCTCCGCTACCAGGCCGTCGCGTTCGAGGACGGTCAGTTGCTGGCGAACGGCGTTGGGGGAGAGCCCGAAGAGCTGCGCGAGATCGGCCGCCGAGGCCGAGCCTCGCCGGCGCAGTTCGCTGACGATCTTTCCCCGAGTCGTCTGAAAGAAGCGGTCCGAGTGCATCTTTGCCGCCATGGTAGCACGAAGCTCGGCAGATAGTAAAGTTTCTCCTTGACTTTCTAAGAGAGCCTCGGCTACGATAATTTCCATGTCCGACCAAGGCCTTCGCATCACGAACCTTCGGTGCAGCGTCGCCGGCAACGAGATTCTCAACGGAATCGACCTTACGGTGGAACCGGGCCGGGTCCACGCCCTGATGGGACCCAACGGCAGCGGCAAATCGACCCTTGCCTTCTCCCTCACCGGCCATCCGCAGTACGAGGTCACGGGGAGGGTTGAGATGGACGGCGAGGAGCTGCTCTCGCTCTCGCCCGACAAGCGCGCCCGCGCGGGACTCTTCCTATCGTTTCAGTATCCGGCAGCGATCCCGGGAGTGAAGGTCGCGAACTTTCTGCACGCCGCGCGTCTGGCCGAACGGCCCGGCGACCTTCCGCCGGCGAAGTTTCGCGCGTTGCTGCTGGAAAAGATGGAGCAGCTCGGGATCGATCCGTCCTTTATGGGCCGCTATCTCAACGACGGCTTCTCGGGCGGCGAAAAGAAGCGGCTCGAAATGCTGCAGCTTGCGGTACTCGCCCCAAAGTATGCGGTGCTCGACGAGACCGACTCCGGCTTGGATATCGACGCGCTTAAAGATGTCGGCACGTCGATTGCGGCGTTGCGAGCGAGCGACGAAGGGCGCAACTGCGGCTTCCTGATCATCACCCACTATCCAAGGATTCTGAAGTACGTCGTCCCCGACGTCGTGCACGTGATGATCGACGGACGTATCGTGAAGACCGGAGGTCCCGATCTCGCCGACCTCATCGAGCGCGTGGGTTACGACCGGCTTCGGGAGGACGCTTCGACTGCGCTGCGCACAGGCGCCGTTGTCTAGCGTAGCGCCGCCGGCCGACGAACAGGCCCGCAACGCGCCGCTCTTCGAGCGGCTTGCAACCGTTCCGGATTCACCCTTTACGCGCGAGCAGCGACTTCGCGCGCTCGAACGCTTCGTTGCACTGCGCAGCGGCCGGGAGAAGCCAGGGCGTTTTTGGCGCATCGACTTCGAGACGCTAGCCCCCGACGCCGACGCAATCGAGTTGGGCAATGCGATTGCGCGCGTCGAAAATCCCGACCCCGCTATCGTCGTCTACGATCTCGCCACGGCCGCCCTCGAGTGTCCGCAACTGCTCTCGCGGGCCTTCGGAAGAACCGGTCTCCACGCGACTAAGTTTGGCGCGCTCACTGCTGCCTTCGCGCATGCGGGCTTCTTCGTTCACGTCCGAGCCGACCACGCGTGCGACGAGCCGATCGTGCTTCGCTACAGCGCGCCGGCCGGGGCCGCCATCTTTCCGTCGAGCGTCGTGTTGGCCGAGCGCGGTGCGCGCGTGATGATCGTGGAGCGGATCGAGGGTGGCCCGAACGCCTTTATCTGCGGCGCTACCGAGATCGTTACCGAAGAGCATGCCGAGGTTTCGTATGCTGCGCTGCAATATGCCGACGAGAGCGCGCGCGTCATCTGGAATCGCGCGGCTCGCCCGGGGCGCGACGCGCGAATCGCATGGGCCGATGCCGAGCTTGGTGCGGCTCTTGCCGCCGGCGACTTGGGGGTCGCGATCGAGGAGCCGGGTATCGCCGCCGAGATTACCGCAATCTTCTTCCCGCGCGCTTCGCAGCACGTCGACGTCGTCAGCACCGTCGAGCATCGCGCCGGCGACGCGACCTCCGAGACGCTGGTGAAGTCCGCCGCGCGCGACCGCGGGCAGGCACGCTTCCTCGGCAACATTCGCATCGCCCCGCACGCGCAGGGCAGCGACGCGCGCCTGCGCGACGACGCACTTCTGCTCTCGGCGACGGCCCACGTCGATTCGGTGCCCGCACTCGAGATCGGCGCCAATGACGTGAAAGCCTATCATGGCGCGACCGTCGGCGCCATGGATGCCGAGCAGATCTTTTACATGGAGAGCCGCGGTTTGGAGCGCATCGCCGCCGAACGCATGATCGCGCTCGGCTTCTTCGAACCGGCGATCGAACGTTTCCCGACCGTAAGCTTGCGTGACGAGATCCGCGGCGCACTCGCGGCTAAGCTGTCATGACCATTACACTGGCCGATACGCAGAAGGTCGAGCGAATTATCGCCGATTTTCCAATTTTGGCGCGTCCCACCTCGCGGGGGAAACGTCTCGTCTATCTCGACTCGGCGGCGACGTCGCAGAAGCCACGGGCGGTCATTGCGGCGCTGGTTGACTATTACGAGCAGTACAACGCTAACATTCATCGCGGCGTTTACGAGATTGCGGCCCGCGCGACCGAGGAGTTCGAACAGGCTCGGGTCAAGGTGGCGCGCTTCATCAACGCCGCAACCCAAGAGATCGTCTGGGTACGCAACACGACCGAGGCGATCAACCTCGTCGCCTACTCGTGGGGCGACCACCATCTCGGGCCCGGCGACGCGATCCTCTTAACCGAGCTGGAGCACCACTCCGACCTCGTGCCATGGCAACTCCTGGCGGAGCGGACCGGCGCGCGACTGCGCTTCATCCCGGTCGACGAACGCGGCATCCACATTCTGGACGACCTCGATGCGCTGCTCGATGGCTGCAAGCTGGTCGCGGTCGCGCACGTCAGCAATACGCTTGGCACGATCGCTCCGCTCGAAACGATTATCCCACGCGCGCACGCAGCTGGAGCCGTCGTGCTCGTGGACGGTGCGCAAGGGGCGGCGCACCTTCCGGTTGACGTCAAGGCGCTCGACGCCGATTTCTACGCGTTTAGCGGGCACAAGATGCTCGGACCGACTGGAATCGGCGCGCTCTACGGAAAGCGCGAGATCTTAGCGGCGATGCCGCCCTTCCTCGCCGGCGGCGACATGATTCGCAAGGTTGAATACGCGCATACGACCTTCAACGACCCACCACGCCGGTTTGAGGCTGGGACGAGCAACATTGCCGACGCCATCGCCTTCGGCGTCGCGGTCGATTACCTGAGCGCGGTCGGCATGCCGTGGGTACGCGAACACGAGCGCGCGCTGACGGGATACGCGTTGGAGCGTCTCACTGCATTCGAGCCGCGAGGACTCGAGATCTATGGCCCGCGCGATCCCGAACGAATCTCCGGCGTCATCTCCTTCAACTTTGCCGACATCCATCCGCACGATCTCGCCTCGATCCTCGATCTGGAGGGCATCTGCATTCGCGCCGGTCACCACTGCACGATGCCCCTTATGGAAAAATTCGGCTGGGCGGCGACGGCGCGCGCGTCGTTCTACATCTACAACACCGAAGCGGACGTCGACGCGCTCTGCGCAGGTCTCGAAAGCGCAGCCCGCGTCTTCCACGTCTAGCAACGTGCTTTGATGGACGACTTTTACCGCGACTACATCCTCGATCACTATCGAAGTCCGCGCAACTTCGGCAGCCTCGAGCATCCCGACGTCCAAGCCGAAGACCTCAATCCGCTCTGCGGCGATCAGATTCGGATGGAGCTCAAGCTCGTCGACGGCACGATCAGCGACGTGCGGTTCTCCGGAAAGGGTTGCGCCATCAGTCAAGCCTCGGCCTCGATGCTAACCGAGCACGTCAAGGGAATGAAGCTTGCCGACGTCGCCAAACTTCCGAAAGACGTCGTGTTGGAAAATGTCGGCATCGGGATCAGCCCAACGCGCATGAAGTGCGCGATGCTCGGGCTGCGCGTGCTCAAGAGCGCCGCCATCGGCAGACTGGCCGATTGGCCGGACGAAGAGTGACTAGGGTTTGGTCAGGTTCCAGTAGTGGTCGCTGATCTGCAAGCCCGACGCTCCCTGTTCTAACGTAAACGTTCCGCGGAACTCCCCGCTATCGGTACGCACGTCGGCCGTAACGTTATAGCGCGAGTCTCCTAATGCCGCCGAGCGAATCGACTCGATTTGGGAATCCGCACTGAGAAACGGCTCGGTCGCGCTTCCATGCATGAGGAAGTTGGCGGCTGCGGCGCGATCGCCGCGCGCAACCGCCTGCACGTACGAGCGAACCACCCAGACAGCCCCGTCGTCAGAGCTTGCAGCAGGAGCAGGCGTAACCGGCGCCGGCGCGACGGGTGCGGCGGTCGCGGAGTGTGACGAGGCGCCTAACGGCCGCGCAGTCGCCGGCTTTGACGTAACGGCTGCCACCGTGGTTGCTGCAACGGCCGGTGTAGCCGACGGCGACACGCGCGGCGAGGCCGACGGCGAGGGCCGCGGCGTTGGCGACGGGCGTGACGTGGGTGAGGGGCGTTGCGCCGGCGTCGGACTCTCCGTCGGCATTGCGGATGGCACGGCTGCGCCGTATGCGGATAGCGGCGAAGGTGCGACTGCGACGCGCGAGGGTTCGGGCCGCGGCGTGTTTCCGCCGAAGAAGTGCGCGAGGACTCCCCCGAGCAGCAGGCCGGCCAGAATCACGACCACGATCAACGGGAAGAGCGGTAACCCGCGACCGGGCGGCTCCTCATCCATGCGGCGGCGACGCGGCGGCTCTCTCATGACACCCTCCGGGTCGTACGGCTCAGGGGCGGCTGCGCGTCAAACGCTCCGCCAGCGCATCGCGGAATGCCGCAGGCAACGCGGTTATGAGCTCGGGCCGTTTCGAGACGAACAGCACCGTGGCTTCCTTCAGTAGCTCGGGGTTGGTGCGCGCGTAGACGAGGAGCGCGCCGGCCGCGCCGTTCTCGCGCTGCGCGATGCTCTCGACGGTCTCACCGGCGCCTTCGGCTGCGTCTTCGGACGACTCGCCGCGCTCGCGAAACGCTTCGAAGACGGCCTCGATGAATGCTTCGTATGCGTCGGAAGGCATCGTCGAAAACTCGCGCTCGTAGACGGCGGCGAGATCGGCCTCGTCCATATTTGCGAGAAGCTTCTCGGCTGCGCCCGCAAGCTCGTCGACCGGCAAGTTCCCGAAGGACATCGGTCGATTCATTTACCCCGGCAGCAGGCAGCTCCTCGATGCGGCAGAAATTGCATTCTCATGATCCGAGTGAAGGTGCCGCTCGATCTTCACGCAGTCGCCCTCGGCGGCTCGGGCGCGTTCGCGCTCGCCACGCCGCTTCGCGTGCGCGACCTGCTCGGATTCGCGGTTCGGGAGGCGATCGGTACGCGCGCCCCGCGCGACAAGTTCTCGCGCAGCGTACATCGTACGTTGGCAGGTCTTGCCGCCGGCGACTTCACGATCGACGTCAACGGCCGCACCTTTGCCGACGCCGACGCGGTAGTGGTTTGCGAGGGCACCGCGGTCATCCGTTTTTACCTGAGCAAGCGGCGGAGGGTCGTTCCACACCGGATGTAGCGGCTGCCGTGGCTCTTGCACGCGGTGGTACTGTAGAGGGAGAGAGGGAACCCTGATTAATCCGCTGCACCGCGCGCAGCGCCCCTGCCCGAAGGGTCTGGCCGCAAAGCCGCAGTCTACCTCGAAAACCCGGGTACATACTTTCGTAAGTATGCTCCCTCGCTTTCTCCTAGCATCTCGCGGCTTCGCGGACCAAACGAGCGGTATGTGGAACTAATCAGAGCTTCCCTTGGCCTGATCCTGGTCGCCGCGCTTTTGCCGGCTTCTCGATCCGCTTCGAGCAACTTTCACTACGAGCTCACCGGCGAGGATCTGTACCAGATCGAGTCGGCCGCGACGGTCTCACGAGTCTCCTATGCCGGCACGGAGATCTTGACGGTCAAGCCTGGTGACGGTGGAGTCCGGTTTGAAGCACAGGCTCGCTACGTCCGCAACGCCCCGGATGGCAAGTACAGCGGCGGGGCGCGGTTCGTCACGCAGCTGCTTGCCGATGGCTCGTTCGAAAACCGCATCGACGAAGATCCCGACTTCTTGACGATCCTCAACCAGCCGTTTGCAGTGCAGCTCGACGCCGGCACGCTCGCGGACCTGCGCGCGCTGCGCCGACCGGTGCCGTTTTCGGGAGGCTCGCCGCTGGGCGGAGCCACGGTGCTCCACGGCCTCCTGCGACCCGGAACGAGCGGACTGGTCGACGGTCGTCCGAGCGTTGCCGTTCGTTTTCAAGCCGACGGGCCAATGAGCGGTGCCATGCCGGGTTATGCAGATTCCAGCCTCTTGGGCACGATACGTATGGACGGAACGGCGTACTACGCGCTCGATGATGGAATGCTGCTGGCCTTCAACGTGCGGTTGACCATCGACGCGCGGCTGCGTCAAAAGAACTCCGGAGTCGTTATTCCCGTGCACATTACCTATCGCCGCTCGCTGCGCTTCGCGCGTGCCGGCGCGGCAGTGGATCAGGCTAAAACGCCTCGATGAGCTCGACCTGTAGGGGATGACGGAAGGGCTGCTCGCGTAGCTCGGTCAACGGCGTGAACGCCAAATGGTTCTGATGGCAGTCGATGAGCATTTCGATTGCCCGCTTTATGCACGTCGTCTCCTCCGCGTACTTCGCAAGCTTTCGCTTGAAGTAGGCGCGCGGCTCGCGTAAGACCTTGGCATAGTATGGATCGTCGGTGATGCTTGACGGATCGACGCCTTCTTGCGGCACCAGCCACACGAACCAGGGATCCTCACCCTGGCGGTACCCGATCAGAACGAGCGGAATGGCTCGCGCCGAGGCCAGGTTCGGCACGAAGCTGCAGATCGTGTACGCGTCGAGTGAGATCTCCGTCGGGTCGATGGCTTGGTGCACGGGTCGAAGCCCCCTTTTCCGTGGACGAAGCGCAAATTTAAAAAACCGCCTCGTCCACGGCGAAGAGGCAGTTTTGCAGCATGGCGATGCTTTAGGAACGGCCGCGAAAACCCCTGCGCTCCCGCCGCGCCGGAGCCGTTTTGAGGAGTTTTCCGGGCGCATGTGAAACCACCGGGCCAAGCAGGAGTGTCCGGGCAAGAGTATGAGCGCGCTCGCACCACTCCTTGTGGGAGTTTACGTGCCATCAGCGATTCCATCCGGCCGGAGCACCGCGACGCAGCCGGCCGTCCCGAGCGTAGATACCTTCGAGCGAATCGTCGACGACTACCAACGGCGGCTCTACGGCTTCGCGCTGCGCATGACCGGGAACCGTGAAGACGCCGAGGAGATCGTTCAGGATGCCTTCGTGCGCGCCTACCGTGCACTTGGTAAGATGTCGCTCGAGCAACGCGCCGAACTTCGCTTACAGCCCTGGCTCTATACGATTACGCTCAACGTGACGCGCAACCGCCTGCGGAGCAAGCGTCCCGCCAACGTGGCCCTCGATGCCTTGGCCGATCCGGACGCCCTCTTGCGAGAATCCAACGAGGGGCCGCCCCAACCGGAGACGATCGTGGAGCAAAACACGGAGATCGCTCTCGTGGAACGCGCGCTTCTCCAATTGCCGATGCATCTTCGCGCGGCGGCGACGCTTCGTTTTATCGAAGGGCGCAGCCACCCGGAGATCGCCGAGATCCTTAACCAGCCGATCGGAACGGTCAAATCGCACGTGCACCGCGCGGTGCGCGTCCTTCGCCGCATTCTCGGACCGCAGATCGGACGTTTCAGTCCCGAAGGAGTTCCCGCACATGCGCTGTCGTGACGTTGATGCATTGTGGGACGAGCTTCGCGGCGAGTGTCAAGCCTCGCTCAAGGAGACCGTCCATACCCATCTTCGCGCCTGTCCATCGTGTCAGGACGTATACGAAGAGTATGAAGGCGTTGCATACCGTCTCTCATCGCTGCCGCCTCCACAAGCCTCGTGCGACCTCGCGAAGAAGGTTATCCAGCACATCGCCGCTCTCAAGAGCGCAAGAACGTCACCGATCGTGCTTTCCGTCGTTGCGACTCCACTGGGGCTCTTGTACGCCGGGTTCAAGGACGACCGCATCGCTTATCTGAGCCTCGATACGGGTGAGCCGTTCGAGGAGGTCGCGGCGCGTGCCGAGCGGCGGCTGCGGCGGCACATCGTCCGCGGCGAGGCACCGGCATGGCTGGTGCACGCGATCGAGCGCTTCTTCAACACCTGGAAGGTCGACGATACCGTCGTCGATATCAGCGGGCTCACACCGTTCGAGCAAGAGGTCCTGCGCGCGGCGGCGCGCATCCCGCCCGGCGAGGTTCGGTCCTACGCGTGGGTAGCGATGCAGATCGGCCGCCCCAAAGCCGCGCGGGCGGTCGGACGCGTCATGGCACGCAATCCGCTCCCGTTACTCTTTCCATGCCATCGCGTGGTCGACTCCGCCGGGAATCTGCACGACTATTTCTACGGCCTCGAGATGAAGGCGCGTCTTCTGCAGATGGAGGGCTACCGCGGCTAGAAGCCAACCTTAACGAAGGTGGCGAGCCGCGTCCTAATTTTCAGTCGATGAGCGATCCGCGGATTGCCGCGATTCCCGACGTCCACGGTCACGCCAAGGGCGAACATCGGCCTTTCTCGGAGGAGCGTCCCATCGCGTATTCGGCGCGCATGCTCTTCCTTTGGTTTTACCACGCCTGCCGGCGCGGCTCGCCCCGCTTCTTGATGGCCGCCGATCACGCGAACTTCCTTACCTTCGAGGATCCCGGCGCGGTCGCGACGGTACGCCGGGCGCTGAAGCTCGCGCAGGCGGGCGATCTGCTCGGCGCGGCGGAGACCGCCGGCGTCGACGTGCCTCACGCGGCGGTGGTCTCGGAGGGATTGCGCCGGGGCATCCGCTTCTCTATCGGCGCCGAGATCGACAACGATCCGCGCGCCCGGCCCGATGCACAGAACATCGTCGACGCACTGCGCCCCGACGGTATCATCCGCTCCGTCCACTTCGTTCCCATTACCCATCCCGAGAAGGGTGCCGATTGGATGTGGCCTTTCGACCGGGAGGAGTTCAGCGCGCTGTACGAGGTCGTAAGCACCGAGACGCTGTGGGAACTTTACACCTCACGGCTCTTCTCGGATCTCGAAAAGCTGCCGTCGCACATCGCCGGGCACTTCTACGTTCCGGCGACGCTCGGGCGCTGGCCGGAGAAAAAGGCGCTGGAGCACTACGAGGACCGCCTGCTGCAGATCTGTCACGATCGGGGCCTAGCAGTGGAGATCAACACGCGCTTCCTCTACCGCGACCATCCGGAGGAGCGCAAGAAGAAGTATCTGGACGCCAACGCCCGGCTCATTCGCAAGGCGAAGGCGCGCGGAGTCGGCATCGCGATTGGTTCCGACGCGCATAGTCCGAAGGATCAAGGCAACGCCTTCGACATAGTGCTCGCCCTGCTCGACGACGCTCGCGTGAACGAGCTGGTATTTCCCGTCGGCGGGCGATTGGCGCGCGTCGCGTTACGCGCGACGCGCGAGCATTTGGAGGCACAGGCGGCGGCGCGCCGCCAACCCGCCACACCCGGAAGCAGCATCACCGGCTACAGCCGCGCCGAACTGGGTTTGCCCGAGGAGGCCGAGGCGATCGGGGCGGGTTCGCGCCGCGACGGGCGGGCAGGACGCCTGGCCGGACCCAAGAAACGCGCGACGCCCCCGACGGCGAGCACATCGCGCCGCAGCGTCGACTCCTCATCGTCTTCCACCAAAGCGCGCGCCGAGCGCATCGCCAAACCGACTGCCTCCGAGAAGAAGAAATCCGCGCGCAACGGCGCCACCGTCAAAGGCAAGAAGGCTGCCAAGCCGCCGCGCCCAGCCGCGAAGAAGGCCTCGGCTCCCAGTCCGCGCGCGAAGAGAGTGCCTGCGCCCAAGAGCAAACCGCTCGCCAAGAAATCGGCGAGCAAGAAGGCTGCGGCCAAGAAAGCTGCGGCCAAGAAAGCCTTCCGCAAGAAGATCGTTAGCAAGAAAGCGGCAGCGAAGAAAGCCGCACCGCGCCGTACCGCGCCCAAACGGGCTGCCGGACGCACTACGAAGACCGTCAAGAAGAAAAAGACTGCGGCGAAACGCCGCTAGCATCCATTTCAGATAGGGGAACAAGACCGTGGCGGATATCGAGCGCCTTAGAAACATCGCATTCGTCGGCCCTCATCACGCCGGCAAGACCACGTTGGTTGAAGCGATGCTCGCCCACACCGGTGCGATCGGACGACGTGGCACGATCGCCGACGGGACGACCGTCACCGATCACGAGCCCGAGGATACCGGGCATCTGCAATCCACCACGGTAGGCTTCGCGCACACGAGCGACGACGGCGTCGAGATCGCGATCGTCGACACGCCGGGCTTCATCGACTTCTTTGAGGAGACGAAACAGGCGCTGGCCGGCGTCGACGCGGTCATCGTCGTCGTCGAGGCCGATCCAGGCCGCGTCGTCCAGACGCAAGCTGCGGTCGACTACATCGAGTCCATGCACATGCCGCACATCTTCGTCGTTAACAAGATGGATCGTCCCGGCGCCGATTTTTCCAGAACGCTCGCGGCGTTGCAGAGCGCGTACGGCCGGCACGTCGTGGCCGAGCAGCTGCCGATCGGCAGCGCCGAAAACTTCGCCGGCTACGTGGACCTTGCGGAGATGAAGGCGTACAAGTTCGATGCTGCCGCCGGCTCGGCGCAGGTCGGCGAGAAGGAAGAGACGATTCCGGCCGATCTGGCGGATCTCGCGCAACGCATGCACGTCGAGCTGCTCGAAGCGATGGCGGACTTCGACGACCACTTGATGGAGGAGCTGCTCGAAGGCGTCGAGCCGCCGCTCGAGGAGATCGAGCGCGACCTGTGCGGCGAGTGCTCGCACGATCAAGTCGTTCCCGTGCTCGTTGCGGCCGGCAGTTCGGGAGCCGGCGTCGCGGCGCTGGTTCGCGCGATCGAAAAGTGGCTGCCCTCGCCCGCCACGGCGCCGCAAGTCGACGCCGAAGGACGGCCGATCGAATCCGATCCGGCCGCGCCCGTCGTTGCCCGCGTGATCAAGACCGCGATCCATCCGCAAAGTGGAAAGCTCTCGATCGTGCGCGTGCTTTCAGGAATCATCAAGGCCGACGCAACGCTTACGAACATCAGCAAACGCGACGAAAAGGTGCGGCTTGGCGGCCTCTATCGGCTCCAAGGCAAGAAGCAAGAGGCAATACCGGAGGCGGGACCTGGAACGATCGTCGCGCTCGCGCGGCTCGAGTCGGTCTCGACCGGCGATACGCTTACCTCGAACGGCCACAAGGTACTCTTGCCGCGCGTCCCGGTAGCCGAGCCCGTCTTTGCCGTGGCGGTGAAACCGAAGGACCGCATCGACGAGGCGAAGATCTCGCAGATGCTCGCGCGCATCGTAGACGAGGATCCCGCGCTGCGCCTCGACCGCGCCGAAGTGACGCACGAGCATTTGCTGTTGGGACGCGGCGAGCAACACGTTGCGATCGCGGTCGAGCGTTTAGCGCGCAAGTATAAAGTGGAGGTTCAGATCGCGCCGCCGACGATTCCGTATCTGGAGACGATCACCGGCAGCACCGAGGTTCACTCGCGGTACAAGCATCAAACCGGCGGCCACGGGCAGTTCGGCGACGTGTGGCTGCGCTTCGAGCCGCGCGAGCGAGGCGCCGGCGTCACCTTCGAAGAGAAGATCGTCGGCGGAGTGGTGCCCCGCCAGTTCATTCCCGCGGTGGAGAAGGGCGTGCGCGAAGCGCTCGCTCATGGCCCCAACGGCAACCCGGTCACCGACATGCACGTCGTGCTCTTCGACGGCCAGTATCACGACGTGGACTCGAGCGAGCAGTCGTTCAAAACGGCGGCCGGCATGGGGGTGCGCGAGGCGCTGCCAAAGTGCAATCCCGTCGTGCTCGAACCGATCGACCACGTACGTGTGATCGTGCCGACGAGCTACACCTCGACCGTCATCCAGCAGCTTACCGGTAAGCGCGGCCAAATTCTCGGCATGAATCCCGACGAGCGTGCCGGGTTCGACGTGGTCGAAGCCTACGTGCCGGCGGTCGAGCTGTCGCGTTACATCACCGAGTTGCGCACCGCGACGCAAGGGCTAGGAACCTACTCCTGGCGGCACGAGCGCTACGACCCGGTGCCGGGGAACAGAGTAGGCCCGAAAGCCGCGGTGTGAGCTACCGCGCGGCCGCGATCGCGTTCGCGAGCGCCGTCGCATTGACGGCCTGCACGAAGACGGAACACGCTCTAGAGAGCACCGGAAGGCACTCCTGGACGCAACCCGGCGTGCTGCGCGTCGCGGTTCAAAGCGACTTCAAGAATCTCAATCCGCTGCTCAACTCGAACACGACCGACGTCTTCGTCGACCGCCTCATGTTCGAGCCGTTGCTTACGGCGGATCCGAAAGGCAATCCACTGCCGATGCTGGCGGCGACCGTGCCGACCGTGGCCAATCGCGGCATCAGCGCCGACGGTCTCACGGTCACGTATCATCTTCGCAAGAACGTTCGCTGGAGCGACGGCGTGCCGTTGACCGTGGCAGACGTCAAGTGGTCGTGGCAGGCGATCATGAATGCGAACAACAACGTCGTCTCGCGCCACGCCTACGACGACATCACGGCGATCGACGCGCCCGACCCCTTTACCGCCGTCGTCCATCTCAAGGCGCGCTTCTCGCCGTTCGTGAACTCGTTCTTCGCCGAGAGCGACCAGCCATACATGGTCGCGCCCGCGCACGTACTGGCAAAATATCCGAACATCAACCAAATTCCGTTTAACAGCGCGCCGCTCGTGAGCGACGGGCCGTTCAAGTTTGTCGAGTGGGCGCGCGGCGATCACGTAACGCTTGCGCGCAACGACGGCTTCTTTCTCGGCAAGCCGGGCCTCGAGCAGATCGTCATTCGAATCGTTCCCGAAGAGCAGACCGCGGTAAACCTTTTGCGCACGCACGACGTCGATTATATGTTCCAGGCGTCCATTTCAAACTACCCGTCAGTTCGAACGCTCTCCGACATCCGAATCGCGTGGGTCAACGTCAACGGTTACGCCTACGTTCAGCTGAATTGTGCCCGGCCATTCTTGAAAGACCCGCGCGTTCGCCTCGCGATTGCTTACGCCGTCGATAAGAATCAGCTCGTTCGGACCGAAACCTTCGGCACGCAAACCGCCGCGACCGAGGATATTCCAAACTGGATGTGGGCCTTCAACTCGAACGTTCGCCCGTATCCCTTCGACCTGACGGCGGCACGCAATCTCTTGCAACAGGCAGGCTGGAAGCCGGGTCCCGACGGCGTCCTACGCAAAAACGGGCAACGTTTCGAGCTTGTTCTGGTAACGAACAACTCCAACGCTACGCGCCGGCGCGAGAGCCTGCAGGTTCAGGCAATGCTTCGCAAGATCGGGGTCGATGTCGCGATCAAGTACTTTCCCGGCGACGTGCTCTTCGCACCGGCAGGCATGGGCGGCATTCTGCAGTTGGGGCGCTTCGATCTCTCCGACTCGGGCTGGTATGCCGGCATCGATCCCGACGACAGCACGCAGTTCATGTGTGAAAACGCACCGCCCAGCGGCTACAACTACTCGCGCTACTGCAGCCCGGAGATGCAGGCCGAGCAGCGGATCGCGCTGACGCACTACGACCGGGCGACGCGCAAAGCGGCCTACGACCGCATCCAGGAGCTGCTGGCGCGCGATGCCCCGAATCTTTTTATCTATTGGTACCGGCAGATGGAGCCGGTGAGCGTGGACTTCAAAGGCTTCGAGCCCAATCCCGTGGTCGAATCCTGGAACGCATGGCAATGGAGCATATAGGCCTGCAGGAGCTGGCCTGGCTGCGCAAGACAATCGTCGAGCGCGCGCTGACGCGCGGCGATTACGTGCTTTCGGGCGGCTCGCCGAGCGATTACTACATCGATAAGTTCCGGCTCTTCGCCGACCCGCACGTTCTGCGGCGCATCGCGCGGCT
This sequence comes from Vulcanimicrobiota bacterium, assembly GCA_963754565.1. Lineage (GTDB taxonomy): Bacteria > Vulcanimicrobiota > Vulcanimicrobiia > Vulcanimicrobiales > Vulcanimicrobiaceae > Cybelea. The sequence continues at coordinate 163,468 of CAVWGL010000005.1, read as the reverse complement.
CTTCACGCCGGTCATCTCCGAGATCAGTCCCGATCTCATCGGCGGCACCGAGTTGGGCGGCGTCGTCATCGCGACCGCCGTCTCGCAGCTCTCCGGAATTCCGATGATTGCGGTGCGCAAGAAGCCGAAAGCCTACGGAGCCTTCGCGAACGAATACGTCGAGGGGCCCTATCATGCCGGTCAACGGGTTCTGCTGCTCGAGGACGTCGTTACCAGCGGAACCGAACTGCTTTCGGCGGCGCAACGCCTACGCGAGCTAGGCCTCGAGGTCATGCCCTACGCGGTCGTTAGTCGCGGTCTGTCACCCGTGCGTGCGCTAATTGCGTTTTCGCTTCCCCGCAGCGAGCCGAAACTGGAAAACTAACGAGAGAGAGGCGAAGCTACTCTTTGTCGACGGGACGCAGGTCGAGCGGTTGTCGCTCGAAATCGCGTTCGTCCATCGTCGTTTGAATCGGCACAAACGTGCGCGGGCTCTGCCTGAAGTCGAAGCAGTCCGCCTCCGGAGAGGTAGCACGTGCGTCGGACGCGGACAGCGCTGACAGGTTAAAACGATCCTCCACGAAGCGCAGCAGGCTCCCATGTTCGTAGTGAACGTGGGAGACGTATCCTTGCTTTGCGTACGGCGAGATGACCAAGAGCGGAACTCGGAATCCGAGGCCGTCATAGTCGAGCTTCGTAGGTGGCACGTGATCGTACCAGCCGCCGGGATCGTCCCAGAAGATGAAGATCGCGGTCGACTTCCAGTAGCGAGACTCGCCGACGGCATTGACGAGCGAGCCGACCCATTGCGGCCCGGTGTCGGAGTCGCAGCCGGCGTGATCCGAGTTTGCACACGTCGGCGTAATCCAACTGACTGCCGGAAGTTGACCGTTGCGGACATCTCTGAAAAAGCGCGTCTGCGGACTAATGACGTTCTTCTTCCAATCGGGTCCGTCGTAGATGTGCTCGATCGCCTGATAAGCGCTCCAAAGCGCGCCGTCGCCCCCGTTAAGGCTTGCGGTGTAATACTTCCAGGAAATGCCGGCAGCGTCCAGCTCATCTCCGAGGGTCTGGTTATTGAGGCACGCCGAAGTCAACGGACCGAGTGCCCGCTCCTGTGTTATCGTGGCGATCGTGGCGATCCCGCTGCAGCCCCAAGGGCCGCCCTCGGGGACATTAACGGTCGAGCTCGCTTGAGCAGCGATGATGTACTGATGCGAGATGAAGCTGCTCTCGTCGAGGTTCGAGGTGAACATGTGGTCGGCCAAGACGTATTGCGATGCCATCGCAAAGTACGGCTTGGTCTCGTTGCGCGGAACGTAAGCGTACTGCGGATATTTAATTGGACAGGGTGGTCCCGATTGCCCGCACTCATGCCCCTCCATGTCGAAGCCGTTCATGCGGCAATCGGTCCCCGGATAGGTTCCTCGACCGTTGCAGCTCGTGAGAAACGCGGCCAAGCTGTGCTCGAGGTCCCAGGTCGTCTTGAACCCGATCGGCTTCAACGTGACTTTATCACCCTTGCTGTCGTACCCGTAGGAGGCCGTGTCGGCTCCGGAATATCCTCGGAACAGGTTGTCGAAGCTGCGGTTCTCTTGAATGATGATCACGACGTGATCGATCGCCTTCAGGCTGCCTACCCCATCGTTGGCTGCGCCGACGACCGAGCCGCCACCGCAGGCATAAAGGCAGCACGCCAAAAGCGCGCAAGCGACTGCGTTTCGCAGGCCAACCATGTCGACCGATTTGACGCGGCGCCCACGATCTCCCATCCGTCGAACGGGTCCGGACGACATGGAGCGGCTACAACGAGGCGAGCACGTCGTCGGCGTGTTCGTCGACGTTGACCTTGGGCCAAACCTTGGTTATCGTGCCGTCGGCGTCGATGAGAAAAGTTGAGCGCGCGATGCCTTTGCTCTTCTTGCCGTACATATTCTTCTCGACGATCACGCCGAAGGCGTCGCAGAGTTTCGAGTCGGTATCGGCGAGCAGCACAAACGGGATCGAAAACTTCTTCTTGAAGCGCTGATGCGATTCGACGGAGTCGCGGCTTACGCCGACGATGCGAGCCTTCTTCTTCTGAAACTGCGCGTAGAGGTCGCGGAACTGCGATGCTTCGCTCGTGCAGCCCGGCGTATCGTCTTTGGGATAGAAGTATAGGATGAGGGGGCCGCCGAGGAGATCGGTCGTCTCGATCTGTCGTCCTTCGTCGTCGAGCAGCTGGACGCTGGGAAGCTGGTCGCCTTCACCTAGCAAGTTGTCATCCTTTCGCGAAGGGCATATGGTGCCAAAGCCGCCAGCTTCGCCACAAGCCTCGCCCACCATTGCGCCGCCCCACCCGCTGACCCTTGCGCTCATCGAACGCCTGGAGCCGGCGAAGGTGGGTGTTTTAGAGTTTGCCTCGGGGAGCGGCCGCAACGTCGCAGCCTTGAGCCGCGCCGGCTTTACGGTCGCCGCTATCGACGATCGCACGGCCGCCACCGTCGAGCCCTTCGCCGGCATCTCGGGGTCCTTCGCGGCGACACTCTCGACACACGGTTTACTGCACGGCAGCGTGGCGACAATCGCGCACCACGTTGCGGAGATCGCGGGACTTCTGGAAAAGAACGGACTGCTCTACGCAACGTTTGGTTCGGTGCGCGATGCGCGCTTCGGCGAGGGCGAGCGGCTCGACGAGTTTACCTTCGCGCCGGTCGCCGGCGACGAGCGCGGAATCGCACACGCGTTTTTCAATCGCCAGGGTGTAACCGAACTGCTCGAACCGCACTTCGCGATCGAGTCGCTCGAGGAGCACGACGTGGATGCGGTCGCCGGTTCGTGGGCGCACCGGGAACGGTCGCTGCGCGGCGCGGTCCACTGGTTTGCAATCGCTAGGGTAAGATAAAGGCCGCGATAAAGGCGACGATCAGCCCCGCCGCGACCACGCCGGCGGCCGTGATGTGATTGACCGGCTTGTGGGTGTGGTGGTGCGGATTCTCGCGCACCGCAACCTTATGACGGTGCATCGGAATGTATACCGCCGCTATGGCGACAATTACGATGAGCGGCGGGATGATGTAGCGCAGCGGATGGTGCACGTTGCGGCTATGGCGCTTCGGTAGCGATCAAATCCTGCATCGGACTCGAGGCGTTCGCGTAGAGCCGCCTGGCCATGCGCCCGGCGAGAAAGGCCTGCCGGCCGGCGATCACGGCGTGTTTCATGGCCCGCGCCATGCGCACCGGATCGTCGGCTGCGGCGATTCCAGTGTTCATCAGCAGGGCGTCGACGCCCAGCTCCATGGCGATCGCCGCGTCGGACGCGGTGCCGACGCCCGCGTCCACGATCACCGGCACGAGCGCGCGCTCCTTGATGATTCGGATCGAGTACGGGTTGCAGACGCCCAAGCCGCTGCCGATCGGCGCCGCGAGCGGCATCACCGCGGCACAGCCGAGCTCCTCGAGTTGTTTGCACGCAATTGGATCGTCGCCGATATAGGGGAGCACGGTAAAGCCGTCGTTGACGAGCTGCTCGGCGGCATCGAGCGTGGCGACGGTATCGGGATGCAGCGTCTGCGGATCGCCGATGACCTCGAGCTTCACCAAATCGGTGCCCAGCAGTTCGCGCGCCAGCCGCGCGGTCAGCACGGCGTCTTTGGCCGTGTAACAGCCGGCGGTGTTCGGCAGAATCGTATAGCGCTCGCGATCGATGTAGTCGAGCATCGTGCGGCCTTTGCTATCGTCGAGGTTGATGCGGCGGATCGCGACCGTCACCATCGCGGCGCCGCTGGCCTCGTGCGCCGCCTGCATTACGTCCAACGACGAATACTTTCCGGTTCCGACGATCAGCCGCGAGCGCAGAGCCAGCGCGCCGATGCGGAAGACGTCGTCCTGCATTTCAGCCACCCGCCACCGCCGTAACGATCTCGATGCGGTCGCCCTCGAGGAGGCGGTCGCTGTCGTACTCCGTGCGCGCAACGATGCGCTCGTTGCGCGCCACGGCTATTCCGGCGCGCGATGCGCCGAGCATCTCGAGCAGGGCGCCGACCGTGAGCTCGTCGGGCAGGTCGCGCAAGCGGCCGTTGATCGTTGCCTTCACGCGTGAGTGATTCGGCTCGGCGCCGATTCTTCCGCGTGGCGCCGTTCGATAGTAAAGGGCCGTAGCTCGGGCACGGGCTTGCCTTCGACCGCATCGGCAATCGCGCTCGCCGTTGCCGGGACCAGCAGGATGCCGTTGCGATAGTGGCCGGTCGCAAGGAAGAGTCCCGCAAGCGGCGTCGGCCCGAGAAAAGGCAACCCGTCGGGCGTGCCGGGCCGCAAGCCCGCCCAACTCTCCGTCACCGTAAATGCACCCAACGACGGCGCCGCCGCGAGCGCGGCGTGCAGGAGCTGATGCGTTGCTTCCGCGGTTATGCGCTCGTCAAAGCCGGCCGCTTCCTCCGTCGCGCCGACGAGTAGCCGTCCATCCTCGCGCGGCACGAGATACGCACCCGAAAACCACGTTGTGTGCCGCACCAAGCCCGGCGGCACGGCCAGCGCCAGCATCTGTCCCTTTCTTGGCACGATCGGCGGAATGCAGGATTGCGGCATACCGCTCAGGCGCGCGCCCCAGGCGCCGCACGCGTTGATCGCGGCGCCTGCCGCAACGAAACCCAACTCGGTGCGCACGCCCAGCAGGCGCCGCGCATCGCACTCGACGCCGAGCACGGCCGTCCGTTCGATCGCAACGCCGCGCGCCGAGCATCCCGCGACGAGCGCGCGGCCGAGCCGGCGATTGTCCACCGAGCCTTCCGCGCCGATGAGCAGTCCACCGGCGACGTGTGAGCCGACCCACGGCTCCGCCGCCAGGAGTGCGGCTCGTTCGAGCACCTCGGTTTGGACGTTACGCCCGGCGAGCGCGCGCGCGTGATGCTTGAGCCGTTCGAGTTCGACCTCGTTAAAAGCGGCGTGCACGACGCCGTCGAGCCGCAACAGCGGATCGATGCCGGCGGCGGCGCGAACGCGCTCGACGAAGGCCGGATAGGCGCGCAACGACGCAACGCAGAGTTCGAGCAGCGCTTCGTCGCGCAGATGCTCGGTATACGGTGCCAAGATTCCGGCGCCGGCCCACGAGGCGGCGCGCGCCGGCTCGTCGCGGTCGTAGATCCGAACCGTCGCGCCGCGCTGCGCAAGCTCGAAGCCGATGGCGAGTCCGATGAGACCCGCACCGATGACGACGACGTCACCGCCGGCAGCCGTCATCGCTCACATTCCGGTATAGACGGGACCTTCGCCGCCCTGCGGCGGAACCCAGGTAATGATTTGATACGGATCGGCGATGTCGCAGGTCTTGCAATGCACGCAGTTCGTAAAGTTGATTTGCAGCCGCCCTTCGAATCCGCCATCGTTCTTCTCGAAGAGCGGCTCGTAGACGGCTGCCGGGCAGAAGTATTTGCACGGATTGCCGTACTCGACGGTGCAGCGATCTTTGCAGATGTTCGTGTCGGCGACCAGCAAGTGACAAGGCTGATTCTCTTCATGCATCGTGCCGCTGTTATAGACGTCGGTAAGCTTGTCGAAGGTCAGCACGTTATCGATCTTGGCGCGCGGAGTCGCTTTGGGCTCCCAGCCCATCTTTTCCATCCGTTCGTAGCCCGCCTCGCCCGAGAGTTTGTTGATGAAGCCGAAGCCGGCGCCGCCGGTGAAGGTCGAAAGGCCCGCGTTGATCAGGCCGGAGAGCAGACCGTGCTTGAATCCTTGGTGGAAGTTTCGCGCGCTCTTCAACTCCGTAAAGGCCCACGAATCTTTGAACCGTTGCTCGTACGACGCGAGCGTTGCGGCATCGTACGCATCCGAGGCCAGCGCCGCCCAGATCGTCTCGGCCGCCAGCATCCCGGATTTCATGCCGAGATGAATTCCCTTGAGCCGCATGCCGTTCAAGAAGCCGGCAGAGTCGCCAACCAGCAGCAGCCCGTCGGAATAGGGGCGCGGCATCGCAAAGAGGCCGCCCTCGGGAATCGCCTTCGCGCCGTAGCGAATCAGCGTCGCGCCTTGCAGGAGGCGCGCCACCGCCGGATGCTCCTTGAGACGCTGCAACTCGTTGTGCGGGTCGGTCGTGGGATTCTTGTAATCGAGACCAGTGACCATGCCGATATCGAGTACGTTGCCGCCCATGCCGTAGATGAAGCCGCCGCCGAAGGTCTCCGCCGGAAGCGGATAGCCGAGCGTGTGAATCACCGAGCCCGCTTTGAAGCGATCGTCGGGAAGCTGCCACAGCTCTTTGACGCCCGCCGCGTAGACTTGCGGTTCGCGGCCATCGGCTAACCCAAGACGCGCAATCGCCTGCTTTGCAAGCGAACCGCGCGGTCCCTCACCGAGCACGACGATCTTCGCGAGAATATCGGCGCCCGGCTCGTAGTTCGATTTCGGCGTACCGTTGTGATCGAGGCCTTTGTCGCCGGTCCGTACGCCGACAACGCGGTCGCCCTCCCAGAGCAGCTCTTGTCCCGGAAAGGCCGGAAAGACTTGTGCGCCGGCCTCTTCGGCGCGTTCCGCCAGCCACACGCTAAGCTTCTGCAACGAGGTGACGTACTTGCCGCTATTGCGCAGCGGCGCCGGCGTAAAGGGCGCTTTGAGCTTGCCGCGCTCGGTCAAAACCCATAGCTCGTCGCTGGTCACGGGCGACTCGACCGGCGCGCTCTCGCGCCAGTTCGGCAGCAGCTCGTCGAGCGAGCGCGGATCCATCACCGCGCCGGAGATACCGTGGTTTCCGACCTCGCCGGCCTTCTCTATAACGAGGATCTCGAGCGCGCGCTGCGCCTCCTGCGCGAGCTGACCGAGGCGAATCGCGCCCGCGAGGCTCGCGGGCCCGGCGCCGACAAAGAGGACGTCTACTTCGAGCTGGTCGCGCTGGGGCATGCGGCCTACCTTATGCGACGCGGTAGGGCTCGACCCTTCGCCCCGCGCACCCTGCTAACGATGGAGGGTTCATCGCGCCGCAGCTTCGGCAGCGACAATAACGCGCCGGTCGCGCCGGAGATCGTGCGGGCGCTGCTCGATGCAAATACCGGCGACGCGGTCGGCTACGGCCACGACCCGTGGACGCAGCGCGCGATCGCTTCGTTTCGCCGCCACTTCGGCGACGACGTTTCGGTCTATCTCACCTTCAACGGCACCGGCGCAAACGTTGCGGCGCTCAGTTCGCTGCTCAACCCATGGGAGGCCGTGCTCGCGCCGGCCACGGCGCACCTGCAGACCGACGAGTGCGGCGCGCTCGAACGCTTCAGCGGCTCGAAGGTCGTGCCGATTCCTACCGGCGACGGCAAGCTTCGGCCGGCCGACCTCGAGCCGTACCTGCACGGCGGTCACGACGTGCACTTTCCGCAGCCACGCGCGCTCTCGATCTCGCAAGCGACCGAGTACGGCGACCTCTACGAACTCGACGAGCTGCGCGCGCTCTGCGATTTCGCGCACGGGCGCGGGCTCATCGTGCATCTTGACGGCGCGCGCCTCTCCAACGCGGCGGCGGCGCTTGGCACGACGCTGTGCGGCGTCAGTCGCGATACCGGGGTCGACGTGCTCAGCTTCGGCGGTACGAAGAACGGCCTGATGCTCGGCGAGGCGATCTGCTTTTTCAACCCGGCGCTCGACGCGCGCGGCGCGGCGCCTTTCGTACAGAAGCAGTCCATGCAGCTCGCTTCGAAGATGCGCTACATCGCCGCGCAGTTCATCGCGCTGCTATCCGGCGACCTGTGGCTGCGTTACGCCTCGCACTCGAATGCGATGACCAAACGTCTGCACGAACGCGTTGCTACGATCGCGGGCGTCCGCGTCACGCGGCCGGTGCGCTGCAACGCGATCTTCGCGACGCTCGGCCGCGACGCCGTCGAGCGGATCCGGCGCCAGTTCTTCTTCTACACCTTCGACGAGGCGCTGCCCGAAGTGCGCTGGATGACGCACTGGGCTACCACGCCGGAGGACGTCGACGAGTTTGCCGACTGTATTGAAAAAGCGGCCTCGGTGCGTTTCTCGCACTGACCAAGGAGACGATCTTTAGCGGAGCCGTTTAGGAACGCAGCGAAATGGCAGGGCCCGACGCCACTAAGGTTCAGCACAAGAACGTACACGCTTGAAAAAAGGATCGTTATGGAATTCATAGATGACTCGCTATATCCTGAGAATATGGACCCACTTATCATTACGGCTGCGCCATATGGACCGTCGTGGGTACCAGGTGATGCCGACATTCCCGTTACCTGGAAAGAGCAAGCGCAGGCCGCCATAGATTGCTATAACGCCGGAGCTACGCATCTGCACATCCACGTGCGCAACCCCGCTACCGGGCAGCTCTCGAAAGACTTCGAGCAGTTCAACGAATTCATCGGCATGCTGCGGCAAGCCGTACCCAAGATGATCCTGTCGGTCGGCGGTTCCATTTCATTCGCGCCGAAGACTGACGAGGCAAAGGCGAAATGGTTGGACTACGATACGCGCCACATGCTCACTGAGCTCAACCCTAAACCCGATCAAGTCACCATTGCGATCGGCACAGGAATGATGGATCTGCTCCAAATGTGGAGCGAGGACGACATCAAAGGAACGCACCTTGAAAATAATGAGAAGGCGCAGCAAGCTTGGGCAGGGTTGTGGGCCGACGCCGGACCGGCCTTCTACATCGAGCACCTAAAACGGCTCCGCGCAAACGGTATTCAGCCTTACTTCATGCTCGGCTACGTGCATCAACTTGAGATTGTCGAGAGGCTTATCCGCAAAGGGCTCTACATGGGCCCGCTCAACCACTGTTTGGTGGCAATCGGCGGAGGCGCTTGCGGGCGCAATCCGTTCGACTGGATGGAATACTTGCGGCGGTCCCCCCAAGGCTCAGTCCTCTGCTGGGAAAACACGATGCGCGGTGTGATCCCCATGTGCGCTATGGCGGTTGTACTCGGCATCCACGTCCGCGTCGGAAACGAAGACAACATCTGGCGCGTCAGAGGCGAGCGCTTCCCTTCCGTCAAGCAAGTCGAGCAAATGGCCCGCTTGTCAGAGGCCTACGGTCGTAAGGTAGCGACTGCCGAAGAGGCGCATAAGCTGATGAAAACCGGGGTTTGGTACGACAGCGTCGATGAAACTCTCAAGGAACTTGGTATGACGCCCAACCGCAAGAGCGGTGAGCCTGGATTCGTCACCTGGGAGACCGTCGGAAAGAAAGGCCTGGCCGCAGAGGCGTCCGATTCGCACCCGATGGCCTATTGCATGGTCGCAGCGGAATAGATTCGTGGTTTCATCGGTGACACACTTTGAGATATATGCCGAAGAGCCCGAGAGACTGGCAGAGTTCTATCGAGAGCTATTTGGCTGGACCATCGACAAGGCGACGGCGGTGGATTACTTCAGGATACGGACGGGATCGGGCGACGACAAGAGCGTTCAGGGCGGCCTCCTGCACCGCCCGATTCCCGCGCCGCGCAGTTGGGTTCACTACGTTGACGTTGAGGCTATCGATGCGGCCGTAGCGCACGTTGTCGCACTCGGCGGTAAGGTCGTTCGCCCCAAAGCGGCCGTCCCGAAGACGGCTTGGTATGCTATCGTCGAGGACCCGGAAGGGAACGTCTTCGGCGTCTACCAGCGTGACGTGACCGCCTTCCCCCCGCCCGAGCCCGACATTTGATCTATGTAGTGAATGAGGTGTGACCATGGCGGACTTCGTACGAGTTGCCCGAGTCGACCAAGTTCCTGTCGGTAGGGGCTGGCCCGTCACTGTGGACGGTAAAGAACTCGCGCTCTTTAATGTGAACGGGACCATCTACGCGATGGATGATACCTGTTTGCACCAAGGACTATCGCTGGCGATGGGCGAGCTTGACGGTCCGATCGTGACATGCCGGGGCCACGGCTGGCGCTACGACGTGAGGACGGGTAATACCACGCATGTTGCGGATTATGGCGTGGAAACCTATCCTGTAAAGATCGAGGGTGACGACATTATGGTCAGTCTGACTCCAACGGAGTGATCGATGAGGAACTCGCCGAACGTCGAGACTTCCGCGCGCACGGGGGCCTGACGTGACCGATCTTATCTATCAGTCTAGTCCCTGGATACTCCCAACGGTCATGTTCGTCGTGTTGGGCCTGGCGATTGAGCTGCCCTATCGCCTGCGCGCCGTTGTGTCACTAAAAAATCCGAACCTTGATCCCGTCAATGCCCTGCAGGCTGGTCTGCTCACGCTATCGGCTTTCGTTTTAGGCCTATCGTTCTCCCAAGCTTCCGCGCGTTTTGACGCGCGTCGAGCAGTCGTCATCGCCGAAGCCAATGCCATTGCCACCACATGGTTCCGGGCAGATCAGCTCGAACCCGCAGATTCCAGGCGCTTTCGCGGGATATTGACTGACGCCACCGCCGCAGGTTTGGCAGTCTATCAAAGCCCTGACGATCCCGAGTCAACGCGACGAACCACCGCCCGAGCTAAGCGCGACGAGAATCAGCTGTGGGCTATTGCGTCCTCCGCGCTGCATGCGCGAGGTACGATAGGACTCTCTCTGCTTCTGCAAAGCGTAAACAATCTAATTGACGTTCTTGCGCAACAGCGCCAAGCGTTGGCCAGTCACGTGCCGACGGCGATCGTCGTCCTTACGCTCTGTTTAGTTACGCTCGGCTCCTTGTCGCTAGGGGTTCGCTTTGCTCTGGATGGGGCGCGCCCGCTCATCCTTAGCATCATTTACGTCCTCGCCTACGTAATCGTAATCGAGATGATGATCGATTACGATCGGCCGAAGACGGGCTTCGTCTCGGTCAGCCTGACGCCGATGATTGAGCAATTGCGTGAAATGCAAACCGCACGCTAACCCGCACGTCCCTATCCTGCCCACCGGCCAACGCGCTCAGGATGACATGCGGGCACACGTTACCACTCGCTTCGCTCAGGATGACAAGGGCTAGGCGGTCCAGTCGAGCATTGCTTCCCATTCGGGTTTGGGGAAGCGCTGTTTGCTCTTGATCGCCTCGACGTACTTGCGCTTGCCGGAACGGTTGCCTTTGCCGAGCATCAAGCCGCCGACGAGCCGCTCCTGCCAGAAAAAGAGCGCGCGATACCACTTCTTCTCGCGGTCGATACGGCGCGCGATTTCCAGCTCCGCGACGAGATCGGTTCCCAGACCGAACTGGGTGATCGTCTGGCCTTTGAAGAGGAGTGACGAGTACTCGGGAACGTCGTGGTACTTCTCGCTGCCGCCCATCATGTTGAGAGCGACGACCTTGCCGTGCGCGCCCGCGTTGTTCCACGTGCCCATGCGATAGCGGACCTCGAGAATCGGATCGTAGAAGTCGGCGACGTCGCCGGCGGCAAAGATGCCTTTGACGTTCGTTTCGAGATGATCGTCGCAGAGGATGCCATTGCGGCTGGTCTCGATGCCGGAGCCGTCGCACAGCTCGGTATTCATCGCCAGTCCGAAACCGTACGCATAGCACTGCGCCTCGATCTCGGCCCCGGTGTTCGTACGAACTTTGGTAATGACGCCGTTGGAGCGCACGAACTCCTCAACCTCTTCGCCGTAATGCATGTGCACGCCGTCGGCGCGCGCCGCTTCGTGCAGCAGCTCGCCCGCATCCTCATCGATGATGCGGTGCAGGCCGCGCGGACCGCGCATCAACCAGTGCGTCTCGAGGCCGCGCGACGAAAAGGCCTCGGCCAGCTCGTACGCGATGAACGAGCCGCCGATAGCGACGCCGGCGCGGCTCTCGTCGATCTGCGCGGAGATCGCGCGCGTATCGTCGAGATACTGAAAGGGAAAGAGATTTGCGGCGCCGTCGGCGCCGGGCTTGCCGCTGGGATTCGGACGCCCACCGGTCGCCAGCAGCAACGCATCGTACGGGTACGACGTTCCGTCAACCACGACGATGCGCTCCTCCGGCACGACCCGTTCGACGCGTGTCTCGAGGTGCAGCGCGATGCGATGCTCCTCGTGCCAGGCGCGATTGCGAATCATCACCTTCGCCTCGGGAATCTGCTTGCGCAGCATCGGCGGCAACGAGATGCGATTGTAGAGCGTGTACGGTTCGTCCCCGAAGAGCAGGATCTCGCACGATGGGTCGTGCTTGCGCAGCTGCTCGGCCGCGGTGGTGCCCGCAAAGCCGTTGCCGACGATGACGTACTTGCGAATCTCCGAGCTCATGGCGAAAGCGCCAAGCCCATCATCATCCGAAAGCCGATCTCCAGCGCACGCTCGTCGATGTCGAAACGCGCGCTGTGCTGCGGCTCGATGCCTTTGCGCTCGCCGCGCGCCCCGATCAGGAAGTAGGCGCCGGGTCGCAGCTCCTGCATGAACGACATATCCTCGGACCACATGACGATCTCGTGCGGGTCGACGACGTTGCGCTCACCGACAACCTCGCGCGCGATGGCGCGAACGAGGTCGTTGGTCGCAGGATCGTTTACCGTCGGCGGGTAGACCCAGTGGTACTCAAAGGTATACGTCAGCCGCATCGCCTCGCAGAGGCCGGCCAGCAGTCGTTCCATGCGTTGCGGAATCTCCGCGCGAACGACCGCATCGAGCGCGCGGACGCTTCCCTGCAGCGTCGCACGCTCGGGAATGACGTTGAAGGTGGTGCCGGCATGCAGGGAGCCGACCGTCACGACGACCGGCGCGGTTGCCGCGAACTCGCGGCTCGCGATGGTCTGCAGCAGCGTGACGAACTGCGCCGCCGCCACGACCGGATCGACCGCGCTCTGCGGTAACGCGCCATGGCCGCCCCTTCCGATCAACTCGATATCGAAACGGTCCGACGATGCGAAGAACGGACCGTCGCGAATGCCGACTTTTCCCACATCCAAGCCGCTATACACGTGCAGCGCAAAGGTGCGATCGACGTGCGGATTCTCCAGCGCCCCATCGGCGATCATCAGCTTGTTGCCGGAATGCCCCTCTTCGCCGGGCTGAAAGCAAAAGACGATCGTGCCGGCGATCTCGGCCGCGCGCGGCGCAAGCGCGCGCGCCGCGGTAAGCAGCATCGCCATATGAGCGTCGTGGCCGCAGGCATGCATGACGCCCGCCGTCTGCGACCGGTACGGCACCTCGTTGCACTCCTCGACCGGCAGCGCGTCCATGTCGGCGCGCAGCAGCGTCACCGGGCCCGGCTTTCCGCCGCGCAGCGTCGCCAAAACGCCGGTCCCGCCGATGCCGGTGCGAATCTCGTCGTAACCCGCCTCGCGCAACTCGCGTTCGATGAACTTCGCGGTCGCAAACTCGACCAGCGAGAGCTCCGGGTGGGCGTGAAAATGGCGGCGGTAGTGAACCACCTGCTCGCCGGCGATCATGGATTGTAATCCTCGCGTAGATCGACCTCTCCAACGACCGGCGTACAGAGGAACTGCGCGGGTTTGAAGTTCGCCTGCTGGATGTCGCCCAGCGCCGCTACGTCGAGGCCGGCGACGCCGCTCGACTTAAGCAAGACTTCCCTTAGCGCGCGCCCGTTCGAATCGACGTACGCGTGATATGTCACCGAATGCGCCTGATTGCCGTAGGCGCCGACCACGCTGCCAAAGTCGTTGCCCAGCCGGACCGGCTGATAGACTTGTCCGCACGGCAACTTTCCCAGCGATTGCAGATGCACCGCAGTCAGGACGGCAGCGCCAGACTCCTGCGACGAGAGCGGCTCGCCGATGGGAAAGACGTACGAGGGACAGGTGACCCTCGCGCCGCGGTCGACCGCATACGAGTCGACGAAGTAAAACTTGAGGCTATCCGGCTTCGGCAGCATGACGACGAAAGGATCGGTCACGCGATCGTCCACCGGCCCCGAAAGCCTGGTGTCGGGTACCGCCACGTCGTAGGCGTCGCTATCGCTCACGAGCGTGACGTGCGCCGCGAGCGCCGCGCCGCTGCGCGCGCGGAGATCGACGGCGTACCGCGATCCTCCGGTAACTGGAGTGACCGCCGCGACGACGTCGGGGAGCGGCGCGGCCGCCGCGATGACGTCGCAGAACGGATTGTCGTACTTCCACTGCGCCGCGGGGACATCGGCGGCGCGTGCCGGCGCGCCCAACGATTCAAGTGCCATGAAAAGAGCCGCGGCTCTCAAGCGCATACGCTCGTCTTTTTGGGTAGGCCCGGTCGCGACCTCCGCGCAGGATTTAGCGGCGGCAGCGAGCGACTACGCCCTAGGAGTCTGTCGGAGTATGCTCACGTGCGATGCTGAGGTAGATTTTGGATGAGTTCTAGGAGCGAAGAAGAGAGCATAGCAGCGCTCTGTGATCGACGCAGCGACGACAAAATCGCCGAAATCCACCTCAGCCCTTCGGGTTGGGCACGGCGCCGCATGCCGGCAAACGGCGGCGCGCCCGACAGCGCGCATGACCATACTCCGGAAGAGTCCTCGTGAATCTGCGCAAGCCCGTAGCGGCGGAGCTCCAACGGCACGGTCTGACCGACGATCGGCTCGTCGCGATCTTTCGCACGATGGTGATGCAGCGCACCCTCGAGAATCGCGGCTTTCAGCTCAATCGGCAAGGAAAGATTCCGTTTGCGTCGGCCAGCGAAGGACACGAGGGGGTGCAGGCGGGCGCGGCCATGGCATTCGAGCGCGGCAAGGATATCCTCGTTCCGTACTATCGCGATCTCGGACTGGCGCTGGGAATCGGCGTGACGCCGTACGAGGTGCTGCTCTCACTCTTTGCCCGCGCGGCCGATCACTCGGCGGGACGGCAGTTTCCGCATCACTATGCAAGCCGCGCGCTCGGCGTGCACACGATCAGCTCGGTCATCGCCGCGCAGCTGCCGCATGCCGTCGGCGCCGCATACGCGATGCAGTATCGGCGTCAATCCGGCCGGGCGGTGCTCACCACGTTCGGCGACGGTGCGACCAGCGAAGGCGAATGGCACGAATCGATCAACTTTGCGGCCGTGCACCGGTTGCCGATCGTCTTTCTCTGTGAGAACAACGAGTGGGCGATCTCCACGCCGCTTTCGAAGCAGATGGGACAGCCCGATATCTACAAGCGGGCCGAGGGCTACGGCTTGCCGGGCGTCGTCGTAGACGGAATGGATCCCGTCGCCTGTTATGCGGTCGTTCGCGAGGCGATGACGCGGGCGCGCTCGGGCGGCGGCCCGAGCCTGGTGGAGGCCAAGTGCTATCGCTTCCTCTCGCACACGACCGACGACGACGATAGCACGTACCGTTCGCGCGACGAGGTCAAAGAGCGCCGCAAGACCGATCCGGTGCCGTGCTTCGAGCGGCTCTTGGTCGAGCATGGCGTTCTGACCGCCGAGGAGGCGGCAGCATTGAAGCGTTCCGTTCTCGAAGAAGCCAACGAAGCCACGGATCGCGCCGAAGCGATGGGCTATCCCTCCGCTGCAGACCTGTACGAGCGGGTCTATGCCGAGGGCTGGCAGCCGTGGGCACTCTAACGAACGGGGCGACGAGAGACGATGGCAACGACTGATATTCGAACGGGGAGTCTCGAGCGTCACGGCTTGCGGGACGAGCAGTTGCGCGAAATCTTTCGCAACATGCTCTTGCAGCGCCAGCTGGATAATCGTGGATTCCAGCTCAACCGGCAGGGCAAGGTTCCCTTCGCGCTAGGCAGCGAAGGGCACGAAGCGCTGCAAGCCGGCGCTGCCATGGCCTTCCATCGAGGTCACGATATCCTCGCGCCCTACTACCGCGATCTGGGGCTGTGTCTAGGGATCGGCCTCTCGCCCTACGAGATCATGCTCTCGATCTTTGCACGCGCCGCCGATCACAACGGCGGGCGTCAGTTTCCCAATCACTATTCGTCCAAGGCCGCCGGGTTGATGTCGTTCTCGTCCATTCTCGCCGCGCATCTGCCGCATGCCGTCGGCGCGGCCTACGCAATCAAATATCGCGGCGAATCGGGGCGCGCCGTCTTGGCAACCTGCGGCGACGGCACGACCAGCGAAGGTGAGTGGCACGAGTCGATGAACTTTGCTGCCGTTCACAAGCTGCCGTTCGTGATGCTCGTTGAAAATAACGAATGGGCGATTTCGACCCCGCTCCACAAGCAGATGGCGCAACCGGAGATCTGGAAGCGCGCCGCCGGATACGGAATGCCCGGGCGGCGCTTCAACGGTTTCGATCCGATCGATACGTATGCCGCCGTAAAGGAGGCGATGGATCGCGCGCGCAGCGGCGGCGGCCCGACTCTGATCGAGGGAACCTGCTACCGCTATCTCGCGCACTCGACCGACGACAACGATATGACGTACCGCACGCGCGAGGACGTGATGGAGCGGCGCAAACAGGACCCCGTTCCGGCCTTCGAGGCGGTCCTGCTCGAGCACGGCATCATGAGCGCCGAGGACGTCGCGGCGATGCGCAAGGATGTATTGCGCGAGACCAACGAGGCGACCGATGCGGCCGAGGCATTGCCGTACCCGGTGCCCGCCGATCTTTACACGCACGTCTTTGAGGGAGACTGGCAACCGTGGCTGCTGTAACCACCTCCGGTTCGACCGTGATGAACAACGTCGAAGCCGTGCGCGCGACGCTCTACGAAGCGATGAAGAACGACGAGCGCACCGTGATTCTCGGCGAGGACGTCGGGGCGCGCGGCAACGTCTTTCTGATTACCAAGGATTTCGTCGGCGAGTTCGGCGAGCGGCGAGTCATCGATACGCCGATCGCCGAGGCCTCGATCGTCGGCATTGCGGTCGGGATGGCGATGGAGGGATTGCGTCCGATCGCAGAGATTCAGTTCGCCGACTTCATCTATCCCTCGTTCAACCAGATCGTCGGCGAGGCGGCCAAGATCCGCTATCGTTCGAACGGCGAGTACACCTGTCCGCTGGTCATTCGCACGCCCTACGGCGGCGGCGTACGCGGCGCGCTCTCGCACTCCGTCTCGGTCGAAGCGCTCTTCTACCACGTTCCAGGATTGAAAATCGTCGCACCGTCGTTCCCCGACGACGTGAAGGGTCTGCTCAACAGCGCGATCGACGATCCGGATCCTGTGCTCTTCTTAGAGCATAAGAAGACCTATCGGCTCATAAAAGGCGAGGTGCCCGACGGCCACTACACGATTCCGCTCGGCAAAGCACGGATTCGTAAGGCCGGCACGCAGCTCAGCGTCGTCTCGTACGGCCTCTATCTGCACTGGGCGCTCGAAGCCGCCGAGAGCTTAGAACGGGACGGCATCTCGGTCGAAGTCATCGACCTGCGTTCGATCCGCCCGATGGACAAGACCGCGATCCTGGAGAGTGTCGAAAAGACGCGCAAGCTGCTGATCATTCACGAAGATAACAAGTTCGGCGGCATCGGCGCAGAGATCAGCGCCATGGTCGCCGAGGAGGCGCTCTTCAATCTCGACGCTCCGATTCGGCGGCTCTGCGGTCCGGACGTGCCGGCGATGGGCTACGCCCTGCCGCTCGAGGAAGAGTTCATGTCGACGCCGGCCGAGATGGCCGACGCGATGCGCGCGATGGTCAAGTTCTAGCGTACAGCACACTTGAGGGTATAGCATTCATGCCTACGACGATTACGATGCCCCAGCTGGGTGAGACGGTCACCGAAGGAACCGTCGCACAGTGGCTCAAGAGCGTCGGCGACTCGGTTGACAAGTATGAAGACTTCGTCGAAGTCTCGACCGATAAGGTCAATGCCGGCGTTCCATCGCCCGTAACCGGAACGATTCGCGAACTACTCGTCAAGGAAGGCGAGACGGTTGCGACTGGAACGCCGATCGCGGTGATCGACGAGGTCGGTGCGGCGAGCGCGACTCCGCCGCCGGTCGCTCAGGCGGCTCCATCGGCTCCGGCGGCGGCGGCGCCGAGCACGCCGGCCGTCACCGAAGAGCGTGCGCCGGGCGCGCCGTCACCTAACGGATCGCCCGCACCGACTGCCGCGGCGGAGAACGCCGGCATGGAGAGCGCGCTGCGCGGCGCGTCGCCCGCGGTGCGGCGGCTCGCGCGCGAGCATCGCGTCGATATCCGCGTCATCAAGGGCAGCGGCACGAACGGTCGCGTAACCGCCGAGGATATCCTGGCAGCGGTTTCGCAGAGCAGCGCACCGGCAATGCCCGCGCCGCGCACGTCAACCTACGCGCAACCGATCCCGGGAAGCATCGTTCCGCTGACGCAAGCGCGCCGGATCATCGCCGAACGCATGGTCGAGAGCCGGCACACCGCGCCGCACGCGTGGTCCATGGTGGAGATCGACGTTACCGACGTGTGGGCCTGGCGCGCGCACGAAAAGGACCGCTTCGAGCGCGAGACCGGCTATAAGCTGACGCTCCTTCCGTTCTTCATTCGCGCAGTCGTTCAGTCGCTGGCGGCATTCCCGCTGATGAACGCGCGCTTCGTGGCGGCCGGCGAAGGCGGCCAGGCGGGAATTCACGTCAACGCCGAGGTGAACGTCGGCATCGCAATCGGCCTTCCGACCAATCTCGTTGTACCCGTCGTCCGCAACGCCGACAAGCTCTCGATCAAAGGCCTTGCGGTCGCGGCCGGCGAGCTGATCGACAAGGCGCGCCGCGGTAAGCTCGGTGTGGACGAGTTGGCCGGGGGAACCTTCACCGTCAACAACAACGGCGCAAACGGCTCGTGGGCTTCGGCGCCGATCATCAACGGCGGACAGGCCGGCATCGTTACGATGGAGACCGTCGTCAAGAGTCTCGTCGTTCGCGACGACGATTCGCTCGCGATCCGCCGCATGATGAACTCGTGCCTCTCGCTCGACCATCGCGTGGTGGATGGCTACGTCGCCAGCGGCTTCCTGGCCGATCTCAAGCGGCGCCTCGAAGCGATGGGGCCGCAGGGAGAGCTCTAAGCGGAGCTTCGCAAGCACTTCCGCTTCGAGGCAGCGCACGCGCTACCGCATCACTTGGGAAAGTGCGCGCGCATGCACGGTCATTCGTATCGGCTCGAAGTCGCCATCCGCGGACCGTTGCAGAGCCACGGTCCCACGACCGGCATGGTCGAGGACTTCGAAACCATCGAACGCATCGTCAACGAGCGCGCGGTCGCGCTTCTCGACCACCAAACGCTCAACGACCTCGTCGAGAATCCAACCGCGGAGAACGTGACACTCTGGATATGGCAGCGCTTGGATGGACATCTCACCGGATTGGAAGAGGTTGTGCTGTGGGAGACGCCGATGGCTTGCGCCGTGCTGCGCCGCGGAGATCTCGATGCGTCATGCTCCAGTTAGCCGAAGTCTTTTACTCGATTCAGGGTGAAGGGCATTGGGACGGGTACGCCAGCGGTCTTCGTGCGTTTGGCTGGGTGCAATCTAGCGTGCGCTTTTTGTGATACCGATTATTCGACCAAGTTCTTTGCTGGTGTCGACGAGGTCGTTCGGCTGGTGCGTGAAGCTGGGGGCGATTGTCCCATGATCGTGTTGACCGGCGGCGAACCGTTGGCGCAAAGTGAGACGACGGCTTTAATTGCAGCGTTGCGCGATGATGGGCGGCGGGTGCATATCGAGTCGAATGGGACGATCTTCACGGAGCTGCCCGACGACGTTTGGGTTTGCGTCTCGCCAAAGGAGCGCGTTGACGCACGGATGGCGGCGCGCGCTAGCGAGGCGAAGTTGATCGTCGACGGGCGCATACCGGAAGAGCACCTGCCGCTCTTTGCCGATTTGCCAACGATTCTGCTCCAGCCCGAAGGAAACAAACCCGCCAACGTCGCGCTCGCCCTCGAATATGCGAAGGCGCACCCGCAGCGTTTTCGCCTATCGCTGCAGACGCACAAGTTTATCGGTGTGCGATGATTCTGCTCGTTTGCGCGCTCGCGAAGGAGTTGGAGTTCTGGCGCGCGCGCGAAGGCGTGGAGATGCTCGCGACGGGTGTTGGGCCGGTCGAAGCCGCGGCCGCCGTTGCGGCGGCGCTCGCCGCGCGTCCATACGCGCTCGTCGTGAATGCGGGTCTCGGAGGCGCCTTTGACGGCGCGTCTCAAATCGGCGACGGCGTCGTCGTTGCGGACGAACGGATGGAGATCGACCTCGAGAACGGCGAGGCGATTCGCCTGCCGCAGGCCGAACGAACGGTCGAGCGCGCATCCTCCGACGCGGCACTCGTCTCGGCGTTGCACGCTCGTGGATTTGCCGCGGTGAGCGGCATTACGGTGCCGCGGGTTACGTCGACCGAGGCGACGGCCCGTCGCCTCGCCGCCGGCGGTGCGCAGGTCGAATCCATGGAAGGCTTTGCCGTGCTGCGTGCGGCGGCGCGCGCCGGCGTCAAGGCGGTCGAAGTCCGCGGTATCTCAAACCGCTGCGGCGCGCGCGAATCGAGCGGCTGGAACTTCGACGCCGGGATGGAGGGCCTGCGGCAAATCGTGGCGGCGCTCTTCAATTGTTTCTAGCTCGAGATATGATGAGCGAATGAAGCTCTGGACCAGTTCGCCGATCTGCGCTTTTCGCTATCCCGGTGGTCGCCTTCACTGCGCTCCTTTCTGCATGCATGACGGGGTCGAATCCGGGCATACCCGTCCCAAACATCCAACGACAGAACGCGCATGGATCGGTTAGGTTCAGATACGCCGGAAAGAAACAATCGTTCAAAGTCCCGGCCGGCGTCACGCAAATCACGATCACCGCAACGGGCGCAATGGGTGGGTTAGGCAACGGTATTGCCTCGGGCCCAGGCGGCAGACCCGGCTTCGGGGGGAGCGTGACGGCCACCGTATCCGTGAAACCCGGAGAACGGCTGGCGATTTTCGTGGGTGGGAGCGGCGGCTACCATAGCGGCTTCAACGGCGGCGGTTCGGGGGGCTGCTGCGGCGGCTACAACGGCGTCGGTGGGGGCGCCTCGGACGTGCGGCAGGGAGGCGATCGCCTAGCCGATCGTGTTGTCGTAGCCGCAGGCGGTGGGGGCGCTGGAAGCGACGGCTTCGTTTCCCGCTCGAGCTCCCCCGGCGGCGACGGGGGCAACGGCGGCGGAGGCACGGGCAAGTCGGGAGGTTCAGGATACGGCCCCTTTGCGGGCCACGGTGGGACCGGCGGTTCGCAAAGCGAGGGTGGCGGCGGTGGGGCCGGCGGCGGGAGCAGCTGCGACGGCTTCAACGGAAAGCGCGGTGTTGGCGGCGCGGGCGGGACCGGCTGTTATGCCGTGGACTTCGGTGGCGGCGGGGGAGGCGGCTATTACGGCGGTGGCGGTGGTGGCGGCGGGGGCGGCGGCGCCAAATACCAGACCTCCAGCGGTTATAGTGGTGGCGGTGGGGGCGGCGGTGGATCGTCTTTCGCCAAGAAGGGTGCCACACGCGTGAAGATGACGGCGGGGGCACCCGATTCCCGTGAGGACGGGTCGATCGTGATCACTTGGTAAGAGCCTTACACTCTAGCCTATTCGCCCTGCCCAAACGACACGTACATCTTCGGCGCGCTGACCAACGGTCTGCTCGGCGAGGCTCCCGAAGTGCAAGCGCATCTCGCGGATATCGAGGAGCTGAATGCGGCGGCGACGCGGCGCGCAGTACGAACTCACTAAAGTAAGTTACGGTGCGATACCGTTCCTCATGGACCGGTATCGGATTCTCCGCGCGGGCGGCGCGGTGGGACGCAACTGCGGCCCATTATTGGTGGCGCGGCCTGCCGATTCGCCGGAGCACTTCGCCGACTTCGCGCGCAAACGCATCGCGATTCCGGGCGAGCACACGACGGCATTCCTTTTGCTGCAGCTCGCGCTCGGCCGGCGCCTGCGCACGGTGCCGATGCGCTTCGACCGCATCGTCGACGCGGTCGCAAACGGCGAGGTAGATGGCGGACTCATCATCCACGAGTCGCGCTTCACCTATCGCGAGGCGGGCCTCATCTCGATCGTCGATCTCGGCGAATGGTGGGAGACGATGACCCTGCTGCCCGTGCCGCTGGGTGCGATTCTCGTCCGCAACGATATCGGTGAAAGCGAGGCGAGAGCGCTCGATTCGGCGATTCGCCGCAGCCTGGCCTTCGCGCGCGGTAACGAGGCGGCGGTCATGCCCTACGTGCGCGCGCACGCCGTCGAGATGAGCGACGCGGTGATGCGCGCACACATCGCACTTTACGTCAACGAGTTCAGCGAGGACCTCGGCGAGTCCGGACGCGAGGCCGTCCATGCGCTCTTTTCACGCGCGCACGACGCCGGCATCTTGAGCCGCCAAGCGGAGCCGCTCTTCGTCTAACGAAAGCAGAGCGCCGTGCAACGCCGCCGCTTTCTCGCCGCAACCACCGCACTTGCCGCCGCGAGCGCCTCGCGCCTTGTGGGCGAACCGCTGCCGCCGGCGCGCATCGAGTTAGGCGACGAGGTCTTTTTACGGCACGCGTGGCGCGAGCTGAACGGCCGCGCGATCGGGCTGATCGCCAATCAAAGCGGCGTAACCTCACGTTTGGAGTCGATCGTCGACGCGAGCATCCGTCACGGCGGCATTCGCGTGAAGGCGATCTACGCGCCCGAGCACGGATTTCGCGGCGATCGCAATGCCGGCGCCTCGGTTGCCTCCTACGTTGACCCGCAGACGCATTTACCCGTGTACAGCCTCTACGGCGCATCGCGCCACCCGAGCGCCGAGATGCTCGAGGGCGTCGACGTTTTGGCCTTCGACATTCAAGACGTCGGCTCGCGCGCCTACACCTACATTTCCACGATGGCCTATGCGATGCAAGGAGCCAAGGAGTTCGGCAAGGAGTTTTGGGTCTTCGACCGTCCCAACCCAATCGGCGGCGCGGTCGAAGGCCCGGTTCTCGAACCCGCATACGAATCGTTCATCGGACTCTATCCGATTCCGATGCGCCACGGGATGACGATCGGCGAGCTGGCGACGCTCTTTAACGACCACTTCGGCATCGGCGCAAAGCTGCGCGTCATCAAGATGAACGGCTGGCAGCACTCGATGATTTGGCCGGATACCGGCTTGCAATGGGTACAGACCTCGCCGAACATTCCGGACTGGCTTACGACGTTTGCCTACGTCGGCACCGGGCTACTCGATAGCGCCGGCGTAAATAACGGCAGCGGCTATACGAAGCCGTTCTTGCTAGCGGGCGCGCCGGGACTCGACGCGAGCGCATTGACCGCGCGCTTGAACGCGCGAGAACTTCCCGGCGTCTGGTTTCGGGCGGCGGCTTGGTCGCCGCTAATCGGTTTCTGGAAGAATCGCGAGCTGACGGGCGTGGAGCTGATGATCTTCGAGCCGCGCCGCTTCGTTGCGGTGCGGACCGCCGTTGAGATCCTCGTCGCTATCCGCGACCTCTCGCCACGCACGATCGACATCGCAAGCGTCTCGCAGCTCGATCACGACTGGGGGACGGACTCGATTCGTACGGCGCTGTTGGCCGGCAAGAGCGCCGAAGCCATCCTCAGTCAGTGGACGAACGACGCGGCGCGTTTCGAAGCGCTGCGGCGAGGCTACTTACTCTACTAAGAAGCCTTAGTCCCAGACGCCGATTGCTGCGAGCTCGTCGGCGGCGGAGGTCAGCTCGGCGGCGAGGCGCCGGAGCTCCCGCTCGATGTTCGTCGAGTTTGCGGCGAAGATCTCGCGCCACATCGCGGGGTTCATGCCGGCGATGCGCAAGAGTTCGCGCGCGACCGGCCCGCAGAGCCGTTCGGCATCGCGATCGCTCTCACGAAGCAGGCGCGCGAAGCGAAAAGCGACGATCTGCGGAACGTGCGAGGTGATTGCGACGATGCGATCGTGCGCGTCGGCGCTCATCTCCACCGGTAAGCCACCGAGCAACCTAATGAGATCGCCGGCGCGCGCATCGAGCTGCACGTCGCCGGTCGGAACGTAAGCCCACGGACGCCCCACAAATAGATCGGCGCGCGCACCCTTCATGCCGCTGCGCTCGCTGCCCGCCATTGGGTGCGTCGCAACGAAGTTGCTCAGCCCTGCGGCCGCGGTTACGACGGGAACCTTGACCGAGGCAACGTCGACCACCAGCGCCGGCGTGGCATCGCGCAGCTTATACAATCCGGTAATTTCGGCTAGCGTCGCCTCCAAAGGCGCGGCGATGACGATGGTGTCGCAGCGATGGAGCAGCTCGTCATGCGTGGCGACCGTATCGATCGCGCCGGCGCGCCGCGCGTCGTCGAGCGCGGCCGGATCGGAGTCGTAGCCGGCGACCAACATCCGGTTACGCCTGGCGCGTAACCCGATCGAGCCGCCAATCGCTCCGACGCCGATGATGCCCAGCATTTAGTAGCCTATCCGCTAGTCTCGGACGAGATCCGGGCGGAGCGCGCGAGCGCCGTCTAGATAGACGTGTTCGATCTCGGCGGCCGTTCGTGTGGTGTTGACGTGCATCAACACGCGAATGCATTTTCCTAATGCACCGGGTACCGCGATCTCGACCGCGTGCAGCATCGGCACCGTCACCCAGCCCATGTCGCGCGCGGCAAGCGCCGGAAACGCAGCGTGGAGGTCGGGTGTCAACGTGAAGAGCACCGACGCGATATCCTCGAGCTCGATTTCGTTGCGGCGCACGATCTCGTTGAGAAGCCGCTCCGTCGCGCGCGTTATCGCGTCGCCGTCGTCGGCATCGACCGTAATCGCGCCGCGAATGCCTCGGAAAACGCGAACCCCCGCCGTTTTAGCGGGGGCCTGCGCTGTCGATTGCTCTTTCCTATTAACCTCGCCCAACACGTTCCCTCACCGAGTCGTATAGCGGCGACGATAACGGGCGGTCGCGCCCGACGTCCACATGATGTTGAGTATGCAATCATAATGAAGCTTAATTGTCAAGGTCTGCGTCTGCGCCCGTTGAAGGCGAGTAAGCATGCTGCGCGAGCGCTTGATCGCGGCACTCGGCGCCGAGGCCGTCAAAACGGAGCCCGAGGACCTTTCGGTCTATGCGTTCGATGCCTACACCGAGGGCGCGCAACCCCACGCGATCGTGCTGCCCAGTTCGACCCGCGAAGTAAGCGCCGTCGTCAAAATCGCACGCGAGTGCGGCGAGCCGATCGTCGCGCGCGGGGCCGGCACCGGGCTGTGTGGCGGGGCAGTGCCAGTGCGCGGCGGCGTCGTCATCTCGCTGATGCGCATGAACCGGATCCTCGAGCTCGACCTGTGGAATCGACGTCTCCGCGTCGAGCCCGGCGTGATGAATCTCGACCTTTCACGGCGCGTGGCCCCGGAAGGGCTTTTTTACGCGCCCGATCCGTCGTCGCAGCAAATATCCACTATCGGTGGCAACATCGCAACCAACGCCGGCGGCCCGCACTGCCTCTCCTACGGCACGACCGTCAATCACGTGCTCGGCGTGGAGGTCGTCGACGAAAACGGCGAGGTTTTCAGCACGAGCGTCGACGATCCGGGCTACGATCTCACCGCGGCCTTGGTGGGCAGCGAAGGGACGCTTGGCATCGTCACCTCGGCCTGGCTACGGTTGCTCGCCCTTCCGGAGAGCGTCCGCGTCTGGGTGGCGGCATTCGACGAGATGGAGGCCGCCTCGGAGGCCGTCTCGGCGATTATCGCCGCCGGCATCGTGCCGACGGCGCTCGAGATGATGGATGCGGTGATTACCGCGGCCGTCGAGGCGGCCTTCCACGCCGGTTACCCAACCGACGCGGGGGCGATCCTCTTGGTCGAGAGCGCGGGCTTCGAAGAGGACGTAGCGGCGAGCGAAGCCGCGATTCACGGAATCGTCGCACGGCACGGCGCGCGCTTCTGGCGGAGTGCGCGCAGCCCTGCCGAACGCGCCGCGCTGTGGGCGGGGCGCAAGGGCGCGGCGGGCGCGACCGGCCGGATCGCGCCGAACTACTACACACAAGACGTCTGCGTGCCGCGTAGCAAGCTGCCGCAAGCACTGCGCGCGGCGGAGGCCGCGGCGCGCGCGAATCATCTCACCGTCGGCAATGTCTTTCACGCCGGCGACGGGAACTTGCATCCGCTTCTGATGTACGACAAGCGCGATAGAAAGCAAGTCGCCGCCGTGGTCGAGGCGGGCAACGCGATCTTAGAGTCGGCAATCGAGCTGGGCGGCACGATCAGCGGCGAACACGGGATCGGCTGGGAGAAACGCGATGCGATGACGCGCGTCTACTCGACGGACGATCTCGCGACGATGGGGCGCGTACGCGACGTCTTCGATCCACGGCGAACTCTCAACCCAGAGAAGATCTTTCCGAGCGGAACGCGCTGCGCCGAGGTAACTCCGCCGTGAGAACGGCGCAGGATACCGAGGCTCCCGAGAGCGTCGAGCAACTCAGCGAGATGCTCGCGCGCTGCGACCGGGCCGGCGAGAAGATTGCAATCAGCGGCGGTGAGACGCTGGCCGGGATGGGCTACCCACCCGAACGTTTAGACGTTCGGCTCTCGACAAAGCGGTTAGCCGGCATCGTCGCAAACGAGTGCGCCGACCTCACGATTGCGGCGCGCGCCGGAACGTCCGTGCAGAGCGTCGCCGTCTTGCTGGCCGCACAGGGTCAGTTCATACCGTTCGATGCGCCGCTGCAGCAGCACGCAACCCTCGGCGGAACGCTGGCCGCAGGCTGGCTGGGTCCGCGCCGCCATCTTTACGGGCGCCCCCGCGACTATCTCATCGGCTCGACAATCGTGCTCGCCGACGGAACTATTGCGCGCGCGGGCGGCATGGTAGTCAAGAACGTTGCCGGCTACGATATGAGCCGCCTCTACGTCGGCTCGTTCGGTACGCTCGGCGTCATCGTGCAGGCAAACTTCAAGACGATGCCGCTGCCCAAGCACGCGCGGCTCTTTCTCGCGCGCCTCCCCGAAAACACACGCGCGCGCGCCTGCGCCGCATTAGCGGCGTGCCCGATGCCGCCGTCCGCCGCATTTTGGCTCGACGGCTTTAACAACGCCGTCGACGGCGAGGATGGAGCGGAGGGGCGCGTGCTGGTGCTGCTCGAGGGGGGAGAGGCGTTGGAGCGCGCGACGCGCGAGCTGCGCTCGACGCTCGGGCGCGCGGGCGTGCCGGAGACTCAAGTCGCGGATGCCGGCGCGCGTGAGTCGTTTCAACGCGCGGTCGACGCTTACGTCGCCTGCCTCGGCGAACGCTCCGTTACCTATCGGCTCGCCTCGGCGCCGGAGCAGGCCGAGCAGCGCGTGTTGCGGCTGCACGAGCTCGCGCGGCGTTTCGAGCTGCGCACCGATACGCTCGCCGACATCATGAACGGCGACGTCGTCCTGCGCGTAAGCGATCTCGACTCGCGCGCGCTCGGCGCAAAGATCGAGAGCTTCGACGACGCGCTGCACCAGATCGAGCCGCGCGCGCAGGTCATCGCGAGCAATCACCCGCATCGCATCTTTCTTCGCGTCTGGGGCGAACCGCCGGCCTCACTCGCGCAGATGCAAGCGCTCAAAGCGCGATTCGACCCCAATCGCACGCTCAATCCCGGCTGTTTCATCGGCGGAATTTAACGATGAGCGCGCCGCCGTTCGCAATCGCCGGACTGGATCATCTGCTTATTCTGGTTGACGGAATGCCGGAGGCGCTGCGCTTCTACGAAGTCGTGCTCGGCTGCACGGTGGAGACGCGCCTTCCGCAGTACGGGATGGCCGAGCTGCGCGCCGGCGTATCCCACATCGACTTGGTCGACATCGCGGCCTCCGTTGGCGCGTGGGCGAGGCCGGCGGTCGCCGGCGGGCGCAACCTCGACCATTTTGCGCTGAACCTTTTCGCAAGCGACGAAGCGCGGCTTCGCGAACATCTCGCCGCGTGCGGCGTTGCGATCGTCGAGGAACGAATCGAGGACGGGAACCTATCCCTGTACATCAAGGATCCGTCGGGAAATACGGTCGAGCTGATCTGCGCACGGAGCTAAGCGCTCCTGCGGTTAGAGGTGCGCGAGCGAATCCATCTTGAACTCGAGCGCCTCGAGATACTTCTCGGCGTCCATCGCCGCGCGACAGCCGGCGCCCGCCGCGGTGACCGCTTGGCGATACCGAAAGTCGCTCACGTCGCCGGCCACGAAGACGCCTTCCGCGCTGGTTAAGGTGCCGTCGGGCGTGGCGAGATAGCCGCGTTCGTCGAGATCGAGCTGCCCTTCGAAGACGCTCGTATTGGGGATGTGACCGATGGCGACGAAGAGCGCGTCGGTCTCGAGCTCGTAGGAGTTGCCGTCCTTGAGGTTATGCAGCCGAACGCCCGAGACGTGTTCGCCGCCGAGCACCTCTTCCACGACCGTGTTCCAAATGAAGTCGATCTTCTCGTGAGAGTGCGCGCGGTCGGCCATGATCTTGCTGGCGCGCAGGCGATCGCGGCGATGGACGAGCGTCACGCGGCGGCCGAAACGCGTAAGGAAGAGCGCCTCCTCCAGTGCCGAGTCCCCGCCCCCCACCACCATGATGCGTTTGTCGCGAAAGAAGGCGCCGTCGCAGGTCGCGCAACTCGAGACCCCACGGCCGCGCAGCCGCTCCTCGCCGGGAATTTCGAGCCAGCGCGCACTGGCGCCGGTTGCCACGATCACGGTCTCGGCTTCGAACTGCGCGTCGTCGGTCCGCACGATCAACGGACGTTTCGAAAAGTTCACCGCCATGACGTCCACGTTCTCGATGCGCGCGCCGAAGCGCTCGGCCTGTTCGCGAAAGCGAACCATGAGGTCGGGACCTAGAATCCCTTCGGGGAAGCCAGGGTAGTTCTCGACGTCGGTCGTGAGCATCAGCTGCCCGCCGTAGAGGCCGCCGGCTAGCACGAGCGGCCGTAGGTTAGCCCGCGCCGCATAGATAGCGGCGGTTAGCCCGGCCGGCCCCGAGCCGATAACGATCACGCGTTCCATTGCGGACCCTTTTCGACTCCGCCGAGCGCTTCCCGGTTGCAGCCGGAGCGCTTGCACCTGCGTCGAACCTGCGGCGTATGCCCACAGCGCAACTGCCCTTGGAAGACACCTTTGGCGACATCGTCAAGAAGGCGATGCGCGGGACCGGCGTGAGCAACGCGCAACTCTCCACCGCGACCGGTATCCCGGCCGCGAGCATCGCGCAATGGCTCAAAGACGAAGGCGCGGCCAACGACGATCAGGCTCGCGCGCTCGCGCGCGTCTTGCATCTCGACGGCGGAAAGCTCGCCGACAGTGCCGCACAGCGCTGGCATCCGCCGCTTATCGAACTACCGGACGTATCGCGCCATCCGCAAGCACCGCATCCCAGCAACGGCTACGTCTTCTTTCTCGAGGGCGGCCGCCGCGCTGCGCTGGTCGATCCCGCCGGCATTCCGCAGAATCTCCTGCGCCTGCTGCGCGACGGCGACTACCACCTGCAGTACATTCTCATCACCCATAAGCATCCCGACCACTGCGATGCTACCGCGGACGTCGCGGCGGCCTATCCGCAGGCGCAGATCGTAATGCATGCGCTCGACGTGCACGCGATCGGCTCGCTCGCCAAGAGTGCGTTGCTCGTGCGCGACGGCGAAGCGTTGCCCTTCGGCGACGACGCGACGATCCGCATGCTGCACACGCCCGGGCATACCGACGGCTCGGTCTCCTATCTCTTCGGGGCCACGCTCTTCTCGGGCGATACGCTCTTTGCCGCCAGCGTCGGCGGGGCGTATGGCGACAAAAGCACCTACGCCGACATCCTCAACAGCGTGCGCAGCAAGCTCTTTACCCTCCCCGACGATACCGTTGTAATGCCGGGGCACGGGCCGCCCAGCCGAATCGGGTTAGAGAAAGAACACAACCCATTTTTCCCTTAGGGTGAGCCTCAAGTCTCTATAGCCCGACAAGTGTCTCCTGGAAGTCGCCGTGCGCGATGCTCTCAATGTTCGCATTCCCTTTTGCGATCGAGCTCGAGTAGGGCAGTTTAACGTTACTGACTACCGTACGGGAGAAGGGGCCGTCACCGATCCCCGATCCAGTGATCCGTCCGGAAATCTCAGTCGATCCCGATGTGATCGTGAAGTCTTCTTCGAACGACCAGACTGGGAATGGCGAACCGATTATGCAATTCTCGTGCGGACCGCACTGTTGCATTTCAAAATAAGAGCCCCACGACCCGGTGGCGATAAAGGTGCCGCGATATGGTCCAGCAGCCGTCCCGCGCACGCGAAAAGTTGTGCCGCCCTTGCACTTGACCTTGGCCTTCCCGGAAAGAATCTCGGCGTTGGCGGCAGGATTAGAGGCCACTTGCGCGGCTGCGTTGCCGTCTGGCGATCCGGCCGAGAATGCGGCGCCTGGATTACCAAACTGCGTCGGCGCAGTGGGAATCGGCAACTGAGCAGCTCCGCTGCCGCTACTGCAACCGGAGAGCACGGCTACAATCGCCCACGTGCCGACGACACCGCGACCCAAGTCTGAGATGATTTTCATTAGAGTGCTCCTTTGCAAGCGCGGCAAGACGGTTTGCCTCGTCGCAAAGCGATCATCCCACCCGGACTCCGCCACGGTAAGGCACAACCACCCGCACAACTGCGCCTGTGCGTTACCCCACCTACGCCGACGTCCTCAACAGCGGGCGCAGCAAACTCTTTACGCGCGCCGGGTCCGCGGATAATTCACTTCCAGCTGAGGATGATCTGCCCGTCGCCATTGCCATATGCCCGCCAGCCCGTCCACATACGTGATGCGATTGCGTGGGACTCGACGTACGATGATCCGCCGCCGCCGCCACCGCCCCCATAGTCGAGGCTTGAGGTGGTTAGAGGGGGGGAGCTGCCGCCACCCCCACCGCCGCCGTAATACCCGCCGCCGCCGCCGCCGCCCGGAATTCCCTGCTGGTGATAGGAACTGGTCCCCTGTCCACCCGCTCCGCCATTGCCGCCAAGTCCCAACGCTCCATTGCCGCCGGGCTGGCCATTTTCATCGCTTTTCTTGCCTTTACCGCCGGCTCCGCCCAGACCGCCGGCGGCCTGGGTGCCACCGCCGCCACCACCTCCGCTGCTGCGGCCGAAACCGCTGCCCTTTTGGCCGTTCACGCCGCCACCGTAGCCTCCGTCGGCGTAGCAGTAAAGCTCGCAACCCCCGGCCCCGCCTCCACCCGCTGCAACGATAATGCGATCCTTCAGCGCGTCGCCGCCTACGCGAACGTCCGACCCTCCGCCGCCATTCCCAAATCCGCCGGCGCCGCCGCCGTTAAATCCGCCGTCGCGACCCGACCCGGCGACGAAAATGTAGAGCTTACTGCCGGCGTGCACGCGGATGACCGCGTAAACTCGGCCCGGGAAGCCAGGGGTGCCAGCACCGTGGACGAAGTCGCCGGTGCCCTCACCGCCGCGAGCGATTACCGTAAGTCGCGTAACGCCGGCGGGGACGACGAACGTTTGTTTAGTGCCGGTGTAGGAGAATGTCTGATGATGCTTGAGTCCGCTCGGCGTGATGAGCGCGTTACTGGTCGCAATCGGTACCGGTGATCCCCCGCCGCACGCCGAGAGCAATGCCTCAGCCAGACTGATGCTCAAAGCAGCGCGGCGTAACCGGACAGCTCGCATTTTCGTGCCTTCCTTTCAGTTCCAACTGAAGACGATGAGCCCATCGCCCTTCGATTTCCAGCCCGTCCACATGCGGGACTTGATCGCGCTTGGCTCGACGTATGATGACCCTCCGCCGCCGCCTCCGCCTTGGCCGGCGTTATAGCAATAGTAGACATCACCACCGGCCCCACCGCCGCCGCCGCCGTAGTACCCGCCACCGCCGCCGCCCCCGCCGCCAGCAGTATCGCAACTGGAATCTCCGCCGTTACCACCGGAGCCTAAGTCTCCGCTGCCGCCGGAGTTACCATCGCCGGAATAGCCGGAACCGCCGGCGCCGCCCGAACCGCCATAACTCTGCGTCCCGCCCGTGCCGCCGCCTCCGCCGCTACCGCTAGAACCGCCGCCGCCCCCGTTTTTGCCGACTAAGCCACCGCCGTTACCTCCATAGCTAGTGCCGTAAGTACGAATGGCTTGGCCGGCGCCGCCGCCGCCCGCGGCAACAATAATTCGGTCCGGTATCCCCGTGCCGGCCGCACGAACGTCTGATGCGCCACCGCCCGCGTTGCCCGTGTAGCTTCCCCTACTTGGAGCGCCGCCGACGCCGCCGCCGTTGAATCCGCCGTGGGCGCCCGAGCCACCGACAAAAACGTAGAGCGTAGTTCCTGCGCTCACCGGGATGATCGCGTACACCCTGCCCGGCCGTCCAGGGGTATCGGTGCTGGGGTAAGCGCTAAAGCCGGCGCCTTCACCACCACGGGCAATCACAGTGACTTGGCTGACGCCCTTGGGTACGACGAATTCTTGCTCCCCGCCGGTGTACTTGAACGTTTTGCTGCCCTTGGGTGCACTTACATTGCTGGTCGTGCTATCGGTCGCAATCGGTACCGACGATCTGCCGCCGCATGCGCAGAGCAATGTCGCCGCCACGCTGATGCACAGAGCAACGCGGCTAAACTCGAAAACTCGCATTTTTCTGGCTCCTTGAACACCCCATTACTAAAGTCAGCTCCGTGGCACCCGTCGACAGGCTGAGTGTGACACGTTGGAAGTTCATTAGACTCGTTGCTTCATCCCGAGACGGTCGAAGGCACAGCCCTAGTTCGTGCGAGTCGCTTGTGCCGGTGTGCCTTACGGCGGCTTCCGCGGTACGGCATGATTGGTCTAGCCGGACCGAGCCGGCGAAAAGAAGGGAGAAGGGAATGGAGATCCTTTGCTATCGCTGCGACGGCCCCGCGGTAGGCATCTACGATACCGAGCTGCTCTGCTCGGATTGCGTGGCCGCCGAGATACGACGCGATCGCATTGCATGGAGACCGCTTGCGGCCGCTAGAACCGACCCGGCCGGCCGCGCCGCTTAGGGATAGGCAGCGGGCACGGTAACGGTGGCCCCGTCGGCGCTGGTGATGATCGCACCGCTCTCTTTGCGCGCGGTCTCGGATTCGCGTATCAGCTCGAACTGGACGACCGCGTGACCGGACGAGGGTAGCGCGATCTCGGCCTGCTGTGGCGAGCAATACTTCGGCGTGCAGAATGCGGCTATCCAGCCATCGGCGACGCCGGTTGCCTTCAGATGCACGACGGTCTTCGGCGCGCCCGTGATTTGCAGACGATACCTCGCGGCGGCGGCCGTCGAGGTTGCAAGGTTGGCACCCGTCCACGGCGCGATCGTCAGCACGATGCCGAGCAAAAGCGCAATCATTTATTTGAGCACCGCATCACGTTCGAAGCTTATATCCAAGGCCCATCATTCGCAAGATGACGGCGAGCGAGATCGCGGTCAGGAGCGCGACCATCCCGACTGAGAACTCGGGCCGCAGGTAGCTATCGCCGGTATAGCTTCGGCGAAATGCATCGATCGTGTAAAAAATCGGATTGAACAGCTCGAAGTTTCGCAGCGGCGGCGGTAGCATCATCGCCGAGGTAAAGACTCCGCCGACGAAGGTGAGCGGCGTAATCACAAAGGTCGTCAGGATCGCGATGTGGTCGAACTTGTCGGCGAGAAGACCGAAGATGAGCCCGAGTGCCGAGAAGAGCATTGAGACCAGCGCGATTACGAGAAAGTAGAGCGGCCAGTCGCGTGGGCCGATATGCACCAGCATGACGCCAAGCACGGTGATGAGTCCGGCGATTAGCAGCGAGCGCGCCAGGCTTCCCAACACGTACCCGGCAACGAGCTCGTAGGCCGAGAGCGGCGCGATCAGCAGCTCCTGAATCGAGTTCATGAAGCGCCCTTGAAAGAGCGAGCTGGAGCACTCGCCGTATGAGGAGTCGATCACCTGCAGCATGATGAGCCCTGGAATGAGGAACTGCGCGTAGGTGACGCCTTGTACGCTGGGGATGCGGCTGCCCAGCGCGAGTCCGAAGACGAAGACGTACAGCAGCGTCGTGATGATAGGCGGCCAGATCACCTGGTTGATGATCTTAAGGCTGCGCACCATCTCGCGCTTGGTCAGTGTCCACAATCCGACGGCGTTAATCGCGCACCAGCTCCAAGAAGACGTCTTGCAACGACGAGCCGTCGGCGATCAGCTCTTCGGTAGGTTTCTCGGTCACTATGTTGCCGGCACGCACGATCGCGATGCGGCGGCAGAGCTCTTCGGCCTCCTCCAGGTAGTGCGTGGTAAGAAAGATCGTGAGGCCCTCGGCGTTGAGCTTCTGCAGCCATGCCCATAACTCCAGGCGCAGCTCGACGTCCACGCCGGCAGTCGGCTCGTCGAGAATCAGCAGCTTGGGTTCATGGATCAGCGCGCGGGCTAGCGAGAGGCGCCGTTTTTGGCCGCCGGATATCTTCGTGTACTCCAGATGCGCTCGCGAGGTCAGGCCGAATCGTTCGAGGAGCATATCGGCACGCTCGGCGACGCTCTTGCCGCGCAAACCGTAGTAGCCCGCCGCGTAAATCAGCACGTCGCGCAGCGACAGGTAACGGTCGAAGTTGAACTCTTGCGGCGAAAGGCCGACGAGCGCGCGGGCCGCGCGCCACTGGCGGTCGTTGTCGTACCCGAAAATCCGAATGCTCCCAGCGCTCTTGCGTGCCAGACCGACGATCGCGTTGATGGTCGTCGTCTTGCCCGCGCCGTTGGGGCCCAGAAAGCCGAAGAACTCCCCCGCCGCGACGCGCAACGAGATGCCGTTAACCGCAGTGAAAGTGCCGTAACGCTTAACGAGGCCAACGATCTCGACCGCGGGAGGTGCCGCTGCGGGAGGTGGCGCTAAGGAATAAGGTTCTTTAATTGCTTGTACCGGTGTCGACGGAGGGTGGCGATGAGTTCGGCACTCTCCGGAATCCCGCAATCGCTGAGCTGGGTTGCAACTCTTTTTACGTCGAAGGGCACGCGCCGGTGCTTTACCTGCCAACCGCCCTCGCGCTCGGTGAAGATCGCGTAGCAGGCGCGCGGGTCGCCGTCTTTCGGCAGCCCGGCCGAGGCGACGTTGACCAGCAGGTGCCCGCGCCACATTCGAACGTAGGGCAGGTGGAGGTGACCGAAAGCGATCGCCGTCGCGCTCTCGTCGCCGACTAGCCGCTCTAAGAGCACGTCGCCGGCATCGGGCCAGAGGTGCTCGTCGTCGTTCTTCGGGTTGGCATGGACGATGAGCAGCTGATTGTTATCTTCGCCCAGCCGCAGCGCGAAGGGAAGTTCCCGCAGCCAGGTGAGCCAGCGTTCGCCCAACTCTTTCCGAGTCCACGCCATGCGGTTCTCTTCGCTCTGTGAGAGCGCACCGCCGGACTCGTGATCGCTCAGAAAGCGGTCTTTGTTACCGCGAACGCAGGCGGCGCCGATCTCTTCGAGGCGCTGCAACACCTTCTTTGGTTTAGGTCCGCCATCGCAGAGATCGCCGGCGACGGCGATTCCCTCGGCGCCGCCTTGCGAGTCGAGATCCGCCAGACATGCGTCGAGCGCCAAGAGATTTCCGTGAATGTCGGAGAGCACGGCAATTCGCGTCACCCGTCTACACTCACTCGCGCTTTAGGACCAGCGCCAGCATCGACGGCGTGAGGCCAAGCTTTGTAAATTCGTAGAGGTCGATCGGTTCGACGCTGATGCCCGCGCGCCGCATCTGCCCCAGCGCCGTCCGGAAGCGCACGTCGGTCAAGACGTGCCGATCGTCGAGGCAGAGCGCGCCCGCCGCCAACTCCTCTCCCCGGTCGAGCACGATCGTGTTGAACCCGGCGAAGGCCGAGGCATCCGCTTTGTCGGCGCCGAGCACGATCGTATCCGAGGCCACCGCCCCGGCAACACTGCGCAACGCGCGCACGCCCGGCGCCAACGGCACTTCGACGACCTTGTAGCCATGCGCGCGCGCTAGCCGCGCGAAGCCGCTGCGGCCCAGATCGTTTCCTCCCGCACCGGCGCCGACGAAGGCAGTCTCTCCCGCGAGAATCACGTCGTTGCCGTCGAGCAGCCCGGGGCCTTCGATGTGACCGGCGAACGGAACGTCGAGACGGGCCAGATCCGACTGCATGCGGTCGGCCTCGGAGCGCCGCGTCATTGCGCTCGGGCGCATCATCACGATGCCGTCCTCCAGCGCGATCCCCGCATCGCCGGCGCTCGCCTCGTACGGATCGCTGCCGCGTGCGTCGAGGGCGATCGTCTCGACGCCGAAGTACTCGAGCGTCGAACGCAAGACATCGTGCTGCTCGAGTGCGCGCGCGTAAATCGCGCCTGGCTCACCGGGAAGCGCGGCCGCATTCTCGAGGCTCGCATTTGGCCGAACCAAGATCGCGCAGCGTAACCGTCCGGTTGGCGAGCCCACCAGCCGCGGCCCAAAGCCGATCGAAGAGTGCGGCGTCATCGCGCTTTGTACGGCTCGGGCGCCGGAACGTTCGTAAAGAAGTTGGCCATGTCGGAGGCAAGCAGATCGTTGAGCGCGAGTGGTGGAAGTCCGAAGATCTCTTCTTCCGTCTTGACTACGCTGGCGACGTTCAAATGCTGCGCGCCGACAAACCCGCGTCGTGCCAGCGGCGAGACGACCAGCGCGTAGCTGCGCAGCGCGCTGACGTGATCGGCGGGCGATTCAACCCCTTCGGGCACGATGAAGACGGCGGTCGAGCTCCATTGCGGCGTCCGCGAGATAAAATCCACGATCGTTCCGAGCGCGTGGTCGGCGTCGCGAACGCCGCGCGCACTGGGTTCGGTCGGCAGCCAAACGTAGGTGAAGTCCGGCATGCGGCCGGCGTCGACGAGGGACTGTATGTCGTGTGTGAACTCGGCCGCGCGCGCCGCATCGCTCACGCGCGGATCGAAGCCCGCATAGTTGAGATCGACGTTGCCCTGGAGGGCTGCCAGCGCGGGAACGTCGAGGTGGTAGACGGAGCCATCATAACCGGAGAGGCGTAAGAGCCCGCCGTAGTCGCGATAGCTCAGGCCGGCGCGCGCGAAGGCGTTGAAGAGGTACCCCGCGCGGGCGTAATCTTCGGGATCGTCGCCATGGTCGACCATCGGCGCGCGGGCGGCGCCCGCCGCATCCATCAACTGCTGATAGAGCGTCGCCTCGCACGCGGTTGCGAGTTGTTTGGCGACGTCGACGCGCGTGTCGGAAGCATAGAAGTTGTCCGCCAGCGCGTAGCTGCGCGCGAGCGCGTGGAGATTCGGCGTGTTGTTCTCCGGATAGACGCTGAGGCTCGCGTCGCCGTTGCCATGAGGATTGCCCGCATCATCCGTCAAATCGCCCAGCATCGCATCGTAACCGCGCGTGCCGACGGCGATGTAGACGACGTGATTGAGCACGTCGCTTCGCGCGTTGCTGCGCAGCGGCGGAACGACCGGATCGAACTTTGCGACCGCGGGTGTCCGATTGTAACGCAGCGCTGCCAGTGTATCCTTCACCAGCGACGTGTGCTTCAGATCGATGCGCTGCAGGCTTCCCCAGCCGTCGACGCCCTTGGCACTCGCGACGTACAGATAACGTCCGTTGTGCGAGAGGGCGAGCGCCGTCGGATACCAGGCGGTCGGAATTAGGCCGAACCGGTAGCGCGACGTGCGGCGCGCATCGAGCACGGCGACCGCGTTTAGACCGGCTAACGCGACGTAGAGCCGCTTTCCGTCGGGACTTAGTGCTTCGGCGCTTGGCTGGACGCCATACGGAGCCCCGGGATACAAGCGAAGGTCGAGTCCGCGCACGACGCGCGGCTCACCTGCAAGGCTGACGACTGCAATGCGATCGACGTTTGCGAGCGCAACGTAGGCTAGCCGGCCGTCCTTGCTCAACACGGTCGCACCGGGTGCGGCCCCGCCGACGATTTGTGTACCGTCGGGCGGGGAGTCCATACGGACGCTCGAGGGATCGGCGACGGTTCGTTGGGCGGAGAGCTCAAAGACCGAGAGCACCGAGGACTTCGCCGGATCGAAGGCCGGCTCGCCAAACTGCGGTTCGCGCGTAGGCGGATTGACCGGCGTATAGGCGGAGAGGCCGCCGCCGCTCGAAAGGAGCGCGCGGCTTCCGGCCGCGACGTAAAGCGGAAAATCGCCGGCCGGAATCCTCGTAACGACGGCGCGCGTCGCGAGATCGATCTGGATCACGGCGTCGCCGAGGTTATCGGCGACGTACGCCGTGCGACCATCGGGCGAGACGGCAATCTGCGCGGGGAATGCGTGTCGCTGTGAACTCGACTGCAGCGCGATCGAGGCTTGCGCGGTGAGCGTGCCGCTGGGATCTAAATCGAAGACGCGCACCGCGCCGGCCGCGCCATCGGAGGCGAGCACGATCGTCTTCGACGGATCGTTCGGGTCGCGCGTGATGGCGACGCCCATGAAAAACGACGCTGAAGAGTCGCGATAGACGCCGGCAACATTCATGGTACGCAGGTTTACGACGGCCAGCGACGAGCCAAGCGCAAGTCCGGCCGGAACGCTTTGCGAGACGGCGCCTCCCATTGCGGCCGTGTTGGCGAGAATGGCGAATCGGCCGTCCGGCGAAAGCGCCATACCCAACGTGCCGGTTCCGACGAAAAGGCTCGCCCCAGCCGGTGCGGCGATTCGACCGTTGGGAAGAATTGCGTCGACAGGACGTATCCGGTCTGCTCCGGCAGGCCGGTCGCCCGCGGGCGCGGAGTATGTGATGAGAGGAGCCGAACGACCCC
This sequence comes from Vulcanimicrobiota bacterium, assembly GCA_963754565.1. Taxonomy (GTDB): domain Bacteria; phylum Vulcanimicrobiota; class Vulcanimicrobiia; order Vulcanimicrobiales; family Vulcanimicrobiaceae; genus Cybelea. The sequence goes on along the minus strand of CAVWGL010000005.1, from coordinate 125,165 downwards.
CCGCACCCAACAATGCGACCGTCAACAACGTCGCTAAGATTAGCCTGAACGACACGGGAGGTATGCCATTACCATTGCAGGCCGCGCGGACCCTGCCATTTTAGCGGTAGCGACCGCGGTTCCGCCGTTTGAACTCGGCCAGCGCGAAGTAATCCGGCGCATCGATCTGGCGCTGGGACCGCGCTCGCGCGAGATCGTGCGGCTGCTCCCAATGTTCGGCAATACGGGCATCGACCGCCGCTACTCCAGCGTTCCAATCGAGTGGTACGAAGAACTGCACGATTGGAAGGATCGCAACGACGTCTATCTGAGCTCGGCGCTCGATCTGCTCGAACGAGCGACGCAGGAAGTTCTGCAGCGCGCGCGACGCAGCGCCGGCGAGATCGACGCGATCGTCGCGGTCTCCACAACCGGAATCGCCACGCCGAGCTTGGACGCACTCTTGATGGAGCGAATGGGCTTGCGCCCCGACGTGCAACGCTTGCCGATCTTCGGATTGGGTTGCTGCGGAGGTGTCATCGGTTTGGAGCGCGCGGCAATGATGGCACGCCAGCGACCCAAATCGCTGGTGCTCTTCCTCGTGGTCGAACTTTGCGCGCTCTGTTTTCGCCGCGACGACTTCTCGAAGAGCAACATTGTCGCAACCGCGCTCTTCGGCGACGGCGGCGCGGCAGCGCTGATTGCGTGCGAAGGCGAAGGCCCGCGCGTTCGCGGAGGCGGCGAGTTTACCTGGCCCGAGTCGCTCGACGTCATGGGGTGGGACGTAACCAACGAGGGCTTCAAGGCGATCTTCTCGCGCGACATTCCAGAGCTGATTACGACGCGGCTGCGCGAATGCGCCGTCGGATTTCTCTCCGGGCGGGGGCTCGCGCTCGCCGACATCGACCGGTTTGTTTGCCATCCGGGCGGGGCAAAGGTGCTCGATGCATTGGAGAGTGCGTTTGAGATCGACTCCGAGCTCCTAAACGACGCGCGCGACGTCTTGCGCCATTATGGCAATATGTCGGCCGCGACGGTCATGTTCGTCCTCGAGCGGACGCTCGCGTCGCCGGCACCGTGGAGACGCGCCTTGCTCACCGCGTTGGGCCCCGGCTTCACCGCCGGTTTCGCGCTGCTGGAGAACGGTTGCGCGTAAGCATACTCTGGATCGTGCTGGCGCTCGTGGCGCTGCAGCGCGGCGCCGAGCTCTTCTATGCAGCGCGCAACACCCGTCGGCTGCTCGCGCGCGGCGGCGTCGAGATCGGCGCCGTGCAGTATCCGTTCTTCGTGCTGTTGCACCTCGCGTGGCTGGCGAGCATGGCGATCTTCGTTCCCGCAGCGACCGTTCCGAACTGGTCGCTCCTCTTGCTCTACGTCCTATTACAGCCGTTGCGAATCTGGGCGATCGCAAGTCTTGGTCCGTACTGGACGACGCGCATCATCACCGTCCCTGGAGCGCCGCTAGTGCGGCGCGGGGCCTATCGCTTCTTCCGCCACCCAAACTACATCGTCGTCTGCGCCGAGATCGCGATACTTCCGTTGGCATTCGGCGCCATCGAGATCGCTATCGTCTTCTCGTTTCTCAACGCCTCGCTACTCTCGTGGCGCATCCGCGTCGAAGAGCGCGCGCTCATCGCGAGACGCGGTCGATAATGTCCTCTCCCTCGAGCTTCCCGGGCGTGCGGCGAGCGACACCCTCCTCGAGCGCCGCGTTTGCTACCGCTTTAGCGACCGCATCCACCACGCGCACGTCGAAGACACTCGGAATTACATAGTCGGGATTCAGCTCGTCATCGGTGACGATCTCGGCGATCGCGAAGGCGGCGGCGAGCTTCATCTTTTCGGTAATGCGCCGCGCCCGAACGTCGAGTGCGCCGCGAAAGATGCCTGGAAACGCCAGCAGGTTGTTTACCTGGTTGGGAAAGTCTGAGCGCCCCGTCGCGATAACGGCGGCTACCGGCGCCGCGACCTCGGGCATGATCTCCGGGGTTGGATTGGCCATTGCGAAGACGATCGGGTCGCGGCCCATGCGCGCGATATGCTCCGGTTGTAAGATGCCGGGGGCCGAGACGCCGATGAAGACGTCCACGCCTTCGAGGACCTCACCCAACGAGCCACGGCGGTTGTCGCGATTGCAGTGTTCGGCGAGCCAGCGCCAGTGCGGGTTCTCGTAGCGGTCGGTTCGATTGAGCGCGCCGCTTCGGTCGACGGGGATGACGTCGCCCACGCCCGCGCCGAGGAGCATCTTGATCGTCGCGGTTCCTGCCGCCCCGCTTCCCGATACGACGACCCGAAGATCCTCGAGGCGTTTGTTCACGACGCGCGCCGCATTGATGAGCGCCGCGAGGATAACGACGGCGGTGCCGTGCTGATCGTCGTGCATGACCGGAATGTCGAGCGCCTCGATCAAGCGATCCTCGACCTCGAAGCAGCGCGGCGCGCTGATATCTTCCAGATTGATGCCGCCGAAGACCGGAGCGATGCGCACGACGGTCTCGACGATCTCATCCACCGCTTTCGTATCGAGACAGATCGGAAAGGCGTCAATATCGGCAAACTGCTTGAAGAGCATCGCCTTGCCCTCCATCACCGGTAGCGCGCCGAGCGGACCGATATCGCCTAAACCGAGTACGGCAGTGCCATCGGTGACGATCGCGACGCTGTTGCGCTTGATCGTGAGCTGGAAGGCCTTGCTGGGATCGGCGGCTATCGCCATCGAAACGCGCGCGACGCCCGGTGTGTACACGGTCGAAAGATCCTGCCGCGTCTTGATCTCGATCTTTGGGGCGATGCGGATTTTACCGCCGATATGCATGAGGAAGGTCGAGTCCGCGGTGAAGACGATGCGTGCCCCGCCGATCGCCTCTATGGCCGCGCGTACGTCGTTGGCTACCGCATCGGATGGCGCGCCAATCGTTACGTCACGCACGACCTTGGTACGGCCGACGGTGTTCATGTCTACCGCGGAGATCGCACCGCCGGCATCGCCGATAGCGTTGGCGAGCACGCCGAAGGCGCCCGGCTCGTTCGGCATTTCAATCCGAAGAACCAACGTCAAACTGATAGCGGGTTGAGTCATGGCGCTTCCCTAGTTTCCGCTTACCGTAAGTTCCGCAACGCGAAACGACGGCGAGACGACGGCCCCGTCGAACTGCAGATCGTTGGCAACGGCATCGATACCCGCGAGCATCTCGGGATATTGACCGGCGACGGTAAACTCATCGATGGGATAGGCCAGTTCGCCGTTCTCGATGAAAAAGCCGCGCGCCCCACGACTGTAGGTACCCGAGGCGTGCTCGGTTGCAAAGCCGATGGTATCGAGGACCAGAACGCCGAGCGGTGTCGCCGCAATCATCTCGGCAAGCGAGATCGTTCCCGGTTCGAGGTAAAAGTTGTTCGGGCCGATGCCGCCTCCGGTCGAGTTGCCGGTGCTGGCGGCGCCGAGCTTGCGCGCGTAGTAGGTGTCGTAGAGAAACGTGCGCAGCTCGCCACGTTCGAAAACCGGCGTGCGACGCGTCGGTACGCCTTCGCCGTCAAAAGGAGAGCTTCCGAGTTTCCCCGGCAGACGCCCGTCGTCGATGATGGTGACCAGCTCGCTGCCGACGCGGTTGCCGATGCGCTCGGTCAGCCACGAGTTGTCGATCGCAACGTTGGCGCCGGAGACCGCGGCAAAGATGTCGTCCAGGAATGCGCCTGCGACGTCGCGTTCGAAGATCACGGGCACGCGCATCGTCGGCGGCTTCTTCGCGCCGAAGAGGTCGACGGCGCGGCGCACCGCCATCGTCGCGACTGTCGTGGGCGGCTCTAAGTCCCCCAAATATCGGCCGGCCGTTCCGTAGTGCGCGATTCGCTTGACGCCGCCGTCGAGCGCTACGGGACCCGTGGAACGCCCCGCGCGCGTCCACGAATAGGCCGCGGCGAATCCGCTTGTATTGGCAATAGCGGTCACGGCAACCGCATCGGTATAGTTCGACCCGCTGGAGTTGACGACGCGCGCATCGGCTTCGCGAATCAGCCGTTCGAGCTTGATGGCATCGTCGAGCTTGTCGGCGCCGCCACGTTCCGCAACGCAATCGTCGAAGAGTGCGAGATCGACTTCGTCGTGGGCAAAGGCGTCGGGGAGGCCGGCGAACTCGTCCACTGCGACCCGCGCGGCTTGCGCGACCGCACGGCGCACGGCCTCTTCCATGCCCTCGCGCGAAAAATCCGATGTCGAGAGCGTCGCCTTACGGCCCCCGCGGAAGACGCGCAGGAAAAGGCTCTTGCCGGTCGACGCCTCAAGCTTCGAAATCGCGCTCTCGCGTGCTTCGGCATGGAAGCGGCGCGCGATCGAGACGGACGCCTCGGCGCTGTCGGCGCCGGCCGCCGTGGCGATTTTCAGGGCTTCGCAGGCTAAGTCGATCGCTGTCGAGTCACTCATGCTGGGTTCCGCCGACCGTAATGGACGAGATCTTCACCGTCGGCATCCCGACGCCTACGGGTACGTACTGGCCCCCTTTGCCACAGGTATAGTGCCGGCGCGCGAAACGGCTATCGTTAGCGACGGCGACGACCTTCATCATCGCGTCGGGTCCGTTGCCGACGATCGTAGCGTTGCGCACGGGCGCCGTGACCTTTCCCTTCTCCACCAGATAGCCTTCGCCGACCATGAAGACGAAGTCGCCTTTGGCGATCTCCACCTGGCCGCCGGCAAATGACTTCGCGTAGATGCCGCGCTGCGTCGAGGCGACGATCTCGTCGACGCTCGCGTCGCCGTTCGGCATATAAGTGTTGCACATGCGCGGCTGAGGGGCGAAGCGAAACGATTGGCGCCGTCCGCTCCCCGTCGAGTGCACGCCCATCAGACGCGCGTTGAGCGTATCCTGCATGTAGCCGCGCAGGACGCCGTTTTCGACCAGCACCTTGTGCTGCCCCGGAATACCCTCGTCGTCGACGTTGAGGCTTCCGCGCTCCTCGTGCAGGTTGCCGTCGTCGAAGATCGTCACGAGTTCGCTGGCCACCCGCTCGCCGACGCGTCCGCTATAGAGCGAGGTGCCGCGACGGTTGAAATCGCTTTCGAGGCCGTGGCCGACGGCCTCGTGGAGCAACACGCCGCCCCCGCCCGCACCGACGATCATCTCCATCTCGCCGGCCGGCGCGGGCATCGCACAGAGGTTGACGATGGCGATGCGCGCGGCATCTTCGGCGAGAATCTCGGGCGTCTGGACGTCGAAAAACGCAATGGACGTGCGGCCACCATCGCCGGCGTATCCTGAGCTGCGCTCCTTTTTGTCGCTCGCGACCGCCTGGATGCCGAGCGTGACGAGGGGGCGACAATCGGTAGCCATTCGCCCGTCGCTGGTCGCAATCCATACCTCTTGCAGCTCGTCGATCGCCTGCGCGTTCACGGCAACGATGCGCGGGTCGTAGCGCCGCGCGGTCGCATCGGCACGTTCCAACAGCGCCGCATAGCGATCGCCGTCCGAAGCGGCGACCCGCTCGGCGTCGTAGAGCTGCGGCACCGCCTCGATGCGAAGATCGGCCGTACCGGTCTTGCCCGCAGGCGCGGTCCGAGCGATGAGCGACGCGGCATCGGCAGCCTCCAGCAACGCCTCGGTGCTGAGATCGTCGCAGCTGGCGAAGCCCGCCGACTCTCCAACTACGACACGAATGCCGACGCCGAGCGTTACGCCATACGACGCGTCGTGAATTCGTCCGTCCTGGAGCCGGTAGCTCACCGTCTTGCGGCGCTCGCAGAAGACGTCGGCATACTCGCCGCCGTGCTGCAACGCGCGTCCGAGCAATCGTGAGAGCAACTCCTGATCGAACACCCTGTCTCCCTAGTGGGCCGTAACGCCGGGATGTGTCGTGCTGTCATGGGCACCACGGGTGTGATTGGCAAGGCGCGAGGAGGGAGCAGAGCAACAGCTCTTCGACCGACGAGCAACGCAGCCAGCGCGCCGGTGCTGCCCATGACCCGGAGGGCTGATGGTTTTCAGGCGACCTGCTTCGTCGCTCTTCGCTCGCAAAGCTCGGCTTTTGTCGCTTATCGCTCCTCGCGTCTCATCCTGAAAACCATCAGCGGCGCGGCACATCCCGGCGTTACGGTCCACTCATACGTCCTAATACGTAACCAGACGGTCGACGGCGCGAACGATCGACGCGTCGGGATTGGCGGGAGAGCCGTCGATTAAGAATGCAAACGCCACGCGGCCGTGATGCTGCGTTGCGGCGTAGCCCGCCAGCGACGAGACGTCGGAGAGGTGACCGCTCTTTGCGCGGACGCGGCCGAGCGCCGTCGTGAAATCGTAGTCGGAGAGCGTTCCTTCACGGCCGCCCAACGGCAGGAGGCGATAGAGCGAAGCCTTGTCGGCGAGGAGCAGACGGGCAACGGTGATCGCGGCGATGCGATTGTTCTCAGAGAGCCCGCTGCCGTCGTACAGCCGCAGGCCCGGCGTCGGAACGTCCTCGCGCGCAAGAAAACGACGCTCGGCGCTGATGCCACCATCGTCGTCGGATTGGCCGGTCACCTCGGCGCCGACCGTTCTCAACAACTGTTCGGCGTAGTGATTATCGGAGACGAAGAGCATGTGGTCTTCGAGCGCCTCCAAGGGCGCCGATTTGTGATCCCACAAGACGACGGTATCGAGCGGCGTTGCGCCGACGTTCGGTTGGACTGCCGGCAGGATGTCGCGTGCGGCGAGCATCGTCTGCGTTTGGCCGGCGACGTATCGCGCGACATCTTGCGTCTGGTTCGATTCGAGTGTGTCGTCGTTCACCGAGATCGCGCTGGTCGGCCGTGCATAGCGTTGGCCGTCGTCTTCCGGGCTCCAATGCCGATTGAAGGAAGGTCCGCGCAGCGCCGTGGCGTCTACCACGACCCCGCCGGCGATATGGCGCAGGCCGGAGCGCGAGAGCATTGCGATGCCGTTGCGAACGTCGGAGGACTGCAGCGATGGATCGCCCGATCCGGCGAGCCATAGGTTTCCCTCGAGAACGCCGTCAGTCGCCGGCTGCGCGGCCGCGAAGATCGTATGATAGCGGTAACCGGGCCCGAGCGCGTTCAAGGCGCTTGCCGCGACGATCAACTTCTGCACAGACGCCGGGGCGACCGCGCGGTCGAAGCGGTCACCGTAGATCATCCTGCCGTCGGCACCGAGCACGACGAGGCTCCAATCCGATGCAGCGGAGAGCGCCGGCGCAAAGGCGTCGCGCAAACCGGTAGCGAGCGCGAGGCGTTGGGAGTTCGTCCACGGCGCCGCAGGCAAACGCGCCGCCGAGGATTTCGTTGCGGTCGTCGCAGCCACGGCGTGCGTGTGGATGCCGCTGCGGCCGTCGTTCCAAAGCCATGCGCCCAGCGTCGCCAGCGTGACGATGAGAACGAAGGCGAAGACGCGGCGCTTATTTACGCGCGAGCGCTTCGATCTTTTCCTGTAACCTACGCTGGTCTTCACGTAACTCATCAATGTCCTCGCGCAGCCCTTTTACCTGCGTGGGCACTTTGGCCGCCTGGCGAACTCGCATGGCCGCCTCCGTCGCATCGCGGCGCGTACGACCATCGACCGCCTGCGCGGAGATTCGGTCGAGAGCCGGCAAGAGGCGAAGGTCGGAGAGTGATTCGGCGGCAAGAACGGCGTCGAGCGCTACCAAGAAGTTAGAATCGTCAAGTCGCTCTCCGAGTTCGTCAACGACGCGCGCGCGCTCCTCTTCGACTAGCACGCCGACGCGCGCCAACGAAGAGACCGCCGCGCGCCGCAACCCCTCATTTCGCTCCGGTCGCGATGCCGCCGCGATCAGAGGCAAGGCGCGGGCATCGGCCAACTCGGCCAGCCCGTGCGCTGCGCCCGCCTCGACGGTGCCATTCCAGGTCGTGCCTTCGATCGCCGCAGCCAACACGTCGAAGGCGCGGGGATCGCGGGTTTTACCGAGCGCGACGAGCGCGGCGGAACGCACGAAATACGAAGGATGATGCGCCGCGGTATCGATGAGCGCCGTCGCCACGGCAGCATCGCGGAAGTTTCCCAGCGCCCAGGCGGCCGCGCGAACGACCTTCGGATGCCGATGAGAGAGCGCCGCAATCAACAGCGCCGAGGCCCACGGAGCGCGCGTTTCGCCGACAGCGTAAGCGGTTTCGGCGAGCACGCCCCAAAACGGCTCGCCGGAAAATGCGCTCTCGATGGCATCGCGCGCAACGCGTCCGCCGTCGGCCGCCAGCTCGCGCGCGGCACGGATGCGCGCGATGACGTCGGGATCGGCACGCAGCGTCGCTGCCGCAAGGTCGGGTCCGAGCGCGTAGTGCACGTCCGCTAGAACGAATGAGCCGGGACCGAAGCGCACCAGCTTCGGTTCAAAATCGAGCGGTACCGCTATCGTTTCGTGTCCACGCGTAACCTTCGCGCGAATCCGCCGTTCGCCGGGAAGCGGCTCCTGCGCGTGCCGCGTCTCTAAGGCTGGAACGTCGGCGACGAAGCCGAGCTCGATGTCGAAAGTGTAGGCCGGATGCGCTTCGTCGATCGTCTGATTCTGATCGACGGTGAACGTTGCGAGCTTGAGGGTCGAATCCCAGGCAAAACGAACCTGCAGCCGCGGATGCCCCTCGCGATAGACCCACTGATTGAAGAAGCCTCGCAGATTGCGTCCGGTTGCCGCCTCGATCGCGCGGATAAGGTCGATCGTTTCCACCGAACGCTGCGCGTTGTCGGAGACGTATCGCGCGATCGCGCGCCAAAAGCGCGCATCGCCAAGCTCCCCGCGCAGCATGTGCAAGACTGCTGCGCCCTTCTGATAGAGGTGCCGGTCGAAGATCTCGATCGGATCGCGGTAGACGTTGCAGACGATGGCCCGCCGATAGCGCTGCGAATCCTCGCGGAGGTAGGCGACGAGACACTCGAAGATGTCGTAGAGGTACTCGTCTTCACCCAGATCGGCCTCCCGCCAGACCGCTTCCATAAACGTCGCGAAACCTTCGTTGAGCCACGCGTGCGCCCAGTCGCGACAGGTCAAAAGGTCGCCGAACCATTGATGCGCCAGCTCGTGCGAGACGAGCGCTTCGCTAGAAAAGTCGAGGTGCGCGACCTCGTCGTGAAGCGTGCGATCGGTCTGCGTGGTCGCCGCGGTGTTTTCCATGCCGCCGAAGATGAAGTCCGAAACCGCGATCTGGGAATAGCGCGCGTACGGATACGGCACGCCGATGCGCTTTTCGAACTTTTCCAGCATCTCCGGGGTCTTGCCAAAGGCGCGCTCGCCGTCGCGCTCGCGACCCGGCAATACGTAATAATAGATCGGTACGCCGTTTTGCCCGGCCCGGCCTTGCGCGATCTCGACGAACGGACCGGCTACCATCGTCATGAGGTACGTGCTGTGCGGAACCGCTTGATGGTAGCGGAAGATCGTCTTGCCCTTCTCGTTCCTGCGTTCCACCAGCTCCCCGTTGCCGAGCGCAAACATTCCCTCCGGTACGACGATGGTGGTGGTCGTGCTCTGCTTCTCGTGCGGGTAGTCGAGACAGGGGAACCAGTAGCGGGCGTATTGATCCTGACTTTGCGTCCAGGCATGCGCGATCTTCTCGGGATGCTCGGGTGTCGGTTTGACGAAAAAGAGGCCGTGACGCGGTTTGACCGCGCGATAAGTAATGGCAATCGTGGCGCGCTCGCCGGGCGGGATCGGCGTCGCGAAGTCTATCTCCAGCTTTCCGTCGCGCAGCGCAAAGCGCTCGGCGGCCTCGATGCGCGAGACCTCCAGATCGACCGCATCGAGCGTCAAGCGCGAAACGGGCTCGTCCAGCGCCCGAACCGTCAGCGTGCAGACGCCGTCCAGCGACTCGGTTTCGAAGTTCGGCGCCACGTGCAGATCGATGTGCTCGACCGCGACGATCTTATCGGGACCGTAATGCGGACGCGCGCCGGGCAGCGCAAATGCTCGATGTTCGCCTGTATCGTCACGCGTCATGCAGCCCGTGGTTACGAGCCGAGTGCAGGTTTGTCCTGTACCGCGCGTTGCTCTGCAGCCGTTTGCAGGCCGCCCGTAACTTCGATCACGGCGCCCGTGATGAAATCGCGTTCGCTCGCGACGAAAAATCGTACCGCGTCGGCAACGTCTTCGTAGCTGCCTGGGCGGCCGCGAGGATTGTTCGCCGTACGCGCATGCGCTTGCTCGCGTAAGACCGTCTTTTCGCGGATGTCGCCGGGAGAGACGACGTTGATGGTAATGCCGTGGGCCGCCTCTTCCATCGCTAGGCAGCGCGCGAATGCGACAAGCGCGCTCTTTGCCGCTTGATAGAGCGAGAGACTCTTGAAGGGGCGGGTTTGCGCAGAGCCGAGCATTCCGAAAAAGACGAGGCGGCCAAACTTCGCCGCACGCATCGCCGGGAGCGTCGCGCGGGCCGCAAGCATAGCGCTGCGCACGTTGCCGTCGAAAGCCTCGCGATAATCTGCCGGCGTCGAGACGGCGAAGCGCTTGACGACGAGCGGGCCAACCCCGTGAACGAGGGTATCGAACGGGCCGTGCGTGCGCACCAACTCGTCGAGCAGCGCCGCCACCGCAGCGGGCTCGTCGAGAAAGTCGATGCGCGTCGCCGAGGCCTTGGCGCCGGCGCTCTCGATCGCCGCGACGGTTGCGTCGGGTGGGGTCGTGCGATAGGTGATCGCTACGTGCGCGAAGCCTTCGCGCGCGAGGCTAGCGGCAATGCCAGCGGTGAGTCCCGCAGCGGCTCCGGTAACGAGCGCTCTTCGTCCTTCGACTACGCCCAGGGTGACACGGGTCCTATGCAGGCGCCCTTTCCAGCGGCTGCGTCATCTCCGCCGCAATCGCGCGCCGGTCGGCCCGATGCTCGAAGAAGCCCATCCAGGTCTCGTAGATCATCGGTACGAGGAAGAGCGTGAGAATCAGCGAGCTGAGCAGTCCGCCGATGATAACGGTTCCCATCGCCTGGCGCCACTCACCACCTTCGGCGTATCCCAGCGCGAGCGGAAGCATGCCGAAGATCATGGCCGCCGTCGTCATGACGATCGGGCGGAAGCGCGTCGCGGCGGCTTGGAGCACCGCGTCGTGCACGCGCATGCCGCGTTTGAGCAGCGTATTCGAGTAGTCGACCAGCAGAATTCCGTTCTTCGCGACCAGTCCGAAGAGCATGACGATGCCGAGCATCGAGATGATGTTGAGCGACTGGCCTTGAGCGGGCTCCACCCGCCCCATGAGTGCCAGAAAAATCAGGGCGCCGATGATCGCCAGCGGCACGGAGAACATCACGATCAGCGGTTCGAGGAACGACCCGTAGAGAATCACCATCAGGATGTAGACGAGCATGAACGAGGTGATCAGCGCGATGCCCATGTTCGCAAAGGTCTCTTCCATGAACTGCGAGTTACCCTGCGACTTCAGGCTGATGCCCTGCGGCAGGAATCCCGGCTGCTGAAGCTTCTTCTGCAGCGGCCCGACTACTTGTCCCAAGGAGTAGCCCGGAAGCACGTCGCCGTAGACGTTGACCACGCGCTGCCGGTTAAGGCGCTCGATCTTCGTTGGTGCAGTCGTCCAGGTAAAACTCGCGACGTCGCCGATCGGCACCAGCGAGCCGTCGTTGGCGCGGACCTTCACCTGCTTCAACGCATCTTCGGTCGTGCGATCGGCCGCGGGAAACTGTACGCGCACGTCGACGAGCCCCGTCGGCGTCCGCACCTTCGTCGCGACGGCGCCGTCCACCGCGATGCGCGCCACCGTGGCTACGTCCGACGGGTTGATGCCCAGGATCTCGCACTTCTCGCGGTCCACGTCGACGTTCATGCGCGGCGCACCATTCTCGGCGCTGGTCTGCACGTTGACGGCGCCGGGGAGCGCGCGCAGGAACTGCGCGACCTTCTCAGCGGCGGGACCGATTTGATCGTCGGGGCCGAGCAGCGAGTAGTAGATATCGGGGCCGTTGCCGCTATCGCTTGCAACGTCGAACTCGGAGCCGGGAACCAGGTATCCCAGCTTGCGAATGGTTTTGATGGCGGTGTTGGTGTCCTTGATGCGGTTGTCTTGCATGGTGGCGTTGAGCTGCGCGTAGTTGCCGCCCTGAACGCTGCTCCAGCCGGCCGGCTTGCGGCCGCTGGTCGCACTCACCGATTTGACGCCATCGATCTTCATGATCGCATCTTCCAGCCGCGATACGTAGCGATTGGTAACGCCGATCGGCGTGCCGGAAGGGTAGGTGACCGTCATCGCGATCTCGCCGGTCTGCTGCGCTGGAACGAAATCGAAGCTAATCGCGCCGAGCGGCAGCATCAGCAGTGCCAGCACGACCGGAATCACGAAGGTTGCGATCGTCGTTCCCTTATAAGTTCCGAGGGAGCGCACGAAGCGCAACGGCGCAACGTTGCGGCCGGGTAGATTCGCGGCCCGGCGACTGCGCAGAAACGCCGCAAAAACGTGGGCTACCGCACAGACGACCAACAGCACTACGTCCGCGCCGATCGTCGCCGCGCCGCCGCCGGCGGCAAGCGTCAGCGAGTTGAGCAGCAGCGCCACGCAGACGAAGACGACGAAGGCGCCGTGACGCAGCGCCCATGGCAAGAACTTCGAGCGATAGAGTTGCAGAATCGCATCGTAGCGGTGCACGAAGGCGTTAAGCAGGAGCAGTGCGGCAACGAAGATGCCGATCGCGTTGAGTAGGAACCATCCGGTCATCGTTCCGATGACGAACAGCGCGGCCGCGAAGAGCAGCAGCCCGATGTCGACGCGGCGATCGTCGAGCATCGCGACCCAGCGCGGTGGCGCTTCGGAGCGCTTCACTACGCTCCACTTTGCGGCCAATAGCGGCGTGAGCGTAAAGGAGACGAAGAGCGAGAAGAGGGTTGCCGTCACGACGACTGCGCCGTACTCGCGCAGATAGGAGCCAACGATTCCCGACATAAACGCGATCGGCAGGAAGACGACCACGTCGACCATGGTGATCGCGATCGCGGCGCCGCCGATCTCGGTCCGTCCGGTAACGGCGGCCGCCATCGGGTCCAAGCCCATGTCGCGATGGCGCGTAATATTCTCCAAGACCACGATCGAGTCGTCCACCAATATCCCGATGATCAACGAGAGCCCCATCATCGACATCGAGTCAATGTGGAAGCCGAAGAGTCGCATGACGATGAACGTCGAGAGGATCGAGGTTGGAATCGCGAGGAAGACGACGACCGCGTTGCGCCAGGCATGCAGGAAGAGCAGCATGACGATGGCGGTGAGGATGATGCCCTCGATCAGCGATTGCCCGACGCCGTTGAGCATCTTCTGCGTGTAGTCTGCCGGCGCGTCGATCTCGTGGAAGTCCAGTTGCGGAAACTGCGCCTCGATTTTCTTCAGCTCGGCGCGCAGCGTCTGCGTGGTCTTGATCTGGTCGGCGTCGATGGTCGGCATGATCTCCATGTAGACGCGCGGCTCGCCGTTGAACGAGGAGATGCTACGCATCTCGATGTGGCTATCGTAGGCGTTGGCGACGTCGCCGATCTTGAGCGATTTTACCGGATACTGCAGCACGCTGATCGGCGAGAGCGGGATCGCCAGCAGGTCGCTTGCCTTTTCGACATAGTCATGGATCGCAACGCTGCCTTCGCGCGTCGGCTGCGTCATAATGCCGCCGGGTACGTTGAGGTTGTTGATCTGGACCGCGCTAAAGATGTCTTCGAGCGTCGCGTTCGTGCCGTCGAGCTTCACCGGGTCCGGCTCGACGTGAAACTCGCGGTCGGCCGAGCCTCGCACGTCCACCGATTGCACGTTCGGGATTTGATTGATGGCCGGCACGATCTGGCTATTGATGAGGTCGGCGATTTGCGGCTGGCTTAGCGTCTTCGAGCTGACGGCGATGTCGAGCAGCGGCGGTTCCGCCTGGCCTTCCTTGGTGACGACCGGCGGGTCGAGGTCGGTCGGCATGTAGACGCGCGCGATATCCACGCGCCGCTGGACGTCGACGGCCGCGAGGTTCAGATCGGAGCCCATCTTGAACTGCACGACGACGACCGCGATGCCCTCTTGCGAAGTCGCCGAGATCTCATCGAGGTTGTCGACGCCCGACATCTGATCTTCGATCGGCTTGATGACCATGCGCTCCATGTCTTGCGGGGAGGCGCCTGGGTAGCTCGCAACGACGGCGACTACCGGAAAGTCGGTATTGGGCGGGCTCGAGCTACGGCCCAGCTGCAAGAACGAAATAACGCCAAAGATCACCAGCGCGGCAAAGATCGCGACGGTGACGGTGGGACGGGAAAGCGCGAAACGCGTCAGCCACATGATGCGAAATCCATTGTTGCCTAGCTCTACGCCGGAACCCCGGCGACTGTTTCAATGCCCCTACGAGAACAGCCCCGCCCCTATCCTGGGCGGAACAGGTTAAGGAAGCCTAAGAACCGGGACCGGGCTAGGCTACGCTCAGTGGTAGAAGTACGGGTCGAGCACCGTGACCGGCACGACGGAATCGACCGGCAGGCCATTCTTTGCCGCCGACTCCCGAACGGCGGCCTCGTCCGGGCCGTCATAGATGCAGTACGTCTTCTTCTTATCGCTCGTAACGTAGGAGTGAATCCACGTAACGCCGCTTGTGGCGTTAGTTCCAACGACGGTCTGGCAGGCGGTGGAACCGTCGTCCGTCATCGGAATCTGCAACCCATCGGGGAACGTCCGTTCAACCATGAACCGCGGCATATTCAACCTTTCTCAAAGCTACTGTTTGCCTCGTATCTCGTCGAGCCATACGTCGGCCTGTGCTACGCCTTCCCACGTCAGTGGGTCGTCGGGATATTGCCCGGCTAGATCCCGGGCCTGTGCATGAAAGGCTTCGATAGTCGCTACTGCCGGGGCCGTGTCGACGTGGCCCGAGCCTTGAGACCCGATCGCGGCCAACAGCTCCTCTCGAGCCTTAGCAGCGGCCTCTTGGGCATCTTGCAAGGCGGTGCGCTCGTCCGGCGTCATCGTCACTGCCTGGTCTTGCGGTTGCTGATCGTCCATCCGGCGCTGGTTCGCGAGCGGCCATCCGAAGCCATTCGCTTCGCTTCGAGTCCGAGATCTTTTATCTCACTTTCGTATGGAGCGTCGCGGGGCCATCATCGCTCTGGGGGTTCCAGACATTTATCTCCAGGTGATCGTGCTTCTTAAGAGTCCAATAGCTCTCGCCGTAGTCGCCCGTGAACCCAGTTATGACGATCTCGCTGTCACTCCAGCTCGTCACATCGAGCCACACGGAGTCGTCTTGCGAAGCATTATCTAATCCGGCACTCCATTTCCCAGTCAAATCCCAAATCTGGAGATACGCGGAATCACCGTTATACGGCGACATAGTACCAAAACCGCTGCCCGAAATAACGATCTTCTGGTACTGCTTTGCCTTGATTCGAGTGACCTTCGAGATTTTGGGGTTCGACCCGCTCTGGCGAACAGCCAAACTCTGTGAGCCGCCAGGCGACGGCATCGATCCCAGAGTCTGCGAACAGCTCGAGATAAGAATTGCGCCCATAAGGAGGTAGAAGTAGCGCACGAACATGTCCCCTTTCGAACCGCGACGACGCTGTGGCGCCGGCCGGCAAAAGATCCAGCCAATCGGCCCTGCGTTTCGTGCGGCTTTCTGCAATGCAGGCAGGTTGCCGCAGGCAGCGTTCGGGCCCTCCCGGTCTGACCCGCACAACGCAGAAAAAATGCTGCAAGACTGGACTCGAACCAGCGCGAGCCTTCCACACGCTTAGGTGACACCGGTCCGCTTTGGCGCCCGAGCGGCGAAGCTGAAGGCGCATCACTAAGGCCCGGCCTTGCGGTACGCTACCTCACCGTTTCGGCGAAGCCAACGGCGCATGCGGCCGCAGCGAGGCGTCGCGAATTTTCGGGCGCTGGATTTAAGCGGCCGCTCCAGGTTTGGTGCTTTCCAGTGGCTCTGGCAAGGAGCCTAGGGGCGAAGTGTGCACGTGCACATGAGCCCCGTAGCGACGAAGTTCAGAGCCGTTGGAAGGTACCAAAACTGGTGCGCAAGACTGGACTCGAACCAGCACGAGCCTTCCACACGCTTAGGTGACACCGTTCCGCTTTGGCGCCCGAGCGGCGAAGCTGAAGGCGCATCACTAAGGCCCGCCCTTGCGGTACGCTACCTCACCGTTTCGGCGAAGCCAACGGCGCATGCGGCCGCAGCGAGGCGTCGCGACTTTTCGGGCGCTGGATTTAAGCGGCCGCTCCAGGTTTGGTGCTTTCCAGTGGCTCTGGCAAGGAGCCTAGGGGCGAAGTGTGCACGTGCACATGAGCCCCGTAGCGACGAAGTCCAGAGCCGTTGGAAAGTACCAAAACTGGTGCGCAAGACTGGACTCGAACCAGCACGAGATTGCTCCCGCTAGCCCCTCAAGCTAGTGCGTCTACCAATTCCGCCACTTGCGCACGGGGAGAGACGGGTTCGGGAGGGGCGGGGCTATCTCATGTTGGGGTCGAGCGCGTCGCGCAGGCCGTCGCCGATGTAGTTGATCGCCAGCACGGTCACGAGGATGCAGAGGCCCGGGAAGACGGCCGCCCACCACGCGGTTTGGAGATTGTCGGAGGCGTTGGCCAGCATATTGCCCCACGAAGCGGTCGGCGGCTGGATTCCCAGGCCTAAAAAAGAGAGCGTCGACTCCACGATGATGACGTTGGCAATATCGAGCGTCGCCTGAACGACGATCGGCGCGACCGCGTTGGGCAGCAGGTGCCGGAAGATGATTCGGGCGTCGTTGTTGCCCACGGCACGCGCCGCCTCGGTAAACTCGCGCTCGCGCAGGCTCAAAAACGAGGCGCGGACCAAGCGCGCGACGGGCGGCCAAGAAAGCGCACCGATGATTATTACGATAACCCCGAAGCTCAAGGCCGCCTTGGTCGACGTCGCCGCGACGATCGCGGTCAGCACTAGCAACAACGGCAGCAGCGGGATCGAGAGAAAGACGTCGGTGAGGCGCATGAGCGCGTAGTCCACCCAGCCGCCGTAGTAGCCGGCAATCGCGCCGAGCACGGTGCCGATGATTACCTCCATCAGCACCGCAAAGAGGCCGACCGTCAGCGAGATCCGGGCTCCGTAGAGGAGGCGCGAGACCAGATCGCGCCCGATCTCGTCGGTTCCCAGCGCATGTCCCCAGCAGAGCGCCTTGTCTTGAAAACACGGCGGCAGCGGCGTGCCGTTCCAGTGCGGCACGGCCGCCGTTCCGTTGTCGATGGCGTTGGGGTCGAACGGCGCAAGCTGCCCGGCGAAGACGGCGGCCAGCACCATGAGGCTCAGCACGACGACGCCCGCAATCGCCAGACGGTGACGGCGAAAGCGCGTCCAGAAGGTTACCTTCGAAAACTCCAGCTCGTCTTCGGCTATCGCCTTATCGGGCATCGGCATCGCCGGCGCAGTCACGTTCTCGAACCTCTAGTCGTACTTCACGCGCGGGTCGAGCCACGCGTAGACGACGTCGGCGAGCAGATTGGAGAACACGACGAGGAATGCCAGCAGCACCAGGTAGCCCATCAGCAACGCGAGGTCGCTCTGCTGCAAGGCGTTGTAGAAGAGCCGTCCCATTCCCGGCCACGCAAAGATCGTTTCGGTAACTAGGGCGCCCCCGATCAAACTCGGCAGCGTAAGCGCGACGACCGTGACGACCGGAATCAGCGCGTTCTTCAGGCCGTGCTTGAAGAGGATCGCGCGAAACGACAACCCTTTGGCCGCGGCGGTGCGGATGTAATCGGTTCCCAAGACCTCGAGCAGCGACGAACGCATGAAGCGGCTAAAGAGCGCGATTTGAATCAGCGAGAGCACGATCGCCGGCAGAATGAGATGCTCGAGGCGATCGCCGAGGTCGAAGGTATCGCTGTTGGCGAGGCCGGCCGACGGCAATTGAATCTGATAGCCGAAGGGCAGCGGGATCCCGTGCACTGCGAACGCCAGCTGCATCATCAGCGCGAACCAAAACGTCGGCATCGATTGGCCGAAGAAGGCGAACGTCGTGATCGCGTAGTCGAGCACGGAGTAGCGGTAGACCGCGGAGACGATCCCCGCCGTAACGCCCACGCCGATCGCAATGACCAGCGACGCGCCCATCAGTTCCAGCGTCGCGGGAAAGCGCTCGATCAGCGCCTGAAAGACCGGCTCGGAGTTGCTGGTCGACCAGCCGAAGTCGCCGACCAAGACGTGCCCAAGCCAATGCAAGTATTGAATCGGAATCGGTTGGTCGAGGCCGAGATTGTGCTTTAGGCGCGCGATGTCCGCGGCGGTGATGTGCGGATTCTGCAGATAGGGCGCGAGCGGTCCACCCGGCATGTTGTAAAGGACGCCGAACAAGATGACCGAGATGGCGAGCAGCAGCGGAATCGCTTGAAGCGTCCGTCGCACAACGTAGGTGAACAATGGACCGCCGGTTATTGCGGCATCGGCAAACCGAGCACCTTTCGCGCCTCGTCTGGCGTCGCCACCCGGCGTTCGGTCTCGGCGGCAATCCGAGCGACCCGCGCGACCAGCTCTTCGTTGCGCGCCAAGCGTCCGCGGCTATAGTACAGATTGTCCTCTAAACCGACACGGACGTGCCCGCCCATCGCGATAGCCGCCAACGCCATCGGAAGCTGCCGTTTGCCGATTCCCGCGACGGACCACGTGCAGCCGTCCGGCAAATCGTCGACGAGATCGCATAGGTTTTGGACCGTCGCTTCCAACGCACCGGGCACGCCGAGCACGAAATCCACGTGCTGCGGAAAAGCAAACAGCCGCTCCCGAGCCAGCCGGCGCGCGTTGGCGAGGTGGCCTTTGTCGAAGATCTCGAGCTCCGGGCGCACGCCGAACTCCTTCATGCGCTTCAAGATGGCGCGCATGATCGGGAAGCTGTTTTCGAAGATCTCGTCGCCGAAGTTCACACTGCCGCAGGTGAGCGTCGCCATCTCGGGACGCAGTTCCAGAACGCTCGCTCGTTCTTGCGGCGTCATACCGATTGCCCCACCGGTCGAAAACTGCACGATCAAGTCGCTCTGCGAGCGAATCGCTTCATAGGCCTGCGCGAAACGCTCCACGCTATGCGTGTTGCTGCCGTCGTCGTTGCGGCAATGCACGTGAATGATCGAGGCGCCGGCCTCGCGGATCGCGCGCGCCGTCTCGCCCAACCGTTGCGGCGTATAGGGCAGGTGCGGCGTCTGATCGGGCTGGATCTCCGCGCCGACCGGCGCGCAGGTAATGATCAGCGGATCCATGGCGCTCATTGTGACAACGCGCGGTAGGCGGCCTCCACGAAGCCGCGGTCCAGCCCGAGCAGTTCCGCGAGCGCGATTGCATCGGCTTGGGCGGCGTCGTCGGCGCCGACCTCGACAATCGTGTAGTCCATCGAGGCGCCCAGCGCGCGCAGCGCCGCTTCGAGATCGCCCACGGCGGGCGGCGGGCGCATGCCTTTGAGCCCGCGCACCGCAAAATGGCGAACCTTCCCGGCGGCGGCGATGCCCTGCAGGTGAGTCGCAATCAACGCACACGCATTTCGCTCCCGCAGCCGCTGCGCAAGCGCCACGACGAGCGCGCGGCCTTCATTCGGCGTGGTGGTGCGCGCGAACTCGTCGACGAAGATCAAGAGCCGCGGAGCGTCGCGCGTCATGATAACCTTAAGCGCCATCAGCTCGCGCGCAAAGGACGAGAGCAGCCCGCCGGCACGCTCCTCCAGTCCGGTGCCGAGCCACGCGATCTGATCGAAGAGTCCGGCCTGTGCCGCAACTGCCGGCACCGGCAAGCCAAAGGCTGCGCAGAGCGCGAGAAAACCGCTCGTCTGCAGCGAGACGCTCTTGCCGCCCATGTTCGGGCCGGTGAGTACGGCCGGCCCGCGCAGCTCCAGCGAGATGGCAACGAAGGGCCGGCCGGCCACGGCCAGCTCCTCTTCGAGGGGAAGGAAGCGCGCGCGTTCGTAACGCAGCGCCGGCTCCGCGATCACCTCCGGTGCGCTGCACGCGTAGCGCTGCGCGAACCAAACCGCACCCAGCATGACGTCGAGCTCGGCTATCGCATGGGTTGCGCGCTCGAGGCCGCCGCCATGCTCGCGAACGCGCGACGACAACCGGGCGCGGACGCGTTCTTCGAGCATCGCGACGTCGCCGGCGGCGGCATCGCGGCGCTCGAGCGCCGCGTGCGAAGCGTCGTCGTATTCGAGCGCGCAGAGCAGATACGTTGCCGCTTCGCGTACGACCCGTACGCCCTTTGGCAAGGCGGCGGTTAAGTCCGAGCGCATCACGATGAACTCGTCGCCGGCGATCTCTTCCCGCCCCAAAGCTCGCGCGACGCGCGCACTCTCTCGTCCGCGCGCCGCCTCGAGCGTGGCCTGCGCCTGCGCGAACGCGGCGCGCGCGGCGGCCAAATCGCTATCGAATGCGTCGGAGAGATAGAAGCCCGCATCGCTGCGGCCGTACCCCAGGAGCGCGCGAACCGCGTGCGTCGCGTCGTTCTGCGCGTCGATGCGCTCGACGATCTCGCAGAACCGCGAGAGCTCCAAAAGGTCGGGATCATCCAGCACCTCCCCCAACGTAGCGCGCGCGAGAATGCTCGCAACGTCCGGAAGTTCGGCAAGCGCCCCGCGGGTGGCGGAGAGACGCTCGGGCGGGAGTTGCGCGGCAACTTCGGCGATCCGCCGCGCGCGCGACTGCGCCGCGGCTTCGTCGCCGGGACGAAACGGCACCAGCGCGGCGAAGCGCCGCGCGCCGTACGGCGAGACCGGCGCGACGGCGTTCACGAGCCACTGGAATCCTAGCAGTTGCGCGGTCTGGTCGTCGATCAGCTGCAGCGCGTTCATGCGGCCTCGCCGGCGGCGAAAACGTCGAAGGCGGGCAAGTTCGTGGCAGCAGCAACGTCGCGAAGGAAGGCCGCCGGCTCGAAGCTTCGCTCCGGCGCAACCGCGCAGACGGTCGTCGCGACAACGTCGAGCGGATTGCGGCAACGAACGCGCAATCGTGCGAGCGCCCGCGCGAGCGCCTTTCCCTCGATCACGATCTGCGTCGCATCTCGCACGACGATCTGGCGCGTTTCGCCCGCGGCGATGAAACCGGCGGCGCCGGTTGCGGTGAGCGCGCCGGCCAGCTCGATCGCGCCGGCACGCGGGTCGCAGGCCGGAACGCGCAACCGCGCCGTCAGTGCGGCGACGTCTTCGACGGCCTCCGCGGACGTGGCGGCGGCCGCGGCGCCGCACGAAACGACGATTGCGCCGGCGGCGCTCGCGAGCGTCGCAAGGCGATCGATCGCGCCGTCGACTAACGTCACGTCGCAGCGCGCCGATAGTTTTTCGACGACTTCGCGCAGACCCGAGGCGCTCGACGGACCGGCTAAATCGTAGGCTCCGGCGGAGACGGCGCGCGCATAAAGCAACGGGCCGAGGGCGCTTTCGATTTTCGTGATCTCGCGTATCTCGCTCGCAGGCGAACGCGGCACGAGCGAACGCGCGGTGACGAAGAGCGTGTTGGGATGCAACTGCAATCCGAGCTTCGGGCCGATCGATGCCACGCCCACGCGCAAGCCCAGGCGCGCGGCGGCTTCGTAGATCGCGCGCAGAGCCGTCGTCTTGCCGACGCCTTTGCCCGTTCCAACGGTAAAGATCACGCGCTTCCCTCGACCGCGCGCAAGCTCCAAGAGTTTTTGCCCGACTCGCACGGGGTCGACTTCAGCTACCCGGTGCGCGGCGCCTTGGCGCGGCAAGATTCACCCTGTCTCGCGCGCAAGCAGAGCGCATGACGCTGCGCTCGCCGGGTCCGCTCTTTGCTGTTGCGGCGCTCGTGCTGCTCAGCGTGCTCCTGGCGCCGGTGCTCGCCGTCGTTGCGGCGATGACGCCGGCGCAAGCATTCGTTACCTTCGGCACCATCGGCGGCGACGCGCTGCGCGTCTCGCTGATCGCATCGGCCGGTGCGACGCTCGTCGCAACGCTGCTGGGCGTACCGGCAGGATACTATCTCGCAGGCCGCCGCCCCGGAGCGCGCGGCGCCGCGCTCTTCTTGCTGGCGCTGCCGCTGGCATTTCCGCCGGTTGCATCGGGCTTGATGTTGATCTACGCGCTGGGCACGAACTCGCCGGTTGGAGCGTGGCTCGCCGCGCACGGCATGACGGTGCCCGATTCACTGCTTGGTGTGGGGATCGCGGAGTTTTTCGTCTCCGGCTCGTTCGTCGCGATTGCCGCGACCGCGGCATTTAGCGCGCTCGACCCGATGTACGCCGATGCCGCCCGCACACTGGGCGCAAGCGAGTGGCGCATCTTCCTGCGCGTCGCGCTGCCGGCCGCCTCCGCCAGCATCGGCGCGGGCGTCGCCTTCGCGTGGCTGCGCGCGATCGGCGAGTACGGCGCGACCAGCATCGTGGCATTCCATCCAACCTCGCTGCCGGTCGCGCTCTACGTAACGCTCTCGGCATCCGGCGTGCGCGAAGCGCTCGCGCTCTGCTACGGCTTCGTCCTACTGGCCGCGCTCGTGCTGGCCGCCGCGTGGAGCCTGCGCCGAGGCGTCGACCACTAACCCCCCGAACAGCAGGCGCCGTGCTCCAGAAGAACTTCTATTTTCTCGCGCGCCGTTTCGTAGCGGGCGAGCGGATCGACGATGCCATCGCCGCAGTCCGAGCGCTCAACGCGCAAGGCATGTCCGCGACGCTCGACTTTCTCGGTGAGGACGTCGAGAACCGCGAAGCGGCGATCCGAACGCGCGAGACGTACCTCGAGATGTTGGGCGCCATCGCGAGCAGCGGCGTCGATTCCAATGTCTCGGTAAAGCTCAGCGCCATGGGGCTGCTCTTCGACGAGCATTTCGCGCTCGAAAACCTCAACGCAATCGTGGAACGCGCGGCGGCCAATCGGGATCCTTTCGTGCGCATCGACATGGAAGGATTCGGCATTCTCGAGCCGACGCTGCGCGTCTTCCATCAAGAGTTCGCGCGGCATCGCAACGTAGGACCGGTGCTTCAGGCCTACTTGAAGCGAACGCCCGGCGACGTAGACGACGCGATCGCGTTAGGCGCTCGAGTACGGCTCTGCAAGGGCGCGTACAACGAGAGCCCGGAGGTTTCATACAAGGCAATGCCGGCAATTCGCTTGCAGTATCTCGAGCTTGCAAAGCGGCTCTTACTGCGTGGCAACTACCCCGGCCTCGCAACGCACGATCACCGGCTTCTCGCCGCCCTCAAGGCGTTTGTAGCGGAGCGGCAGATCGCGCGCGAGCGCTTCGAGTTTCAGATGCTCTACGGCGTGCGCCCGCGGGTGCAACGGCAGATCGCCGAACAGGGATATCGCCTGCGTATCTACGTCCCGTTCGGAACGCACTGGGCCGCCTATTTCTACCGCCGGGTTCTCGAGCGGCGCGAGAACGCGCTCTTCGCGCTCTCGTCGATCTTCTCGCGGTAAACGATCGCCGATGCGCGCCGTCGTGCAACGCGTCAGCAGCGCCCGGGTACGCGTTTCCGAGCGCATCAGCGGCGAAATCGCTCGCGGACTGCTGGCCCTCGTCAGCGTCGGAATCGATGACGACGAGCGCGACGCGAGTGCGATGGCCGAGAAGCTCGCCGAGCTTCGGATCTTCCCCGACGATGAGGGCTTGATGAATCGCTCGCTCCGCGAGACCGGCGGAGCGCTCTTACTCGTCTCTCAGTTCACGCTGCACGGCGACGTTCGGCGCGGGCGTCGCCCCTCGTTCGTCGCCGCCGCGTCCGCGGAGCCTGCGCGCAGCCTCTACGAGCGGGTCGGAGCCTTGGTCGAGGCGCTTGGTGTGCCGGTGGCCTACGGAGTTTTCGGTGCCCAGATGACGGTCGAGTCCGCCAACGAGGGTCCCGTCACCATCCTCGTCGATACGAAACGGCTCTTCTAAAAGCGAGCAAACGCTCGCTTGTTTATCGGCTGCTTGCTCTGCTCGCTCTCATCTAGCTTCAACCTGGGGACCAAACTTTTACGCCGATACTTGCGTTGTAGTAGATAGAAAGAGGTCTGCCGCCTCCCTTATTGTGCGGCAGACGAACAGGTGAACGAGGAAAGAATGTCAGTCGAACAGCCCCGGCGCAACGGGGGAATGTCGGTCCGTGAGGCCGGCCAAAAAGGCGGGGAGACCGTCAAGCACAAGTACGGTGCCCAGTTCTACGAAGAGATCGGGCGCAAGGGTGGCCTAGCGACGAAGCTAGCCCACGGCCACGAGTTCTACGAGCAAATCGGTAAGAAGGGTGGCAAGAAGGGTGGCGAAGCCACGCGGGACCGGTATGGACCCGATTTCTACGAGCGCATCGGACAAAAAGGTGGGCAACGCGTCAAGCAGCTCATCGAAGAAGGAAAGCGCGCCGCGCAAAAGCGCGCGAGCTAGGCTCTCTCGGCTTGGGATCCGCCTAAGCCTCGTAATCTCGGGATTCGCAGTTTTCGGCGTGGGAAACGCAGGGGCATATCCAATGCCCCCAACGCCCATGCCGAAAGCGACTCCGAGCCCGTCGCCTCCGCCCGCAAACGTCTTGCCGTTTGACTCGACGCTGCTCTTCGTATTGGACGATCCTATCTCGTCGAAGGATTCGAAGGCAGGCCAGCTCATTCGCGCGCATCTCAAGAGCGCGATCGTCGTGAGCGGTCAGGTGGTCGCGCCGGCGGGAACGCCCGCTCAAATTCGCATCGTCGACGTATCGGCGTCCGATATCGCCGACACATACGGTTTCGTAGATATCTTCTTCGAGCCGCTGCCGCTGCCTAGCGGCCGCGTCTTACCGCTGCGTGCACCGGTAGGGCGGCTCGAACCGCGGGTTTCGAGCGGACATGAAACGACCGTCGAGGCCGAAGATACCGTCGGCGACATCTTCGTTCCCTACTATTCGCTCTGGCAGATATTCCGGCACGGTAAAAACTTCGTGTTGAAAGCAGGCTCAGAGGTGCCGGCACGCACCGATGCAACCATTACCGCGCAGCCCAACGGAACGATCGCGATCGCGACACCGCGCCCGATGGTGCAGAACCTGGTCGTTCCCGACGCGACCTTTCCGGTGGTTCCCGTAGCGACGCCGCTGCCCACGACGCCTCCGGAGCCCAAGGTAAGACACACCCCGCAACCGCTGCCCTCCCCCTCACCGACGCCTTAGAGGGAGATTCTCGCCTTACTTCGGGAAACAAGAGGCCGAAGAAAGTGAGGGTATGCTCTTGTTGATTCGCCTGACCGCTGCGGTCGTGGCCTTAGCGCTTACGACGATTCCCGGCTTTGCCGCGACGCCGGCGCCCACCGCTACGCTCTCGCCCGTGCCCCAGGGCACCGAGACCGTCTTCTTGCAGCAGATCCAGAAAGATCTCAACGCCCGTTTCCCGACGCCCGCCGCCGCCGAGAAAGCCGGCTATTTCCGCTACGGCAATGAAGACGAAGACGGCGCGATCAGCTATGCCAACCTGCAGTGGAATAGCGGAGATCCCCAGCATCCCAGCCAGCTCTGGTATGACGTGAAGGGGAATCTGCTCGGCGCGGACTTCTCCGTGCTTCAGAGCCAGTCGCCGTCGCCGCCGTCGGTGTGGGGCGTCAACTACCGCCGCTGGGTCTCATTCCGCGAGCACATCCACTACATTCTCGCCGGGCCAAACGGCACCGAGACCTACGGCGCGACCAGCGTCAAAAAGTTCGCCGCGGCCGGCGGTAATGTAGACGACCCCGCCGCCTCGACATTGGTGAAGATGGGCAAAGCCAAGGACGTCGCCGACGTAAAACGCGTCTTCCTCTTTCCATCGATATGGGATCTCATCGTTTGGGTCTTGCCTAATCCCAACGGCGCATTCGCCGACAAAAACCCCAACGTCATTCCAAGCGCCAACGCCGACAAAGACGACATGTAACTACATTTAGCTTCGCGGGTTCGAGGCTCTGTACGACGAAGCGGAGCCACGGACGGCGGAGCGAGGAGACAGGCAGCAGGAGCGCCGCATGGACGCGGCGCGACGAGCGTCTCCGAGGCATTATGTCGCCTTACTCTCGCGCCTGGAGGCTACTTCTTGGGGATGCAGTAGGTTTGGGCGGCGCCGTAGGCGGTGTCCACGGCTTGATCTTCCGACTTGTCGATCGTGGTGATTTGTTTGTCGAAATGGAGATAGCCCTTCACGTCGCGCATGGCCGGCGGCTGGTACAGCTCCTGTACGTTATTGCCTCCGAGTCCGGGGTTCACGCGCTGGATGGGATAGT
This sequence comes from Vulcanimicrobiota bacterium, assembly GCA_963754565.1. Lineage (GTDB taxonomy): Bacteria > Vulcanimicrobiota > Vulcanimicrobiia > Vulcanimicrobiales > Vulcanimicrobiaceae > Cybelea. Next base: position 99,095 of record CAVWGL010000005.1, on the reverse strand, counting down.
TGAGCATGTCCTGGTAAAGGTTGTACAGGTCGATCGACAGTTGGCGCTGGTGATCGTAGGCAGTCTGCAGTTGATAGGAGGCCTGCGTGATCGCCGCGGTCGCCTGCGGATCCGTCGAGAGCTTTGCGCCTTCGCGTAAAGCCACGATGTTGCGCTGGATGCCGGACATCGATCTGTTGAGCGTGAGCTCCTCGCGGCCGATCTGGTCGCGAACCTGCAGGTACTGTTGCACGTAGTTGGTCTGATGAAACAAAACGTTCAGGTCGTCGAGCTGGGTGCTCGTACTCTCCAGCACGCGATCGTTGGCGAGCATCGGCAACATCGCGCCGTTGAAGTGGTCGGCCAGCGAGTTGCAGTAGGGCGATGCGATGACGGTGATGATCGTCGGGAGCTCGCGCTGGCCTGGCGATGGCGCAGCCGTCGGCGTTACGATCGCCACGACCACGCTTAGGAGTAAGTTAAGGAACAACATTTCGGACCCCCCGGGGCTATTCGTTAGTCCAATAATCCTTTAACGCTTTACCGCGCGACGGGTGACGCAGTTTGCGCAATGCCTTGGCTTCGATCTGCCGGATGCGCTCGCGGGTGACGCCGAACTCTTGGCCGACTTCTTCCAGCGTCCGCTGATGCCCGTCCTCCAGGCCAAAACGCAGGACGAGCACTTTGCGCTCGCGATCGGTCAGATTTTGCAGCACGTCCTGCATCTTCTCTTTGAGCAGCATGACCGAGGCGGCCTCGGCCGGCGCGACGGCCTCCTGATCCTCGATGAAATCGCCGAGGTGCGAGTCTTCCTCCTCACCGATCGGCGTCTCGAGCGAGATCGGCTCCTGCGAGATTTTCATGACCTCGCGAACCTTCTCGGGCGTGAGACCCATCGATTCGGCGATCTCTTCGACCGACGGCTCGCGACCGAGCTCTTGTAAGAGCTGGCGGGAGACCTTGATCAAGCGGTTGATCGTCTCGACCATGTGCACGGGAATACGGATCGTCCGAGCCTGATCGGCGAGCGCACGCGTGATGGCCTGGCGAATCCACCAAGTCGCGTACGTCGAGAACTTATAGCCTTTGCGATAATCGAACTTCTCGACGGCGCGAATCAGGCCGAGATTGCCCTCTTGAATTAGGTCCAAAAAGAGCATGCCGCGACCGACGTACTTCTTGGCGATCGAAACGACGAGTCGAAGATTGGCCTCGGTGAGCTGCCGCTTCGCCTCTTCTCCCGAATCGACGACCTTCGAGTCCGCGGCGCCGTTTCGGCGGCCCTCTAACTCGCCGGCCTCGATGCGCATCGCCAGCGACTTCTCTTGCTCCATCGAGAGCAGCGGAACGCGGCCGATCTCCTTGAGATACATCCGCACGGGGTCGTCGAGCGAAAGCCCATCGGCGATCGTCTCCTCGGCCTCTTCCTCACGGTCGGACTCGGGCTTCTCGTCTTTGCTTTCATCGACGATCTCGATCCCGGCAGCCGTAATCTCCTCAAAAAACTCATCGAGCTGCTCGGGGGTCACCTCCTCGAGCACCTCAAACGTGGTGTTGATCTCCTCGTAGGTCAGCGATCCCTGACTCTTGCCGCGCGCGAGCAGCTTCTTCTTCAGCTCGTCCAGCGTGGCCGGCGGCGCCGGCTCTGCGACTTGGGTCGCGCCCTTCTTGCGGGCCATTATTCGGTTGTCACCTCCTTCCTATTGCTACTTTTCTCACTCACCGCTTCAGCTTGGCGACGAGCGTTTCGAACTCTCCGCGCAGCTCCTCCGAGACGGCCTCCCGGTTGGCGAGGCGCGCATCGATGAGCTGCGACACCTCTTGATAACGTTCTTTTTCCTCATCTCGTCGCAGGCGGTCGATCACCCGTTCGAGATGCGCGCGCCGCTCCTGGCTATCGCCGTACCGCACGGCGGAGCTGCGGTCGCGCCGGCCTAGCTCGGTAACGACGTCGAGGAGTCCTTGGTCCTCGGCGAAGAGCCCGAACGCATCGGCCGTTGTGTGCAGCGTCCCGGCCGCCGTCACGAGCCGCTCGTAGATCCGCCCGTACACCTCGTTGCGAAAACGTGCTGCTGCGATGCGGTCGCCGTACTCGGAAGCCAGCAGCGGCTCCTCGAGCAGAATGCCCACGACCTCGCGCTCGAAGGAGAGGGGCTCGACCGACGTGCTGACGTGGCGGGTTTCCGGCAACGCATTCTGAACGCGCGGTGCGAAGTTTGCGCTATCGGCGAGGAAGCGGCTATTCCGAAGGTCGTCCACGTTCACCTGCAACCGATTCGCGACGTACACCCGCCAGCGGTCCCATTCCTCACGCGGGGCTAATCTCCGGATCAGCGCTTCGGCCTTCGGCGCGATGCGCGCCGGCGAATCGAAACCGCCGCGCAGCTGCTCGACCTCGGCATCGATGCGGAATGCGATTGCGGGCTTCGCAGCGTCGAGCAGGCCGCGAAACTCCGCGGCGCCGCGAGCACGGACGAAAGAGTCGGGATCATCTCCGGGGGGAAGCAGAACGATGCGCACCGATGAGCCGGTGTTCTCGATGATCTTAGACGCGGTATCGATCGCTTTGGTTGCAGCGCCGCTGCCGGCGGCGTCGCCGTCAAAGCAGAGATAGATGTACTCCGCGTACTTTCGCAGCTCGGCCGCCTGTTCGACGGTAAACGCCGTTCCGAGCGCCGCAACCGCGTTCTCGAAGCCGGCTTGATGCAAGGCGATGCAGTCGAGATACCCCTCGACCACGATGAGCGTTCGATCGCTTCGCGCCGCGCGCCGCGCGAGGTTGAGTGCGAAGAGATGATGGCCTTTGGTATACACGGGCGTCGTCGCGGTATTGAGGTACTTCGGCTCGCCCTCGCCGAGCATCCGGCCGCCGAAGGCCACGACTTCGCCGGTCGTGGCGTAGGTCGGCACCATCAAGCGTTCGCGGTAAAAGTCGTAGTAGCCGCGTTGCCCGGGCTTCACCAGACCAGCGGTCGCCGCCAGATGCAGCTCGACGCCGTGGCGTTCGAGCTCGCCGACCAAACCGCTCCAGGAATCGGGGGCGTAGCCGAGGCCGAAGCGCTCGATCGTCGCGGCCGAGAAGCCACGCTTGGCGCAGTATGCGCGGGCGGCGGCGCCGTGTTCGCCGGCGAGCATCCGCCCGAAGTATTCGGCCGCGATGCGGTTCGCTTCGTAGATTGCCTCACGCTCGGTACGCGCGCGCGAGGCGTGCGGATTCTCGGGCTCCAGTTCGATGCCGGCTTTGGCGGCCAGCGTGCGCACCGCATCGCCGAAAGCCGCGCCTTCCAGTTTTTGGATGAACGTGATGACGTCGCCCCCGGCGCCGCAACCGAAGCATTTGAAGAAGCCGCGATCGGGATGCACGTGAAACGACGGCGTCTTCTCCGAATGGAACGGGCAGAGGCCGACCAGGTCGTTGCCGCGCTTGCGCAGCGGGACGTACTGACCGATGAAGTTCGCGATGTCGATTCGCGCGCGGATCTCGCGAAGCGCTCCCTGATCGTATCTCAACCGCTACCGTTTCCCATCGAGAGCATTTCTCGCTGCGCGTCGGTATTCCATCGCCAATCGGCAAACGGAGTTTAGCCGCCGCAAGCGGAAGCGAAACTCGTGTGAAGCGCATCTTCGACCCGATCCATCACTTCATCGAGTTATCCACAGCCGAAGCGCGACTCCTCGATCTTCCGGTTATGCAGCGGCTGCGGCGCTTGCGTCAGCTCGGGCTTGCGTACCTTGCGTTTCCCTCGGCAGAGCACTCACGCTTCTCGCACGCGCTCGGCGCGCTCGCGGTCGGAACGCGCGCATTCGACGAGCTGACGCGTTACGGCCGGAGTTTCTTTGGGGATGAAGCCGACCTGGCTTATCAACGACGCCTCGTGCGCGCGGCGCTCTTACTGCACGACGTCGGGCACGGCCCCTTCAGTCATTCATGCGAGGCAGTGCTCGGAATACCACACGAAGCGCGCACCGCCGAGATCCTCGCTTTGCCCGATGTTGCCGCCGGCATCGCGGCGCTCGAGGTAGACGGCGACGACGTGCTGGGGTTGATCGTCGCGGATCCGCAGAGTCGCTACCCGGCGCTGAGCGAGCTGGTGAGCGGCCCGAATCTCGATGCCGACCGGATGGATTACCTGCTGCGCGACGCCTACTTCACCGGCGTGGCCACCGGTCGTTACGATGCCGAGCAGCTTCTCGGTTCGCTGCGGATCTTCTCACACGAGGGGCGCGCGGCGGTCGGCATCGACCGCCGCGGCGTGGTCGCGCTGGAATCCTTCGTGATGGCGCGCTACATGATGTTCGCCTCGGTCTATTTTCATCACACCACTCGCATGTTCGAACACATCCTGCACGACGTGCTGCGCGAGCTGTGGCCCAATCCACGCGCGCTCGATCCGGTCGGTGAGTTTCTGCGCTGGGACGACTTTCGCGTACTCAACGCGCTGGACGACTCGGCGAGCGAGGCCGCGTACGCCCTGCGTAACCGCGTGCGCCCTTACGCGTTGGCAGCCGAGTTCAATGCCGAACGCGACCTGCGGGCCTTCGATGCCTGCGAGGCGGCGCTCTGCGAGCGCTTCGGCCAGACCAACGTCTGGGCCGACTCTCAATCGCAGCTTCTGCATCGGCTCCCCTTAGGAATCGGTCAGCAGCACACCGTCCTAGTCGACGGTCCGAGCGGTCCAATCGACGCACGCGAGGCTTCTGACGTCATCGCCAAGCTAAGCGGCAAAGCCTACTGGCGAAAACTCTTCGTTCGGAGACTTCCAGATCGCGAGGACGCGGAGCGCGAGGCGCGGGAAATTTGCGCGCGCGCTGCCGCGTCTCTCGATCGATCTGTTTAGAGGCTCACAACGGAACCGCGAAGACCGTGCCGTAGCCGCCGGGGCCGACGTTGGAGAGGCTGGTGCCATAGAGCGTGCCCTTGATGTCGGTAAGTCGGCCCAAAGGAGCAACGGTGGTACCTTGCGGACCGTTACGGTTGAATTCGTATACGAACGATTCCGAGCCACTCGGTGTGATCGAGAAGACCGCTCCCCCGACGTTAGCGCCCTCCACCGTGCCGTAAAACGTTCCGTTGACATTGATCAAGCCCGCCTGAGGGCCTACCTCGTCATCGCCAGAGCCGGGCGCGCCGAAGCTGCAAATGATGCTCAACTTGCCGGCGGGCGTGATCTTAAAAACCGTCCCGCCGTCATAGCTGCCGCCCTTCGATGTCGTTCCGTACAGGTTACCGCCGTACGCCATGAGGTCGCCTACCGGCTCCGAGCCATCGGGACTGCCCGTGAAGGTGTGCAGAACGGTTTCTTTGCCCGAAGGCGTCACTTTGAAGACCGTTCCTTCGCCCCCGGAGCTCATGCCGCCGCCGACGGCCGTACCGTAGAACGCGCCTTTATAGTAGATAACTCCCGCTTCGGGACCCTGGCCGTCCGACGGCTGACCTTTTAGGCTATAGAGGACGCTCTCCTTACCAGCGAGCGTGATCTTGAAAACAACCCCCCAGCCGTTCGTGCCGCCGCTATAGGTCGTGCCGTAGAGTGCTCGACCGCGGTGGAACAAGACCGCATCGGGCAAACTGCCGTCGCTGCCCCCCGTGAAACTATAGAGCACCTTCTCTTTACCTGTCCTCGTGACCGAGAAAACGGTACCGGCCCCTTTCGCTCCTCCCTCGTAGGTAGTTCCATAGAGCGTGCCTTTGACGTCGATCAAGCTCGCGTATGGATATTCACCGTCGCTTCCCGAGAAGCTGTGTAGGATCTTTTCCGAGCCCCCGGGCGTCACCGAGAATACGGTCCCTTCGTTGTTCGTACCACCCGCGTATGTCGTGCCATAGAGGGTGCCTTTCACATTGAGGGGACCGTCGTAGGGCAAAGCGCCGTCGGGCTGGCCTCCGAACAGGTAGATCGTTGGGTCACCTGAGGATGTGTTACCGTGCACTGGGAGCGCCGCGGAGCGTTGAGCCAAAGGCAGGCCGGCGTTCGTTCCCGCGGCGCAACTCGCCAGCGCGACGCAGCACAGCAGCAAGACAATTCTTTTCATTGTTACAGAGCCTCCGGAAGAGTTAGGGATGGTCATTTATTTACAGTGCACCCGGAGAACGGCTCCGTATATACGTAGAAACACCACTTTTGCGGCCGCTAGCTCCTAGCCGGTGCTCTCCGGGGCCTTGGGCGGAGGCGTGATAGCTAGCTGATTGCGCCGATTGAGGATTGGGCGGCGGCCAGGCGCGCGATCGGAACGCGATAGGGCGAACAGGAGACGTAGTCGAGTCCCAGGCTATCGCAGAACGCGATGCTGCTCGGCTCGCCGCCGTGCTCGCCGCAGATGCCGATCTTGAGATCGGCGCGGGCCGCGCGACCCGCAGTTACCGCCTCTTGCATCAAGTGGCCGACACCGCGCCGGTCGAGAACCTGAAATGGATCCTCTTTTAAAATGCGCTTGTCGAGATAGACCGGAATGAAGGAGCCCTCGGCGTCGTCGCGGCTGTAGCCGTAAGTCGTCTGCGTGAGGTCGTTGGTGCCGAACGAGAAGAACTCGGCCTCGTGCGCGAGTTCGCCGGCAATGACGCAGGCGCGGGGCAGCTCGATCATCGTGCCGATGCGATAGGGAACGTCCACCCCTTGCTGCTTGCGCGTCTCGTCGGCCACGCGTTGCGCCGCCTCGCGGGTCACCTTCATCTCCTCTTTCGTTCCGACGCCGGGAATCATGACGTCCGGCCGCGCGTCCACGCCGTCACGCCGCAGCGCGCACGCGGCCTCGAAGATCGCGCGGACCTGCATCGCGTAGATCTCGGGAAAGACGATGCCTAACCGGCAAACGCGCAGACCAAGCATCGGGTTCTGCTCGTGCAGCTGCTGCACGCGTCGCAACATCGCTTCCTTCTCACGGTACTCCGGTGAATCGGTTCCCTTCGTAACGCGTAGTTCGGTCGTCTCGACGAGCAGCTGCTCGAGCGACGGCAGGAACTCGTGCAGCGGAGGATCGAGCAGCCGGATCGTCACCGGCAATCCTTGCATCGCCTGCAAGATCCCGATGAAGTCCTCACGCTGAAAGGGCAAAAGCCGTTCCAACGCTTTGGCGCGCTCCTGCGCCCCGGTCGCCAGAATCATCTCGTGGACGATCGGCAGCCGCTCGGACTGCATAAACATGTGCTCGGTGCGGCAGAGCCCGATGCCCTGCGCGCCGAGCTCGCGCGCTTTTGCTGCATCTTCGGGTGTGTCGGCGTTAGCCCACACCTGCATGCGGCGTAGCTCGTCGGCCCATGAGAGAAAGGTCGCCAGCCACTCCGGCAGCTCGGACGGCGGCGGAATCAAGCGCAGCTCGCCGATCGCGACGTTTCCCGTCGTGCCGTCGATGGTGATCCAGTCGCCTTCGCGCACTTCCGTGCCGTCGAAGCTGGCGCGCTTGCTGCGCAGATCGATGCGAATCGCTTCGCAGCCGGCAACGCACGGCTTGCCCATGCCGCGCGCCACCACGGCCGCGTGCGAGGTTGCGCCGCCTTTTTGCGTGAGGATTCCTTCGGCGGCGATCATGCCGTGTACGTCGTCGGGCGTCGTCTCGGTACGTACGAGAATCGTCTTGCACCCGCGCTCCTTCCACGCCACGGCGTCATCGGCCGAGAAGACGACCTGGCCCGCGGCGGCGCCCGGCGAAGCATTGAGCCCCTTGCACGCCGCACCGGACTCCTGTGCCGGATCGATGCGCGCGTGAAAAAGCTGCTCGAGCGATTCGGCCTTTACCATTCCGACGGCGCGGCGCTTGTCGATCAAACCTTCGTTGACGAGATCGCGCGCGATCTTCACCGCGGCCTCGCCGGTGCGTTTTGCGCTACGCGTCTGCAGCATGAAGAGCTTGCCGCGCTCGACGGTAAACTCGAGATCCTGGACGTCGCGGTAGTGTTGCTCGAGCCGCTGCGCGATCGCCTTGAACTGCGCGTAAACCTCCGGATTGAGCCGCGCCAGGTCGGCGATCTTCTCCGGCGTACGAATGCCGGCGACGACGTCTTCGCCCTGCGCGTTGCTGAGGTACTCGCCAAAGAGAACGCGCTCGCCGGTATTCGGGTCGCGCGTGAAGGCCACGCCTGTCCCCGAATCGTCGCCCATGTTACCGAAGACCATCTCCATTACGTTGACGGCCGTGCCCCAATCGCCGGGGATCTTGTTGAAGCGCCGGTAATCCACCGCGCGTTTTGAGTTCCACGAATCGAAGACGGCCTCGATCGCGGCGGAAAGCTGCGCGTGCACGTCTTGCGGAAACTCTTTGCCCGCCTCGCGCACGATCGCCTTGAAACGCTCGACCAAACTCTTCCAAGATTCCGCGTCGATCTCGGCATCGGTCCTGACGCGCAGCGCCGTTCGCTTCTCCTCGATGAGATGCTCGAAGCGATCCTTGCTAATCCCGAGCACGACGTTGGAGAACATCATGATGAAGCGCCGGTAGGCATCCCAAGCAAAGCGCTCGTTATTGGTCAGGCGCGCCAGCCCGACGACCGTCTCGTCGTTGAGGCCGAGGTTGAGGATCGTGTCCATCATGCCGGGCATCGAGACGCGCGCGCCGCTGCGCACCGAGACGAGCAGCGGATTCGAGGCTACGCCGAAGAGTTTGCCGGTACGCTTTTGGAGCTCCGTCATGGCGGCGTCGAGTTGCTCGCGCAAGCCCGCCGGAAACTTCCCGCCATCCTCGTAGAAGCGCAAGCAGGCCTGCGTGGTGATCGTGAATCCCGCGGGAACCGGAAGCCCCGCGGCGGTCATCTCCGCTAAGCCGGCACCCTTGCCGCCCAGGGTGTTCCGCATCGCATTGGGATCGGAATCGGACGCCACTTCCCGGCCCTCGTCGAAGAAGTAGACGTATTTGGTCACTGCAGACGCTCGCGCAGGAAGGCCGCGAGGGCGTCGCCGTGCACCCGCTCCTGGGCCATGGAGTCGCGCGAGCGCACGGTCACGCTGCCGTCGTCCATCGTCTCGTAGTCCACCGTAACGCAGAACGGGGTGCCGATCTCATCCTGCCGGCGATAGAGCTGCCCGATGTTTCCTTCATCGTACTGCGTGCGGAATTGCGAACGCAGGCCCGCCTCGATTCCGGTCGCGCGCTCGACCAGCTCGGGCTTGTTGCGCGCCAGCGAAAAGATCGCGACCTGCACCGGCGCGATGAATGGATGAAAGCGTAGAACGGTGCGTTCCGTCTCTTTGCCATTTGGGTCGACGCTGCGCTCGCGTTCGTACGCATCGATCAAAAAGGTGAGCAGCGTACGGTCGATGCCAGCGGAGCTTTCGATGAGCAGCGGCGTGTAGTGGGTCTTGCTCGCTTCGTCGAAGAAACGCAGGTCTTTGCCCGAGACGCGCATGTGCGCGTCGAGGTCGTAGGTGCCGCGATGCGCGATCGACTCCAGCTCGCCCCAGCCCCACGGAAAGAGATACTCGACGTCGACGCCGGCCTTGGCGTAGTGCGGGCGCTCCGACTCTTTGAGCTCGTAGAAGCGCAGCCGCTCGCTCGCGATGCCGTAGCTCGCGTACCAATTCTTGCGCCGCTCGACCCAGGCATTGAAAGCCGCCATATCGGCGCCGTCGTCGGGGACGAAATACTCGAGCTCCGCCTGCTCGAACTCGCGCAGGCGAAAGGTGAAGTTTCCCGGCGTGATCTCGTTGCGAAAGGCCTTGCCGATCTGGGCCACGCCGAAGGGCGGGCGTTTGCGCGCGGTTTGATAGATGTTTTTAAAGTTGACGAAGATGCCTTGCGCGGTCTCGGGGCGCAGATAGGCCTGCGCCGACGTATCCTCCATCGGACCGACCGACGTGCGCATCATCAGATTGAAGTTGCGTGGTTCGGTGAACGAGTCTTTGCTGCCGCAGTCCGGACACTGCGAGCGATCTTTCAAGTGGTCGGCGCGAAAACGGTGCTTGCAGACCTTGCAGTCCACCATCACGTCGTGAAAGGCATCCACGTGTCCCGAGGCCTTCCAGACCGCCGGGTGCATGATGATGGCTGAATCGAAGGCTACCACATCGTCGCGCAGCTCGACGGTATCGCGCCACCACGCGTCTTTGACGTTCCGCTTCAAGACGGCGCCGAGCGGACCGTAATCCCAGAACCCGTTGATTCCACCGTAGATCTCGCTCGACTGAAAGATGAAGCCACGCCGTTTTGCCAGCGCCGTTATCTCCTCCATCGTTACGCGTTGCGAAGCCGCCGTCTCCATTGGCTCGCTAGATTTATCGCCCGTGCCGCAAACCCCCGCCGCTCTTAGGTTGAGGGCCGTGCTCTGAGGAATGCCGTCACGGCACGCTTGGGAGCGCGCGCAAGCCACGCTTCCACGATCACGTCCTTCAGCAGCTTCGCCGAAATCTTCGGCAGACGGATCAGCACCGCGGGATAGCCGTCGAAGTGCGGCGTGGTGAAGAACACCTGCGGATTGCTCGCGAGAAAGACCTCCTTCATCTCGAGGCCGGCGGTACGCACACCCAAGATCGGCCCTTTCGGCGCGTCCTCTCCGAGCGCGACGAGATCGGAGCGTCGTAGTGGCCGCTCCCACGCGAAGAACTTGTCGCCGACGATCCACGCCGCATTTCCGCTCTTCGTCGTCATCTCGCTTGTGCCGGGGAGGACCAGCGCGATGCGGCGCACGTCACGCCAGGTCGCCATTCGGCGTCGCGGCATAACTGTGCGCAAAAACCAACACTGCAAGCAAAACAATCACGATCGCGACGAGCTTGCATGCCTACTAACGTGCTTTCCTGCTTGCCGGCAAGCGTGGTGCAAGGGATTGAAAAACGCTGGGGCGCTTTGATGGTGTCGACCGACGGCTCGATACACCGGTCGGCTCCGGGTTCGATTCCCGGGCGCTCCAGCCGGAACGGCGATATAGCCGTTGCGAAGTCGCTGGAGGTGTGGTATGGTCGGCACCGTATCGGGCCGTCGACACATCGAAACGCGCGAGGCGCCGCAGTAATGCGGCGCCTCGTCCTTTCCAGGCGCAGTAATGGAACGAGTGCCGACGAAAGCAATGCGACGTGAGTTGGGAGGCCGTTACCACCGTCGCTGCCGTCGTGACGAGTCTGGTCATCGTCGTAACGGCGATCGTCGGTTTCGACCAGCTAAAGCTGTTCGGCGCGCAGCGGCAAGACACCGCGGCCGTCGAGCTGGTGCGCTCGATCCAGGACGATGCGTTCGTGCAGGCCTACCAACTAGTCTACTCCCTTCCGATTGGCATAGAGGCCGCCGACCTTCGCGCTAAAGGTGACGAGTATGCTAGAGCCGCCTTAACACTCGGCTTTCGCTTCGAGATGCTCGGCGTGCTCGTGCATCGAGGAGCGATTCCTTTCGACATCGTCGAGGATCTAGTCGGCGGCGCGGTGGTCGGATCGTGGCGACGTCTTGGCGATACCGTGCAAGCGACGCGTACCGAGAAGGCCTGGCCGATGTATCTCGAGTGGTTTCAATGGTTAGCCGAACAGTTCGAAAGCCGCGACCGCCTCGAGGCTTCTCCGGCGTTCGTACGCTTGAAAGACTGGCGACCCCCGACCACTCACAAGTAGAAGCCGCCTCGAATGCGCGAGGGAAATCGTTTATGCGCGAGTCGGCGCAGTAACGCTTGCAGCGGAGTGCTTTGCGAAGCGCCGTGAACCGTGTGCTATTGTCGGCTGGGCTATCAAGCCGCGTAGACACATCGAAACGCGCGAGGCGCTGCGAATCGATGCACACCCTCGTCCTGCAGCGACCGTATCGACCAGCTCAAGAGACGTAGGTATGGGCTCCGTCGGCCTTTGGTTGGGTTTCAGCGCGCAACTGGCCGCAGGCGGCGGCGATGTCGCGGCCCATGTTCTGACGTACCGTAACGGGAACACCGGCGGCATCGAGGATCGCCGCAAACTCCCAGATCTTTGCTTCGGCCGTCGCTTGATAGGGCGCGTCGGGCGTCGAGTTGTACGGAATGAGATTGACGTGATAGAGGTGCCCGCGCATCAGCGCCGCTAGCTCGCGCGCGCATTTCTCGCTGTCGTTGACGCCGGCCAGCATCACGTATTCGAAGAAGACCTTGCGATGCGTCCGTTCGACGTAGCGTTCGCAGGCCGCCATGAGCTCCGGGATTGGGAAACGCCGGTTGACCGGCATGAACGAGGAGCGCAGCGCGTCGTTGGGCGCGTGCAGCGAGATTGCCAAATTGACTTGGCAGCGCTCGGCGCCGAAGGCGTCGATCTTATCCACCAAGCCAACGGTCGAGATCGTGATATGACGGTGCCCGAGGCCAAAACCGTGCGGATCGTTCAGCAAGGCGACCGCCTCCATCACGGCCTCGTAGTTGTGAAACGGTTCGCCCATTCCCATAAAGACGATATTGGTGATGCGTTTGTCGCGCCCGGCGAGTTCGCGCGCAAAGAACCAGGCTTGATCGAAGATCTCGCCGGCGGTGAGATTCCGGTTGAATCCGGCTTGACCGGTCGAACAGAAGGCGCAGGCAAAGGCGCAGCCGGCCTGCGAGGAGAGGCAGAGCGTCGTGCGATCGCCGAAGTGCTCCATGAGGACCGCCTCGACTTCTTTGCCGTCGTGCAAACGAAAGAGACCTTTGGTCGTCTGCCCATCCTGCGAGTGCTGCAGCGCGAGGGGCTCGATCGCCGAGAAGGCGATGCCGCGCGCGACCAGCGCCTCGCGCAAATCTTTCGGCAGCGTCGTCATCGCGCTGGGACCGCCGAGCAGCTCTTTGGTGGCGGCACGATACAGCTGGCGAAGCCGGTACGGCTTCAGCTCGAATGTAGCAACAAACTCATCCACGCCGGCAAAGCCCGCGCGAACGACGACGTCGTGCAACCAGATGTTCAACGCGTCGCGCGTCACGATTCGAACAGGCTGGATTGGAGCGCTGCCTCGTGTCGTGCTTCGACAGAGCCTGCCCGCAGCGAAGCCGGAGGGTCCAACTTCTCGCGGACCGCCTTGAGATCGGTCCAGACCATGCGTTTGACGGCTTCGATCTCGCCGCCGGTCTGGCGCAAGATGTATGCCGGATGGAAGGTCACCATCAGCGGCGTCTCGCGCGGACCCAGGTACCAACGCCCGCGCATCCTCGTAATTTGAAAGTCCCGGCCGAGAAACGATTTCGCTGCCGGCGCGCCAAGCGCAAGAATCACCTCGGGCGCAATAATCTCGATCTGTTCGTCGAGAAACGGCCGGCAGTTCTCCATCTCTCGCGCATCGGGCGCGCGATTGCGCAAGCCGTTAGGACCCGCCAGCGTCGGCCGGCATTTCACCGTGTTGCAAATGTAAACGTCCGCGCGCGGGAGCCCTATTGCGAGCAGCATCCGGTCGAGCAACTGACCGGCGCGGCCGACGAATGGGCGGCCAAGCTCGTCTTCGGTCTCGCCGGGACCCTCTCCGACGACCATCAAGCGCGCGCACGGATCGCCCTCGCCGTAGACGTTGTGACGACGCTCGCAGCCGATGGCACACTTGCGGCAGGCATCCGCCGCAACGGCGCCCTGCGCAAGCCGCTCCGCGCGCCGCTCGCGCTCGGCCTCATTCACAGAGCCGACTCAACCGTTACCGCCTTGCCGAATGCGACGACGCGACACGAGCCGTCGTCCCCCTCCGAGACCGCAAACTGCAGGCCAATGACGGCGTCGGCCCCGAGCGAGTCGGCGTGGCGGCGCAACGCCTCGAGCGCGTCGGCGCGCAGTTGCTCCGCATCGCTCAAAAACTCGGAGCCCGCCAAACCGATGAGCATGCCAAGGCTGCGAAAGGTCGAGCGAAGCCGATTGCGCGGACGCGAAGCGGTGCCTGAGACGTAGCCAAAGCTGCGCACCGTGCGATAGCCGTCCAGCTCCTCGAGCGTGACGAGGTTATCCTTGGAAATCACGACCGCAGGCAGGCCGGCGCGAATTGACGGTCGGAAGAAGCGCGCATGCCGGAGATTTCACCGTCGGTGCTGATCATCCGCCTGGACGCAATCGGCGACGCGCTCGCACTAACGCCCGGCATCGCCGCGCTGCAGCGGCGCGGTATTCCCGTCGACGTCGTGTTGCGGGCCGCCAACGCGTGCGTCTTCTCCCCGCGCGCAGTGCGCGAAGTCATCGTTGCGCAGTTTGCGCTGCGCTCGGACGCACCCGCGACGTTGGAGTCTATCGAACGGCTGGGGTGCGACCTGCGTTCGCGCGCATATTCGCATGTGCTGGTCGCCACCGAGGATCCGGGCGGTTACCGGCTCGCGGCGGCGATCGGCGCGCCGGTCCGGATCGGTTTTGCGGACCCGCAGGGGAAGCCCCTCAAGGCGCTCTGGACGCGGCGCCTCCTCACGCGCAGCGTCTATCGGAGCGCGCGCCTAACCGCAAAAACCGCGCACGAATGCGAAACGCTCTTTCGCCTCGTCGCACCGCTCGTCAGCGAGACAGCGCCGACACGTGACCTCTCGCAGCTGCGTCCGCTCGTGCTCGATGCGGAGCCCGCGCCCGACGGCCTCGTCGCCGTGCAAATCACCGATAAGTGGCAGCGCCTCGGCATCCCACTGGACTCCGTCGTCGAGATGGTGCGCCGCCTCGCCGCCGCAGGCGAGCTGCACCTGCTATCGTCGAGCAGCGAGGCCGATTACGCCGAAGCCGTGCAACGCGCGACCGGCATGCCCGTCGGCGCGTTCGACGATCTGGCCTCGTGGAAAGCAGCAATCGCATCAGCCGACGCCATCGTCACGCCGGACTCCGGCGCCTTGCACGTTGCCGGCATGATCGGCACGCCGGTCGTTGGGATCTTTCCGCCAACGCGCGACTTCGATGCGCAGGTTGCGCGATGGGCGCCGTGGGCCGCGCCGCATCGCATCGTGCGCGCCGACGACGGCTGGCCTAAACGCGCCGTCGACGCGCTGACACAGCTTCTGAGTTAGTACGTCCCGATGCTCTGCTGCGAGGTGATGCTACTCTGGTGCGAGGTGCTGCTATAGGGTGGTGAGGGGCCTCTGAGGGAGTCGCGGAGCCATGGATGGCGAGAGCGACTCCGAAGGGAGTAGCTTTTTCGCATGGACGCGAAAAAGCGCGCGTCCCCGAACCACCCTATAGCAGCACCTCGCGCCAGAGTAGCATCGCAAAACGCTAACGACAGCCGCCCGCGCGACGGTACAAAAGGATGTTGCCGCGGCTCGTCGCGAGCACGTAGCGGCCGCGATCGACGAGCTGCATAAACGTGGTCCAGTATTCTTCCAAGCGCGCCGAGTTCGGGAAGTCCTGGTCGAGCAAGACGAAGCACGTGGTGACGGTTTCGTTCGACGTTTCCGGTAGAAGCCGTCCGTTCGGGTCGGTAAGCGCGAGATGGGTGTAGGCCTCTTCTTGCGTGGCGACGTCGGCATCGGGCGGCAGTGTTTGTAAGAATCGGTCGAGGGCGGCGTCGCGCGCTTCGGTGCGACGCAGGTTCAGGCCGGGGTGAAGCGGGTCGGCTACGATCAGTTCCAGGATGCATAGCGCGGCGCAGACGATGAGCGCGACGCGGGCGCGTGCCGGCGGCATTTTTCTTACGGCAAAGGCGAAAGCGGCTAAGACGTAACCGATCCAGGCGCCGGCGTAGTGCGTGCCCATCGTGTAGGTCGTGGACATGCGCGAGAGCAGCACTTCGGCGAGCGGCGCGGCCGCTAGGACGATTGCGGGCGAGCCGAACGGCAGAAAGAGCAGCGGGCCGAAGGCGAGTACGAGGAAGCCCAGGCGCGATGCGAGACCGGAAAGGAGCGTCGCGGTGTCGCCGCCGTTCCAGGCGTAGAATCGCGTTGCGGCATGCGGGTGAACGAAACCAAAGTATGTCGCGAAAAGCAGCGCGCTGGCCAGCGCAACGCCGAACGCAACGCGACCGCGCGCCTCACCGCGAAACTTCCAAGCGCCGATCGCGCCGGCGATCGCAAGAAAGATCGCCTGGTCTTCCTTAATAGCGAGGGTGGCGGCGGCGCCGGCAATGGTTCCGGCGAGCGAGTCCGCATCGAAGGCGTAAAGCGTCCACGCGACCGCGGCCGGCGCAAAGCCGTTCTCATGGAAGTCGCCAAAAATCAGGCCCGCCAACGGCGGATAGAGCCACGCAACGAGCGCGGCGAATCGCGCGATTCGCAGGTCGCCATGCGCGCGCAGCACGATTGCGTAGATCGGCGGAGCGACGAGTGCGCCGGCGACTGCTTGGAGCGCGACCAGGGTAAGCGGCGAGCGAGCGTGCGCAACCGCCAGCCCCGCCACGTAAAGAATCGGCGAAAAGTGAAAGGCCCAGTGGCTGCCCTCGATCGGATTGCAGAAGCAGCCGAACGCGCTCGCGGTGGTCTGCGCAAAGAGTCCGAAATCGACGAGATTGCGATGGACGCCGTATTTGATCGCGCCCAACCAAGTAAAGAGCGCCGCGTACGCGAGACACCCCAGCCAAAGAACGCGATCGCGCAACTAGTGGCCAGACACTACGGCGTCCGCACGGCGTTACGCTGCTGCAGATAGGGCCAGACGAAGAGGTCGATCTCGCCGTCCAGGACGGCCGTCACGTTGCCCGTCTCGACGTTCGTGCGATGGTCTTTCACCAACTGATAGGGCTGCAACACGTACGAGCGGATCTGCGACCCCCATTCGTTGGCCTGGCGTTCGCCACGCAGATCGTCCAGTTTGCGGCTGTGCTCCTGCGCCGCCAGCGCCGCGAGCTTGGCACGAAGAACGCTCAGCGCCACGTCGCGATTCTGCGCCTGCGAGCGCTCCTGCTGGGAGGCAACGACGATTCCGGTCGGGAGGTGCACGATGCGCACGGCCGATTCGGTCTTGTTTACGTACTGACCGCCGGCGCCGCCCGACTTGAACGTTTCGATCCTAAGTTCGTCCGGCTTGATCTCGACGTCGCTCTCGCCCGCTTCCACCTCGGGAATGACGTCCACCGCGGCAAACGAGGTATGCCGGCGATGGGCGGCATCGAACGGCGAAAGCCGCACGAGCCGGTGCACGCCGCGTTCGCCCTCCAGCATTCCATACGCGTTGCGTCCGCGCACGAAGAAGGTCACCGACTTCAAGCCGGCCTCCTCCGCCGGCGATTCGTCGACGATCTGCGTTGAGAAGCCCCTGGCTTCGGACCAACGCAAATACATCCGCGCAAGCATCTGCGCCCAGTCGGCCGCATCCACGCCGCCGGCTCCGGCAAAGATGCTGACGATAGCATCGTGGGCGTCGAACTCGCCGCTAAAACTCGCCGCCATCTCGAACTCATTTACGGAGGCTTCGGCAGCTTCGATGTTGCGTTGGGCCTCGGCCTCGGCTGCCGGATCGCCGTCGAATATCGCGAGCAGTTCGCGCGCCTCGCCGAGTGCTTGCGCCACCCCGTCGAACGCGGTTGCGCGATCGCGCAGCTCGGCCAGCTCTTTCATCGTGCGTTGCGCCGACTCGGGAGCGCTCCAGAAGTCGTTCGAGCGCGAGCGCTCGTCGAGCTCGGCTATGCGGCGGCGCGCGGCGGCGTCGTCAAAGACGCTCCTTTAGCGAGTCGAGGCGCTCCTCGAGGCGAGCGATCGTCGTGCGTTGCGTTTCACTCATGGCGACATTCGTTTCTTGGCGTGCGGGAGCGAGCCTCTTGCCGCACCCCCTCGCGGTCGTGAACGAATGGCACATCACGACGGAGGTTAACCATGTACGTTCAGCCGTTTGAAGGCTCGCTCGCAGCGACTCCCCTCTCGACCATGGCCGGCAACATCGAAGGAGAGGGTCCGCTCTTCGACGGGACCGCAGCTGCGGCCGCCGGCGACAACATCTCCCGTTTCGTTCCACCCTGGGGCGACGGCGCCGCCGCGCCCGGATATGGGGCGTCCGCCTACGGCAACCAAGGATTCAACGGACTCTTTGGCCCGCTGATGGGGATGCTGCAGCAGTTGATGCAGATGCTCCAATCGCTGACCGGCTACGGCGGTTGCAATGCGCCTTCCGGAGGCGCCGCGAACTGCGGACCCTATAGCAACAACAACGAACGCTTCTTTCAGAATGCCAGCGGTTCCAGCGAGGGCGATCCCCATCTCTCCTTCAACGGAGCGCACTGGAACAACATGTCCTCGCAGCCCGACCTGCTTAAGTCCGATTCGTTCACCGGAGGATATAAAGTCTCGACGCAAGCGACGCCGGCGAATGGAAAGGGCGTCACGCGGAATCAGTCGGCGACGGTTTCGCTCAACAACGGAGCGACTACGGTCACCATGAACAATAATGGCGAGCCGACAATTACGAACTATGGTCAATCTCTTTCGATCGCTCGCGGCCAAACGCTGGGGCTGGGCGACGGCGAATCGGTTACCTACGAGCAGGATGGAGCGCTCGTCGTCACGGCCCAGAATGGCCAGGGCGGCCGGATCGCCACGACGCTGTCGGCGCGCGAAAACGGCGTCGACGTTGACATCACCGCGCACGACGTGGATCTGGGCGGGGCGCTCGTTAATAACTACGAAGGCGGCCCCGGGCGTGGATCGTTTCCTGGGCAATGGCCCTTCATGCAGCCAACCGCCTATCCCGAGGACTAGGCTCGCTTATTTCGCTAACGCAAGAGACCGTACGGGCAGCCGCAGGGGAGGTGCCTCCTCGCAAGGAACGTGGCTACTTTACCTGCTAGCTACTCCTAGCTACTCCTTTGCAAGAGGTTGATTGCGTTATGTATAGGCACTCGCGGCTTGCCGGCATCGTCTTAGGATGCGCGGCAACGCTCGCAATCGTGGGTTGCGCCACGAATACCGGCGTCGCACCCGTGGGCGGCATGAACACTATGGCGCAGGTACGGGACGCCGCCGGACTCGCTCCCCATTACATGGTGACGCGCAACCACGCGCACCCGGCGGTATCGGGGATTCTTTTCAAGTACAACGGCGGTCCGGTACTCGTTAAGCCGGACCTCTATCTGATTTTCTGGGGCTACAAGACGTACGGCGATCCCGATAAGGTAGCGAAACTGCTCAGGAACTACCTCAAGCGCGCCGGCGGCAGCTCGCACAACAACATCTACACGCAGTACTATGAAATCGTCAGCGGAAGCACCATCTACATTACGAACCCCAAGGGCCAGCTGAAGGGTGTTTGGTTCGACCAGACCGACGCCGTTCCGGCCAATCCGACCGACCTGCAGGTTCAAACTGAATCGCTCGCAGGCGTCGCCAAGTTCGGTTACGATCCCAACGGCTCGTACATCGTAGCGACGCCGCACGACCACAGCACCTCCGGCTTCGGCACGCAGTGGTGCGCGTACCACAGCAATACCCAAACAACCGGTGGCCAAGCCGTCTCCTACACGAACCTGCCTTACATGCCCGACGCGGGCGGAAACTGCGGCGCCGGCTACATACAAGCGCCGAAGGGTGAGTCTCCCATCGACGAAGGCGTAACGATCGTCGAAGGTCATGAGGAAGGCGAGTCGGTCACGGATCCGATCCCGCCCTCTGGCTGGTACAATGACTTGTACGGCGAGATCGGCGACGCTTGCGCCTGGCAAGACATCCAGAACGATAAGTTCGGCAAGAGATCCTACACGATGCAGCCGATGTACAGCAACGCGTCGGAGTCTTGCGTCCAGTCGTATTAAGCGAGATCGAACCTCGTGCGGCCTAACGCCGCCAACCTAGGAGCAGGACCGCGGCCAACCGCGGCCCTGCTTTTTTGCGTCGCCGGAGCCGCGGACGGGCAGGAAAAGCCGACCAAGGGGCGGTTATAGGGGTCCAATGCGAGCGTCCGCTTCGTCGGAGAGGACGCCAACACGACCGCTGTCCGCTTTGAAGGAGTACCATTGATGCGTTTTCTGAGCATCCCGCTTCTCGCCGTCGCCGCCGCGCTGCTGATAACGGGCTGCAACGGCAAGTCTTCCTCGAACTCGTCGGATCAAACGAACGCCTCGGCAACGGCTGCCGCCGGCGCCGCTGCTACCGCCGCCGCCTCGAACGCGGAGACCGGCCAGGTCCCCAGCTATCCCGGCGCCACAACACAGGCCTCCGGCAGCAGCAGCAACATGGGCGGTACCACGAGCGCGGCAGGCACTGTAATGTCGACCGACGACTCCTTTGACAAGGTCTACACCTGGTATCAACAACACATGCCCGCCGGTTCCGAGAAGTCACATACGACCGCGCCGATCCAAAGCGCCGTCTTCACGCTCGGAGGCAGCGGCGATCAGACGTCGGTTACCATCACTACCCAGGGTTCCAAGACGATGATCTCGGTAGCGCACGTCAAGATGTAGAACTGCAACGCGCACCACCGCGCAGGTTCTCGTTAGCTGTCACGGAATTAACGAGCCTCTGGGAGGCCTCAAACGAGATGAAATCCTTCGGTGGTGCGCTTGCTCTGTCCATCGGCGTCGTTGCGTGTTCGAGCCCGTCGGGTTCGGGCAGCATTCCAACCTCCGTGGTTAACGACGCCGCTTTCGCGCAGAATGCCATCGGCTACAAGAGCCTGTTCGAGTTCGACGGCCTCAACGGCAGCGACCCCACCGCGAGTTTAATCGCGGTGAATGGCGTGCTCTACGGCACGACCTACGCCGGAGGCTTTTACAACTACGGCACCGCTTTCCGGATCGGCACGGACGGCACAGAGAAAGTCCTGCATAGTTTTGGCGGAGGCTTTGATGCCAGCGCCCCGGAGTGCAGCCTGGTCGCACTTAAAGGCACGCTCTACGGAACGACGTACAAGGGTGGCGCGAACAACGACGGGGCGGTTTTCAGTCTCAGCACGGCCGGGAAGGAGCGCGTTCTCTACAGCTTCGGCTCGTTGCGCTACGGGTCGGCGATACCTGACGGCACGAACCCCACTGCGAACTTGACGCTTCTTAACGGGGTGTTCTACGGAACGACCTATCGCGGCGGCGCGACCGGAGAAGGCACCCTCTTTAGCGTCAGCACGACCGGACAAGAACGAGTGCTTCACAACTTCGGCATATCCGGCGACGGCGCGTATCCGCGCGCCGGTCTTGCTGCGCGGCGCGGCCTTCTCTTTGGCACGACCGGTTCGGGAGGCGCCCATAACGCCGGTACCGTTTTCAGCATCGATAGCGCCGGAAAGGAGCGCGTGCTTTACAGTTTTGCGGGCGGTACGCGTGACGGCGAGCGCCCCGCCGGCAACCTTACCGTAATCGGCGCAACGCTATATGGAACCACCTTCAAAGGCGGCGCGAACAATCGAGGCACGCTCTTCAGCATAACCACGAAGGGGAGCGAACGCGTCCTGCATAGCTTCGGCGCAAGCGGCGACGGCGCGAATCCATTTGCCGGACCGATCGTGCACGGCGGCACCCTCTTCGGTACGGCCACGCATGGCGGCGCGCACGGCGAGGGCGCCGCGTACGAAAGCGACACGGCCGGTAACGAGAGCCTGCTTTACAGCTTCAGCTCAAACCACGGTGAGGAGCCGTTCGCCGGGCTTACCGATTTGAATGACACGCTCTTTGGCGCGACCGCCGGCGGTGGCAAGCAGCGCGACGGAACGGTCTTTTCGATCTCGCCTAAGTAGGCGAAGGCACCGGCGATAGCGTCGCCGCGGGTGACGGCGAAGGTGTCGTGGCGCGCGCGTTATTAGCCCACGCAGGATCGGGCTTTACGGACACGCCACGGTGAAGTTGCTCGCGGCTCGAAGTCGCATACGGCGAGTTCGCAAAGTGCGACTTCACGTAAACGAAGAGCGTGACGGCGCGGTCGCGGGCAGCCGCGCCGGGAAGTTCGGCATAGAGTCGCGCGAGCAAGTAGCCCGTCGAAGCGAGCCAGCTGTCCTTCGGGAATGCGGCAGCCCATTGCTCGAAAGCATCGTTGGTTAGATCCAGCAAGTGTTCGGTCTGCTCGGGAAGCAGCTCGTGTTTTTCGTAGCGCACCTTGAGTTGCATCGTCTCGTAACGAATCCGTAGCGCACTCATCTTCAGCTTGCCAAAATAGCGGTCTGCCGGTGCATTGGCGCTAGCCAAGGTTGCGACCAGCAGACCGAGGGAGAGGAGAGAACGTAAGACTACGGATTCGATGGGGCTGTCGTGATTATCGTCGCGTAGAAGTTGCCCGAGTCCCAGTAACCGTGCGCAACGATGCGGCGGCCAACGGCAACCTTCCCGGTAAACTGGTTGTTGAGCGCCGGCGTATCGTCCACCACGACCGTCCCCGTGCCTTGTTGAACCGTCACCAAGTGCCCCTTGACCATCGTGATCGTGCCTTCAACCCGCGAATGGCGCTTCTCGTCTGCCGTGCAGGTGCCGTTCGGCGTCCAGGTATCGCCTTGCCACGTGCCGCAGGCGGTATCGTTGTAAGGAGCCATCGGCTGGGTCTGCGCGCCCGCAGCGGTCGTCAGCGCCAGGGTCAGCAGCCCCATCCATAAGTAAGCATTGGCGTGTTTCATAGGAGCCTTCTTCCCGCAAAGGCGGCACTCAACGCCGAACGGGCGCTCGCCGCGTTATCGAAGCGCAATCAGTCCCACGGCCGCTCCGCCGAGAATCAAGAGCGCCGGATTGAGTTTCGTCCGCATCGAGGCGGCAAAGACGACCAGCCCGACGACCAGCGTCACCCAGTCCGTGATCGAGCTTTTACCGAACGTAATGAGACCGCCGACCGCAAGGCCGATCGCAACCGGACCTAAGCCCTTTTGAATCGAGGCGCGCCACGGCCAGTTCGCCAGGCGTTTCCAAACGCCGCCGACGACGAGCGTCAAGATGCCGGTCGGTACGAAGAAGGCAAAGGCGGCAACCAACGCGCCGGGAATTCCTGCGACCCGCTCGCCGATCGTCGCAACCATCATCATGTTCGGGCCGGGCGACATTTGACCGACGCTATAGATGTGGATCAGCTGCGCGTTGGTGAGCCAGTGATGCACGTCTTCGACCTGAACCTTCATCTCCGGGAACGCGGCCATGCCGCCGCCGATGGTCAGCAGCGAGAGATAGGCGAAGACGCGTGCTATTGCAGGGATCTGATCCATTCGCTCTCCTCTGCGGCATGTGCGACTTTGGGCTGACGCGGGCGGTAGGCGAAGATCGAGACGGCGCCGACGGCCAGCAATACCACCGGCACCGAGAGCTTGAAGTGGTTGATGCCGAGAACCGCCGCGAGAATGAAAAAGGCGTCGTAGAAGCCCTTGACCGTCTTCTTCCCGATCGAATACCAGGTCGCGGCGATGAGACCGGTCGCCGCCGCCGCTACGCCGCGCAGCGCCGCGCTGACCAGCGGCCGGCTTCCCGACTCTCCGTAAAGGATGCCGGCGATCGTCATCAAGATCAGCGACGGCAGACACATACCCGCCATCGCGACGGCGGCGCCGAGAGGGCCACGCAGGCGTTGACCCGCGAGAATCGACATGTTCGTTGCGTTGAGGCCCGGCAAGGTGTTGCTCAGCGACATGAGCTCGAGAAACTCGCCGTCGCTCAACCAGCGCTTCTTCGTGACCAGTGCGTTTCGCAGATAGGCCACGACCCCGCCGCCGAAGCTCGTCGCGCCGATCTGCAAAAATACCAGGAAGATTGCCGTCAATGAGACGGGCGAACCGTCAGAGCTGGAACGTTGAGTAGTCATACTTCGTGAAGCCTCGGGCAAGGTCGGTCCAGCCCATATCGAAAGTTTTGTTGATATTTTCCTGGTCGCCGAATCCCGCGACGGCGACGGGTAGCACCTTTTCGGGACGAATGAAACGAAGATCGGTAATCGGAAGCGTATCGATGAATCGTGAGAGCAGGTCGTTGCCTTGCACCGCGCGTGCCGCCTCTTGTCGCGTGAGGCGATCGAATGCGCGGCGTCCTAGCGACTGCGCGTACACATTGCGCATCTCGCCCTCGAAGATCTTGCGCTGCATCGTTCCAAAGACGCTGAAGGCGATCTCAACCGCATCGGTTAGACCGGAGCTGGGCTCGAACGGCGGATCGAGCAACACGACGTCGGCCGCCTTTGCGGTCGCATGCGCGATCCCGACAGGTGAGTTGCTCGCGACGCCGCCGTCGCAATACTCGTTGATCGTGCCGTCGGGGCCGGACATCAGAACTGGATCGAAGACGATCGGCAGCGCCGCCGAGGCAAAGATCGCGTCGTGCAGCAGATCAGGCGTTGCCTCGCGCACGACGGTGTTCGGACCGAGGGTGAACTGCAGCGCGCGAACGACGCGCTCGGGTATTGCCGTGCCGGCGCGCGGCGCCACGTAGAAGTACTCGGGCCGCTGCAGCGTGAGATTCGTCACTGCCCAGACCAGCGGCATCACCAGCGGCACGTTGGGATCGACGTTGCGCACGATCCAATCGTGAACCGGCGCACTCTGCAAGACCGCGGTTTGATCTCGCACCAACCCGGTAATCTGCACCGCGGCGACGGCGCGATCGAGGATACCGCTCTCCGGGTCGCGCAGTGGTGCATACTGCGCCTTCGGCTGCATGAGGTATTGCCCGGCGATGGTGCCCCAGAGTTCGCGCATCTTGGTGTATTGGGCGGTTGCGACGAACCAGCCGTTGAGGGCGCCGATCGAAGTTCCGCAGACGAGTTCGTACGGCACTAGCGGCGAACCGTCGCTTACCGAGCCGACCGCGGCAAGCGCGCCGACGAGACCGGCCTCGTACGCCCCGCGCGCGCCGCCACCGCTTAGCACCAGGGCGCGGTCGAGTATGTCGAGCGGCTGATCGGCGGGCGTGGCCGCGAGCAGTGCCGGCGCAAATCCCGAGGCTCCAAGCGCGAATAGAAACTCGCGGCGCTCGATCATGCCGCCTCCATTAGTTCGCAGATTGCGGATGGCCTGCACCAAAGGATTTGCGTGCGGTCCGGACTGAAGTGGGCGAGATGTGTCAATCGTGCGTATCGACTACGCTCGTGCAGAGCCTATGGAGCAGGCTGCAACCGTCGCGAGGACAGTTCCTCGCTGGTGCCGCAGCCTTCGGCGCCGCGCTCGGCGCGACCACGCGCTTGCGGGCAAATGCGGACGACGAAGTGACTGCGATCTTCAAGAACGGAACCGTCATCACTTTAGACGCCACGAATACCGAGGCGCAGGCGTTGGCAATCGCCGGCGACCGCATCGTTTTTATCGGCAGCACATCCGATGCGATGGCGCGCGAGTCGCACTGGACGAAGATCGTCGATCTCGACGGGCAAGTCGTCCTTCCCGGTTTCATCGATCCGCATCAGCACCCGATAAGTGCGGCTATTCAAGGAGCCTTCTTCGTTGAATGTGGGCCGGACAAGTATAAGAACAAGCAGGAGCTGATCGCCGGACTAACCGCCGAAGCGCAAAAGCAGCCTGCGGACGGCTGGCTCTACGCCGGTGGATTCGACAATCTATTGCAGGGAGGCGATCTCACGCTGGCCGATCTCGACCGGGTTTCGGAGCGTCTGCCGGTCTTCGTTCTCTGGAGCAACTCGCACACTGGCTCGTTCAACAATGCGGCGCTCCAGCGCGCGAGCGTTACGAGCAGCACTCCTAACAGGCCCGGCGGAGGGGCCTTCGGACACAGCTCGACCGGCGCGCTCAACGGCATCGCGTACGAGACGAACATGGTCTACTTCCTGAGCGGCATCATGCCAACCCCGCAAGCAGTCTCCGATGCACTGTACAGCCACCTGCTGCGATGCGCGTCGGTAGGCTTGACGACGATTCACGAAGCCGGCAGCGGCATTCCGGGACGAACCGACGACGTGTTGGGCGGGTACGAACAGATCGTCGGCAGCGACAACGCACCGCTACGCATCAGCTCCAGCCCGATAGTCGATTATCTAAGCGAGGGTAATGCCTTTGCGACGAAGTTCGGCAAACCCGGACCGAAGGCAATTCAAGTTCCCGGTTCGCTGCTCTCCTTCTATGCGGTGAAGATCATCGGCGACGGCTCGAATCAAACCAAGACCGCAGGCCAGACGCTTCCCTACCTCAACAGCGATTCCAAGGGAACGATCAACTACACGCACGCGCAGTTCGTCAAAGCGATGCAGGAAGCCAAGGCCTTGGGCTGGCCGATCTCGGTGCATTGCAACGGCGACGCGACGCTCGACGTCGTGCTCGACGCGATCCAAGAAGTATACGGCGCGCAGTCGCCATTGGGCGTCAACCGCATCGAGCACTGCACGATCACGCGGCCCGATCAGCTCGAGCGCATGGCGAAGCTCGGCGTGCAGCCCAGCTTCCTCATCAACCACGTTTATTACTACGGCGCGGCATACCGCGACGTGCTGTTGGGCCAAGCGCGAGCGGCCCGTATGGATCCCGCCGGGCAGGCCGTCGCGCTGCGAATGGCCTTTACGTTCCACAGCGACGCTCCCGTTACGCGCCCGGGACCTTTACAGATGATCGGCTGCGGCGTAACGCGCCGATGCGCGACGGATGGTTCGGTCGTCGGCGCGGAGCAGGCCGTTACGGTCGAGCACGCGTTGCGCGCGATGACGAGCTATGCGGCCGGTCAGATCGGGCTCGCGCACGAGCTCGGCTCCATCGAGGCCGGAAAGGCGGCGGATCTCACCATCCTGGCCGACGATCCGCGAAAGGTTCCCCCAGAGCGAATCGAGCGAATCAAGGTGACCGAAACCTGGGTTGCCGGCCGTCAGGTCGTGCCGCTGGCCGTGAACGGGTCGTAAAATCGCCGGCTAGGGCGTAAGCTCGAAGACCGTACCGCAGCCATTGCCGCACTTCGTGCTGCCGCCGCCCAAGTTCGTCGTTCCGAAGAGATTACCGGACTTGTCCATCGATACGCCGCCGAAGGGCAGCGCGCCGTCGTTGCCGCTTTGGAACGCGTAGACGATGCTCTCGGTGTAGCCCGACTTCGCGGGCGTGAGTGAGAAGACGGCACCGCACCCGACCGAGCACGCCGACCCGCCGCCTGCCAAGGCGGCCGTGCCGTACAACACGCCGTTCTTATCAGCGGTGAGCTCCTCGTTGGGCGCTTGCCCGTCGGTTCCGCCGTGGAACGCGTAGGGGATACTTTCAACGTACTTCTTACCCTTCGGCGTTAGCGTAAAGACGATGCCGCAACCGCTGAGAAACAAGATGGCGCAACTGCCGTTCCCGCCGACCTGCGTGGTTCCGACGAGCGTGCCGTTCGATGCAATGTAAAGCCCGCGCCCGCGGGTTGGAAGCTCGCCGTCGCCGGCGTCGCTGCCCTGAAAGCGGTAGAGGACGCTCTCGGTGTACTTGGTGCCTTTCGGCGTTAGGCTGAATGCGGTGCCGCAACCGGCCTGACAGGACTTTGCGCCGCCGCCGTTGGCAGTCAGGCCATAGAGGACGCCGCCCTTTCCGACGGTCAAACTCGACTGCGGGAACGAACCGTCCTTGCCGCCTTTAAAGTCGTAGATCACCTTGTAACCCGTTCCCTTGGTGGAGATCTCGAAGACCGTTCCGCAGCCGGCCTGAGCCTCGGTGCAGGCCGTGCCGGTTCCGCCGTTGTTCGTCACACCGAGAAGCTCGCTGCCGGAGAGCGTCAGCGCCGCGACCGGCAGCGCGCCGTCCGCGCTGCTCGACGCGGCAAAATCATGAAGCGTGCTCTCCGTATAGCTCGATCCCTTGGGGGTCAGCGCGAAGATGACGCCGCAGCCGCCGCCGCACGAGCCCTTTCCGCCGCCCGAAGTCGTGCCGTAGAGTGCGCCGCTCGAATCGATGACCAATCCGGCTTCCGGCGCCGCACCCGTGCTGCGATTTGCGGGGAACTTGTAGATCGCGCTTTCCTTGTACGTCTTGCCCGAGGGCGTCAGCTTCCAGACGACGCCATTATTGCCGGAGCCGGCCGACGTCGTGCCGTACAGGGCGCCGCTGCTATCCTCGACGGGATCCCCGTAGGGCCGCCAACCATCATTGGCGGCATCGGTAAAGGCATAGAGCACGTTGTCGCTCGACGACATCGCCCGCGCATGAAAGGCGCTCGCGGCCCCGCCGAGCGGAGCAAGTTGCGCCCCGTTCGAGCAACCGGCTAGCAGCGCGCCGAGCGCGACGATAGAAAGACCGTTCGTGGCGGCGGACGATAAGCGCATCTTCTCCCTCTCCAGCGGTTCGATGAGTTTTCCGCACCTTTCAGGGAGTCGCTACGCCCTCCTCCGCCGCTAGCGCGCATCGCCGGCAAAGACGGTTGCTTTGCTTGACGCTAACCGCGCGCCACGTCGACGGTCGCTTGGGCGAACGCCTGCGCGAGTACTTCCCCCTAAACTTGTCGCAACTGGGCGCGCCGCTCTTTACGCGTCAAACGCACGCGAGACGCGCACCGCACTTAGCTGCCGAGTATGTTGATCGCTCGAGCGCCGACCGCGATCACGGTTACGAGCGAGATCATGCTTTGCGTCATCATAAGCAGCTTCGCGCGCGGCAAGAGCGGCAGCACGTCGGTGGGGCTAAAGGCCGCGGACGTGTTGAACGCCAGCGACAAGTAGTCGGCGAAGACCGGCTGCCAGTTTTCCGGCACGTTATCGCCGGGATCGCCGCGCGGGAAGGTGAAATCGGTCCGGCCTTGCCATCCGTTGTGCCGGCCGAACGGCCCGCCGCGGTCGAGCTGCCAGTATGCAAGGGCGAAGACGAGGATATTCGTCGTCCAGATGGAGATCGACGTCGTTAGCAGCGTAAGGCCGCCGATCCCCGAATGGACTTTCGCCATATCGCGCAAGAGATATGCCAGCGTTACGAGTTCGATCAGAATGGCAAGCGGCAGAATGATCGCGGCCGTAATTCGCTCGATCCTGGCCCAACTTCGATTAGACGGAGCAAATCCTGCCGCCAGCATTGGGACCGCGAGCACGACGCCTGCCACGAACGGAAGCTCTCGGGGCATGATTTGAAAGCGCGCGGGCAGGAGTGCAACGATCGTCGGAACCGCCAACACGACGAGCGCCGGAAAAATGGGCGACTCCTTAAGCGTGCGGTCCCCAGCCGGGTTGCTCATCGATTGACCCTCCGGAACGACCTTTCTAGCCAGGCAAGCCCTAAGCTTTCACGAATGTCTTGCGGTGAAGGAACTAATGAATTTGAGGTTTGGAGCATGAAGCTAACGACGCCCATCTTTGCGGCCTTCGTTCTCGCTCTCACCGCGCCGGCGGCCGCTATCGGAACCATTCGTATCCAACAAGCCGACAACTCCGTTACTACCTACACCGGCGTGCACATGCGCATCGTCAACAATACTCTGACGATAACCTCGGCCGATAACGTTTCGACGGTGGTCATAGCGGGCGCTAACTGCGATAAGAGCAGCGACCTGATCCGGTGTAACGGCGGAAGCATCTCTCTGCACCAGGACGGCACACATCCTATTCCGTTCCGCAGCGCGACCTTCTATTTCAACATGACCGATCAGGATCAGCAGCTGCCGTTATCGACGCTCAAAGTGGGGCCGCACTCCGTGATCTTCGTCGCACACACGAAAAAAGGCACGTTCCTCACCGGCAGCGGCACGCTAGACCAGGGGCCTCAAAAATGAAGAATCTTGCCATCTTACTCGCGCTCGCTATTGCGATCGCACCTTGCTCGGCGCTCGCGCAGCGCGGCGGCGGCGGCGCACGCGGCGGTGGCGGCGCGCGCGGCGGCGGCGGAATGAGCCGTCCGAGCGGCGGCGCGCCTGCGAGCCGCCCGTCTTCAAATCAGGGACGCGGTTTCAATCTCGGCAACGACGTGCCCTCGACGCGGCCCGGCGGGATGGGCGGTAATAACAGTCGTCCAGCCGGTGGAATGAACAACGGCAATCGTGGTAACGCAAACCTGGGTAACGGCAACAAAGGCAATGGTAACCTGGGTAACGCCAATAAGGGCAACGGTAACCTGGGGAACGGCAATAAAGGCAACGGTAACAAGGGCAACGGGAACAAGAACAACGGCAATATCGGCAACGGCAACAAGAACAACGGCAATATCAACAATGGGAACCGCGGCAACGGGAACAACATCAACAGTGGTAACCGCAACAATGGCAACACCTACCGTAATAACGGAAACACCTACAATTATAACCGGACCAGCTACAACGGCTACAACGGTTATGGCTGGCACGGAGCCGTCGTCGCAAATCCGGTCTATCGCGGTGGGGCGTGGGGCTGGCACGGCGGCGCCATGTGGTACCCTACCGCAGGCTATTGGGGCGGCGGATTCTGGGGCGCCTTCGCCGTAGGCGCGACCACCGCGGCCGTTATGGGCTCGATCTATTACAACAATACGCAGTACACGTCATATCAAGTTGCTCAGAGCAGCCCGGGCTCCCAGCTACTATCGAACTATGGGCTGCAGCAAGTACCGTGCGGGCCACCGGATCTCGTCGTAATTTACGGACCGAATAACGGGATCATCTGCGCCAACCCCAACGGACGCGTTGCGGCCGGCAACTACGCGGTCAACGAGAGTAACTTAACGCTACAGTCGCAGCAGTAAGGAGACTCCGCCGAAAGCTAGGGAGGTCGGCGGAGCCTTCGATTTCGGGGGCCCGAGGTCAAAAAAAATCACGCACGTGGTTTCGAGCGCGCTGCAGTGTGGGTAGCCTGTGCTCATGGTTGGACTACTCTGGACAATAATCGTAATCTGCTTCGTGCTGTGGCTGCTGGGGTTCTTGCTCCACTTCGGCGGCGGCCTGATCCATTTGTTGCTGATCGTCGCCGTCGTGCTGATCGTCGTGAATCTCTTGACGGGACGGGGCGCTAGGGTCTAGATGCCCGCAAAACGCAGCGGCGGCCGAAAGAAAACTACTCGGAAGACGACGCACAAGAAGTCGACCGCGAAGGGAGACGACGACCCGTAAGAAGCCGACGAACGGACGCAAGAAAGGGAAACGTAAGTACGGCAAGGCGTCCGGCAAGAAGGTCGAGCGTGCGATGCACGAGATGAAGCAGGGGAAGCTTCGCTCGGGCCGATCGGGGAAGAAGGTCACGAGCCGCAAACAAGCCATCGCGATCGGTCTTAGCGAAGCGCGCCGCAAAGGAGCCAAGGTTCCCAAGAAGCGTGGGTGAGGCATCGGTAACGTAGTCGAGAAACGCGCTCGCCGCTCCACAATCGGCGGGCGCGTTCTCAAATTCTTTGCGCTCCTCGGACCTGGACTGATCACTGGCGCGGCGGACGACGATCCGTCGGGAATCTCGACGTATTCCGTTGCCGGCGCGACCACCGGCTTCTCGATGCTTTGGCTGACCCTCATCTCGACGCCAATGATGGCCGTGATTCAAGGCATGTGCGCTCGGATCTCCATGGTAACGGGCGAAGGCTTGGCAGCGGTCATGCGCAAGCGTCTGCCGTTGCCGCTAGCCTACGGGCTTGCAGGCCTCGTGATCGTCGCGAACACGTTCAATCTCGGTGCCGACCTGGGCGGCATGGCGGATGCCGCACACCTCGTGCTGCCAATACCAGTCGACGCGCTCGTCTTCTTCTTCGGCGTCGGCCTCGTGGCGGCGACGGCGTGGCTTTCGTACACGATGCTAGCGCGAATCTTCAAGTGGCTGACGCTCTCGCTCTTTGCATACGTCATCACCGCCTTCGTCGTACACCCTTCGTGGCTGGAAGTGCTGCGGCACTTCGCCATCCCGCACGTCGAGCTCAGCTCGGGGTGGCTCTCGACCGCCGTGGGCGTGCTGGGAACCACCATTACGCCCTACCTCTTCTTCTGGCAAGCCTCGCTGATGGTCGAGGAAGACAAGGCCGCAGGGAACACGACGGTCGCGTCGCGCCGCGGCACCGACGCGCGCGCCGTGACGAGTATGCACACCGACGTCAATGCCGGCATGGTCTTCTCAAACCTCGTCGCCTTCTTCATCATCGTGACGACCGCCGCGACATTGGGCGCGCACGGCAAGCACGATATCGCGACCGCGGCTCAGGCCGCCGAGGCGCTGCGGCCATTGGCCGGCCGCTTCGCAGAGACGCTGTTTGCGCTCGGGATGGTCGGGACCGGGGTTCTCGCCGTGCCCGTGCTTGCCGGCTCGTCCGCCTACGTCGCCGCCCAGACGTTCAAGTTTCGCGAGGGCTTGAGCGAAACGCCGCGTCGTGCACCGAAGTTCTACGGCATCTTGCTCGCCGGGATGGTAATCGGGATCGCAATGAACCTGCTGCACGTGGATGCGATCAAGGCGCTCTTTTGGTCGGCGGTGCTCAACGGCGTGGCGGCTGTTCCCCTCATTGCCGTCATCGTCTGCTTCGCCTCGAGCACTTCGCTCATGGGCTCCTGGCGAAGCTCGGGCCTCGCGCGTGCCTGGGGGTGGGGCACGGTCGCGCTCATGGGTGCGACGACCGTGGGCATGTTTTATTTCATGGCCAGAGGGTCATAACTCGCAACGGAAAAAGCCGAGTATTGCTCGGCTGCTGCTGCTGCGGCAGGAGGCCGCCAGAAGCCGAGGTAAGAGGAGCGCCCGGCAATGAACAGCTCCGTCATAGTCGTGGATGGTCCCGAGTGGGACCTCGTTAACTGCGAGGCCTTCGAGACTCTGCTACGGCCGGCGCACGAATCGGCGATGCCGGTTATCGACCTTTCCCAGGTGACGTACCTCGATTCTGCCTGCCTGGCGAAGATCGCGCAAATGCAGAGAGCGCGCTCCGCGCAGAGTCTGATTCCCGCCTCCTTCGTAATCGCTTCGCCCGCGCTGCGTCGCCTATTCAGCATCGTGGGCTACGATCGCCGGTGGCCGGTTTTTGACAATCTTGACGCAGCCGTTGCGGCAAATAGCGGCACAATGGAGGCCGGCGAGGCGTGAAACGCCTCTGGGAGTTCCTTCCATCTATCGCCGCGATGATCGTCTACCTCGTGGTTTCGGTCGCGGTGATCGTAACCATCGAGCATTCGGCCGAAGTGCGGCAGAGCACACGCGCTGCCGAAGTAGCAAGCAGCAAGCTTTTTCGTCTGCAGCTCGACGAGGAGACCGGCCTCCGCGGCTATGCCGAGATCGGGCAAAGTGCCTTTCTCGATCCGTACTATCGGGCTAAGTCCAGTTTCGATCAAACGGTCGCCCAAGACCGGACGTCGCTAGCAGCGATTCCAGCGCCGGTTGCGATGGCCGCGCTTTCGAATGAGGTACGGGTCAACGATCAGTGGCTGCGCGAGGTGGCGGGTCCGATCATTGCGCATCCTCGCCGAGCCGACATCGTGGTGCTGCAGTTCAAAGGAAAGGCGCTTATCGACCGCTTTCGCGTCGAAGCCGATGCACTCGCGGGAGATCTCAGCAAGGTTGCTTCGGACGAGGACGATTTCGAGCGCGGTTTCGTAAATACGTTAATCGTGGGAGGGCTGATCATCGGCTTCGCCCTCGTCGGCTTTCTGGCCGCCGGCGTAACGCGCCAACGCCGCACCGAAGCTGAGGCTTCCCATCAATTCGAGATGTACGATCGCGAGCGGAAGGTGGCCAATCAGCTCCAAGGGGCCGTGATCATGCGCGATCTGCCGGTCGTGCCTGGCCTAAACATCCACGCGCGGTACCGCCCGGCGGACGTGCCCGAACGCCTTGGCGGCGACTGGTACGACGTCTTTGCGCTGCCCAACGGCGGAGTGTTCATCGTCGTCGGCGACGTCGTCGGGCACGGGCTGGCGGCGACGGTTCGGATGAGCCAGCTGCGCAATATGATCGTCGCGGCGGCGCTCTACGAATCGCAGCCGGGCGAGATTCTTACGGCGGCAAACCGGCAGCTGTTGCGTAAGGAATCAGAGGAGCCCGCGGGAACCGCGGTCTGCGCCCTCATCGACCCCCGAACGTGTGAGATCCGCTACGCCGCCGCGGGGCATCCGCCGCCGCTTTTGGTTCGGCGCGAAGGCGCGTCGGTCTGGTTGACGGACGCCAACCTTCCACTAGGCATCGAAGACCGCGAATATCCAACGAGCGCGGCCGACGCCGAGCCCGGTGCGCTTGCGGTCTTCTACACCGACGGGCTCACCGAGCTAACCCGCAACGTTATCGAAGGGGAGAGGCTGGTCATGCGAGCGGCGCGCGACGCGATCGCGCGAAACGACGAGAATCCGGCGTTTTTCATCAAGCGCCGAGTGCTTGGAGACGCACGATACGTCGACGACGTGGCTATTGTGACGGTCGGCTTTGACCCGGTTGCGTCATTCTTGCGCGACCAGGTCGTACTGCAGCAAACCGTTCGGCAATAAACGGACGCCTTCCGTCAGCACGTGCGGGCGTGGTGCGCCTGAATGCATGACGTGCAGCACTTCGATGCCGCCCATCAGCGTCGCGGCATCGGCAATCAGCCGGCGGTGACAGCGCCACCACAGACTCTCCGAGCACATGATGGCCGAGCGCTCGCGCTCGGACAAACTCAAAAGCTCGTCAAGCGCCTGCGAGAAGGGCGGGGTTTGCATGTAGTCGGCATAACCGCGAAAGGCCGGATGACGCAGCGCGACGTTGGGGCTATCCGGACGGGCTCGGCGGAAGCCGCCAAGTGCGGGACGCCATTCGTAGCTCGCGTCCGCGAGATCCGGAACCCAACGGGCCATTTCTTCGGCCCAGACGTGCGGATGCGCGCGGCTCTTCGGGATGCTGCGCACGTCGGCAACGGCGCGGATCCCGTTAGCGCGAATGAGGGCGGCAAGCTCGACCTCGCTCGCAGCGCCGTGGCCGAAGGTCAGCAGCTGCATTTATGCGATCGTTCAGAAGGCGCGTGCTCCATCCGGAGAGCCCCATCCCGCAGCCGGCGTGAAGCGACCGCCAACCTTGTAGAGGTATTTGCGGCGAGGACTCGGCGCCCAAAAGGTTTTGCCGCCCTCTTCTTTCGTGGAGTTGCCGGCTAAGGCAAAGACGCCCGCGCAGAACGGCGAGCCGATGCTCGTTCCATCGATCGGAAACCATCCGGCTTTGTCGTATGTATCGTACTCTTCGACGCCGACCGCGACAGCGCCGATGTCGCTGCCCATCCGATATGCACACGACCTCGCATATTTGCTGTGCAGCTGCCACGATGGCTTCGTCTCGTCGGTACTCGAGCAGCCGCCGCCGGAGTCGGACCACGTCGTCTCCGTGTACCCGCGTTTGTTGTTTGCAACCGCGAGCATCGTGCCGCCGACCGCCACGACGTCATCGAACGTAGCGGGCTGGTATAGGCCGTACCCGCCGTCCCCCGAGCTGGCCAGATACGTGACACCCTTGGTGTCGTAGTCCGACTCGGAGAGGCCAGAGCCATCGTAGCTGTTGCTGACGATCGTCGCACCGAGCTTCACTGCCTCGGCCTCAGCAGACTCGAGGTCGCCGTCATTGTTCGAGTTTGCCTCGATGAGGTTGACGGTGCAGTTCGGGCAGCTGGCCGAAACCATCTCGACGTCGAGGGCGATCTCGACGCCCCAGCCCGGGCTGCCGCTCGGATAGTTGCTCATCTGACCTTCCTGGTTGTACTTGTTGAGCGTGCCCTTCGGCAGGCCCATAGTCGAACGGTAGGTCGCAAAGTCGGTCTCGACGTCGGGATTGTCAAACGCGTCGACAACGTAAACGTTCTGGCCTTTACCCGCGGTCTTGAAAGGCAGGTTGTACGCGGCCTCGAGTTGGGCGGCCGTCCAACCCGAGTAGTTTGGGCTAGCGCCCCTGTTCTCGATTAGGACATCACATTGCGCGTGGCCGATACGGCTGCCCTCGCATGCGGGCGTCGCTTGGCGCGGCAATGCTGAGTCACTCGGCACCGAGGGTTCGAGCGTGTGGAACCCGCCACAACCCGCCAGCGCCGCAGCCACTGCGCCCCCGCACAAAGCGCGGCGGAGCTTCTTCATCTACTGCGGCCCCGGCCCCAGGATGATCCGGACGAAGTCGTTGGGACGCCACCACTTGCGTACCGCAGCAATGATCTGCTCGTTGGTTATCGCAATCTCGTTGCGAGCGTCGATCGTCGCTTGATCGAGCGGCAGCCCGAACTCGGCGAAGCGAAGCAGCTGGCCCGCGATACCGTCAAAACTCGCGACGCGCATCGGCACCTCGGAAACGATAGAGGCCTTGCCGCGGGCGAGTTCGTCGGGTTCGAGACCCGTCGTGGAGAGCGCGTTGAGATCGGCCATGATCAGCGATTGCGCCTGCGTAATCTTGCTCGGGTCCGATTCGAAGTCGACACCGAAGGTCGAACGGCTGCGGCCAAAGCTCGCTGCGGTGTGTACGTCATACACTAAACCGTGGACGTCGCGAACGTCGTGGAAGAGAATCGAGCTCCCGGTCGCGCCGAAGGATTGATTGGCGACGGCGAGGGCCGGATAGTCGGGATTGGTGCGCGTGATCGAAAGCGCTTGGACGAGCTGCACCTTCGACTGGATTCGCTCCTTATCGGGTACGATCGCGCTCACTGCGGCGTTATTGGGCACCGAGGGCGGAACGACGTTGGGCTTTGGGCCGCTTGCGGTCCAGCCGCCGAAGTATCTAGTGATGACGTCCTTCGCAGTTTGGGGATCGACGTTGCCGACCACGACGATAGTCGTCATGTCGGGGCGATAAACCGACGCGTAATAGGATTTGACGTCGTCGAGCGCGACCGAGCCGACGCTCTGCGGTGTGGCGAAGCGCTGCGCCGGATCACCCGCCGGATAGAGCGCCTTGGCCAGCTCGACCGCTGCCAAGTGCTCAGGCGCGGTCATCTCGCCGGCCACCGCGCCGAGCTGCTTCTGCTTCACGGCGGCGAAGCCCGCAGCCGGGAACGCCGGATGCAGTTCCTCATCGGCCAACAAAGCAACGCCGCGATCGAAGTCCTTCGAGAGCGCCGTAAGGCTAAAGTGCGTTCCGGCGGTGACGTCGGCAGTGATCGCGTCGAGCTGTGCCCGCAGCGCGAGGCGACTGTAGGTCGTCGTCCCAAACGAGAGCAGCTCCGATGCGATCGCGGCGACGCCGTCCTTGCCTGGCGGCGCCTGCATCGCTTCGTCTGAATCGATCGAGCCGCTTACTACGACCGTGCGCGAGACCTGCTGCGGAACGACGATGAGGCGAATTCCATTGGGAAGCGTCGTGTCGACCGGATTGAGCGTCGAGGCGGGCACGCTGACGTTGGCAAAGGCTGCCTGCGCCCAAGCGGGCAGCTTGTCGTGGTGCAGCAGCGTCGGCTTGTTCTCATTACCGACCGCAGCCGGCGCGCTTGCCGCACCGCCGCCGGCGGCGTTCTTCGGCGCCGCGATGCCGACGATCTCGTGCTGCGGTACGACGTAGGTGCGCAGAACGCGATCGACGTCCGCGACGGTCACCTTGCGGTAGGCGCTGAGAATATCGTCGGGTGAGTTGAGGCCTTGAACGGCAACCGCCTCGCTCCACTGAAAACCGAGATCGGCGATGGAGTTGGCCTTGTACTCGGCCTGCGCGATCGCGCGATTCTTCTCCGCCTGCACCAACTCGGGTGGAACGCCGTTCTTGCGGTAATCGTTGATAACGCTGCGCAGCATCGCGATCGCGTCGTCGGGTTTGGTCTGGACCGGCACGACGACGATAGCGGCCGCCGAGCCCGCTAACGGATGGGTGTCAAAATCTTCGAAGTCGGCCTCCAGCGCCTTGCCGGAGGCGACGAGTCCGTACATATTCGAGCGTTGGTTGGAGAGGACGGCCTCGAGAATCTGGCCGGCGGCGTAATCCTTGCTGCGATAGCCGGGGAACCGATATGCCAATGCGACCGCCCGTATACGGCTGGTCGCTATCTACCCGAATCGTCCGCGAAACGAGCGGCGCGAGATGGACGGCTGGGCGTGGCGGAAGTTTAACCGCAGGAATCGACCCGAAGTACTGCTTCACAAGCTGGATCGTGGCCGGACCGTCGACGTCGCCGACGATCACGTAGATCGCGTTATTCGGATGGTACCAAGCATTGTAGAGCGCGTGCAGCTGCGGCGAGTTGATCTGCGTATCGAACGACTTGAGCGTGCCCAGGCCGTCGTTGCCGTACGGCGTTCCGGCGAACATGTCCAGATCGGCCAAGATGAAGAGGTGGCTGAACGGGTCGCTGTAGTCTTGGGTCACCTCGTTTTTGATCGCGCCGCGCTCGACGTTCCAGTCGGATTGCGCGAGCGTGAGATTTT
Organism: Vulcanimicrobiota bacterium; assembly: GCA_963754565.1. Classification (GTDB taxonomy): domain Bacteria; phylum Vulcanimicrobiota; class Vulcanimicrobiia; order Vulcanimicrobiales; family Vulcanimicrobiaceae; genus Cybelea. The sequence continues at coordinate 61,295 of CAVWGL010000005.1, read as the reverse complement.
GCGCACGCGAGGCCTCAAGCCGCAGCAGCACCTCGAGATACTGCGACGGCGCCATGAAGAAGTATTGCGTTACCTCGGACTGCGTGTCCGCATCCCAGTAGCCGCCGAGCAGCTCCGCGATATCGGCCAGCTGCGACTGCGAGATCGTGCTGCTGCCGCGAAACATCATGTGCTCGAGCGCGTGCGCCTGGCCGGCAAAGCTCTGCTCGTTGGCGCCGACCTGATAGTTCAGCATCGCGAGCGCCACCGGCGCGAGCGTATCACGCACGACGATGATCCGCAGGCCGTTCGCCAGGGTCGCCCGGGTGACCGGAAGCTCTTGGGCGCGCGCCCCAGCGGAGGCCCCGGCAAAAAGCAAAAGACCGGCGCAGAGGGCGACGGCGAAGCGGGAGAACGGACCTTTCATCAGTCGCTCCTTACGGGAAACAATTGGATGCTTGGCCGCGTTCGCGCTTGCGCCGGGGGCCGCCTCTTGGACGTCCTTAGGGTACCGCGTACTTCTTGACGATGCTGCCCGCCATAAGCGCGGCCCGGGTCGGCCGTTGCGCCATGCAAAGTTGTCGTCGCGCTTGGGCAAACCGTCACGACTGATTTCGTCCGCATCGTAGATGTATCTCGGCGGAGTTCCGGTGCGCGGGCCGCGCGCGCGCCCGGGCCGAAGTGTTGGCCGAGGAAAGCGCGGCGTCAGTTGGTCGAGCGAATGTAGGTGGTGGCCGAGTGGCCGTTGGTATCCTTGACTTGGATCTGTTCCGTGTCGAGGTTGGCGCAGGTGGTTCCTTGGGGAACGATCGTCCAGGCCCCGCCCGTCGTGATCGGCGACTGCACCACCCAACATTCACCGACGACCGTCTGCGCGGTGAACTCTCCGGTGTAGCCGTCCTCCACCGCGGTCAGCGTAAAAGATGAGGCGATCGACTGGCGCGCGGGATTCTGCGCCGTGCCCGAGGGACTCAACTGAATCACGTTCGGTGTGTAGTCGTTGTGCGTGCAAGCGACTAACGCGAGAACGATGATGGCGGCCAAGGAGAGAGCGCGCACGCTAAAATCGTTGGTTCGGAACCGCGAGGTTACCTCTGCCGAAGATTATTTTTCGATGAAGCTTGCTTGGTTAGACCGGCGCCCCGTCGCATGGCTCAAGGGAGGAGGTCGGCCTATGCTTTGCCTTCGCGTCACTAGCCTGCTTGCGGCGATCTCGGTGGCGTTCTTCCTAGCGGCCTGCGGCGGTGGCGCGTCAAACGGCGCAGGCGTTTCGGCGGTTCCAGCGCCGCCGCAGTCGCAGCCGATCGACAAAATCAAACACGTCGTCATTATCATTCAAGAGAACCGCAGCTTCAATAATCTCTTTTACGGCTACCCCGGCGCGGACACCGTCTCGTACGGCTACGACACGCGCGGACACCGGATCGCGCTCGAACCGATCGGCCTCCAAACCACCTGGGACCTGGATCACAGCTCGTACTCGTTCTTCTCCGCCTGTAACGGCACCGGAAGCTTTCCCCGTACGGACTGCCGGATGAACGGCTTCAACCAGGAGTACGTCGGCTGCGGGCACTCCTCGTATCCGCCGTGTCCGATTCCTCACCCGCAGTACGCCTACGTTCCGCACCACGAAACGAGGCCGTACTTCGAGATGGCACGGCAGTACGTGCTGGCGGACCGGATGTTCGCATCGAACTTCGACGCAAGCAGCTTTATCTCGCATCAGTACATTATCGCGGCGCAGGCGAGCTCGGCGGTGAACTACCCCAACAACGATTGGGGTTGCGAAGGAGGCAAAGGAGACACCATCGGAACGGTCTCGCAGCAGCGGACGCTCTACGCGGGCTATATTCGCGCGTGTTTCGACAACCTCACGCTCGGCCAAGAGCTCGACCGCGCCGGACACTCGTGGGCATATTACGCCGCTTCGTACTCCAGCGGTTATCTCAGCATTTGGAGCGCGTACCAGGCGATCCGGCGCATCTACTACGGCCCCGACTGGAACAAGGACGTTCTTCCGAACACCAGCTTCTTCGACGACGTCGGGCGCGGCCGGCTACGCGACGTGACGTGGATTACGCCATCGTGCACGAACTCCGATCACGCGGGGTGCGGTTCGGATACCGGCCCATCGTGGGTCGCGTCGCTGGTTAACGCGATCGGGAAGTCGAGGTACTGGGATTCCACCGCCATCTTCCTCTTCTGGGACGACTACGGCGGCTGGTACGACCGCGTCGCGCCGCAGATGGTCGATTACGACGGGCTCGGGATACGCATTCCGTTGCTCGTGATCTCGCCGTACGCAAAGAAAGGCTACATCTCGCACGTCCACTACGAGCACGGCAGCATCCTCAAGTTCATCGAGGACCGCTTCGGCCTAGCGCGGCTGGCCGCCAGCGATACGCGCGCGAACTCGCCGGAGGCGGACTGCTTCGACTTTAGGCAGTCGCCGCGGCGATTTGTGCCGATCTCCGCACCTCACGACGAGGCCTACTTCCGTCATCAACCGCCGGACCTGCGTATACCCGATAGCGAATAGCCGCCACGCTATTCGCCGTTCAAGGCGAGTTGGCTGGCTACCGCGGAGTTTTGATCGACGTCTGGGCGATCGGGCGGCACCTTGAGACCGGAACGCCGTGCTGATCGAAGGTGATCGTGCTCGGCGTATCGCGATCTTCTTTGGTAAAGCGCGCGCTGAGATACGCCTCGAGATAGTCGAAGCGATTGGCGGGGACAAAGAAGACCGTGTCGCGTGCAAGATCCCCGCCCGGCTCCAACCCCGTCTTCTGGACGCTCTCGGGATCGGCCATGTGCGTAAGATAGGCTTGCCCGAAGACCGGCGTTCCCGCCGACTCGCTATAGAAGGCGCGCAACGTGGCGACGCCGTTTGCGATGACCGGCGCCTGCGCCCGCGCCGTCCGCTCGACGCGCTTTCCCAGCACCCAGTACGAGAGCCCGACGATGTTCGCATTGACGGTGCCGACGTTTCGGATCTCCGTGTGCAGACGCACGCCGATGAGGCCGCCGTGCTGCCCGAGCTTTCGCATCGTCACCACAAAGTTCAGCTCCGGTTCGGCCAGCGACGGCTTGATGCGATTCTCGTAGGCAAAGGTGTAGAACGCCCAAATGCCGGCAACCAAAATGGCGACTACCTCGACGGCGTCGCGAAAGAGCCAAACCGCGCGGTGGCGTCGCTCGTTCATACCTTGAACTCCACGTTTGCGAACTGCTTGGGATCGTAGTTCTCGTCGCCGGGCGGCCGCGGCTCTTCCTTCCACCACGAGCTGTAGAGCGCGAGCCATTCAAAGTTCTCGAAGAGATACTCGTTGCCGCGAACGCGCCGCAGGCACGTAACGAACGGCAAGATCGTGTTCCAGCGCGAGCGCAGCATGAATCCGACCGCATCGACGAGCAGCGAGGCGTCGATGACGCGGCGCCGCGCGAGACAGGCGACGGTTTCTACGTACTGCGCGACGAGCACGAGCGCGTGGTCGTCCGGGGAGCCGTCGAAGCCGGCACGAACGCTCTCGTCGTCGGGGAAGCGACGGCCGATTCCCTCGAGCTCGGCGAAAGCGTGAACGATCACGGGATCGGTGAGACGCCCGATTGCGTCGATGATCGCCAAGGCATTGCGCTCGTGCTCGAGCTGTTTGTTCTGCCTTGCGAGAAGCAACGCGGATACGCTGAGGGCGAGAAGAGAGACCGCGACCGAGGCTGCGGCAAAGATTTGTTCGGCGCTCATTCGTGAATCCGCGCGAGAATATCGTACGCCAGCGCGACCCGAGCGGCGATCGGATAACTCTTATTTGCCAGAATGACGATGCCAAGGCGCCTCTCGGGAACGAAGGCGACGTACGCGCCGAAGCCGGCGGTCGAGCCCGTCTTGTTGATGAGGACATCCCGGCGCGGCGCCAGCGGCGGCCTGATGGCGGTAACCGGCGTCGCATTAAAGATAATCCGCGTAGAGTTACCCGCCAGCAGCTTGTCGAGTGCCACAGGATACGGATACTGCTCCCAAATTGGATCCTGCGTCATCGCACCTACTCGGTAGTACCCGACGTGCGTCCCGGTAATCGCGCGCTGCACCCGATCGTCGAGGTCGAGCGTTCCCATACTTGCCTCGAGAAAGCGCAGCAGATCGCCGGCGGTGGTCTTGATGCCGTAGGCTTCGGCCAAGATGATTGAGGGCGACATGCGGACGGGTTCGTTCTCCGCGGTGTAGCCTTGCGCGTAGTCGGGCAGCTTCGTCTGCGGCACGTCGATATAGCTGCCCGTCATACCGAGCGCCGCAAAGAGCCCCTGCATCAAGCTGACAAAATCTCGATTCATGGCCCTCGCGGTGATGATCCCCAAAACGCCGATGCTGACATTGGAGTAGGTTCGATAGGTTCCCGGCGCGTAGGCCGGCCTCCACTGGCGGAGATAGGTCAGCAACTCTTCCTGCGTCGTGATGTCGCCGGGCAGCTGGAGTGGAAGCCCGCCCGGAGTGTGGGTGGCGAGATCGAGCAGCGCGACCTCCCCGAACTTCGAGCCTTGCAATGCCGGCAGATACTTGCCGGTCTTATCCGACCACGAGAGCCGGCCGTCGACCTGCGCCCAAGAGGCGAGCGTTGCGGTAAACGTCTTGCTGATCGAGCCGATCTCAAAGAGCGTCGCCGGCGTCACCGGGTCGCGCTTCTTCAACGAGCTGACGCCGTAGTCGAAGACGTATCGCTGGTCGCCGGCGACGATGCCCACGGCCATTCCGGGGATTCCGTACTTCGTCATTACCGGCGCGACCGCGCCGTCGACGACGTTCTTGACGGATTGCGGTTGCGCCGTTAGCGCCAGCATCAGCGCGATTCCGAGTTGAAGTTTCATCGTGCGGAGTCGAGCTAACGGTTAGCGAATATGCAGCTTGAGGATCGAGATGGGCGGACTGCCCGTATTGTCTAGCGTTGCGGTGAACGCGCAATCGTCGGGACCGGCAGTCTTGGCCTTGAACCAGTAGACGACGTGCATGTACCCTTTGGGATTTCCGCCTTGATGGTGCGTCGTCGCCGAGAACGAGCCGCCGCGCTTGCAGTAGGGTTCGGTAGAGTAGCCATTGGGCGCCCAGTACGTAAGCGTGGCCTTGGCGTACGATTTCGACGGGTAGACTAAGCGCAGCCGCGGCTTGTTCCAGTAGATGTTTCCCATGCTTGCGCCGCCTGCGCGCGCAGCAGGCGCGCTCCCGGCAACGGTGGCCGGCTGCGCGCCGCTGCAAGCCGTAAGCGCCACGACCAACGCGCTAAGTGCTAGCGCGGGAAGACGGCCTTCCAGTCCCGTTTCATGTCTACGACGAGCCATCCGCGCGTCTTCGCCTCGTCGAGCGCTTTGTCCAGCCTGCCGAAGGCCGAGTGCACGTCGTGTTGAGCCGGCGCAGAGGCGCTCGCGGGCGCCGGCACGGTCGAGGTATTTGGCCGGCCGGCATTCGAACAGCCGGTACTGCAAAGGAGGGACGCCGCGAAAACGTACGACAAAAGGCAGCGGTAAGACATGCACCACGCCCTTCGGCGAATGGGAGAGAGATGCCGCCACGCAGACTGATGCTGATCCGGCACGGGGAAAAGGAGCCCGATTCGGGACCCCCTCCCTATGGCGTCAACCCCGACGGCGCACTGGATCCTCACTCCTTGAGTCCGCGCGGCTGGCAACGCGCCGGCGCGCTGGCGCCCTTCTTTACGTTAGCGTGGGCGCGCGGGATCAAACCGCCCGACGCGGTCTTCGCATCGAAGGTCGGCACGACGGTGCTCATGGCCGACGGCTTCGACATCTCGCAGAGTCTGCGGCCGCAGCAGACCGTGACGCCGCTGGTCGAGCTACTGCGACCGAAACACGGATTGCAGACGCCGTTTGCAGTGGGCGAAGAGAGTGCCCTTTCAAAGACGCTTGCAGGCGAGGAAGGGGTCGTGCTGGTTGCATGGGAGCATCACCACATCCCCATTATCGCCGCGGCCTTCACGAACGCGGCTCCGTCGTCGTGGTCCGGCGACTGTTTCGACGAAGTGTGGGTGCTCGCGCGTAAGAAAGACGGGAGTTACGCCTTCAAGATCGTGCCGCAGGCGCTATTGAACGGCGATTCTTCGAGCTAAGACGCGCTTTGGCCGAGCGGACGGCGGATTCCCCATGGCGAAGCCGTTGCGCCCGGAAAAATGATAGGAGGAATCATGATTCGACGGCTCTCGCTCATTGGGCTGGCAGGCGCCATAACGCTGCTACTTCCGCCGAACGCGCTGGCGGTCAGCATGCAAGGCGTCGCAAACAACGTGCCCTACGTCCTCGGCTTCAAGCCGCTGCACTCGTCGCAGCAGCCATATCTCGGGCAGCTGCACCTCAACTTCAACAACGGCATCGTCAGCGGAACTTATACGGATCTCTCGACTCGTCCGGGCAGCCCCTTTGCGAACGCACACAACATCCCGGTCTCGGGCGGCACGAGCGGCGGACAGATCACGCTGCACATCAGGCTGATTACGTTTCGCGGAACGATAAGCGGGCAAAAGATGAGCGGCAGCGCAACGATCCGCGGCGGCATCTACACCTTCGAGGCTCAGCAAGGCTCGCCGGGAAGCGGTAAACAGTAAGAGGAAGGTCCCCTGCGACGGCCTCAGGAGGGGTTGCACAGGACGGCGATTGCGCGGCCGTGAACGCACGCACCAGGAGGTCGTATGGTGAACAGGGTTTTTGCCTTTGCGGTCCTGGCAATTTTGGCGTTCGCTCCACTGGCGGCACGCTCGCAAACCGTCCGCACCTATTACATTGCCGCCGACGAGGTGCAGTGGAACTACGCACCGGCCGGCATCGATCGGGTGACCGGCAAACCGTTCGACGCGATGCAGCGGCCCTATGCGGTGCAGGACTCGCATCACATCGGCAGCGTGTACCTCAAGGCGATCTATCGCGAGTACACCGACGCGACCTTTACCACTCTCAAGCCGCGTGCTGCCGACGATGCATATCTGGGCTTTGTCGGGCCGATCATTCACGCCGAGGTCGGCGACACGATTCACGTCGTCTTCAAAAACAACGCGTCGCGGCCGTATAGCGTTCATCCGCACGGCGTATTCTACGAAAAGAACTCGGAGGGAATGGCCTACAACGACGGCCGTTCGCAAGCCGACGAGATGAGCGGCGCGGTGGCGCCCGGTCAAACTTATACGTACGTGTGGCAGGTTCCCGAGCGGGCCGGTCCCGGGCCGGGCGATCCGAGCTCGATCGTGTGGCTCTACCACTCGCACGTTGACGAGCAGAAGGACGTCGACTCGGGCCTAGTCGGCGCGATCGTCGTAACGGCGCGCGGGATGGCGCGGCCGGACGGCACTCCCAAAGATGTGGATCGCGAGATCGTGGCCGTCTTTCACATCGTCAACGAGAATCAAAGCTGGTATTTCAATCAAAACGTCGCCACCTATACGCCGAACCTCAAACGCGCTCAACGCGCGGAAGTGGTCGGGCTCGATTCGAACAACGCCCTCACGCTCACCGGCATGGGATTTGCCGACGGAAACTTCAAGTTCACGATCAACGGCTACATCTATGCCAACGGGCCTAAGATAACGATGAGGCAGGGCGAGCGCGTGCGCTGGTACGTGATCGACATCGGCAACGGCTTCGATTTTCACTCGCCGCACTGGCACGGAAACACCGTGCTCTGGAACGGTCAGCGCACCGACGTCCTCGCGCTGATGCCGGCGCAGATGCTTACCGTGAATATGGTGCCCGACGATCCGGGGCTCTGGCTCTTTCATTGTCACGTGGCCGATCATATGGATGCCGGCATGAGCGCCTACTATCAAGTGCTTCCTTAACTGCCTAGACGCACTTGCGCTGCCGGCAGAGTGGCGTCCGCTGCCCTGGCGGTTATAGGCGTTCGTTGCGGTCAGTGCGATCACGAGCGCCACAAGAAAGAGTATCAGCGCCGCGAAGAGCAGCCACCTGACGCGATGCCCGGAGCGAATCATCATCCAACCGTTGATCGCCCCGAGCATGCCGCCGAGGACTACGAGCGAAAACGCCAGGCCGAGGCGGCCGATAAACAAAAACGTCGCCGCGTTGGGCTCGCCTCCGTTGGCAAGAACCCAGCCAAACCAGGTCCAGACGGCGCCGATAAATCCGAGCAAGAACAGGCTTATGCCGAACACGACCCAGCCGCGGAGTCGGACGCGCTTCATCTTACTTTACTTGTCAGATGGCACGTAGGCCGCGCCGTACACCGGCTGATTGAGGTTGAAGTTCGTGAGGACCGACCAGCGGTTCTTGCTCACTTTCCCCACGTCGATCCAATCGTCCAAGTCGCCGATTGCCAAGTGCTTGTCCGAACGATCGAAGCTGCCGTCGTTGGGCTCGCCTTGGCCAAAATAGTTCAGCAACGTTGGACCTAAGACATTGAAGGGTAACTCGTTTGTGACCCAAGGGAGGGCGTACTGCGATATCGTGCGCGCGCCCGGATCCACGACGTTGAGCACCTTGCCGCCATGGCTGACGGCGACGCCCGCGAAATCCGTGCTGGCAGAGGGTGCAATGAGATTGGTGATCGTGGGCGACGTCGTGGGCTTGCCGATCTCATCGACCAAGTCGCCGCACGTCGAGCCGATGCAGCCATAACCGCTAACGTAGAGATTGCCCGAGGTGTCGACGTCGGCATAGTAGGCATTCTGCAGGTTGGTATCTGCAATACCGGTGGGCGGCGAGCTCGGAGATTTCACGTTCCACCAGACGACGGGATACGCGTAGGGATTGCAGGACGGATTGCACAGGGTCGAATACTGATTGATGGCAAACACGTGCCCTTGGGTATCCGCAACAACATCCCACGTGAAGGCCTCAAACGTGCAGCTTCCGCAAGTGAGTAACTCGACGTACGTCGCCGCCGGCGTCTTCGAGCCGGGCGTATACTCCTGCACGGCGCCGGCGGTGCCGTGACCGGTGTCATACCAATAACACGCGATCCATAGGTTCTCGGCGTTATCGACCTTGATCCCCAGTGGTAAGTAGCAGTTGTTGCCCTGCGCGTTAATCGCGCTCAGGGTATTCTTGCCGCTCGCATCCTGTCCGAAGACGTAGCCGATATTGGGCACCGTTGCCCACAACCGAACCTTTGCCCCACGTTCGAAGACGATGCGAGGCTCGAAACGCGGACCCGGCGCCGAGACGAAAAAGCGCAGCGGAGGCTGCGACGGCGTTTGAGCGCTCGTGGGGGCCGAGGGAATGGTCTGCGAGACGCTATCGCATCCCGCGAGCAGCGCGCAGAGCAGCGCGCGCGATACGCTGTTCATGCGGGGTACTTTGCCGCGGGGGACGCTCAGCCCCGTTTTCGGGCCGCTCGCGGCCTCCTGTCGATAACGCTTATTGCTGCAGCCACGCGGCAGCCGCCGCCTCTTGGCTCTTATCGAAGGTCATGGCCGTTGTGTGCATTACGTTGCCGATCTGACTAAAGAGCTGCTGCTGCCACGGATGCCCGGTAACTACGGCAATACGGTCGATGTGACCGATGCGCTGTTGAATGTACCTTAGCTGATCCATGTGCGCCCCGAGCGCTTCCATGTTCTCCCAGCCGCCGAAGTTCGACAGATCGACCAGAAGTTTGATGCGACCCTTCTGGGCGATTAGCCCATCGAGCTGCTGCGCGAGCTGCGCGACGTCTTCCGCCGTCAGCTTTGCCGGCATAACGACTTTAAGCGTGTTATCAGAAAGTGTTTCGATCGTCATGAGTGCCCCCTTCGACAAGTTCGGGATGACACCTTAGCGCCTGTGCGAAGCGCAGTCCTGAGCGCAGCGAGTCGAACCGGTGTCGAAGGGTCGTTCGACGCCGTTGGACAGGGAGAAGCCGAGCCGGCAGATAAGGCTTCCGCTTCGCTCATCCGTCGGAGGAAAACGATGTTCCGCTACGCCGTCTCGGCACTAGCGCTGGTCCTCGCGACCGGCGGCTCGATCGTTGCCGCGCCCGCTCAGGAGACTAACGCATCCGACTCCGCGTACGTCGCCAAAGTAATGGCGGCGGCGCCCACCGCCGTTGTACAGAACGCCACGATCGTGCAGATGCAGCCGGGCGCAACGATGCGGACCATCCAAAACGGCACAAACGGCTTTACCTGCATGCTGATCGACCCTGCAACCCCGATGTGCGCCGACAAGAACGCGACGCTATGGATGCGGGCGCTCCTGAACCACACGGCTCCCCCCAACAGCGTCGGCTTCATCTACATGCTGGCCGGTGACAACGGTGCCAGCAACACGGACCCCTATGCGAAGACGGCGACGGCCGACAATCATTGGGTAACGACCGGACCGCACGTGATGCTCGTTGGTCCCGCCGTCAAGACGATGGGTTATCCCATGACCGCCGATCCCGACCCGTCGAGACCATACGTGATGTGGCCGGACTCGCCGTACGCGCATCTGATGATCCCGGTAAGCACCGGTACACAGTAGCGACCCGTCATTCGTAGTCGGGCGCGAAGTAGTCGCTGCCAAACTTGCGGTGGATAAAGAAGCTCGCCGGGTGCGGAGCTTTAATCGCCACGAAGGGGCGCGGATTTTGCGTGAAGTCGAAACAGTCGGCGGCCGGCGACTTCGCGCGGGTGTCGGCCGCCGCCATCTGCGGCAGGCCATAGAGATCCTCAGCGAAGCGCAGCACGCTCGCCGTCTCATAGTGTTTGTGCGAAACGAAATCTTTCTTAGCGTAAGGTGAGATCACCAAGAGGGGAACGCGAAAACCGTTGCCGTCGTAATCCTCGTATGGCGCCGGAACGTGATCGTAGAATCCGCCCCAGTCGTCCCACTGAATGAATATGGCTGTCGAATCCCAGAACTTGCTCTCGCCTACCGTGTTCACGATTGCGGAGACCCACGACGGGCCGTAGCCCCCGCCGCACTCGAGATGGTCAGACTCCGCGCAGAGCGGCGTTATCCACGTAAAGTTCGCGAGCTTGCCGGCGCGGACGTCGGTGATGAACTTCCAGTTCGGCGAGATGACGTCTTTCGTCCAGTCCTTGCCGTAGAATATGTGCCGAATTGCCTGATAGGCCGACCAGGTTCCACCATTGCCGCCGGCATCGTTACCGTAGCGCGCCGCGTAGAAGCGCCACGAAAGGCGCGCTTTGTCGAGTTCGTCGCCGAGCGTCGTGTAATCGAAGCAGGCCTGCTGATACCCGCTGTACGGATCGCGATTTTGGCTGATTGTGCTCACAACGTCGCCCGAGCCTCCCTTGCATCCCCACAGCGACGAGTCCGGCAGATCGACGCTGGATTGCGCCTGCGCCGCGATGACGTACTGATGGCTGACGAAGCTTTCGTCGAGATGCGATTGGAACATGCGGTCGCCGACCACCCACTCGTGCGCCATGTCGAAGTACGGCTTTGACTCCTTATGGGGCACGTACACGTACTGCCGGTTTGAAGGCCCGCCGTAGCCGCCCTCATTGTTGAAGCCGTTCATCTGGCAGTGCGTGCCTGGGAGGCTGCCGGTTCCGTTGCAGGCTGCAAACATCGCTTCGGCCGAGTGCGGAATCTCGTAGACGGTTTCGAGCGAGACCGGCTGCAGCGCGATCGTCTGGCCGCTCGAGTTCTTTCCGCTCGATACGGTGTCGGCCCCGGGATAGCCTTGGAAAAGATTATCGAAGCTGCGGTTCTCCTGAACCACGTAGACGACGTGCGTGATCTTGCCGGCGCCCGTCGCGTTGACGACGCGCATCATCGCGTCGCTCGACATATATGGAAGCGGCTGCTGTGCCGCAGACGCGCAGCCTGCGAGCATGAAAACTATTAATATCGCAAAATAGCGCGCCTTCATGGAGAGCATTTCCTGTTGTCTTTCCACGGGCCCTGTCGTTGTCAGCTTGCGTTCCGAATGGTCCAGAAGTCGCTGGCAAGGTGACTGCTGATCAAGTACGCGTAGGGGATGGTAAAGTATCCGCGCTGCCCCCACCAGGCGCCCCAGGAGTTGCGGATTCGAAACGTCTGCGCCTTATCGTCGTAGCCCACCGCCATGACGGCGTGTCCGCCGATCGCTTTGTCGCCGCTGGCTGGAAGGCGGACGATGCCGGTCTTCGCGACGCGGACGGATTCGAAGTAGCTGTACGTTGTAAACCCAAAGACGAACGGAAAGCCCTCGGCGAGACAACCTTTCATCTGCGTCAGGTCCTGCGCGACCCTCGCGTAGACGGTGGCCTTCGTCTTGCCGGCGCTGGCATAGGCCTTCGCGCTCGGCTCGTCCGTGAAAGTTGCGATGTCGTACGGCCAAATCTTCTCCGGGCAGACCCCGATCGTGCTCACCGCCTTGATGCCGTCGCGAAGCTGACCCCCCGAATCGGAGTTCACTGTGCCTTCGATGACACGTTCGAAGTAGTATATGAAGAGACGCGAGGGCATGAACCGGTGCTTTTGAATGAACTCCACCGCGCCGGCAATCGCGTTTGCCGTACAGCTCCCAAGCTGGCCTTGATCGTAAACGGGAGGACACTGCGCTTGAAGATTGACGCTGGACGGTAACTTGCTGACCGTCTCCATCGGGGCCGCATACAAGTAATCCCTCGAGTCGGGGAGGTCGGGCACCCAACCGTATCCGCCCAAGCCCTTCCGGCCCTTTGGAGCGCGGAGCCCGGGCGTTATTCCCGAAACATATCGCTGCAAGTCTCTTTTCACGATAAGATCCTTTCGTCGCAGGTGGTGGAGCTGCGTTGACCTGCGAGGGCGTAACACTTCGAAACGCAGTTCGAAGGAAAGGCGCTATCCGCGTTACGGGCGCTTTCTTCGGCTCGAGCGCGGCAGACTAGCTAGTGAACGAAGGTCGTGGTGTCCGGACCGATGCCGCTGACCTCAAGTACCATCGCGGTTTTTGCGACCGCGTAGTGGTGCACGCCGGCTGGAATCGATGCTACCGTGCCGGCTCCAAAGCTCTTCGCCTTCGCCATGTCTATCGTGTCGCCGAGGCCGAACATCACGGTACCGCTGATGACGGTCACGTTCTCCGTCATCTTGTGGAAGTGCGGCGGCGCCTTTCCGCCGGCGGGAGCTTTCAGCAGGTACGCGTAGTACGCACCGGCTGTTTGCGGATTACCCACGATCGTCGCCATCTGCCACCCTTTGAACTGCGGTACGGGCTGCCAGGTCGCCGTGTCGGGAGTGAGGATGACTGGACTTGGGGCGGCTGCGGCGACGGCCGAGAGGACCGCGCACGCAATCGCCGTGAGAACCATGCGAGAAAGTAGCATTCGAGATACCTCCTGATAAGGGGCGCTTTCGACGCAAGACTCAATGGAGCTTCTTGGCCGACGCGCGCGTCATGTCGTCGAGCGTCGCTTGCAACGGTGCGATGTCGACGCTGATAAATCCGCCCTGCGGATGATCGAGATCGATGATCGTAAAGACCGTCGCCGCAAAGAGCAGGCAGAAAATTGCACCGAGGATCGCATTGGGCGACTCGGCTCGCCCGAATGTCAAGCCCAACAGAAACGCGCCGGCCAGCGTGGAGAGCAAGACGATGCCGATGACGGTGCCCGGGACGTGATTGTTGAGCGCCGCCTCCTGCTCTTCAGAGACGTCGATGACGTCGATGACCGAGCGGGTGAGATCGACGAAGAACGGACTGCTGGGATTGCGCCGCGCGGTGCCGGCGGCCATCGACCAAAGCCGGCCCTGCAGCCCGTCGCTCTTTTCGATCGACCGGCTTTCGGCCCGCATGTCGCCCACGAGCGCATAGGTTTGCAGCCGCGTCCGCGTGTAATCGATCAGCGCCGCGCGAAATCCCGCGGACCGGTCGGAGCGCATGAATCCGGCCCGCAGGTAGGCCGTGCGAATCGCATCGGCCTCCGTCACCACGAGTGCGCGGCGCACCTCATAGCGGCCGGCGGCAAACGAAAACGAGAAGCCTAGGATGAGCGCGATAAGGCCGAATATCGCGGCCTGTCCGACCCCAAAGGCCCATTCGGCACCTTCGCCTTCCTTGTGCCGATGACGCGATGCAATGTAATAGCCCAGCGCGAGCGCGAGGAGCGAGAGCGGCAGAACGCCGGCAAAGTAGAGGAGCGGATCGGGTCTCGTTGCGAGTCTCTCGAGCACTACTCGGTATACTCGAAGAGCGTTCCCTGACCGGAGGTGCCGCCTTGCACGGTCGTCCCGTAAAAGTTTCCGCTCGGGTCTTTCGTCAGCCCATAGTACGGAAACGCGCCGTCCGAGCCGTTGCCGAAGTCATGGAGCACCATTTCCTTGCCGGATTTTACGCTCACTTTGAAGATGGTGCCGCAGTTGCAGTAGCCGCCGCCCGCGGAGGTCGTTCCGTACAACTCGCCCGACGCCCCGAAGATCAGCGTACTCGTGGAAGAGCTGCCATCGCTCCCGCCCTTGAAACTATAGAGCACGCGCTCGACGTATTTTCCATGCGCGTGCCGCCGCAACTCGAAGACGACGCCCTGCCCGCTTGCACCGCCGTAATACGTCGTGCCGTACAGGTTGCCGGAGGCGTCGGCGATCACGCCGCCGTAAGGCGACGCGCCATCGGGATTCCCGGCGAAGGCATAGAGCGTTTTGAACGACCAGCCGTGCTTCGAGGGCTTCGAGAGTTTGAAGATAGTGCCCGCGCCATGCGCACCGCCCGTCTCCGTAGCGCCGTAGAGACTTCCCGACGCGTCGCGCAAGAGCGCGCCCAGCGAGCCGGTCCCACCGTCGCTTCCTCCGGTAAACGTGTGGATGATGCTCTCATGCGTCCGCCGCGCAGAGATTTGATAGACGACGCCGCTGGAATAGGCGCCGCCGTCAGGCGTCGTACCGTAGATATTGCCGCGAGTATCCAGCGTGACGGCGCCGCCGGGCCCAAAGCCGTCGTTTCCGCCGGCAAAGTCGTGCAGCACACGCTCCCCCGAGGACAGCAGTTGAAAGACGACGCCGCATCCGTCGCTGCACGAGCCGCCCGAGCCGCCGGCGACGGTCGTCCCATCGAGGTTTCCGTGTGCGTCGCGGATCACGCCCCCGTATGGATTCTTGCCATCGCCAAAACAGCTGAAGTCGTGGAGCACGGTCTCCGTCCACGAGCTCGCTTGCGGCGCCAGTTCGAAGATGGTGCCGCAAGACGAGGTTCCACCCGTCACGCTCGTGCCGTACAGATTCCCCCGCGCGTCGAATGTCAGCGCGCTTGCCGGGTCGCCGCCGTCATTGCCGCCCGTGAAGCTGTAGAGCACGTGCTCCGTGCCGGTCGAAGCGCCGGCCGTGATACCGGCCGGCGCCGGCGGCACGCCGAGCGGAGCGCGCGAGCTGCAAGCGGCGAGCAGCGCGGCGGTGACAGCGATGCACCCGGCAAAGAGTCGCCCCATCCACGGAGTTATTCGGCGTTGTCCCGAAGCGCTCCAGCCTCTTGGCTCCAATAAGCATCGACGACATCGAAGCGGCGCGACTACGAATTTCGGGAACCGCCGCGCGGACGCCGTTGGTCAGACTCGAGACCGGCACGAGCGGACGAGAGATATTTCTGAAGCTCGAGAACCTGCAGCCGATCAACTCGTTTAAGCTGCGCGGGGCGGCCAATGCGCTCGCGATGCTGCCGCTCGCGCAGCGGTCGCTGGGCGTGTGGACGGCCAGCGCGGGAAATGCCGGACAAGGCCTTGCGTATGCGGGACGACAGGCCGGAATCGCATGTACGGTCGTCGCGCCTGAGACCGCACCCGAAACCAAGGTCGAACGCATGCGCGCGCTCGGCGCACAGGTGATAAAAGTGCCCTACGATGCCTGGTGGGAGGCGATCGAGCGACGCGCCTATCCGGGAATCAAGGGAACGTTTATCCATCCGTTCGATAACGACGACTTCATCGCCGGTAACGCAACGATCGGCCTAGAGATCGTCGAGGATCTTCCGCAGGTCGAGTGCGTAATCGCGCCGATTGGCGGGGGCGGACTGGTGACCGGTGTGGCCTTGGGCGTGCGCGCGCGTAAACCTGGCGTCAGTATTTTTGGCGCGGAGCCGGAGACCGCGGCGCCGGTCGCGCACTCCTTTGCGCTTGGCAAAGCGTCAGCGTTCCCAGCTTGGCAGACCTCGTTCGTCGACGGCGCCGGCGGCAAGAGTTGCTTTCCGGCGATGTGGGAGCGGATGCGCCCCCTCGTCGCCGGCTCGATCGTGGTTACACTCGAAGAAACGAAGCGCGCGATGCGACTGCTCGCCGAGAGGTCGCGCGTGGTTGCCGAGGGCGCCGGCGCACTGGGAGTCGCAGCGGCACTGCGCGGCGAGGCAGGCGCGGGACCCATCGTTGCCGTCGTCTCCGGCGGCAACATCGAGCTTTCTACCCTGTGCGAGCTGATCTGCCTCTAATAAGATTGAACGCAGGTTGCGCTAGCGTTGCTGAACATCGGCTGCATCGTGTAGGAATACTTGCCGAACGGCTCGTTCTCAATCTCCTTCCACACGCAGATGTCGCCGATTTCGCCGTACTGGACGTTGTCCCAGCCGCTCGGCGGGTTGGGATCGGTGACCGACTCACCCTCCTCGTGACCGGCGATGATCGTAACGCCTTCGTCGACGCTGCTTTCGTCGGACGGCGCCGCGGTGGCATTCGAGCCGCAGTTAACGCCGCTATCGGGCGCGTACGGCAGATTCGTATAGGATACGAGATCGCCGCCGGTCATGGTCGTCGCACTATGGTATCCGCACCAATACGAACCAAAACCCGCCGTGCTGTGACCGTGCGCGGTTGCAATGACATACGAGCCATTGGGGTCGTAGCCGAAGTGCGTGACGGCCTTGAGCGCCTCCGCGGCAACTTGAACATCGGTGGGGCTCAAGGGGATGGCGTGGGGATCGTTCCACACGCCGCCGAGTTGGTTCGTCGGGTTTGTGATGTAGCTCGTAACGCCGCCGACGATTTGGTAGTACTGCGTGTAGATGTTGTTGTGCGCGCTGCCGCCCATATTCTTGTAGTAGTTCTCGAGCAGCGGCATCACCTTATCGGGATCGCCGTACTTCTTGTAGCCCCAGAAGACCAAGTAGACCTTCGGCTTCACGAGAACCGGCCCGTCGCCATATGAGACCAGCGTGCTGTCGATCACGCGCGGCAAGGCTTGGGCCCGGGTTGGCATATAGCGCGGCAGGTGGTAGAGGATCCCGCCGGCCGCAATCCATCCCCGCCCGAAGGCCAAAGTGGTGCGCGCCGGCTGTAAAACGGGAGATCCGGCCGATGGGGCGACGCCTAAGCCTGCAGCGCAACCCGTCATCGTCGCGAGCGCGATAACCCAGGCAAAATGCGTGGTGAGCCGTTTCAGCCTATGCATACTGCGAGTCCACCCCATGCTAAAGCGAAGCTAGCGTCATCCCACCCGAAGCTCGCCTACCTATTTTGCCAAGCGGCCAATCATCCTGCGCACGAGGGAAGTTTGGCCCAGCCTTGGGCGCCGTTAGGGTCAAAAACGACCTCCGGCGCAAACCGCGGACTAGAGGCAGTCGTACTCGTTTGACGAGAAGACGATGGCGCGGCAAGGACGTCGCCGGACAGGAGCCGATCGCGGGGCCGGGCAGGTAGCAGGCGCTCGCAGGTTAGAACGAGCTTCGATGGCTCGCAGCACGCGGTCGCTCGCCGGCGTTCTCGCCTTGAGCTGCGCGTGCACGCTCGCCCCGGCGAGCCCGCTCCGTGCAGCTGCGCCGAATGCGCTCGGACAGATGGATGCGTGCACCTCGAGTATTGAGGTACGCTTCAATCAGTACGGCACGACGCATATCGCAACGGGCTCGACGATTTGGTTCTCGAGCGTGCTCGAGGGCATTGCGAGCGAGGGCGGCGAGTTAGGAAACGCGCCCATTCGGATCGCCGTCGTACAGCAGCGCATTACGTTCGGAGAATGGCCGCACGTCATCACGATGCCCAACAGCCTGATCACGCTCGATCCATCCACCAGCGAACCACAACGCTGGTGGACGAACGACGCGCTATGGTCGGTGACCTATGCGCCATCTCAAGTTCCCGAGGCCTTCTTCAATGGAATGCCGTTCACGGCCCCCGAGCCATTCGTGCCGGGATACAGCGGGCCGGTCACGTGGACCGCGACGTTCATCGCCTCGCGCCCAGGCGTCACCCTGCGCTGGGCTTGGAGCGCGGCGGTCTACTCGCACTTCGGACTCAACGGGCACCTCTTGGTCAAGCCGCTCACGGCTGCGGTTCCGTCGTTTCAAAACGCCGATCCAGCCGGTACGCCCGAACTCTTCAAACAGAACGTTATCGCGGGGGCGATGGGGACCGGTGCGCCCCAATATACCGGCGCGCGCAGTAACACTGCATCGGTTACCGCATGCTCCGTTTCCAACGCCGCGCGGACGTTGCCGGCGCAGCCGGCGCGACTAACGCCGTTCGCATCGCCGGTCGCGCAGCGCATCGGGCTCGCCGACGGCAGTATAGCGCTCGCGGTCGATCGTTGTTATGCAACGGACCTCTGCGCGCTGGTATCCTACGGTAACGGCGACCGCCTGGCGATATACTTTGAAGGGGCGGTGCGCTGCGAGCCCTACGTGGTCTCCTTCCATCGCACGAATGGAGTTCGCGCGATCTACACGTTCTCGCGTCATCTCGACTACAGCACGCGTACCGCCGGCGGCTCTCGATGCGCCTACGCGCGCACGACTCGCATCGTCATGGATGGCGGACGCCTAAGCCTGACGATTTTCCGGAACGCCGACGGCTCGCTACGATTTCACTTTGGACGGCGCTAGTGGCCTCTAGTAGGCCTTTCGAAGGTACGCGATGATTGCATCGTCGTCGTCGGCAATCTTGACGTCTCCGTCGATCATCGACGGAATGCCGGTGGTGCCGAAGAGCTCCCCAAGCAACGTACGCTGCGCGTGGCTGGTTGGAACGTTGACGATCCTGTAGTCCAGCAACAAGTCGGTCAGCACGGCGCGCACGCGCGCGCAGTACCCGCACCATTCGGCCTGATAAAGCACGATTTTCGTATCGATCACGACGACAAGAACGCCGTTGCGAGGCCGGCGGGTTTCGCTTTGGCCTTTGAGCCGCGTCAGGGCGAGCGACGCGTAGCCAGCTTTCCTGCAGCGCGTCGTCGGACTCGGCAGCCGATCCCAGGA
This sequence comes from Vulcanimicrobiota bacterium, assembly GCA_963754565.1. Lineage (GTDB taxonomy): Bacteria > Vulcanimicrobiota > Vulcanimicrobiia > Vulcanimicrobiales > Vulcanimicrobiaceae > Cybelea. The sequence continues at coordinate 42,244 of CAVWGL010000005.1, read as the reverse complement.
TTCGTAGCGCAGTGCGCCGCAAACGCGGCCTTGCCGTCTCAAAGCGCTCCGCAAGCAAGTCGTCACGTTTCACGCGCTCGACCCGTCATAGATTCGAAGGAGGATGAGAACTTGAAAGACGTCACCCTGATTGTCTACCCGGCTACGGACATGGCCAAAGCCAAGCGGTTTTTTCGCGAGCTTATCGGCGCCGACCCGTACGCGGATACACCCTACTACGTCGGCTACAAGAGCGGCGACATGGAAATTGGGCTCGTTCCGAAAGGGGAGAAGCTCGAACCGGGCGGACTCGCCTACTGGACGGTCGGCGACATTGAGGCAAGCGTAAAAGCGCTCGTGGATGCGGGCGGCACGGTCGTGCAAGAGATTAAGGACGTCGCCAACGGGTTGCTCGTCGCCAGCGTTAAGGATCCCACCGGCTCGAACGTGGGATTACGGCAGTTTCCCAAATGAAAGCTTCCGAGCAAGTAGATACGCTGATTCGTACAACCGGCGACTGGCGCGGTGCGATGATGGCCAAGATCCGAAAGGTAATTCTAGGCGCCGATGCGACGATCGTCGAGGAATGGAAGTGGATGGGCACGCCGACCTACTACAAGAACAGCGTCATCTGCATCATGAATCCGCACAAAGGAAAGGTTAAGATCACCTTCGCCGACGGTGCGGCGCTCGCGGATCCCGGCAAGGTTTTCAACGCGGGCCTGGGCGGCAAGAAGTGGCGAGCGATCGACATTCTGGAAGGGGATAAGCTCAACGAGCGCGCGCTGAAAGCGCTCGTCAAAGAAGCGGTGGCCTACGACGCTTCGAAGGCGAAAGCTTCTACCGGTACGTCTGCACGCAAGATTCGGAAGCGTCGCTGAACATTGCGCCCACGGCATACACCTTCTTGCCGAACTTATCGTTCTTAATGTTTTGCCGCCCGCCGCAGGGACCGTTAATCTCGCCGTATTCGTCGTTGTACCAGCCGGTGGGCGGCTCCGGATCCGTTACCGACTCGCCCTCCTCCGTGGCTTCAACGATGGTGACCCCCTCGTCCTTAGCGCTCTCGTCTTTCGGCGGCGGCGTGATGGCGTAGGCGCCGCAGCTCTGACCCGCATCCGGTATGTACGGCAGGTTCGTGTACGAAACGAGATCGCCCTCATACTGAGTGTTGCTGTGGTAGGCGCACCACTGCGTGCCAAAGCCTTCGGTGCTATGGCCGTGGGGCGTCGCTACGACGTACGAGCCGCCTGCGTCGTAGCCTAACTTGGCAACGGCGTTAAGCGCCTCTCCGGCTACCTCATCGTCCGTCGGCGTTCCGGGAACGGTATTGGTGTTGTCAAACCAGACGCCGCCGAGCTGGTTCTTGGGATTGGTGATGTAGCTCGTTTCACCGCTCACGACGTCGTAGTATTGCGTGTAAATATTGTTGTGGCCGCTTCCACCCATGGCTTTGACGTAATCTTGAAGCAGCCTCGCAACCCCGTCGGGGTCGCCGTATCTCTTATAGCCCCAGAAAATGAGATAGACCTTGGGGGTCACGAGCACCGGGCCATTCTGGTAGGGTATGTAAATACCGCTCAGCGGGAGCGCGCGGGCCGCAAAGCGCGTCGGTAGATACTGTAGGACGTGCGAGACGCGCACGCTGTTCGTTGAGCCGGACGTGGGCGAGATACCGGTGTTCGCCGCGCAACCTGCGATTGTGACCGTTGCTGCGCATCCGAAGATGCCGGCAAACCGCGAGAGCCTGTTCATGCGACAACTCCTTGCAGAGCGGGCGGCTAGGAGCGCGAAGCCGTGCAGCGCTGTTTCGGCGCGAGCTCCTACCGCCCCCGCGAGCCGGATGAACTCGTAGTCGGAGACGACCGGACCCGGGGGTCGCGCAACACGATCTCCGCATTGCGCAGAGAATCGCGCGACCGGCGATACGCCTCGTCGGCGCCGGGCATTAAAAGGCTTGAATCCGCCATGTCATTTCCTTTCGAATCGCGAACTGACTTGATTGAAAGCAGGTATTTCCGGTGAAAAACGAAGAGATCGACGTCTTTATCGGCGAGCGCGTAAAGGTCACCCTGCAGAGCGGGCGCGTTCGGGAGGGCGTACTCAAACGGAGCGACAACGGGGCTCGCATACTCGTCCGGGGGCTCGGCTACGACGTCCCGAGGAGAGCTGTCTCGAAGATCGAGCGCCTGCCCTAGGCAGCCGGACTCGAGCCAACTTGGTTGAACGGATTCGCTTGCGGATAGGACCGATTTGTGAGAGAATGCCCGCAGTTACCTCAAAGCGCGATCTTTCGAGTGGTCGATAAAATTGCGCCACCGAAAGATTGGTACGATTTTAAACTTCTCCGCTTACCCGTCGACCGACAACCCTCCACCGAGTTCATCTTTGGATGTGCTCGCTTGGTGCATTGCGCTCGTTCGCGGATCCGCGCTTTGCGCTAACCGTCAGAGCATCGCTAGCAAAGGGAGAGCCGAACATCGCTATCCGCAATAGAAAGAACAGAAGCCGCGTGCGCGTGCCCAAGGTGGCGGCGCCGCAGAGCGTCAAGGAAGCCCCACTTGAGGTAATCGGCAGCATCAAGCAAGTTTTTCCGAGCGCGACCTTCTCGGTTGAGCTCGATAACGGCCACATCGTTCTGGGGCACATTGCCGGGCGCTTGCGCCGGCATCGTATCCGAATTCTTCCCGGCGATCGCGTGGACTTGGAACTCTCCCCGTACGACCTAACGAAGGGTCGCATTGTTTATCGCTATCGCGCCGGAGAAGAGCGGCGGACGTCGCCGCGATCCGAGCCATCATCTTAAGAGTTAATCTAGGAGACCCATAATAGCATGTACACCGATGAAACGCTGAGCTGCCAGGACTGCGGGCGCTCGTTCACGTTCACCGTAAGCGAGCAGGAGTTTTTTGCCACTCGAGGCTTCACTAACAAGCCCGGACGATGCGGCGACTGTCGAGCCGCCCGTAAGGCGGCCGGCGGTGGTCAACGTGGTTCGTCCGCCCGCAGCACCCGCGAGCTTTTCAAAGCGACGTGCAGTCAGTGCGGCGGCGTCGCCGAGGTGCCGTTTCAGCCGCGGACTGGCAGACCGGTCTATTGCCGAGACTGCTTCTCGTCGCAGCAATCGTACCGTTAGAAGTGAGCCCGCTAGAAGTGAGCCCGCGAGCTCGTCGCTGCCTGAACGGCCTCGGCCTAGGCGCTATCCACGCCTCAGCATTGACGGCGTTCATACCGGGCACGTTTGAGTGGAGCGCGGTGGCGGCTGCCGCAGTCATCCTTTACGTTACCTGTGGGCTCGGCATCGCTCTGTGCTTCCATCGCACTCTCACGCATCGCGGTTTGCGGTTGCGCAAGCCACTAGAGTACGCGCTAAGCGCGCTCGGTACGCTCGCGCTGCAGGGCGATCCGATTCGCTGGGTAGCTATTCACCGCATGCATCACGCGCGCTCGGACGTGCCGGGCGATCCGCACGGACGCGATCGCGGCTTCGGCTGGGCCCACGTGAACTGGCTCTACAAGCGTAACGACGCGCTGCCTACCAATGCCGACCTGCGCCATTTTGCGCCGGACTTGTATGCCGATCGCTTCTATCGAGCGCTTCCATACGCTCAGTGGCCGCTGCTCGCGGCTCTCGCAGCCTTCCTTTTTGCCTGCGGCGGCTGGAGCTGGGTGATTTGGGGGATGGGCGTGCGCCTCGTCGTCGGGTACCAGGCTACCTGGCTAGTCAATAGCGCGGCCCACTCGATCGGCTACCGTAGCTTCCGCACGCGCGACCTCTCCACAAACTGTTGGTGGGTAGCGCTCATCTCGTGGGGCGAAGGCTGGCACAACAATCATCACGCGTTTCCTTACTCGGCGCGACACGGTCTTCGATGGTTCGAAATCGATCCCACGTGGTGGATCGTGAGAGCGCTGGCGCTGCTCCGTCTGGCCGACACCATACGCGTTCCGTCGAGCGTGGCGCTCTTACGCGCTAATAAGGAAGCTGTCTCGGCGTAACCCTAAAATCGCCGGATTCGCAGATGTCGGTGATCTGCCGCTCGGTCAGACGTTGAAAGGTCTTGTTCCCGAACTCAAAGGACTCGCCGCCTTGAACCTCGTCATAGCGCGCCTGCGCGCCGAAGTTTAGCTGCGGCCGCCGTTGCAGTGTCTGCTTCTTGAAGTCGACGCGGTAGGCTTGATCCTTACCGAACAAGACGATGTCGCCGCGGCTGTTGGTATAGCCTCCATACACGGGCTCTGAGAGCGCCGGAGAACTCGGCTCCTTCCCCACAGCTTTTATCGCGAGCATCGCGATCGGCGAACTAACGCTAGACATACGATTGCACTTAGGTCCAACTGTAGAAAGGACCTTTAAATTGTAACCGAAGCCCGCGGCGAGATCGTTAGTGCGCGGCGAAGCGGACGGCGATGCCGTAGGCTTCCGCGCCGATATCAATCGTTTTGACCAGGTCGCCGCCGGCGGGATACGTACGTACCCCGCCTATCTCTTAGGAGCCCGGCGGAACGAACCTATCGGGCGTTGCGAAGTACTTGCTTGGCCACGCGACGATCGTGCCGTGCGGGTAGTCGTAGACGATGTTGAACCGCTTCAAGACGCCCGTGCCGATGCTCGCGCTATCGGCGGTGCCGGCGAAGACGCCCCCCGTTTGTCGTGACGCTCGCGTCACGACGTTCGTTAAGCGCGTACCGAAGACGTTGAGAGTTGGGAGCGTGAAGACATCGGCGTATACGGGGCCGCCCAAGCCGTAGCCGGTCACAATGTTCTCTCTGGACGGATACCGGCCGAAAAAGCCGTTGCGCGTAGCGAAGGGGCCGAATAGCGTCAGCGAGGAGCGATCGCCGGAGTCGACCAGGACCTTACCGGCGATCCCGTCGATCACGGCGTGTATCTCGGGCAGCACGCCTTCGAAGCGCGTCGTCGTCGCATTTAGGGGCGCGCGCGGCGCCTTGTCGTTAAACGTTATCGTTTCGTCGTCGACGTTGACGAAGGTCGCGAACCGCGAAAGGACCGGATAGCCGATGATACCGTCCAAGTGCGGAAAATGGAGTTTCGTTCGAATCTCGCTGAGATCGAGCACGTCGGCATCCAGGCTCTGCAACGTCAGGCTCCCAAGTGACAGCCGTGCAATCGCCGCTCGACCGTTTTTCACGGCGTTGTTTCCGGCCCCCGTCACCGTTCCGGCATCTCGCACCGCGACTGCGAGCTTGGCGGCAGTCTCCGGTGTCACGGCGATCGTCGGCGAACCCGTGTCGAGGACCATCGTAAACGGGCCTTGCCCGTCGAGCTTGCACTCAACGACGATGCGATTGTCGACGTACGTAAACGGGATCGTTGTTCGGCGTGCGGGCGCAGGTGTGGCTGCGGCAACGACGGCGGCTAAGAGGAGCATTTACGAAGCATTAACAGCGGCTAAGCACATCCCTCCGGGCAGATGGATAAAAAATTATCAAAGAATCCGCTAGGGCGGCGGAATGAACGACGTATTGAATAAAACCGTCCCCTCAACCGGCATACAATCGACTCTCTTTGGCGTGTAGGTCGAATGCTTTGCTGCTGTAACGGAGGCCATGTCGAATTGAAAGTTGCCGCTCGGTTTAACTATCGTGGTCTTTTCAACCTTACCGTCGGGTCCAACGAGTACCGACACCGTGGCATAAAAAGGCCCTTGGTCTGTCGGCACGCCGTCAATCTGCACGACGGCGCCCTTCGCTATTCCGGCAACCTCCGTCATACATGCCGACGCCGCTGGAGCCGGCGTCGCCTGCGCCACAAGTAAAACCAGCGCGATCATCATCTTAGCCGTGCAGGTCTCGCGGCATTCTCATGCTCGGGGCCGCGGGCAGCCGGTCGTTCTTCGCATCGAGCGGATGCGCAACGATGCGATAGTCGAACTCGAGCCGCGAACGGCCGCCTTCACTCTCGCGTACCTGGAAGGCCGACGCCGTCTTTTCGCTCACATACAGCCCGCGGGTGTCGCCTAGCGGCGTGAGAAAAACGTAGTACCACTTGCGGTCCATCACCGAAGCGAAGGCGGGATCGATCGTAACGTTTGCGACGCCGCCGACCATTCGCGCGGTCCCTACGTCTTCGATCGTCGCCGTTGCCGACTCCGCCGCGTAAGCGAGAACGTGCCGACCGTCGGCATTCGTGTGCCGAGTGCGCACGTTCTTGACGAGAGCGCCGCCCGTGCACGCCAGCGTCGCGTTGTAGTCGATCGTGCAGAGACCGTTGGTCGAGGCATTAAAGCCTTCGAAGATGTAGGTGTTTGAGCTGTCGGCCTTGGCTTCGAGCGCCTCATAGAAGTTCGTTGTGTCGGCCGACTCCGAATAAACGCCATCCCCACTGCCGGATGAAGTTTCGCGTTGGATGCCGGCGACGCCCGAGCCACCGGATCCAGTCGAATGACCCTCCACGCCGTTATTACTCGATGACGTTCCATAGACGCCTTGGCCATTCGAAGAACGGCCGTATACGCCGTGGCCCTGGCCGCTCGTCGCAGTGCTGATACCCGACGTGCCGGAGTTTCCGTTCGTCGTGCTCGAGACTCCATGAACGCCGTCGGCATCTACCGACGTGCCGTAGACGCCCCACGTGCTGCTGCCGCTGGAATTGCCTTCTACGCAAGCCGTGCCGCTGCTGCAACTATAGGTCTTTTTCTTGTCCGGATTCACGTGCTCCGCGCGCACGATACTGATGCTGGAGATCGCAACCACCGCGCCAACGGCGATCATGCCTACGGCTGCAACTCGGCTCGGCCGCTTGGGGAATCGATACATCGTTAAGCTCCTTTCGGATATCGCTCCGCTCCTGGGACTCCATCGTAGCGCTCGAGCTATCCTTTGAGGGGCCGCGCGCGCGAAGATATGCCACGATCCAAGAGGCGACGGCGAGCGATGATGGAACGGGCACGGCCATAGTCGCGCCGCAGCGCAGCTGCGAGAAGGGATCAACAATGTATAAACCCACACTTCGGCTACGTTCTCTGGTAGCCGCGAGCATGATCGCCGTTGGTGCGACCGTCGCTCTTTCCGCTTTCGGCGTCGTCCGGGCCGAGCGCGCGCGACCGAACAGCTCGTGCTCCTCGTCCGGCTACTGTCTCGTCTGGAAAAACACGGGGTCGGGCGGGGGCATCCAAGGGCAGGGAAGCAGCGGCAACGGACTGGAGGGCACGACCTCGTCGACAACCGGAAACTCTGCCGTTGCGGGCATCGCTACGAACTCGAGCGGCTCGGCGCACGGCGTGTACGGCCGCTCCTCGAACGGCCAAGGCGTGTACGGAACGTCCTCCAGCGGCAACGGCGTCGAAGGCCACACGAGCAGCCCAATGGACTTCGCGGGCGTCGCGGGCTACGGTGATGGCGACTCCGGGCTCGCGGAAACCGGCGTTTACGGTAAAGGCGGCGCCATGGGCGTCACGGGGGAATCCAGCGGCGGCGGAGTCGCTCTGGTCGCCTTTTCGGACGACGAGTCCACGGATATCTTCTCGGGGTCAGACTCGTCGAACGACGATTATTGCGTTATCGATCCAAAAGCCAATCTGAAGTGCACGGGGAAGATCACGGGTAAGAAATCCTTGCGAGTGCAGCACCAAAACAGCGCGGGCCGGCAAGTTCTCGCGTACGCATCGGAGTCGGCTACCCCAACCATCGAAGACGTCGGCACCGCGAGGATGCTTGGCGGCGTCGCGAACGTCGCGATCGACCCCGCCTTTGCTTCGGTCATCGATCGCAATAGCCCGTACTACGTCTTCCTCACACCGTTAGGCGACACGCGCGGGCTCTACGTGAGCGTCAAGACACCCTCCGGGTTCCAAGTTCGCGAAATCGAAGGCGGCCGTTCACGACTCGACTTCGACTATCGAATTGTGGCCCACCCGCTTGACGCCGCAAACGACAGGCTCCCCCTCGCTTCGGCCACGCGACGCCTTCCGCAGCGACCGCAGCGCTAGGCTCTGAAATGCGACGCGTTCGCGATGGAACGGCGGCCGGCACCCCGAATGTTTACGCGGTCGATCCGTTACGATGGATCGGGGAGCGCGGAGCATGAAGAGTATCAGCGTTGGCGATCTCGCATCAGGTCTAGTTGTCTGCGCTGCATTCCTGGCAGGCTGCAGCGCGCTTCCCCAGAGCACGCCGAAGGATCAGGCTGATACGGCGCCGATCCGCTCGTGGATGCTGCCCGAGGCGAAGAGCGAGGATCTGCTCTATATGACGACCGGCGAAAACATGTACGTTTGGTCGTACCCAGCGGGCAAACTGACCGGAATCCTGAGTCTCTCTGCAAATGACATTTGCACCGATCAAGCGGGCGACGTATACGTTCCGAGCGGGTATCAGGTGCTCGAGTATGCGCACGGCGGCAGCGAGCCCATTCGGACGCTGAACAATGGGGATCTAGGTCTCGGCTGCTCCGTCGATCCAACCACTGGAAACCTCGCCGTCACAAATGAAGGCTCGGGCGCCGGTGAGGTGGCGATCTTTCCGGGCGCTCAAGGGCCGGTGCAGTGGTATCGCGATCCGGAGATTTACACCTACGGCCTCTGCGGTTACGACGATCGTGGGGATCTCTTTTTCGACGGCACGGGCAGCACGAACGTATTTGCGGAACTCCCCGAAGGAAGCAGCAGCTTCGTAAACTTTACTCTAGGCAGCAAGTTCGACGCCTTCGGGAGCGTCCAATGGGACGGCAAATACATCACGCTCTCCAACCCTTCCACCGGCAATGTCTACCGCTTGCGGCTCTCGCAATCGTCGTTGAAGGTTGCCGGCACAACGCGGATCCAGGGCTGGCAGAACGATTACTCCGGCCACTGGCCCTACATCCAGACGTGGATTGGGGGTAAGAGGTTCGTCGGACAATCGGGCACGCTTCTGGAGGTAGGACTGTGGGCATATCCGGCCGGTGGAAACCCACGGCGAGTCATCGGGCCCTTCAAAACCAACAACGTAAGCATTTACGGCATTGCTATTAGTGCGGTGAAGGGCCGTAGATGACGGTCTAGCGTTCGAGCACTTGCACGTTAGTGTCGTTGTCGTCGTTGAAGTAGATCTTCGTGTTGCCGTTGGTTGTGCCGGTAACCACGATGCCGAAGAGCGCACCCGCAGCCCCCTTGTCAACGTTGCGAACGTCAAGAAGCTTTCCGGATGAGGACACCTCGATCATGAGATTCTTGCCATTAGGGTCGAGCGTATTGCCAACGACGAGGTTGCCATTGGGGAGCAGCGCCGTGCTTATTGGTCCATTGAGCGGCTGGCCTGCAAAAACGATCCGCGCGTCACCGGCCGAAGGGCCGCTGAACTTCATACCATCGTCCGTAGCCTTAATCCCACCTTTGCGGATCTTCGTCACATCTTTGAATGCGACGATGGTATTATTCTGCCCATCTGCGAAATAGAGCGTGTCGACGTTCGCGTCATAGGCGAGACCCGATGGCGCTAATGCGGTTCCGGGTTTCCCATGATTGACCGGAAAACCCGTGGCGATCACATCGTAAGTAAACTTTGAGCCGAGGTTAATGCGAACGACCGTGCCGGTCCCGGCGTTGGTCGCATAAAACGCGGGCGACCCGGCCTTCGTTTCGGCGTAGATCTGCCCCCATGGCTGGTTGAACGGTTTACCCGAAATGTTCTCGACCAGCTTGCCGTTAGGATCGAGCACGGGATTATCGTCTGCGACCATAGAGGCGGCCCAGATCGTGTCGCCGGAATCGAGCGCTATCGCGTCGCAACCACGCAGCGTCTTATTGGAAGAAACGTGAATCGGCTTCGACTTCGGCACGGGGTGTAGGGCCACGATCGATTGACCCGTGCCCTGCATGTTGGACTTCGCGTTGAAGTTACAGATGACGAGATCGCCTGCGGTGAACTTTCCGGCCGTGATCGGCGCGACGGTCAAGCCATATGGGTTCTGGGCTCCATTGTCAGGATCGAGGACCGAACCGATGACGACTTGCTTCGTAAGCAGTTTTAATAGGGAGACGTCGGGTGAAAGGTCCGTACTCAAGGTCTGTGGCAGCGTCGACTGCGATCCGGCCGGTGAAGCGTTGCTGCCCGTGGCGCTGCAGCCGCTCGCAATGATTAGAGCAGCAACGGCGGCGATTCGCAAATCTCCAATGTGTGAAGAAAGCATGAAGGCTCCTCAAGGGTTATAGAGAGTTAGCAGGTCATGCCACACTATCGGCAAGAGATGAAGAAAGCGTAAACCTTTCGTGCGCGCGGCATCGGAGTGGACGAGCTTGGCGGCAAATTGGGAATCGTCTGGCCATCGTGCGCCGCCCACTGATTGCGGTCGAAGGCCCAATCGGGCTCGGAATGGGGAAACGATACGTCGGATATGCGCCAGGCTGATCGGCCATATTTGTTTTCGCCGACCGCGTCGACGTTCGTCAGGTGGCCGGCAATCTCGCCGGCGTTGACGGTAACGAGAGGCGGCTGACGGCCGCCTGCGCCTGCCAATAGATTTGGTTCGCGCCGAGCGCACCGGGGGAGCTTGTGGGTGGTGTGTCGGCCAGCACCGCCGCCATCGTTAGAATGAGTATCGGCCAGCGCGATGCGCCGGAGCCGGGTGGGTGCCGCATGCTCGTTTCAGTGTAGCAGCGACGCCGGTACTTTGCATTGACAGGTGTCGATACAATAAGGTAGCATCGAAGCATGTCAATGCAGCGATGTTGCCCGGCTGCGAAGGTGGTGAGACGGGACTTTGAGCCGGCCGCGGCACTTCTGAAGGCGATCGCGGACCCTTATCGACTTACTATGCTCGCGACGCTCGCGGCCAGCGACCACGAGGTCTGCGTCTGTGACTTCACCGATGCTTTACCTTTGAATCAACCTACTGTCTCGCATCACCTTCGCATCTTACGCGAGGCGGGATTGGTAACGAGCGAGCGCCGCGGAACGTGGGTGTACTATCAGCTCGCCGCTGACGCGCACCAGCTTCTTGACTCGGCACTGGGAATCGTTTTCCGAAAGAAGGCATACGCGTGAAGATGCATCTGAACTTTGCAACGGCTGACCTGACGAGGAGCATCGATTTTTATTCAACGCTTCTGAATGCCCAGCCCAAGAAGGTCCTGGCGGACTACGCCCTCTTTGTCACGGATCGGCCTGCCCTCGAGCTCGCGCTCGATGCGGTTGATTCTCCGCCGCAGCTTAGCGGTGACCACTACGGCATCTTTGTGAAGAGCAGCGAAGAGGTCGAGCTCGCCATTCAGCGTCTTGCGGTTGCGGGGCTCGCCGCCTGCATCGAACGGGAGCAGACGTGCTGCCATGCTAACCAAACGAAAGTGTGGGCGACCGATCCAACGGGCAGGTGGTGGGAGATTTACACGGTCCACGAAGAGGCGGATGAGCGGGGTGCTTCCGCCCCGACTTGTTGCGAAGCTACAACAGGCTCATTTCTCTGCGGCCACGACGCCGAGCGGGAAGTCGAAGTTGCCCGTAAAGACCGCAATCGCTGAACCGCCGGCCGGGTAGTTGAAAACTTCGCCGGCTTCGTTATCTGCATCCCCGCAATAGACGAGGCCCGCAACGATCCAGGTCTGCGCGCAGTCGCCGACGCCCGAATACGATACAGTGCCCTTCAACGTCGCCTTCGTTCCGCTGACGGTGTATTGATACGTCTCGCTCGTGTCCTGATCGAAGACGGTGAGGTAGGTGCCGTCCCACTGCACCGAGCCAGGGAACTCCGGGCTGTTGCTCGTTTTGATCGTTACGAATTTCAGTGCTGCCCTTCGGGAGCTCGACGAGCGCGAAGCCGCTGCCGTTAAAGCCGTCGGCGAACAGATTCCCCCGGCTGTCGTAGCCGTCGAAGTACTCATCGTTCAACGGCGTGCGGTAAACGGTACCCGAGCCGCTCGCGTCCTTGAAGATCACGATGTCGCCGGCACCCGACCCGTTCAAAATCCCGACTGCCAGGTCGCCGCTGGTATCCATGGCGCAGCTGGATGGCATGCCGACGGAGACAGAGAGCGTCTTGAGCGGCTTTTTGGGAACCTGGTATTCCGTGATCTGATCCTCGCCCGCCACGATCCAGATGATCTTCTTCCCGTAGCCGTAGAGGACGTTCGTGCAGCCTTGGCCGCCGACGTCCTTGATCTTACCGATCTGCTTATCGCTCTTTGGATAGTCAAAAATGCTAGCGTAGCTACCGTAATCGTTGATGACGTACTCATACTTCCTCGACTTCGCACGCCGGTCGGGAAGAATGCCGGCGTAACGGGGCAGCGGGCTCAGGCGCGCTGCCGTTACCGGCCTTCCGTTCAAAAAGAGCGTCCTACCGATGTACCTGCCTTTGAGCGCAGCGGTTGACGGCGCGACCGCCGAGCTACCGCCGCACGCTGATAGTATTGCGAGTGCTACCAGAGCACCGGCATATTTCACTAAACCAGTCGTCTTCATTACGTTACTGCTCGAGTTCTTGCAGCGTGTTCGTTTTGGTGTCGGTATAGAACAGCGCTGTATCGCTATCGCTCGTGCCGGTCGCAAGGAGTCCGAAGACGTCAGCAGTCGGGTTCTTGTCGATTACCTTGGTGTCGAGTATCTTCCCCGTCGGCGTCAGTTCCACGAGTTCATTTCCACCTTGGGTATTCGCAACGATGAGGTTTCCGTTCGGTAGAAGAGCCGCGGCTACGGGCGCATTGAGCGGAGAACCGCTATAGACGAGCGTCGCGCACGTGGCTTTTGGGTGCGCGCATTTAAATTTCTTTCCCCCGGGTTCAACGACGATCTCGTCCTTCTCCAGTAGGTTGCTGGCGTTCGAAACGGCGACGACCGTGTTATCGACCCCATCCACGATATAAAGCGTGTCGTTGCAGAGGCTACCGGTTCTGGTGCTATTGTATTGTATGCCAGAGGGGCCCAAAGCGCTCCAACCGGAGCCCTTATTAATCCCGAAACCGGTTATCACTTCGGTCACTTTCGCATTGCCGGAAGTAACAGGGAGAAACGCCAATTTGAAAATCGCGCCGGTCTTGGAATCCGCGACGTAGATGTCTTCAGGCGCGTAAGCCTCACCGCAGAATGCATCGGCGTCGGCGAACGGAACCTGGATGGGAGAACCGAAAGTCTTCTCGAGCTTTCCGGCTTCGTTGAACCGCGAAACCACATGGCCGGTCTGCCCGGCGCCGTAGACTTGATTTGTCGCAGTGACTGCATTGCCGTCGCAACCCTCTACCTCGCTGCTTTGCGTAAAGGTCACCGGCTTGGAGTGCGGTTTTGGATCGAGGACTTCGATCGTGGTACCTTTCCCAGCAGTGCCCCCAGAGTCGTCGAAGTTGCAAACGACCAGTTGCCCTTTCTTGAGCCCAAAGGTCGAGCGGACCAGCGAGATTGCGCGCGGGCCCATGTCGCCATTTTTCGGATCGACTGTCGAGCCGATTTCCACGTCCTTAGTAAGTTTTTTGAGAATCGAGGTCGTGTCGTTTGGAAGAATCCCACTCGCGCCCGGAGCGGAGACTTGCGAGGTCGCTCCGGTTGGAAGCGTGGCGTTTCCTCCACACGCCGAAGTTGCAAAAAGTGCTGCCGCGGTCAGCATAAGCACGCGATCGTTCAAAGTTGGCATCTAAACTCGCTCCTGACGCAGTGGTGACGAAGCGGGCTTCGAAGTGCTTTTCTCGTCGCCTGCAAGGGCGAGCAACCACTGTCAATCCATTATAAGGAGGATATTACGCGAGTGCGTGCAGAAAAGGGACTAGAGTCATCATAGGGCATTGCGAGGCTTCGCACCGGCCACAAGGGCGGTGGCTCTCAACCTTCATAACTTCTTTAGGAGTTCGGGCTAACATCGTGCGTGGCGAGAATTTTCCCTTCGGCTCGTGCCGACGGGATCGTACGCTTTTTGAGCCACCCAAAGGAAGTAAAGTTCCCGTACCTACTCAAAAAAGGAGTAACGTAATGACTACGACCGGTTTAGTGAGATACGCCGGTGCTCTGGTTGCACTCGCGATACTATCGGCGTGCGGCGGTAGTTCGGCGGTCGCGCCGTCGCCCGTTGCGCCTAATGCGACGTACGTCGGCAGGACGCTCTTTTTGAACGGAAGGCCGGTAACGGCGGCGCGCCTAAGCTCGCTGCCCCGTTACGCCATGATTCTTCCCGACCGGCATAAGCGGTCGCGGACCTTTGAGTACGTTATCGGCGACTATGGCAGCTACGCCGGCATTTTCGACTATCCGAAGAGCGACCAGCAGATTGGAACGATCTATAACGTGGGTGGCCAGGGCTGCACGAACGTCCTCTACGGCTACGGGAAGAAGATCATCTGGATCGTCGCGGGCCAGGACCAGATCGAGGAGTTCAAGGTCCCCCAGACGCCGGTCAAGACGCTCTCGGCCGAGTTCTCTTTTCCAACCAGCTGCGCCATGGATGCCGGCGGCGACCTTGCAGTCGGGAACTACGACGGAGGCCAGGTGGCCATCTTCAAGAACGCGAGCGGCTCGGGTACAGTTTACAGCACGCCGTTGGACGAAGAGTTCTTCGATGGTTACGACCCTAACGGGGATCTCTTCGCCGATGGCTTTACCGGCGACCGCTCGGGGTTCGCGCTCGTCGAACTCCCGAAGGGCAGCACTAAATTCGTAACGATCACAACGAGCAACAGCCCGGAGTTCCCTGGCTCGGTGCAGTGGGACGGCACCTACCTCACCGTCTTCGATCAGGATACGGCCGAGACGTATCAATACACCGTCAGCGGAACGACGGCGACGTTGAAGAATACAGTGTCGTACTCCGGTACGGGCGACTGCGCGCAGACCTGGATCGTTAAGGGCCTCCTCTATTGCGGGGACGCCGATTATGGCGGCGAGGTTTTTAGCTACCCGGCCGGCGGTTCAGCGGTTGCGAATCTTGAGGGCAGTTTCGACTTCTCGCTCGGCGTGGTGGCCGCGAAGAAATAAGCGACACCCCGTCAAGCGGCGCGTTCCACTCCCGTCGTATGTCGAAGCTGATCTACATCGCCAATACGTCGCTTGACGGTTACGTCGAGGACGAGACCGGTGCTTTCGATTGGGTCAATCCCGAACAAGTGCACGCGTTCGTCACCGAGTTGTTGCGGCCGATCGGAACCTATCTCTATGGGCGGCGACTCTATGAGACGATGGCCTACTTTGATGCGCCGGTGGAGGGCTATCCGCCCGAACACCGCGACTTCGCACGAATCTGGCAGAAGGCCGAGAAGATCGTCTTTTCTCGAACGCTTATAGGCGCTACGACGCGCAACACGCGTGTCGAGCGGGACTTCGACCTCGAGGCCATTCGGAAGCTCAAGCGTGAATCGAAGCACGACATCAACATTGGCGGCGCGGAGCTTGCGGGACTTGCGCTCGAAGCCGATCTCGTCGACGAGTGTCATCTGTTTCTCAACCCCATAATCGTCGGCGGCGGAAAGCCGGCATTCCGGGGCGCCCTACGACGGAATCTCGAACTCCTCGAGACTCGCCGTTTCAGCACCGGAGTAATCCACTTGCACTATCGCACATAAGCCGCTGCGCCGGCCTATCGCTCGCACAAGCAATGACGCTTACTCTGCTGGGAAAAGCTGACGGCGGCGGCGAATGTCGTCAGCCGCTCGTCCGTTCAGCTTCCGGGTCGACTCGAAAAGGAGAATCTAATTGAAAACGCCTGGTTTAGTGCGATACGCCGCTGCTGTAGTTGCGCTCGCGATACTATCAGCGTGTAGCGGTAGCTCGGCGGCCGCGCCGTCAACCACTGCGCTCAATGGCACGTACATCGGTAGGACGCTCTATTTGAACGGAAGGCCGGTAACGGCAGCGCGCTTGAGCTCGCTGCCCCGTTACGCCGGCATTCTTCCCGACCGGCATAAGCGGTCGAGGACGTTCGAGTACATTATCGGCGACTACGGCAGCTACGCCAGCATTTTCGACTATCCGAAGAGCGATCAGCAAATCGGTACGCTCTATGACGTCGGGGGCCAAGGCTGCACGAACGTCCTTTACGGCTACGGGAAGAAGATCATCTGGATCGTCGCGGGCCCTACCCAGATCGAGGAGTTCAAGGTGCTCACCAAGCCGCTCAAGACGTTGTCCGTTTACTTCTCCTTTCCGTCCAGCTGCGCGATGGATACCAGCGGGGATCTTGCAGTCGGGAACTTGGACGGAGGGCAGATGGCCATCTTCAAGAATGCGAGCGGCTCGGGTACGTTTTACAGCACACCGTTGGACGAAGAGTTCTTCGATGGCTACGACCCTAGCGGGAATCTGTTCGCCGACGGCTTTACCGGCGACCGCTCGGGGTTCGCGCTCGTCGAGCTCCCGAAGGGCAGTACTAAGTTCGTAACGATCAAGACGAGCAACAGCCCACGGTTTCCCGGCTCGGTGCAGTGGGACGGCACCTACCTCACCGTCTTCGATCAGGACACGGCCGAGACGTATCAATACACCGTCAGCGGAACGACTGCGACGTTGAAGAATACCGTGTCGTACTCCGGTACCGGCGACTGCGCGCAGACCTGGATCGTTCAGGGCCTGCTCTATTGCGGGGACGTCGATTATGGCGGCGAGGTTTTTAGCTACCCGGCCGGCGGTTCACCGATTGCAAATCTTGAGGGCAGTTTCGACTCCCCGCTCGGCGTGGTAGCAGCTAAGAAGTAAGCTGCGCTTCTCGTTTACGCAGAGTCGCATTGGCAGGGCCTTTCATGAACGAAATTACCATAAGACCAGAAATTACGTTGCAGGAAGCCAAGGCCTGTCAGGACGCGTTGTATGGGAAGGGTCCACGAATCGTCGCTTGGGCTCTTCTTGCTACCGGCGCGGCTGCCTTGGCATCGAATGCAGCGCTGACGTGGGGAACGCCCGCCTCGATTCTCGCGTGGCTGGCCTTGGCTGCTCTTATTTTCAACCTCTATTTCAATGGCCAAATCACCGCAAGACGACGCCGACAGTCATACAAAAGGTATAGCGAGTCTAATGCGAGCTATATCTTTACGAACGAGCAAATCGTGGCGACGTCGCGGCATGTTGAAGCGACTGTCGCCTGGGCCGCAGTAGACCGCGTGATGGAAGTGAGAGCGATCTACTTACTTGTCGTCGGGAACTCGTACATTTGCGTGCCGAAGCGCGATATCCCATCCGATGTTGTTGGCGGCTTTATCGAGCTGCTGAGAACGCATGGCTTGTCAGACAAGCGTGAGCCACGACTCGTTACTGCCAGCTAAAGACGACAAGACCGTCGCCGGTGGCGTTTTTCCAATCATCCCAAAAACGAACGTGCGTGGCCTTGCGCTCCGCAAAGCCGGAGCTCTTGGAGCAATGCTCGGGGTCGCCGGTATGCCGATTCCGGCGTTAGCTCTGAAACCTGCCAAAAGCACGGTCCCCAAAGAAATAGATAGCGCGTTAGGAGCGATCGGCGAAAGCCTCACAGTCATTCTCCAGCCTCGCGGCACGTTCGAAAGTTTCGCGAGCGTTCCCAGTTCATCCCTGTGCGTTGAATCTGGTATGCGTTTTGATCAACCTTTAATGTTTTTTTCCGATTGCTTCTGCATTATCGCCAGATTTGCAAACGCTGTTATTTCACGCGACGACAGTTTCAAGGAGGCATCTCGTGCTTGTCGTATAGCTAGGGCCCACCCCGGCGACTAATGGCTTGTCGCATCTTTGGAGGACACAATGCCCAGTTCGAACGGTTCAGTAGATTCAGAGAGGCCCGTACAGCGCGAAGTACTACCGATTCCAGACAAGCCTTACGCCGGCTTCGTAGCCTATGATGCGAAGGATCCAGACTCGAAGTTTCCGCCCATTGAGCCCTTACGACCGCCCAAGGGTGCTCCCAACGTACTTATCGTCCTCATAGACGACGTTGGTTTTGGTGCGTCGAGCGTTTTCGGCGGGCCATGCGCGGCGCCCACCGCCGAACGGATCGCCAAGGACGGTTTACGCTACACGCGCTTTCATACGACGGCGCTCTGTTCTCCGTCGCGCGCGGCCCTACTATCTGGACGGAATCATCACACCGTTGCGATGGGCGGCATTACGGAGATCGCTACCTCGGCTCCGGGCTATAGCTCCGTACGCCCAAACTCGATGGCGCCGTTGCCGGAAATACTTCGGCTCAACGGCTATTCCACCGCACAGTTCGGCAAGTGCCATGAAGTACCGGTATGGGAAGCAAGCCCCGTAGGGCCCTTCGATCGCTGGCCGACGGGCTCCGGCTTCGAATACTTCTACGGTTTTGTTGCTGGTGAGACGAATCAATGGTACCCCGCGATTCACGAGGGAACGAAAGTCGTCGAACCTCCGAAGACGCCCGAAGAGGGCTATCATTTCATGGAGGATATGACGGACCGCGCCATTGCCTGGGTGCGTCAGCAGCGCCTCCTGGCGGGCGATAAGCCGTTCTTCATGTACTTTGCGCCCGGTGCGACGCATGCACCGCATCACGTACCAAAAGAGTGGGCAGACAAGTACAAAGGTAATTTCGATCAAGGCTGGGACAAGCTGCGCGAAGAAACGTTTGCTCGCCAGAAACAGCTTGGCGTAATCCCTCAACATTGCGAGCTCACAAAGCGCCCCAATGAGATTCCCTCGTGGGATTCGCAGACGCCGGAGTTCCAGCGCGTGCTCGCACGCGAGATGGAAGTGTACGCCGGTTTCTTCTCATTTGCCGATTATCACATCGGCCGCCTCATCGATGCGCTCGATCAAATCGAGGCTCTCGACGATACGCTAATTTACTACATCATCGGCGACAATGGCGCCTCGGCTGAAGGTACGCCACAAGGCACTTTCAGTGAAATGATCCCTTTTAACGGTATGAACGCCCTCGAAACCGTCGAATTCCTTACGGAGCGCATCGATAAGCTTGGCGGTCCCGAAGCCTACAACCACTACGCGGTCGGCTGGGCGCACGCGTTGGATACACCGTATCAATGGACCAAGCAGGTCGCGTCACACTGGGGCGGCACGCGAAACGGCACGATTGTGCGCTGGCCCAAGGGCATCAATGCGAAAGGCGAGCTGCGCCATCAGTTTCATCACGTCATCGACGTTGCTCCAACCATCCTGGAGGCCGCTCAACTCCCCGAACCCTATATGGTCAATAGCGTTGGGCAGGTTCCGATGCAGGGCGTTAGCATGCGCTATAGCTTTGACGACGCGAACGCGGCCGAACGCCGCGAAACCCAGTATTTCGAGATGTTCGGCAATCGCGGTATTTATCACAAAGGCTGGACGGCGGTTACGCGTCATCACACACCATGGCTCATGACGGAAAAGAGCTGCCTTTCGACGATGACGTATGGGAGCTCTACGACACGACGAAAGATTGGTCGCAGGCGCACGACCTCTCGAAGGAGATGCCCGACAAGCTGCATGAGCTTCAGCGCCTTTGGATCATTGAAGCCACGCGCAACGGCGTCTTACCGATGGACGATCGCATGTCGGAACGAATGAACTCCGACACTGCGGGACGACCGGTGCTCGTTCGCGGCACGTCACAAGTCCTCGCTACCGGCATGGGCGGGCTCAATGAGAACGGGCTCATCAATGTCAAGAATAAAAGCCATTCGATTACGGCTCAGGTCGTCGTTCCCGAAGGAACGCCTGCCGAGGGGGTGATTCTGTCGCAAGGCGGGATCGGTGGCGGCTGGATGTTCTACCTCAAAGACGGAAAACTTAAGTATATCTACAACTTCCTGGGGCTTCAACAATTCGTCATAGCGTCCACGCAGGTGCTTCCTGTCGGGCAAGCATCAGATACGAATGGAGTTCGCCTACGACGGCGGCGGCCTCGCTAAAGGCGCAACCGTTACACTCTTCATCGATGGGAAATCCGTAGGCGAGGGCCGCATCGACCGGACCGTTCCAGCGGTATTTTCCGCGGACGAGACTTCCGATGTCGGCGTCAAGCATGGCTCTCCGATTACGCCGGACATGCCACCGGAAAAGAGCGCATTTAACGGAACGGTCGACGTTGTTGTTATTGAAACCAGCGGTGAAGACACCGACCACTTGCTCAATCGCGAACAAGTCCTGAACATGATAATGGCGCGACAGTAACTGGCTCCGACCTTTTGCCTAGCAGCTGAGATCCGCAAGGGCTCGGCTGACGAAAGGATGCTGGGGCAGCCGCTCGTAAGGCCGAAGCACAGTGGAAACGAGCATCGCTAAACGTCCGTCGGCCACCAAGGTGTGCCGAAAGATGTTCTTTCCGATCGGGCTATGGCTTTGCACTCTTGCGACAATCGCTTTAGTCGGGAAAGCCGAACCGGCGATCGGCCAAGAACTGGAGCCTCGATCGTATTCCGCTACGCCGATCGATTCCAATTTCGCGGTTGGAGCTTTGTCGAATTCGACTGGGACCGTGCCCCTCGACCCATCGCTCCCGCTCAGCGACGTGCGCCCGGCGATCGATACCATCATCCTGAGTTTCACGCACACGTTCCGCCTCGGAGCTCGCACCGCAAACTGGGCCGTTAGCGTTCCATACCTCGGCGGTCATGTCAGCGCAGTCATCTCCGGTCAGCCGCAAGCGTTCTCGCGCTACGGTTTTGCGGATTTTCGAGGCCGTTTCGGCGTAAATCTACTGGGCCAAGCGCTGACGCCGGCAGAGTTCGCGCATCGCAAACCTAACACGACGCTTGGGCTCAGTTTGACCGTCATCGCGCCGACGGGCACGTATGACCGAACGCAACTTATCAATGCAGGCTCGAATCGATGGACGATTAAACCGGAAGTCGGCCTGGAGCAACCGATGGGAAAGTGGTTTGCCGACGTGTCCGCGGGGCTATGGATCTTCGGCGAAAACACCGACTATTTCGGCGGTCAGATGCTTCGGCAAGCACCGCTGGACATTTTTCAGTTTCACACCGGATATACTTTTCGTCAGAACCAGTGGTTGGCGCTTGATGCGAACTACTACTCGGGGGGTGCGACCAGTATCAACGGCGCCCCTTCGATCAATACATTGGCCAACTCGCGCTACGGACTCACCTTTTCCCAGCCAGTCGCATCGAACCTATCAGCGAAAGTGTCGTGGTCGCGCTGGTTGAGTGGCCGATTCGGCCAGCAGTTTTCCACGGTTGCCGTCGCCCTTCAATATCTTTGGTTCAATCGTCATTAGTCACGCGCGCCTTCGTCATAGCCCCAAGCCAGCCGTGCGACGCAACTCCAAGGCGCGATGCAGATTTTCGACAACCCCAACACCGAGGAGTTTTGGGGTTCATTACATTTCATCGCGGCCGAGCTTCCCAAGCGGGGGAAGCCTTTCGGGCGGAGCGAGAGATGCTAACGCACTTAAAGCGGCGCTATTGCTCGAGTTCTTGCAGCGTGTTCGTGCTGGTGTCGGTGTAGAACAGCACCGTATCACTGTCGTCCGTTCCCTCTGCCAGAAGGCCGAAGATTTCGGCTCTCTTATTCGTGTCGATCGTCTTCGTTGCGAGAACCTTCCCGGTCGGCGTCAGCTCCACCAGCGTGTTTCCGCCTTTGGTGTTGGCGACGATAAGGTTGCCGTTGGGCAGCAGCGCTTGCGCCACGGGCGCGTTAAGTGGCGAGCCGCTGTAAACCAGCGTCGCGCAGGTGAACTTCGCATGCGCACACTTGAACTTCTTCCCGCCCGGCTCGACGACGATCTCGTTCTTAAGTTTGAGATTGCTGGCATTAGAAATCGCAACGACGGTGTTATCGACGCCGTCCACCATATATAGCGTATCGTTACACAGACTGCCGGTCCTCGTCGCATTGTATTGGATTCCCGAAGGGCCAAGGACGCTCCAGCCGGAGCCGCTGTTGACGGCGAAACCGGCAATCACCTGGGTCTCTGTCGCACGACCGCCGCTCACCGGAGGTTTCGCCAACTTAATGATCGCGCCAGTCTTCGCATCGGAAACGTAGATGTCTTCGGGCGCGTATGCCTCGCCGCAGAAAGCGTCGCCGTCGGCAAGTGGTTCCTCGATCGGGGGTCCGTACCTGTTTTCAAACTTTCCGCTCTGGTCGAACTGCGCGGTAATCCCGCTCACCATCCCGGCGCCGTAGACTTGATTTGTCGCAGTGACTGCATCGCCGTCGCAGCCCGCTATTTTCGCGCTTTGCGTAAAGGTCCTTGGCTTGGAATGCGGCTTTGGATCAAATACTTCGATCGTGGTACCTTTACCGGCAGTACCCGCAGAGTCGTCGAAGTTGCATACGAGCAACTGCCCTTTGTCGAGCCCAAACGTCGAGCGGACCAGCGAGATCGCGCGGGGTCCGGTGTCGCCGTTTTTCGAGTCGACCGTCGAGCCGATCTCCACGTCCTTCGTGAGCTTCTTGAGAACCGACGTCGTGTCGGTCAATCCGACCGCACTCGTCGTACGGACAAAATCCGGCGAAGGATTCGAATCGCCGGTCGGAACCGCGGTGTTTCCGCCGCACGCCGGCGTCGCAAGAAGTATGCTCGCAACGAGCATGCGCGCGCGATTGTTGAAACTCGACATTCCTGAACCTCGCTCTAATGCAGTGGTGAGAGTCGGCTTCGCAATGCTTTTCTCGTCGCCTGCAAGAGCGAGCGGTGTCCGCCTTTTCCGCACGTGCGAGGAACCTAAGTCATCAATGCCTGGGGCAGGGCGCGGCCGGCTGAAATCCATACGGGCGAGAACATCGGGATATTAGGGGTTGCCCAGCTTTAAGGAAAAAACCGTACCGTCACCATAAACGCCGCCGGCTTGCGTCGTGCCGTAAAGGCTCCCTTTCGTGTAGATCAAGGGAGCGGCAGGGCCACTTCCGTCGGTTCCCTTACCGAAGTCGTGAAGAACCGTTTCCCTGCCGCCCGTGGTGACGCGAAAGAGCGTGCCGAGGCCGTAGGCGCCGCCACCCGCAGTCGTACCGTAAAGTGTCCCATCTACATTGACTAAGCTTCCCGCGGGAAAATTACCGTCGGTTCCCTCGCCGAAGCTGTGCACCACTTTTTCGCTACCATCCCTGGTAATGCGGTACACCGTACCGGCGTTATGCGCCCCGCCGCTCTCGGTCGTGCCGTAGAGCGTTCCTTTGACCTCGATTAGGCTCGCGTACGCGGGAGCTATCCCGTCATGTGCACCGCCGAAGCTATGCAGAACTCGCTCTTCACCGCTCGCTGTGACGCTGAAGACCGTACCGTAGGTGTATGTGCCACCGGCGATCGTCGTGCCGTAAAGCGTGCCGCCCGCATCGGTAAGGCCGGCAGCGGGAAACCGGCCATCGGTGCCCCTACCGAACCTATGCACGACCTTCTCCGCACCGTCCGTAGTAATGCTGAAGACCGTCCCACAGCCATCGTTGTAGCCGCTGCAATTTTCCGCGCCGCCGTTCTCGGTGACGCCGTAGAGCGTCCCGCCCACGTCGATCAAGGCTTCGGCGGGAAGCTCCCCATCGGTTCCCTTGCCGAAGTCGTGCAGCACTCTCTCGCGGCCGTCCGTCATAACGCCGAACACGGTGCCGTACTCGTATTTCCCGCCGTACCCCGCGGTGCCGTAGAGTGTACCGTTTACGTCGATCAAACTACCGTAGGGCTCTTTGCCGCCGCGTTCCCGGCCGAAATTATGCAGCGTTTTCACCGCCCCCCCGGCATCGAGGGCGTAGACCGTGCCCCCGCCGTGCAAGCCACCCAGCGCGGTCGTACCGTAGAACGTGGCGCCGAGACGGATCACGCCGGCCTCGGGACCGTTTCCATCGCGATCTGCGTCGAAGCTGTGCAAGACCCTATAGCTCGGTGAAGCATCCCCAACGTCACGCTGGCCGGTTACGGTAGGAGTGTATTGGAACTGCGAGGGTCCGCTCGCTTGCGAACATGCCGCGATGACGGCGCAGCCGGCGAACGACGCACAAACCCGAAAACCTGAAACCTTCATGTGCTTTGCTCCTTCTGAGCTGAATCTTAGCACCACGGCCTGATGTAATCTATTTTTTTGACGGCGGGTCGCGTTACGTTTGCCTTAACCTAGCGTAAACGACACGATCGCGTGGTTGTTGCGATCGGCGGTCCAGAACAGGTCGCCGTCGAATACAACGCTGCGCGGTTTGAACGGAAGCGAGCGAAGCGCTTGGAGCGATGATGCATCGTCGTCGACGCCAAGACGATCGAAGCGTCCGTCGCCCCACTCTTCGTCGACGGTCACGAGATAAAAGTCACCATCGACGATCGTCATGCCAACCGGGCGGCGTTCCAATTGCACTTCGCGCACCGCGGCACCGCGTTCGTCGAGTTCGATGAGTTTCTTATCCCAGGCTTGCGAGAGATACAGCGTTCCGTTCGCATAGGCTAGAAACGATCCGGAGTTATCCGGGCATACGAAACACTCCGCAAACCCCGCGTTAGGCGAAAATGAATAGACGTAACGGTGATCGCGCTCCAGATCCGGTTCGTCGATCGCCGGCGCCAGGATCAGCCTAAAATCCGAACCGGTGTACGTGATGCCCAATGACTCGGACGGCGGAGTGAACTCGCGTTGGACGCTCCACGTCTGCGGATCAATCGCATACAAGCGGCCATTCGCGGCGCTCGTCAACCACATCGTCGTACCGTCCCACGCAAGGCCTTGCGGACCTTGCACGGGGGAAGCGCGCCGCGCGAGTTCACTCATCAGTAGTTTAAGTCTATCGGAACTTATCTGACACTCGCAATATGAGCCTCCTTTTTCGAGCCGCTCCGGATGATTCCCGGCCCCCGCAGCCTTGGGTGCACCGGCATAGAGCGTTTGCACTTCGATTTTGACTGCCATGGAACGGCGGCCGGCGCCGCGAACGTTCTCGGCGGTCGACTTGTTACCGGCCGGGGGAGCGGGGAGCATGAAGAGGCTAGGCCTAGGAACGTACGCCCTAAGAGGAGGCGTTGCTGCTGCGTTGCTCACAGGCTGCGGGGGATCGCAGCCGCTGATCGGAACACCGAGCATGATGCCGCAAGCGCCGGCTGCCAGGCTCAGCGCCGATCACGACGGATCGTGGATGCTCCCAATAGCGAGGCACGAAACCCTACTCTACGTTGCCAATCGGATCAACGTTTCCGTGTTCTCTTATCCGCAGGGCAACCCGGTAGGGGTCTTGGTGAGGCCCGATTTCTGGGCTCATGGCATGTGCGTCGACAGCTCGGGCGACGTGTTCGTCACCAGTGCTAACCAGAGCGTCCCGCGAGTGTTCGAATACGCACACGGCTCGACGAAAGTCAAAGCAATCTTTAAACCGGTCATAGATTATCCAGGGGCAGCCGTGAGCTGCGCGGTCGATCCGACGACTGGAAATCTGGCGGTCACGACAATTGGCGAAGGCATCGACGTCTTCGAAAGAGCCATGAGAGCACCGGTTCGCTACTCATCGCTTGCGCTTAAGAACGACTATTACTGCGCTTATGACGGCAAAGGTAATCTCTTCTTCGACGGCAACAACGCCGGTTTTTATCTCGCAGAACTTCCGAAGAATAATCGGGATAATCGGGTCACGGAGTTGCACGTGGCATTTCCTGGTACCATTTTTCCGGGCGGCGTCTGGTGGGACGGCAAGTATCTCGATGTCCTCAACAGTTTTTGGGGAACTGTCTATCGGTATCGCATACGTGCGCATCGCGCGTTCCCTGCCGGCGCGTTTAATCTGACCGGCGGCCTGGGGGTTCTTGAGTACTGGGTTGAAGGAAACACGCTCATAGCGCCCAGCGGCGCCGTCTTCGGGCGGGGCAAGATTCGTTTCTATCACTACCCAGATGGCGGCTCGCCGTTTAGGACCGTTGTTTCCAGCAATCTGGAGTTCGCAAACGGAGTAGTAGTAAGTAAGCCCGCCGGCTCCGGCTCCCGCTAGGAGGCAAGGAATGTCGCGATTCTCAAGATCTTTCCGATATGCTGTAGGCGCCGCTTGTGCCTTGTTGGCGGCATGCAGCAGTGGCGGTATGAGCCCCGAGACAGGCCTGACGCCGCTGTCGGACCAGCGCATGCTCGCGCTCACGATGCCGCACTTTTATCATAGTCCGGTCCATCCCGATCGCAACAAGTCGTGGATGCTTCCCGACGCTAAGAAAAAGCCGCTGCTTTACATCGACGACTACGGTACCGACGACACATACGTGTTCGAGTACCCCGGTGGGAAGCTCGTCGGAACCTTGACTGGCTTCGACCTGCCGTTCGGCGAGTGCATCGACCAGAAGGGCGACGTGTACATCTCCAACTTCGACAACGGCAAGCTTCTCGAGTACGCCCACGGCGGCACCGAGCCGATCAACACCTACACCGACGAGTGGCGGGTATTTGATTGGGTGCGCTATCAGCGCCAAGGGCGACGTGGCCGCTACGGCGTTCGAGACCTCAAAGGGGTACGGCAACGTCTGCATTTGGAAGGGCGGCAACGCCAAGGAGAACCCGACCTGCATTGATGGCAGATCGACCGGCGGCTGTTTCTTCCTCTGGAGCTTCGGGTACGACCACAAGGGCGATCTCGTCGGGCAAGGTAACTACGGGTACAACCTCAATGATGAGCCCCTCCCCTCCGCCATCTGCGTGATTCTCGCCGGCAAGAGCTCGCTAATCCGGCTAAGTACCAAAATCTTCAGCACCCAACCCGGTGCCACCGCATGGGATGGGGAGTACATCGTACTCACCGATCAAGCGGCGTTCGCGAAATATGGCGGCGTCCAATCAGGTTTGCGGTCGGTTAAGCTTGTGGGTAAGAACCTGGAGCCCGTGAACGCGGACGTACTATACGAGGACGACTGCTATCTCAGTTCCACCGACATCATCGATCCGTTCTTCTTCGGCAAAGGGAACGTCACCGCCGCGAGCACGAAGCGCGCGACCGACGTTATCGCACCGAATCTCTTTTGTTACAAAGCGGGCAATCCCGCGGTCGACGTGTGGAACTATCCGGCCGGCGGCAATCCCGACAGGCGTTATACGAGTGACCTGACTGATCCCTACGGCGCGGCGATCAGCATAGCTCAGTAGAAACGCGCCGAAGCCGGGAAGTGAGCGTCAGCGACGAACCTTTTAGCCGACGATCCGTCGCGTGGATCGGGGGAGCGCGGAGCATGAAGAGCTTTGGCCTTGGCAGCTACGCCCTAAGTGGAAGCGTTGTGGTTGCGTTGCTCGCCGGGTGCGGCGCCCTTCCCCTGAGCCTGTCGAAGGGTCAGGATGACATGCCGCAAGTCTCGGCGCTCGCGGCACGCGCCAATAGTAAGAACTACAAGGTCCTGTATAGCTTTGGCGCGGTCCCCGATGGAAACTACCCCCACTCGGACTTGATCGGCATAGGCGGCACGTTCTATGGTACGACGTTCGCAGGCGGCGCATACTATTGCGGTTCAAGTAGGTGCGGGACCGTCTTCAGCATCACCACGGGCGGCGCGGAAAAGGTGCTGCACAGCTTCGGCAGCGGCACCGATGGCTTTTTCCCCTTCGCGGGCCTGACTAGCGTAGGCGGCACGCTCTACGGCACGACGGGCAATGGCGGCGCGTACAACGCGGGCACCGGCGGCACGGTCTTCAGCATCACGACCGGAGGCACGGAAAAGGTGCTGCACAGCTTCGGCAGCGGGACCGATGGCAGTGGTCCTACGGCAGACCTCATCAACGTAAAGGGCACGCTCTACGGCACAACGGGCGCAGGCGGCGCGTACAATGCAGGCACGGTCTTCAGCATCACCACCAGCGGCACGGAAAAAGTGCTCTACAGTTTTACCGGGGGAGCCGACGGCGGTATTCCCCAGACAGGCCTGATCGACGTCGGCGGCAAGCTCTACGGTACAACGTTAATTGGCGGTGCGCACAACCATGGCACGGTTTTCAGCATCACCACGCGAGGGAGGGAGAGAGTTCTTCACAGCTTCCGCGCGAATGGAACCGATGGCGAACTTCCCGAGGCAGGCCTGACCGACGTGAGCGGCACGCTGTATGGAACGACGATTGCCGGCGGCGGCAGCGAATGCGCCAACGGCTACGGTTGCGGAACCGTCTTCAGCATCACGACCGACGGCACGGAGAAGCTGCTGTATAGCTTCGGCGGGGGCTCCGACGGCGCGTCCCCGGGCGGCTTGACCAACGTAAAAGGCACGCTCTACGGCACGACATCGGCAGGCGGCGGTCCCCGAAACGGTGGCACCGTTTTCAGCATCACGACGGGCGGCACTGAGAACGTGCTGCACCGCTTCGGCAAGGGCGCAGACGGCTTCCAGCCCGTAGCGGACATGAACTATGAGGGCGGAAGTCTCGTAGGCACAACCTATCTCGGTGGCGCTTATGGCGTCGGCACCATTTTTTCCCTGACGCCATAGCGGAGCCTCGGGCCGCAATCGCGCAACGCCTTTGAATTGAGAGGAATCATCCTGAGCAACCTGTGAACTGAACGAGCCCTGTATTACATCGATAGGAGTGATAGTATGCGTTCGAAAACAAACATTAAACGCGATCGATTTCTGGTGACGAGCGCGGCCGCGATCGGTGCCGCCGCGGCGAACTACTCCTTTGCATCGGCGCAAACGGAAGTGGCTGCGACGATGAGCGGCGCGGGCAAGCCGAGCATAGTTTTCTGCCACGGTCTTTGGGCCGACGGCTCGTGCTTTACCAAAGTGATCGGGCCGTTGCAAGCGCAAGGCTACGATTGCATCGCTGCGCAGTACCCGCTCAACACACCCGAAAACGACGTCACTTTTGCCAAGTGGGCGATGGACGTGGTGAAGGGCCCCATCGTGCTTGTTGGACATTCGTATGGCGGCTCGGTGATCACTGCCGCCGGAACCGACCCGCGCGTGAAAGCCCTCGTTTATATCAACGCCCTTGCTCCCGATACTGCTGCCGGCGAGACATCGCAGAGCATACAGCAGAAGTTCCCCACGACCGACGTACTCAAGCACATCAAAGTCGTCGACGGGCGTATCTGGCTGACCAAAGAAGGCCTACCGTATTTTTGCGGCGACCTCTCCGCGACCGAGCAGCAGCTCGTGTGGGCGACGCAGGGCGCGCCGGCCGCCAACATCTTCGCGCACGATGCGCCGGGCGTTGCGTGGAAGACCAAGCCGAGTTGGTACATCGTCGGAACGAAGGATCACACCGTTAACCCGAATCTTGAACGCTTTCTTGCGAAACGCATGAAAGCCAAGACGACCGAACTCGATTCGAGTCACGTGCCGATGCTCTCGCAACCGGACCGCGTCGTCGAAGTAGTTCTCAGCGCTGCGAAGTCGGTGTAGAAGTCGGGAGCACGAGCTGCCATAGGTTGCTACATAAATTCTCGTGCAGAACAAGAACGACGGCCATTCCTGACCGTCGTTCTTCAATTGGTGGAGATGAGTTGATATGGCGAAGTGCTTGGGCTAGGGCGTCGCCGCGGTGACGTGCTTATCGCTCGCAGCATGCTCGCGGATTCGGGCCGGTGCGAAAGTGCCCCACGCGCGAGCAAGGCATCCCAATGCCGTGGAATGCGAATCTTTGCGCCCGCCCGGACGAGGGAAAGCCAGAGACTCCGCACTTAACCGCTACAGGGAGAGGGTAAAGATCGTTCCGCAGCCTTCGTTATGGCACTTGTCACCGCCGCCCGCGGTGGTCGTGCCGTACAGCGTATCATTCATGACGATGAGAGGTGCCCGCGGCGATTCTCCGCCCTGTCTGCCAGTGAACTGGTGGAGCACCTTCTGCGTGCCAGTCGTTGTAATGCTGTAGACGCTCCCGCCGCAGGACGCGGTCGTGCCGTACAGCGCGCCCTTGAAATTAATCAAGGGCGCCAGTGGCTCAGTCCCTTCCGCGCAGCCGCCGCCCGGGGCGAACCTGTAAAGGACTCTCTCCGTGCCGGATGTGCTAACGCTGTAGACGGTTCCGTTGTTGCCGCTGGACGAGCCACCGTGTGCGGTTGTGCCGTAGAGCGTACCCCTTACGTCGATAAGGGCCGCCCGGGGTTGCGCCCCATCGGAATCGCCAGCAAAACTGTATAAAACCTTTTCTGCGCCGGCCATGCTAATGCTGTAAACGGTTCCGCAGCCTACGTCCAGACATTTCAAACCGCCGCCAAACGAGGTCGTGCCGTAGAGCTTACCCTTGACGTCGATCAAGCTCGCAACCGGATTCGCGCCGTCATTGTAGTTAAAACCGTGATGATCGTAGCCGAAGCGGTGCAGCACCTTTTCAACACCGGTCGTGCTGATGCTGTAAACAGTTCCACAGCCACTATTAGTGCTGCAGCCCGCGCCGCCGCCATACTCGGTCGTGCCGTACAGCGTGCCGTTCACATCGATCAGGCCGGCCATTGGGTTCCCACCGTCGGCGCCGCCGGTAAAGCTGTACAGGATCTTCACTTTGCCCCTCGTGCTAATGCTGTAAACAGTTCCGCAGCCGGTACCGGCATAGCAGCCCGTACCTCCCCCAAAAAGGGTCGTACCGTATAGCGTTCCGTTTACATTGATCAGGCCGGCCGTCGGATTCGCACCATCGGCGCCACCACGGAAACGGTGCAGCACCTCGGTAGCACCGGTCGTGCTTGTCCTGTAAACGAGTCCTTTCAAAAAGTACTCCTTGCCCGCCAATCCACCGTACCGGGTCGTCCCGTAAAGCATGCCCTTTACGTTCAGTAGGGCCGCCGCCGGGAAGAAGCCAGCGTGGGCACGGGGGAACGTATACAGCAGATTGAAGGACGGCGAACTGGGCTCGCTGCGATCTAGCGTGAGGTGACCCGGCGCGATCACCGAAGTTTGCGACATCGCGCCTGGCGCGAGTTGGAGCTGCGATCCGCCGCAGCCTGCGAGCAACGCAAGCGCGACGCCCCCATGTAGGGCATAGGTTCCAAGGCTAAAGTTCTTCATTCTGCGCGCTCCCCGGTCGGCAACGAATCGACCGGGCAGCATGTTCGGCGCTAAGGCTCAGTTCCCAGCTTCGAGAAGGAAGGACGTTTGGCTTGAATCCATCCCGCCATCGCGAGTCGAACCCGAAATCTTCGGCGACAATCGCGACGGCGCAACTCGCCGCTGCAGCGAATTTGACCATAGCTGGGTCAAGCGCGCGGAGAGTTATCGCCACTTCGGGATGGTCTTTCGGTTACAGCCGGACACTTGTGCGCTGGGATGGCGCAAACGGACGGCGAACTCGCTCAACCCCTGATCCGCTCAGCTTCTGGGAAGGCTAAAGATGAGGATTCTAGGTTTTGGCCGCTTCGCTCTTAGTACTAGCGTGGCCGCAGCGTTGCTCGCCGGATGCGTCGGGTCGCAGCCGCCGATCGGCGCACCCGGTACGATGCGCCAAAATGTACGGATCGTGCATCACATGGCGCCTGCATCGGCCTATGAAGTGCTGCACCGGTTCGGTCGCGGCGCCGACGGATCGGAGCCGGAGGCGGGTTTAATCAACGTCAACGGCACGCTGTACGGCACGACCAGTCATGGAGGCTCGAGTCATGAGGGAACCGTCTTCAGCATTACGACGACTGGCAAAGAGAAGGTACTGCACAGTTTCGGTGGTGGCTCCGAGGACGGGACAGAGCCTGCGGCCGCATTGATCGATGTGAACGGCACGCTATACGGTACCACCAGCTACGGCGGCGTGAACGATGACGGAACAGTCTTTAGCGTTACGACGACGGGCACGGAGAAGGTGCTGTACAGTTTCGGTCGTGGTTCCAAAGACGGGAAATACCCGGCGGCAGGACTGATCAACGTAAACGGCGCGCTGTACGGCACGACGGTTTCCGGCGGCTCGGGATGCACTAGCAGCAGTGGCAGCGGCTGCGGAACCGTGTTTAGCGTTACGACGCGCGGCGCGGAGAAGGTATTGTACAGGTTCCGTGCTGGTTCCGACGGATACTACCCCCTGGCGCGCTTGATCAGCGTAAAGGGCACGCTGTACGGTACGACCTCTTACGGCGGTGGCGGATGCGGTAAGGTTGGTTGCGGAACGGTCTTTAGCGTGACGAGGACGGGCACGGAACAGGTGCTGTACAGTTTCCGTGGCGGCTCCGCCGACGGGGTGAAACCGTTAGCAGCAGTAATCGACGTAGATGGCACGCTGTACGGCACGACCTTTTCCGGCGGAGCGAACGCTTACGGAACCGTCTTCAGCGTTACGATGACGGGCACGGAGAAGGTGCTCTACAGCTTCGGTAGCGGTTCAGAGGACGGGGAATACCCGGAGGCCGGATTGATCGACGTGAATCGCACGCTGTATGGCACAACCGCTTACGGCGGCACGAATGGTGATTATGGAACCGTCTTAAGCGTTACGACGACGGGCACGGAAAAGGTGCTGCACAGCTTCGGTGGCGGCGATGGCGCGTATCCGTTGGCGGGCTTGATCAACGTAAATGGCACGCTGTACGGCACGACATATACCGGCGGCAGCTTCACGTGCTTCCACCATCTTGGCTGCGGAACAGTTTTCGCATTAACCCCGTAGTTGCGGCCCGAACCAGGCTCGAACGCTGTCACGGCTTTAGGAAGGGATCGAGGACAAAAAGGTGCGGGGCAGAGGGGCGCGGGGCTATTTCGCGGCGAGACTCACGGTCGAGCCATCCGGGACTCTAAAATCACCAGTGATCGCGGCCTTCGGTTCGCGGCCTTTCGGATAAGAATAAAAAAGCACATTGCTCGATGATTGCAGATTATCGGGTGCAATCAACGTGGAGCCTTGAATCCAAAAGTGCGCGATCTCACCGGCTTTAGCGAGGCGCGTCGCACTGACGACAGTCCCATGCGTGCCTTTAACGGCTACCTGCAGGATAGATGACAACCCCTTGCCACCGGCATCGCCGTCGGCAACGACAACGTACTTACCGTCCCATTGAACGCCGCCCGGCCAAAAGACGACGCGATTCAACGAGATGTTCTCAAATGTCGTCTTGCCGTTCTTTAGCTCGCCGAGTTGAAAACCACTCTCTATCTGCGCGTTTCCGGCGGCAAAGAGGTTTCCTCGGGAATCGTAACTGCAGTCGTAGAAATATGGTATATCCGCATCCGTTATGCTGACCGGCGTCCCCGAGGCGTTCTTATAGATGTCGACGTTGCCTAGCCCGATGCATTTGGTGCCTGAGAGTTCACAAAAGTTCGCCACCGCGAGGTCGCCTGTTGAAAGGTCGACGGAGCAGTCCAACGGGACGTAGCCGGCATCGTCAATGGTCGCGATCGGCTGGGTCCCCCCATGCGCGTATTCAAAGATTTCTTCGCTGGTGCGGCTCGTGACGAACACGTCGCCGGATTTATCGACGCAGAGTCCCACTGGCTCCGCTACCGAAAGCGTTCCTTCAAGCTTACGACCGGGGTACGAGTAAACATAAACCGTAGAAGCAGTCAAATCGGAGACGTAGAGCAGGTTCTGCTTCCCCGAATCCGAGGCCATCCACGATCGCCCGTATGCGCCCTGGTTCGACGTCGCCGTCAGGCCTGTCTCCTGCCAACCGCTACTGCACGCCGTGAGAAGGGAGCCCGCGAGAAACATGCTCGCGGTATATTTCGCAACGCTTGAGAAAGTCATGATCTTTCCTTTGCTGTTAAGAGACGGGCTGATAGAGCCTTACAGCTTAGTGGGATTGCCCTTAAGGCGGCGTATTTTGAGTCTGCTGCAACCGCGCAACTGCTGAGCGTGCCGCGGCCGAGACCCGAGGTTTTTATTTTGCTTTGCTCCCTGAAACCTGAACGAATCGGCGGCTGAGTACGTTCGCTGCGCCGTGCCGCTATCCCGCGGAGCGTTTATGAGTCCAGGAGGTTGCGCTGGGCCTGCAAGTGCCTCGGATGCGGCACCTTGGCACCGGTCCTCATTCGCGAGGATGCCGTAAGCGATGGCTGGTCGCATAGGCGCTTATGCTCCGTCTGCTGCGACGGGTACGTACAGCGATGGTGGCGCCTCCGTAAATTCCCGGATGCCGACGCCCTCCGCGTGTGCTAGTCTGGTAGATGAGGGAGGGCTCGATGGTTAGATACGGCAGCGTGATGTTTGCCACGGCGTTCTTGCTGGCAGGCTGTGGCGGACCGCAGACGCCGCGAGCTTCGGCACTCGCGGCACGCATCAACAGTACGAACTATAGAATTGTGTATAGCTTTGGCGCGCCCCCCGATGGGAACAACCCCTACGCAAGCCTGGTCAACGTCGATGCCACGCTCTACGGCACGACGAAGAACGGAGGCTCGTATACGTGCAGCTACTCCTCGGAGCATTATACCTGTGGAACGGTATTTAGCGTCACACCGGGCGGCGCGGAGAAGGTGCTTCATAGCTTTGGCGCACCCGATGATGGGAGCAGCCCCAACGCAAGCCTCCTGGATGTGGGCGGCACCCTCTACGGCACGACGGAGGACGGGGGCTCGTATAGGTGCACTTACAAGACGGAGCATTTCGGCTGTGGCACGGTCTTTAGCATCACGACTAGCGGCACCGAGAACGCGCTGCATAGCTTTGGCGCACGAGGCGATGGGAGTCAGCCCGCCGCGCCTCTGATCCAGGTGAAGGGTGCATTATACGGCACGACGTTCGGAGGCGGCGCGAATTCCTGCGGCGTGTACAGCGGCTGCGGAACGGTCTTTAGCATTTCGACAGGCGGCACGGAGAACGTGTTGCACAGCTTCCACCCCCACCGCCGCCCCAGCGATCCGTTCGCCGGTCTGATCTATGCAGGCGGCACGTTCTACGGAACAACGTACGGAGGCGGTGCGCACGGTCTTGGCACGGTCTTTAGTGTCACGCTGACCGGCAGGGTGAAAGTACTGCACAACTTCAGCGGCTTTCCCGATGGCGCCGGTCCCGTCGCACCCCTAATCGACGTAAAGGGCACGTTCTACGGCACAACGGACGGAGGTGGCGTTGTGCGCGGCTGCGGCTGTGGGACGGTCTTTAGCATCACGCCAGGCGGCACCGAAAAAGTGCTGCACAGCTTCGGCAACGGAGCCGATGGCGCTCGGCCGAATGCAGCCCTGACCCAGCTAAATGGCACGTTTTACGGCACAACAAGCGAAGGCGGTGCGTATAGCTGCGGCACAAACCACACAACCTGCGGGACGGTCTTTAGCATCACGCCAGGCGGCACCGAAGAAGTGCTGCACAACTTCGGCAACGGCACCGATGGCGCTGGTCCCGTCGCATCCCTGATCGAGGTAAAGGGCACGCTCTACGGGACCACGACTTACGGCGGCGCGTACGATTACGGAACCGTCTTCGCGCTGAGGCCATAACCCGCCAGGCTCGCTGCGCAGCAAAGGCTCGCTGCCGAAGATTTCTCGGCCGTCGATGGACTGCGCGTGCGCGTGGCGCTGCATACGGGCTTCGCCGACGAGCGTGACGGCGATTACTTCGGACCCGCGCTCAATCGCGTCGCGCGATTACTTGCCGTCGGCCACGGCGGGCAGTCCTCACGACCGCGCCGCAGGTTGCGATCCTAGCCACCTCGCGACAGGCGCTCAATATTACTAAGAGAGCGGTACCTTATGTGCCCAGACGGTGCATTATCTTCGAAATAGGGTAAGACTGGGGTGATGACGGTCCCCTATTACCGAGGAAACTTCGCCCGACAACGCGAGAATGTGCCGATAGCTCGCAAAAGCGTTGCGCGCTTTGCGCGTGAGTGCGGCTTCCCGGACGAGAAAATCGCCGATATCGAGTTGGCTGCTAGTGAAGCTCTGAACAATGCGTTCGAACATGGCTGCTCGGGGCGCTTCAGTGGATTCTCGGTGTTCTGCGAATGCGTGGATGGCGAGTTGGCGGTCGAGGTCCGCGACAGTGGGACAGGCTTCCGCGTGACGGCCGAGGGTAGCATGGTCGAGCCCGAAAAGCGCAGCCGGGGATTCGGAATCTATTTGATGCGCCGCCTGATGGACGACGTTTCGTTTGCGCGTAACGGAGCTACGGTGCGCCTCCTCTGCCGCCGCCGCCCAATAGCGCGCGCCCGCAGCTAAATCCAAGACGGCGCACAGGAGCATTCCTGGCCCGGAGCGATCACCGCTCGGAGACGCGTCCGAGCTAGCTTGCTGCGATGGAACAGCCGCCGGCACCCCGAACGCTGTTGGTGGTCAACTGGTTACCGACCGGGGAGCGCGCAGGATGAAGAGCTTTAGTGTCAGCACGTGCGCCGTAAGTGTCGGCGTCGCGGTTGCATTGCTTGCTGGCTGCGGATCTCTTACCGGCAACAGCGCCGTGCCAGCGGCAAACGCGTCCGGTGATGCTCTTCCACACAGCGCAACGTTTAAGTTCACGGGTGGCAAACAACTGTTCACGGTACCAACCGGCGTGAGTAAAGTGACGATCGTCGCCCGAGGCGCTGTCGGCGGCGGCGGTGCGGAGGGCGCAGGCGGCCGGGGTGGACGTGTGTTTGCTGTCGTTCCGGTCACGCCCGGCGAGACGCTCTTCGTTTACGTAGGCGGCGCCGGCGGAGCAACGGGCGGATTCAACGGCGGAGCGTCAGGCGGCGAGGCAGGATACGGCGGCGGCGGTTCGAGCGATGTGCGTGAGGGCGGGAAAAGCCTGAGGGACCGGATCGTCGTCTCGGGTGGAGGAGGCGGTAGCGGCGGTCGCGGCGAGTACTCCGCCGGTGGAGGCGGCGGAAAGGGCGGCGGCCCGACCGGCGGCGCCGGCGGCGAGGGTGGGCGGTCGGACTACTACGGTGGCGCTGGGGGTGGCGGTGGCACGCAAAAGTCCGGCGGCCCGGGAGGCATTAACGAAGGATACGGCTCGAAAGGCGCGGGTTCGAACGGAACGCGAGGCTTGGGGGGCGCCGGGGGCGGTTATACAGACTCGGGATATGGCGGCGCTGGCGGCGGTGGTGGTGGCGGCTACTACGGCGGCGGCGGTGGCGCGTGCGGCGAGGGTTTCGAGTACTCCGGTGGGGGAGGCGGCGGAGGAGGCGGATCGTCGTACATCGAGCCGAGCGCGACGGAGTTTCACAGTTGGCAAGGCTGGAAGAATGCGACCGGTGACGGCCTCGTCGTCCTCAGTTGGAAGTAGTGGAATGAGGCGCTGCGCGCTTTGCTTATGCGTTGCGGTTCCTTTGCTCGCTGGCTGCGGCGGATCGCAGCCGCCGATCGGCGCACCGGGCGTGATGCCGCAAAGCCGCATCGCAACGCAGGCCGGTCACGGTGGATCCCTTGCAGCCGTGCGAGTTCACAAGGCAAGCCCGGTCGAGAGCGTGATTTACAGCTTTCAAGGCGGTAGCGGAAGCATGGCCGACGGCGCTAACCCCCGTGCCGCACTTGTCAATCTGAATGGCACACTTTACGGCACGACGGAAGCGGGCGGCTATTACAGCACAAAGTTCCATCGTCACGGCTTCGGCACGGTCTTCTCGGTAACGCCGTACGGTAAGGAAACAGTGCTCCATCGCTTCGTCGGTCATGACGGCAGGTATCCATTCGCCGGCCTTATCGCTATCGATGGCACGCTTTACGGCACGGCCGAGGGTGGCGGGAGAAGAGGTCAGGGCACGGTCTTCTCCATCACACCTTATGGCACAGAGACCGTGCTCCATCAATTTGACCCCGTGGACGAGGACGGATCGGGTCCAGAGGCTGGCCTGACCGACGTGGACGGCACGCTGTACGGCACGACATCCGCGGGCGGTGCGGGCGGATGCGACGGATATGGCTGCGGCACGGTCTTCTCGATCACGATGTCCGGAAAGGAAACCGTGATCCACAGCTTCGGCGTCAAAGGAGAGGGAGCTGTCCCCTTCGCAGGCCTCGCCAGGGTCAATGGCGTGCTTTACGGTACAACTTATTCCGGCTTATATTCGGGCGTGTACGGAACCGTGTTCAAAATCACCCCATCGGGAAAGGAAACCGTCCTCCACGCTTTCACGGGCGGTCCGAAAGACGGTGCGGAACCGTGGGCAGACTTGATCAACGTAAACGGCACGCTCTACGGCACGACTTCCACCGGCGGCGCACACGGCAAGTCGAACGGTTACTGCAATGAAGGTTGTGGCACGGTCTTCTCAATCACGCCATCCGGTAAGGAAAAAGTGCTGTACCTTTTCAAGGGTTACCCGTCGGATGGCGCCTATCCGGTGGCGAGGCTCTTGAACGTTGACGGCATACTCTACGGCACAACTTCTGGGGGCGGAGCGCACAGCCGCGGAACGATCTTCTCGGTCACAACATCGGGCGCCGAAACGGTACTCCACAGCTTCAACGGCTTAGACGGCGGAAGTCCTCAGGCCGGCCTGATCAACGTGAACGGCACACTTTACGGCACAACATTTTACGGCGGCGGCTCATACGGCCAAGGTACGGTGTACTCGCTGACGGGCTTCTAGCGAACGCTTTACGTTCCGATGCATCGCGCGTGAACTGTGCATGGCGGGATCGCGCGGAA
The DNA here is from genome assembly GCA_963754565.1 of Vulcanimicrobiota bacterium. Classification (GTDB taxonomy): domain Bacteria; phylum Vulcanimicrobiota; class Vulcanimicrobiia; order Vulcanimicrobiales; family Vulcanimicrobiaceae; genus Cybelea. The sequence continues at coordinate 4,064 of CAVWGL010000005.1, read as the reverse complement.
AAGCGTTACGCCATATAGCGTTTTCGACGTGTAGCGATTTTTGCAAAAGTGACGGGCACCCACTCATGCCGCCGAAGATAGGCGGAGAGTTTTCCTAGTAGTCGATAGTGGAGTTGCCCCCAACGCTAAGGCCAACGAGCGTTGTGATCTTTTCCGGCTAGCTCGCTATTGGACTTGCCCCCAACGCTAGGCCAACGAGCGTTGTGATCTTTTCCGGCTAGCTCGCTATTTTCGCCGCCTCTGCAAAGGCTTTCGGCGTTTTGTTGGCCAGCGACCGGTGCGGCCGAATTTCATTGTACTCTCGCCGCCACGACCGCGCGGCTCGACGAGCAGCTTCTAGGGTATCAAACCACGACGTGTTCAGCAACTCTTTGCGGACGCTCGAGTTGAACGACTCAATGAAGGCGTTATCGGTCGGCTTTCCAGGCCGGGAGAAGTCGAGTTCGATGCGGTTGTTGTACGCCCATTGGTCGAGCGCCTCGGCGGTGAACTCTGTACCTTGATCGCAACGGATCGCGGTAGGCGCACCGCGGCTCATCACCAGCCGTGACAGGACCTGAACCACTTGCGCCGCTCGAAAGCCGGAAGCAACCTCGAGCGCGAGGCACTCCCGCGTGAAGATGTCGACGATCGTCAGCAAACGAAACTTTCGCGGCTGATCGCCTCGCAGGCGGTCGTGCATGAAGTCCATACTCCAGATTTGATTGGGGCCTGCCGGCGCCAACCGCACCCGCTGAGCTGCCGATCGGCGACGTCGCTTCGGCGCTTTGGCCCGTAAACTTAAGCCTTCCTGACGGTACAGTCGCGCCACACGCTTGAGATTCACCTTCCACCCCTCCCGTTGAAGCAGGACGCGGATGCGCCGCTGCCCGTAACGCACGCGCGCGGCAGCGAGCTCCTTGATTCGCTCGCGTAGCGCCTCGTTGACCGGACTTCGTTTCGGCTTGTATTGCAGCGACGCGCGGTTGAAGCGCATCGCTATGCTGGCGCGGCGCTGACTGACACCATAGTGCTGTTGCATTTCGCCGGCAAGAACTCGTTGCTTCGCCGGCTTTAGAGCTTTTTTGAGAGCACGTCCTGCAGCATCACCTTGTCGAGGGTGAGATCGGCAACGAGCCGCTTCAGGCGAGTATTTTCATCGCGCAGCTCGTTGATCTCGCGGATCTCCGCGGTGCCAAGCTGGCCGTATTTCTTCTTCCAGAGATGGATGGTGTTCTCGTGAACGCCGGCCTTACGCGCAAGCTCGGCGATCGGAATGCCGGCTTCTACGCGGCGCAAGACCGTGGCGATTGATTCGGGCGAGTGACGTTTGCGGGCCATGGAGACCTCCATTGCTCGAGCCGATTATGCAGCTCGAAAGTGTGGTCCCGCTGGCCCAGTTTTCGGGGTGCCCACCAGACCTCGCTTTGCGTTGCATTAAGCCTCATTTGAATAGCGCTCCAACGAGGGCCAGTAACGAGTAAGCTCTATGCATCCCAGCCATTTTAACAAATCGGAGCTACAACGAAACATCAACAACTATGCTAATGCTGTGAAGGATTGGTAACCTGCACAAATAAGATTAACGCGCTTAGGAGAAACGTATGAAAAAAGCTTCGCGAAAATCTGCGCCACAACGGAAGAAGCACTCGCAGGAACAAATATTTGTGTTACGCCCTTTTCCTTTTCACCTACCAATGATCTGGTACTTTTGGTCCTTCAATCTGACAAACACCGGATCAGCCTCGGGTTCGGGTCCGTTTGCAGAAGTATTTTGGCTGGGAAAGCCCTTGCTTGACCCCTTCACTCCCCTTTCGTCCCCGGCCCCGCCGCCTTGGCTCCTCAATCTCAACAATGTTGTCGGAATCTCGGCAGGCTACAATGGGCCTCCGGGATCTCGCGAAATAACTCCATTTGAGTTTAATGGCACTGAATTGCTCGTGTACCCTAACTATCCTAACCGACCTCGGATAATAGCTTTCCCGCAACAGTGGACTTCGTCGCTTCGACAAACATGGGACCTAGTTCAGTAACCGTGAATAACGACCCAGTTAGCATCAGTGATCTCACCATAAACATTCAGATCCACACACCCAGTAACATGTTGCCAGTGCAGCAGATGTCGTTGCAAACGGTCGAAGGAGAAAATGATGCGCAGATCGGTTGGAGCGTCGCCGGTTCGGTAATAAGCGGGATAAAAGGTTCATGGTCCTTCAAGAATTACGGGCGGAATGGTACGAAGCGTCCGCGGCGCCTCCCACAATTGCGACTCCACCACTTCAGACGCCGGGTGTGGCGATTTTAGCAGGTAGAGTGCGGGCTCGCCGCCCGCCAGGCGGACGGGGGCCTCGTTTTAAAGCCCTTAACTCCTTGTATGATGCCGATAGGGCAGGTCACGCTGATTGAACTCCTTGGGTTGAAAACTCCGCGGGATAGATAGGCGGCCTGCCCGTGGCGCCCTGTGAGATCGGACGGTATCGTGAGCGCCGCATCGTCGGCAAGCTCGAATGCACAAGGTCGATCGAGAAGGGGCGCCCTTATGGGAGGTACGTTCGATGGCATCGTTCTTGGGAATCGACCTGTCGAAGGAAGCGTTTCACGCATGTCTCTTAAGCGATGGGTCTGAAGCAAAGAAAGCGTTTCCGAACACGCCAAAGGGATTCGAGCAGCTGACGGCGTGGCTTAAGAACCGTCACGCTGTCGAGGTGCACTCTGTATGGAAGCAACTGGCGCGTATTGGGAAGCCCTCGCCTTGTACCTTCATACTCTCGAGCAGCACGTGAGCGTGGTCAATCCGGCTCGCATCAAAGCCTTCGCGCAGAGCGAGCTGCTGCGGACGAAGACCGATGCGGTTGACGCGGCGCTCATTGCGCGCTTCTGTAAGAGCCAGAGCCCAGAGCTGTGGGTCCCGCCGGCGACGGAAATCCGTATCCTGCAAGCGCTTATGCGGCATTACGACCACCTCAAGACGACCCGAGCGCAGCAATCGGTCTACGCGCAATCGTCGGACTCAGCTGTCGTCGCGGCGTCAATCCGAGAGGTCATCGCCACACTCGACGAGCAGATCGCGCAGGTTGAGCGCAAGATCCGCCAGCACTTCGACGACCATCCTGACCTCAAGCGGCGGCGCGACTTGCTGACGTCGATTCCCGGAATCGGCGAGACAACCGCTGGAGCCATTCTCTCGGAGATCCCGCATCTCGATCGCTTTCAGTCAGCGAAGGCCGTCGCCGCGTTTGCTGGACTGTCTCCGCGGGAGCGCCGATCTGGAACCTCCATTCACGGCCGTCCTCGGCTCTGCAAGACGGGCAACGCTCGCATCCGAAAGGCGCTCTACATGCCGGCGATGGTGGCCGCTCGTTTCAATCCGATCCTTCGGACCTTCGCCGAACGTCTGTTCGCGGCAGGTAAACACAAGCGGCTCATCATCGGTGCCGTCATGCGTAAGCTGTTGGTACTTGCCTATGGGATTCTTCGCTCAGGCGTGGCTTTCATGCCAATTACGCTTGACGCATAATACGGTATCTATCCCCCTACGCGGCTGCACGGGCTGTGAGGTAGGCGCCCAAACCGTACACTCCCTCGCCCCGCCGGCCGGCTCAGAGCTGCGGAAAAAGCCTGTAAATAAGCCCTTTTCACTTCTCGCGCTCCGCCCTCGCCCGTCGCGCATTTTGCAGCCACTGTTTGCAAAAAGCCGGACACGTCGAAAACGCTATGCCACAACGCTTTTTACCGCGATCTCGCCATGCATGGTTCAGGGGTGATGCATCAGCGTGCAAGGGCGGCGCGGGGCCTGCAACGTCGTCGTCGGCTGAGTCGCTCCATAAGTGTATCCAAGATTTCGTTACCGCCAGTAGGTACGAATACGTCGCCGGTGCTGTCGGAGCATAGCCCTCTCGGCTTCGCTTGGGTGTCAAAGGAGTTAGAGGTACTGCCGGAAGATCGGCCTCATCTCCGGTGGGGGCCGCCACTGGCCGCCGTTCCATAAAGTGCGTTATCGAACGTGATGAGGCTGCTGCTGGACCCTCCGCTTCCAAAGGATGCCCCAAAGGCGTGGACCACTTGTAACTTCTTCCCGGATGGGC